>NZ_JARFIS010000001.1:0-716189 GCF_029076575.1 Faecalibacterium sp. DFI.5.82
TGACTGCGGTTCTAAGATGCAATATGGTTCGTCCAACAACAGGGACTTCAGTCAAGACTTCTTTGATTGCTCTCTGCACAAGAAGAACGGGAGCAAGTGCAAGGGACACTTCATCCGGGTAAAGGTTCTGGAAGGACGTGTACTGAGTCATGTTCAGCGGGTGACGGACTACATTCTCCGTCATGAAGACTACTTCCGCAAGGTCATGGAGGAGCAGCTTCGGGTGGAAAGCACCGAAAAGCTGACCGTCCTGAAGAAGCAGCTTGCCCGGAATGAGAAGCGGATTGCAGACCTCAAACGGCTGTTCATGAAAATCTACGAGGATAACGCCAGCGGAAAGCTGAGCGATGAACGCTTTGACATGATGAGCCAGAGCTACGATGCCGAACAGAAGCATCTGGAAGAGGAAGCCCTCTCTATCCAGCAGGAAATCGAAGTACAGGAACAGCAGATCGAGAATATTGAGAAGTTCGTCCAGAAAGCGCACAAGTACGTTCATATTGAAGAACTCACCCCTTATGCTCTCCGTGAACTGGTGTCGGCCATCTATGTGGATGCCCCGGATAAGTCCAGCGGAAAGCGGGTGCAGCACATCCATATTAAGTATGATGGGCTGGGGTATATCCCTCTGGATGAACTGGAAGCAAAAGAAAAGGCGTGACCGAAGTCACGCCAAATCTGCCCCATTGCGGGAACTTTTGCAAATACTGTTTTATGGGAACTCTGCTCTACCAGAAGCACCTTTTTTCCTTCAAGAGCCAAGCCAACGCCCAGATTCTCGGTGGTGGTGGTCTTTCCAGTGCCTCCTTTCTGATTGACCACCGCAATGATGGTTGCTTTTTTCGACATTTATCGTCACTCTCCTTCCTCTCGCTTCATTTTCAATTTCTTAAATCCTCCTTCCAAATATCCGTGTGACATATCGTGCCGAACAAGAGCATCGTAGTAGGTGTCTATTGTCGTCGGCGCATTGTATATCGTAGTCAGCATATACTGACGGATATTTCTAATCTTTGTGGTGTTCTCCTTGAAGCAGTCCATAACATATCGAATGTGTTCGGCATTCAGTTTCATAAACCGACTGCGGACAATTTCTGCCGGACGCTCCTCTGCACCAATGCGAATCAACGGTCGCTTCGTGCAAACTGTTTCAACGATCAACTCCAGAATGTTATCCAGCATTTCGGAATCGTAAGGGTAATCCTTCTTCAACAAATCCATACTGAGCTGATCCGAGAAATAATCAAAGTATTCTTGATACCGGTCATTCTCGTCCATCATTCCACCATTTCCGGAAGGAAAGATAGAATCAGTATCACTAAATTCAGTATTTTTAATATCAGTATTATTACATTGTGATTTCGGAAGTTCTTGAGTTGTGATTTCCATTGTTCCAGAATTGTGATTTTCACAATTCAAGAGTTGTGAATCCACAGCAGAGATAAAGTTCTTCACATAGATCAGGTTGGGCTTTCCCAAACCCTGGCGCTTACGTTCAATCAATCCTGCTTTCTTCTCAAGTTCACTGAGCAGCTTGATAGCCTTTTGTTCAGCACAGTTCAGAGCCATCTTCGCTTCGTCGATTGTAAAAATGATATACACTCTACCGTTTTTATCTATCCAACCATTCTTGGCAGACAGGCTCATGCGGTCAAGCAAAATGCCATACAGCATCTTGGCATCGGCAGAAATATTCCAGAACCTCTCGTTCGTGAACAACACCTTCGGAACTCGATAGAATGTGAATAGATCGGATTGCTGACCGTAAAAATAATCAAAACTCACACGGCTTCACCACCTTCTTTCTGCGGAAAACTTTCTGTTGTCAGCGGAATGCTGCGGAAAGTCGTATCCGTCTTTTCGTAAGGACATCGGGCAAAATAGTAGAAGCGGTATTCCTGTTCATACACATCCATATCAACGAAGCCCCACTTCACGCATAACCTTCTTCGTACACCAACCAATGCACGGGTGATCTCGCCCATAGGGACAGCCATCACATTCCGACTTGGGTTTCGGCGGCAAAGAGATTAAGTAGTAGCAATTATTTCTACCCAGACGGCAGCCCTTTCTGCCATTCGTCCAGAAGTAGCAGTAATGACAGTCGCTCGGCTTGTCTGCGGTATAAACAGGCTTGCTCAAATAAAACACCTCCAATCTCTTGTATTTGCCCATGGGTTTGGGCATAAAAAAAGAGCGCCTATCCATCCCCAATGCGGGGCAAATAGACGCTCTATGTACATAACGATATTTAATTTTATCTGCTATAACTGCATGGTATTCAAAACATCCGCCTTTTTTGATTAGCTGGATTTTTGGCACGATTTTGGGGCTGATTAGCAGGAAGGGCATTTTCATTAGCAAGAACAGCCCGTTTTCTGCTAAAAATTAGCTGGCGATTTTGTCTTATAACAACCGTTCGATTCTGGAGGGGTTGTCAAAAATCAAATTTTGGAGTAGAATTTTATCTCATACAGTGAAAGAGCTTTTTCGTAGCTTTTTATATAAGAAAAGCCGAAAACCCTTGAAAACAAAGGCTTTCGGCGTTGTTCACTGGCGTCCATAAGAGGATTTGAACCTCCGACCCCACGCTTAGGAGGCGTGTGCTCTATCCAGCTGAGCTATATGGACGTGTCTGATATATGATTATAGCCCGATCAAAGTCGAACTGCAATCCCTTATTTAGTTTTTTTTGAGGTGGCCGTTGTAACGCAACCTTAGGAGGCGAACCCTCTATCCAGCTGAGGTATAGAGACATATATGTATTATCGTTGATTTTTGACTTTTCTGCACTTTGTATGGAATGCTTTTCACAACGAAGTGACCGACTGCGTTGCAACCGGAACGGTGTTAAACTTGTTGCATCAAAAATTGTTGAGAAAACTTCGATTCCCGGTCTTGCTTTTGATTAGAGCAATCACTTCTGCCCCCAAGGTATCAGGTTGACCGAATTCTTAGGAGGCGAACGCTCTATCCAGCTGAGCTATGAAGACGGATACCATATTATAATACCGCAACTTCCCCACAAAATCAAGTTGAATCGGAAAGAAAAAAGGTGTATCCTATAGGAGAGGTGCTCATGCGCGGCATGGGTGCAGAATGAAGTGCAGGTGCAGCACAGGCGGCCCGGCACAAAAAGGAGCCAACTTATGGGGATGAAACGGAAAAAGAGAGCATCGCGTCGGCGCGGCTGGCTGCTGGGCAGCAGTGCAACGCAGGTCATCTGCATCAGCTTTGTGCTGCTGATCGCGCTGGGAACGTTGCTGCTGACACTGCCCATTTCCAGCCGCAGCGGTCGGCTGGGCGTGGTGGATGCCATGTTCACTGCCACCAGTGCCACCTGTGTGACAGGTCTGGTCGTGCGGGATACCTGGACGCAGTTCACGCCCTTTGGGCAGGCGGTGGTTTTGCTGCTGATCCAGGTGGGCGGTCTGGGCCTGGTGACCCTGACCAGCTTTTTTGCGCTGGCTGCCAAACGCCGGATGGGCTTTAAGGACCTGCGGCTGCTGGGAGAAAGCGTTTCGGCCAGCGGCTACTCGCAGGCCACCGATGTGCTGAAGATCGTGGTCAAGCTGGCGATGACTTTTGAGATCATTGGTATGGTGCTTCTGATGATCGCCTTTGTGCCGCAGTTTGGTGCGGAGGGCATCTGGATCAGTGCATTCACGGCCATCTCGGCGTTCTGCAATGCGGGCTTCGATCTGTTTGGCCGGTTCGGGCAGTATTCCTCGCTGGCTCCCTATGTCAGTAATTATTATGTACAGGCTGTGATCATGTTCCTGATCATGGCAGGCGGTCTGGGCTTTATGGTCTGGGTGGAGATCGGAGAGTGGCGCAAGAAGCGGCACCTGTCTCTCCATGCTCGGATGGTGTTGCTTTTCTCCTGCATCCTGTGGGTGGGCGGCGCCGCCCTCATCGGTCTGATGGAGTGGAACAACCCCAAGAGCATGGGCGGGCTGTCCGTGCCGGGCAAGGTGATGGCGGCCCTGTTCCAGTCGGTGTCAACCCGTACCGCCGGTATGAACACCATCGACCTGGCCGCCTGTGGGCCCATCACTAAGCTGCTGATGAGCGTTCTGCAGTTCATCGGCGCGGCTCCCGGTTCCACCGGCGGCGGTGTGAAGGTGACCACCTTTGCCGTTCTGATCCTGACCATGCGCAGCGTGGCGCAGGGCCGGGACGATTGTGTCATCGGCGGCCACCACATTGAATCCAAGACCGTTTACCGCGCTCTGACCATCATCATGCTGGGCATGGTGGCGGCGCTGGGCTCTGCCGTGGTGGTCTATTACAACACCTCGGATGCTGTAACGGTCATTGACGCGATCTTTGAATCCTGCTCCGCCTTTGGTACCGTGGGCCTTTCGGTGGGTGTAACCAGCCAGCTGAACACCGGGGCCAAGCTGCTGTATATGCTGGTGATGTTCATGGGCCGTGTGGGCCCGGTGTCCTTTGCCATCAGCCTGACCAGCAAACCCGATGACAACAAGCGCAAGATCCTGCCCGTTGGACAAATCAACGTGGGATAAGAAAAAATGGACGGCTCTCGTTTTCGAGAGCCGTCCATTTTTATGTGCAGTCAGCGTGGAAACGTTCCGGGAGCGGAATCATTTGCCGTAGATCTCCACGATATTCAGCAGGATTTCAGTTGCCTTGTCCATGCGTTCTACAGTGGTGCACTCGCACACGCCGTGGAAGTTGAAGCCGCCGGTGCCCAGGTTGGGGCAGGGCAGACCCTTCCAGCTCAGGGTGGCACCATCGGTGCCGCCGCGCACAGGCACTTCCTCGGGGGTCAGACCGGCCTTTTCGATGGCCTTGCGGGCGTTCTCCACCAGATGGAAGTGGGGCTTGATCTTTTCCAGCATGTTGCGGTAGCTGTCCTTGATCTCCACCTCCACGGTGCCGGGGCCGTACTTTCCGTTGAGGTAATCGGCAATGTGGAGGAGGTTATCCTTCTTATACTGCAACTTGTCGGCATCGTGGTCGCGCAGGATGTAGCCCAGCTTTGCGTTGGTCACGTCGCCGTACATCTGGCAGAGGTGGTAGAAGCCCTGACGGCCCTCGGTGGTCTCGGGACGGGCCATGATGGGCAGGGCAGTGTGGAACTCCATGGCCACATTGGAGGCGTTGATCATGGCATCCTTGGCGGAGCCGGGATGCACCGAGAAGCCGTGGATGGTCACGGTGGCGGCAGCTGCGTTGAAGTTCTCATACTCGATGCCGCCCACGTCACCGCCATCAACGGTGTAGGCGAAATCCGCGCCAAAGCCCGGGATATCGAAGAGGGAAGCGCCCTCGCCGATCTCCTCGTCGGGGGTGAAGGCGATGCAGAGCTTGCCATGGGGGCGGCCCTCGGCAAGGAGGATCTCGGCGGCGGTCAGGATCTCTGCCACACCGGCCTTGTCGTCTGCGCCCAGCAGGGTGGTGCCGTCGGTGGTGATCAGAGTCTCACCCTTGAGGTCGGCCAGGAAGGGGAAGGTGGAGACCTTCATCACCATGCCGGTGGCGGGCAGGGTGACATCACGGCCGTCATAATTCTCGTGCAGGATGGGGGAAACACCCTCGCCGGAAGCATCGGGGGCGGTGTCCATGTGGGCAATCAGGCCCAGGGCAGGTTTGTCCTCACAGCCGGGGGTGGCGGGGATGCTGCCGTAGACATAGCAGTGCTCGTCTACCCGGGCATCCTCGATGCCCAGAGCCTTCATCTCTTCCACCAGCTGGCGGGCCAGGTCAAACTCCCGCTCTGCCGAGGGGTGGGTGCCGCTCTCGGGGTCGGAGGTAGTGTAAACGCGGACATAATTCAACAGTCGCTCGTATGCACGCATAAGAATGCTCCTTTGCTTGTATTTGATTCTATGATACGCTTTTCCGCGGCAATTTACAAGAGGGTGCAGCAGGGGGAGCGCAGATCGAAGCGCAGTAAAACAACAAAAACACCGTCAGCCCGTTGTGTCAGGCTGACGGTGTTCTGTTTGAGGGGAGCGTTTAACGCTTGTATTTGGCGGCCGTCTGCAGGCGCTGCATGGCGCGGTCCAGTGCGATCTTGCTCTGGTAGTACTCGTGCATGCTCTGCTTGTGCTGCAGGCGCTCCTCGGCCCGGATGCGGGCAGCCTCGGCGCGGTTGCGGTCGATATCTTCGGGCCGCTCGGCGCTGTCCACCAGCAGCAGGACAAAGGTGGGGGTTACTTCTGCAATGCCGTCGCCCACCAGCACCTCGCGGGTTTCACCGTCCACGGTGAACTTTGCAATGCCCATGTGCAGAGCCACCAGCACGGGGTTGTGCCCGGCCTGCACGCCGTACACGCCGTCGCCGGTGGGCAGGGTCAGGCTCTCGCAGTAGCCCTGATAGAATTCACCGCTGGAAGCCGTGATGTTCAGGATGAACTTTTCCATCAGTTGGCACCGCCCTTTTCCTCCGCCTGTTTGTCTGCGTACTTCTTGCGGGCATCCGCAAGGGTGCCCACGTTGAAGAATGCCCACTCGGGCAGGTCATCGCACTGGCCGTCCACAATGGCGGCAAAGCCCTTGACGGTCTCTGCCAGCGGGACGTACACACCCTTCAGGCCGGTGAAGTTCTCGGCCACTGCAAAGGGCTGGCTGAGGAACTTCTGCAGCTTGCGGGCACGGGTGACGGTGAGCTTGTCCTCTTCGCTCAGCTCGTCCATGCCCAGGATGGCGATGATGTCCTGCAGCTCCTGATAGCGCTGCAGGGTGGCCTGCACCTTGCGGGCCACACGGTAGTGCTCCTCGCCCACGATATCGGCTTCCAGAATGCGAGAGGTGGAAGCCAGCGGATCGACAGCGGGGTAGATGCCCTGCTCCACGATCTTACGGCTCAGAACGGTGGTTGCGTCCAGATGGGCGAAGGTGGTTGCAGGAGCCGGGTCGGTCAGGTCGTCGGCGGGGACGTAGACGGCCTGCACCGAGGTGATGGAGCCGTCGCGGGTGGAGGTGATGCGCTCCTGCAGGGCACCCAGCTCATTGGCCAGGGTAGGCTGATAGCCCACGGCGGAGGGCATCCGGCCCATCAGGGCGGAGACCTCGCTGCCTGCCTGCACGAAACGGAAGATGTTATCGATGAACAGCAGCACGTCCTTGTGGGTCTCCTCACGGAAGTACTCTGCCATGGTCAGGCCTGTCTCGGCGACCCGCATACGGGCTCCGGGAGGCTCGTTCATCTGACCAAAGACCAGCGCGGTCTTGTTCAGAACGCCGGAAGCGTTCATCTCGCCCCAGAGGTCACAGCCCTCACGGGAGCGCTCGCCGACACCGGTGAAGATAGAGTAGCCGCCGTGCTCGGTGGCCACGTTGTGGATCAGCTCCTGGATCAGCACGGTTTTGCCGACACCGGCACCGCCGAACAGGCCGATCTTGCCGCCCTTGGCGTAGGGAGCCAGCAGGTCGATGACCTTGATGCCGGTCTCCAGAATTTCAGTTGCAGGTTTCTGCTCCGCAAAGCTGGGGGCCTTGCGGTGGATGGGCCAGTGGGGCAGATCGTCCACCGGGCCCTTGCCGTCGATGGGGCGGCCCAGCGGGTCGAACATGCGGCCCAGAGTGCCCTCGCCCACAGGGGCATTCAGGCCGTGGCCGGTGGCGGTAACTTCCATCCCCTTGCCCAGACCCTCGCTGGCAGAAAGCATGATGCAGCGCACCGTCGTTTCATCGACGTGCTGCGCCACCTCCATGGTGCGCTCAGTGCCCTCTGCGGTCACAGTCAGCGCTTCCTGCAGGGCAGGCAGCTTGCCCCCGGTGAATTTGACATCCACCACGGGGCCCGCTACTCGAATAATAGTTCCCTGTATCATACAATTGCCTCTTATACTATGTTTCTTGCAAACGCTTCAGCGTCCTCACCCTCTCCGTCATCGCTCACGCGATGCCACCTCCCCCAAAGTGGGAGGCCTTGGCAGTCCGTGCAAACTTCATCTTTATGCCAAGGGCTCTCCCTTTGGGAGAGCTGGACGCGAAGCGGCCTGAGAGGGTGAGCATGTTACTCGTTATTCTGTACCGCCGCCGCGCCGCCGATGATCTCGGTGATCTCCTGGGTGATGGAACCCTGACGGGAGCGGTTGTACTCCAGCTCCAGATCGTGGATCATATCCTTGGCGCTCTTGGTGGCGGAATCCATGGCGGTCATGCGGGCGCTCTGCTCGGCGCAGAAGCTCTCGGTCATGGCACCAAAGATCATGCCGTGCATATAGATGGGGGCCGTCTGCTCGAACACCGTCCAGGCATCCGGGAACATCTCCACCTCGCCGCGGGGGTCGCCCAGACCCTTGGGAGCAGGCGTGAGGTGGGCACGATCCAGCGGCAGCAGGCGTTCCATGACCGGCTCGCTGGTCAGCGCGTTCTGGATCTTGGTGTAGACGATGTAGATCTCGTCCAGTTTGCCGGACTTGAAATCATCGATGGCATCCACCGTGATATCACGGGCGCGCTGCAGGGTGGGAGCCGTGGCACCGTAATGGAAATCCTCCACCAGACGGGAATCCTTGTGGAGCAGGGCACGGTAGCCTACCTGACCGATGACATAGAACCGGTCGTTCTGGTCGGCGTGCTCCCGCAGGAACTTGAGCAGGTTCTGGTTGTAAGCACCGGCCATGCCCTTGTCGGCGGTCAGCACGATGTAGGCCCGCTTGGGGTTCTCCAGATCCCGCTCGTGGAAGAAGGGGTGCTCCGGCTCGTCGGGCAGGTGGGGCACCACGCGGGAGATGGTATCCCGCATCCGGGTGAAGTAGGGCAGAACATTCTGGTAGTTCTGCCGGGCCTTGCGGAGCTTGGAGGAGGAGATCAGGTACATGGCATTCGTGATCTTCATAGTATCCTGAATGCTCTCGATCCGCTCCTTGAGCAGCTTACTGGATGCCATTGCTCTCCCCTCCCGCGAATGCCTTCCACGCGGTCAGGATGGTGTCCACCTGTTCCGGGGTGATCTTGCCCGTGGACGTGATCGCGTCCATGGTGCCGGAAACATCGGCGTGGAACTGGCGCACAAAGGCATTGGTCTTTGCGCGCTGGTCAGCCAGCGGCAGGTCGTCCAGCATCCCGTGGGAAGCCAGGGTCAGCACGACCACCTGCTCGGCATCGGACTTGGGCTGGTACAGCGGCTGCTTGAGCATCTCGGTCAGGGCCTTGCCGTGTTCCAGCTGGCGGCGGGTCTCAGTGTCCAGATCAGAGCTGAACTGGGCAAAGGACTCCATATCCTTGTACTGGGCCAGCTCGATACGCAGGTTGGAATTGGCCTTCTTCATGGCCTTGGTCTGGGCAGCGCCGCCCACACGGGAGACCGACAGGCCGACGTTGACGGCGGGGCGGTTGCCTGCGTTGAACAGGGCGCTTTCCAGGAAGATCTGACCATCGGTGATGGAGATGACGTTGGTGGGGATGTAAGCAGAGACATCGCCCGCCTGGGTCTCAACGATGGGCAGGGCAGTGATGGAACCGCCGCCCAGATCGTCGCGCATCCGGCAGGAGCGCTCCAGCAGACGGGAATGCAGATAGAACACGTCGCCGGGGTAAGCCTCACGGCCGGGAGAGCGGCGGAGCAGCAGGGAGATGGCACGGTAGGCCACCGCATGCTTGGAAAGGTCGTCGTAGACGATCAGGACGCTCTTGCCCTTGGACATGAAATACTCGGCCAGTGCAGTGCCCGCATAGGGTGCGATGTACTGCAGGGGAGCGGAATCGGAAGCCGTGGCAGCCACGATGGTGGTGTAGCTCATGGCACCGTGCTTCTTGAGGTCCTCGGCCACGCGGGCGATGGAGGAAGCCTTCTGGCCGATGGCAACATAGATGCAGAGCACGCCGGTGTCCTTCTGATTCAGGATGGCATCGGTGGCAATGGAGGTCTTGCCGGTCTGGCGGTCGCCGATGATCAGCTCACGCTGGCCGCGGCCGATGGGGAACATGGAGTCGATGGCCAGGATGCCGGTGTGAAGCGGCGTATCCACGCTCTGACGCTCCAGAATGCCGGGGGCCTGCTTCTCGATGGGGTTGTAGCCTTCGGCGTTCACCGGGCCTTTGCCGTCAATGGGCTCGCCCAGCGGGTCGATGACACGGCCCAGGAAACCATCACCCACAGGGATGCCGGCGCGCTTGCCGCTGCGGGTCACCAGAGTGCCCACGCCCACGGTCTCGGCACCGTCGAACAGCATGATGCCCAGCTTGCCCGGGTCCACGCTTTCGACCATGCCCTTGGCACCGTTCTCAAAGGTGACGATCTCGCCGTAAACGGCCTTGTCCATGCCCTCCACCTGCACGATGCCATCGGCAGAGGAGATGACCACGCCGCCCTCGGCAGAGGTCTGGGCGGGCTTGTAATCCTCGATGCGGGTCTTGAGGGTGGCCAGAGAGGGCTTGCCAGCCATCATCTGATCCAGCTGGTGGCGGCCGGAGTTGTCGAATACCCGGTCGCCCACCTGCAGCACATAGCCGGAGAGCAGGCTCTCGTCCACCGAGACATTCAGGATGACCTCAGTGGCATCATAGAGCTTCTTGACCTCGGCCTTGATGCGGGCAATGTCCTCTTCACGGAGCTGATGTGCGGCGCGCAGATCGGCCTTGACGATGCGGTTCTCAGAGAAGAATTCGCGGCTGAACTCAGTTGCCATGCTCAGCACCTGCTTTCTCCAGCAGATCGTCCAGCAAACGGGAATCGTCCTGCTCGGTCAGGTTCCGGCTCAGCAGCTTCTCGCACATAGCGCGGGCCAGTGCGGTGGTCTGTGCGTCGGCTTCGCGCAGCTTGTGCTGGCGCTCTGCCTCAGCAGCGGCCTTGCCCTCGGCTACAATGGCATCGGCCTGTTTCTGGGCCTCGGCCAGCAGCTGCTGCTTTGCAGTTTCGGCCTGCTGCTCGTAAGTCTCGCGGCGGGCAGCAGCCTCGGTGTCCACATTGCGCAGCTTGTCCTGCGCAGCGTTCATGGCCGCAGCGGCCTCCTTTTTGGAGGTCTCGGCGGCATTCAGTGCGTCATCCACCTGTTTCTGACGCTGTGCGATGATCCCCATAACAGGCTTGTACAGGAATTTCCGCAGCAGCAAAAACAGAATCAGAACGTTGACGACTGTATACAGAAGATTCAGATTCAGTGTCAGCATTCGTCATGCCTCCGTTATCAACCCAGGAACAGGATGATCAGCAGTGCAACGACGAAACCGAAAATTGCAGTACCTTCGGCCAGAGCAGCACCCAGCAGCAGGTTGGTCTGGATCTTGCCGGAAGCCTCGGGCTGGCGGGAAATAGCCTCGGTTGCCTTGCCGGTTGCAATGCCGATGCCAATGCCGCCGCCAATACCAGTCAGCGCTGCAATGCCAGCGCCCAGAGCGATAAGTCCGTTCATAATTTTAATCTCCTTTTGATTTGATGATGGAAAGGGTTTACTCTTCGTCTCCCATAGTCTCCTTCATAAACAAAGAGGTAAGGAACACAAAGACGTAGGTCTGGATCAGACCATCGAACAGGTCAAAATACAGGCTGAAGATGGCAGGCACGAACACAGGCACCACCAGCTTGATCAGCTCCATAATGACAAAAGCGCCCAGCACGTTGCCGAACAGTCGCATGCACAGGCTGGTGGGCCGGATGGCTACCTCCAGCACGTTCATGGGGGCCATGATGGGGGTGGGGGCAGCCAGGCTCTTGAGGAAGCCAGCGCCGCCGCGTGCATGGATGCCGGCATACTCGATCAGGCAGATGCTCATCAGAGCAAGGGCCGCTGTGACGTTCAGGTCCTTTGTGGGGGGCTTGATGCCGAACACACCGATCAGGTTGGAGCAGCCGATGTACAGTGCCACGCTCATCAGATAGGGGACATAGCGCTTTCCACTTTCGCCCAGCAGGCCCACAAAGAAATCATTGATCGTAGTAACGACCGTTTCCAGGATGGCCTGCCGCTTGGTGATGTGATCCACCCGCAGATTCCGCGTCAGCAGGATGGAGCCGATGACAAGAAACGCCATGATGCCCCAGCTCACGACCACGGACTCCGGAATGGAAAGCCCGAACACCGTGACCATGTCAACATTCAGCTCTTCTTTCAAAGCAGCAGTCAACGCATTCATTGATTAGCACTCTCTCCTTTCTTAATTTGTGATGGTATCATAGCACGATTTCTGTCGGTTTTACAGCCCTCCACCTAACATTCTACTTTTTGTTATATTCCAATTCTGCTTTGGATGAAAACAGTTGTGCAGATTGCAAAAAGCACAGGGGAGAAACTATGCGATTTGCACAATCTCTTTGCTGATTCTTAGCCATTTGTACCATTTTCTGGCCTTTGGATGAGGTGAAATCGGCATTATTATTCACAGATCTTATAGCGGGCATATCAGATTTATATAGCTGTATGCTCTGTGATGATACCTATTTAACATGCCGGAGCAGTGTCTGCGATGGCCCTGCACGATCTGCGGGGCAGAGCCTTTGCCCAGGGAGGTGGAGCAGTGCACCGGAAAGGGGAAATTCATGTATCCCAGAAATTTGGACTTTTGATGCAAAAGTATGTCTGATTTGTTGTGCACTCTGCGAATAGACAAACTGTGCATCTTCCTGTATAATAAAGCCAGAAACCAGAGAAGTACAGCAGAAGCTCAAATGAGAGCTAACCCCGCTGACTTTAAGCAGAAAGGAGCGAGACCGATGGTTGATATGGAACCCGCACAGTTCGGACAGACTGTCGGGATTCGCTGAGAAGCAAAACAGAGGCTCTCCACAAACGGGATGTTTCCCCCGTATAACAAAACAAATCAAAGAGCCGGTCTTGAGCATCAAAAATGCGAAAACAGTACAGTCTGTCAGAATAAATCCCCTGGCAATTCAAATAGATCCGCCCGAGGTGATCTCCCATGATGAGGACAGTTACACGGATGCACCTGTTTGAATGACCAAAAAGGAGTAACTCCAATGTACTAAGCAATGGAATCCCTGGTAAATCTAACTCGAAAGAATGTGGTAATATGAAATTCATCTTCAGAATCTCGGTACCGCAGTCCAACAGTTAAGAGAAGGGTCAGTCCAATGTACTAGAGTAGTTCATCCCCTTGCATAAAACTCTTCAGTTTCAGGTAGTTTCTAAGGAGAGTCACCCTGTGAAACGCATACTCCGAAAATGAGAGAACCCAAGGAGAAGAGGCTTATGACTCCGAAGAAGTAAGTATCCAGCCGGACGAGGGCTTGCAAACGCCTCGATCCGGCTGGTTTTTTGTTGTGCGGCCGTTGTTTGCGGGCGGGGCCTTCCCTTTTGTAGAGTTGAATTCCGTCCTTGTTTTTTCCATGGCCGTGTGTTATTCTGATAGAAAAGGAGGTGCATTTCCTATGACAGGTTCTGTTCTTTTTACAATCGTACTCACGGTACTGTGGTTTATTACTGGCGTGCGCGACCTGATGGGCAAGGATCCGCTCATTAACCTCCCATTCAACCAGTATAACCGTGACCCTGAATATCGGGCGTTCTGGCAGAAGAAAAATGGCATCTGGGAGTTGGCAAACGGTATTACGTTTGGCCTTTCCAATGTTCTGATCGTGTTCCCAGAGGCCCGCACAGCCCGCACCGTGGTCTTGGTGATTATGGTGATCGTGGATGTCATCTACGTCGTTGCGTATGAATCGTGGGAGCACAGCAACGACTAAAAATAGAGCTCTGCCGTTTCTCAAAAACCAATTGCACCTCCTGCATTTCTCTGCTACAATGGAGAAAACGCAGGAGGTATTTTCTATGGTCAAGCATATCATTCTCTGGCAGCTCAAGGACGAGCTTTCTGCCGCCGAAAAGGCAGAGATCAAGGCGAACATCAAAACCGGGCTGGAGGGCCTGGCAGGGCAGATCCCGGGCCTTGTGGAGGTGCATGTGAACATCAACGGCCTGCCCTCTTCCAACGCAGACCTGATGCTGGATACCACCTTTACCGATGCAGCCGCCCTCAAGGGCTACTCCACCCACCTCGCCCACGTGGCTGTGGCCGATGGCAAGGTGCGCCCCTACACCAAGACCCGTGTCTGCCTGGATTTTGAAGTGTAACTGAACATGCAAAAAGAACACCCCCTCTGCGGCGCAGCTTCAGAAACTGCCGTGCAGAGGGGGTGTATTTTGTGTTATGAGAAGAAGGAACGCTTAGCGAGCGTCACGGTTTGCCTCGTATTCGTCCATGGAGATGTAGTGGTCGAGGACATGGATGCCCTTCAGGCGCTTGTTGGAGAAGCCGATGGAAGCGTACTGGCCCTCCCAGTAGTTCAGGCGGGTCGCCAGATAGGCGGGCACGCTCATGCCGCGCGGAATGACCAGTGCGTTGGTGATGAGCAGAGCCTCGGCATCGGCAAAGGCCTTGTAGCGGGCATCGATGTCATCGGTGATCTGCTTTGCGGCCTCGATGGCGTTCATGTAGGCCATAACAGCATCTGCGGTCTCGCCGGTGATGAAGCCGTCCTCCACGCCGGTGCGCAGGTAAGCATAGCGCATTCCACGGGAATCCTTAGCCTGATAGAACGGGTCAGTCTCGGTCTCGGGGTCGGAGTAGTCAGCGCCCCAGTTGCAGAGCAGGAACTCGAACTTGCCGTTGCGGCGCACAGCAGACAGGAAGCTGTCGGAGGGGCCGGCGGTGATGATGATGTCGATGAAGTCGGTGCCGTCGTTCAGCACACCCTCCAGCTGCTGCTTGAGCACCTGGCACTGCTTGTCCCAGTCGGTGGAGGAGGGGTTGTAGGGCAGCTGCACCTTGATGGGGAAGGTGACCCCCTGTGCGGTCAGCTCCTCAATGGCGGCATCACGGTACTCCTTGGCCTTGGCCTCGTCAAAGAACTCGGTCAGGTCGGCCAGGCCGCCGCACTGGGTGTAGTCCACGCCATCGGTGGTGGCGCAGAAGTTCGGGGGAGTGATGGTGTTCAACTTGTAGCTGTCATAGCCCAGAGGTGCGCTGACAGCCAGCGTAACGGCGTTGTTGATGCCGTACAGGAAGGCCTTGCGGAAATTGGTGTTGTTGATGGCCTTGGCCCAGTTCTCGGGTTCGTATTCTGCATCCACACCCTCAACGTTCCAGTTGGAGAACTCGTGTGCAAAGGGCATGAAGTTGAACATGTAGAAGTAGGTGTAGTTGGTGTTGGGACGATCCATGGAGACCATGTCCTTGGTGGTATCGTCGGCCAGCCAGCTGTCCAGAATATCGGAGCCGATGGTGGCTTCGTCGATCTCGCCGCGCTTGATCATCTCGGGGCCGTTCACGGCAGCCTCGGCATTGTAAATGCGGCTGATGGTGTCGATAAAGACATTGTCCGCATCATAGTTCTCGGGGTTCTTCTTCATGATCCAGGTTTCCAGAGACTCGTAATCAGACAGGTAGAAAGCACCGCAGCTGTACAGGGTCTCGGCGCTGGTGGCATACTGGTCGCCCATCTCGCTCAGCAGGGGGCCGTAAGCGGGCTCATAGGGCAGGTAGCACAGCAGGCTCAGGAAGCCGGGGAAATCGTAAGTCAGGGTGTAGGCCAGGGTGTGGTCATCCACAGCGGTCACGCCCACGGAATCAAAGTCCACGGGGGCGTAGGTGGAAGCGGTGCCGTCTGCTGCGGTCACAGTCACGTTGCCGCTGCCATCGGTGACATAGGTGGTGCCGTCATCGTCCACAGTGCCGTTTTCAGCATTGGTCAGGTAGACGTGATAGTTGTAGTAATCATTCGCACCGGCAATGTAGGCGGTGACCAGGCCCACGTTGGAGGAAGCGTAATCCGGGGTCAGTACATACTGCAGGGCATCCACAAAGTCCTGTGCGGTCACGGGGGCAACGACTTCGCCGTTGTTGTCCACCCAGTTCTCCTCGCGCAGGGTGAAGGTCCAGGTCAGGGTGTCGGCATCCCACTCCCACTTGGTGGCCAGGCCATCGCGCATCACGCCCTTGTTGTCGTACTCGACCAGGGTGTCCACACAGTTTGCACCCACGACCATTTCCAGGTCGGTGGCGGTGGTCAGATAGTTCAGGGTTGCAGGCTGGCTGGAATAAAGCACGGTGTACTTGCTGGTATCCGCACCGGAAGCAGAACCGGAGGAGCTGCCGCCGCTCTTGCCGCCGCAGCTGGACAGCAGACCGGCGGCGCAGGCACCTGCGGCTGCCAGGCCGCTTGCCTTGAGGAACTGACGACGAGAAATAGACTGTTTCATAATGAAATTCCCTCTTTTCTTCGTGTTGAAGTCTGGTTGCCGCCCAAAGCCGACAGGCCCGCTGTTTCCCGGCAGCGGGAAGCAAAAAAGGCGTAACGGAAACACATCCGTTACGCCTTTGTAACTTGTCCTCCCGACCACAGCTGGGTGGTTAAAAAGAATTATAGCATTTTTTTGGAGCTGCGTCAATGGGAAACATGCTCGCCCTCTCAGTCATTGCTCCGCAATGCCAGCTCTCCCAAAGGGAGAGCCTTTGGCAAACTGGGAAAGCAAGTTTTATTCATTTACAGTGGAAGTGACCGGAACGCCAGGGGCTCCCCCTTCGGGGGAGCTGCCGCCGATAGGCGGCTGAGAGGGTGAGGCATTTTTAATTTCTTCTGCCAGCTCCTTTGCAGCTGCCTCCGCGGCCTTTTTGGCCTCGCGCTCGGCCTGACGCTCCTTGGCGCGGGCCACAGCCTCCTCCTGACGCTTTTTGGAGCGCAGCTTGATGCGGCAGACAGAACAGATGCCGTCCGCACAGTTGGGCGCAATGGGCTTGCCGCATTCCTTGCAGAGGGTCTTGGTGCACTTGTAGACACTGACAGGGCCAAGGCTGGTGAGCTGGCGCAGCTTCAGGCCGTCCAGACCGCCGTTGGAGCAGGCGGCAACGCAGACCCCGCACTCGCTGCACTTCCACGGCGTGATCACCGCGCGGGTCTGGCCGTCGGGCAGGTCCTCAAACTTGATGGCACCGCTGCGGCAGCTCTTCTCACACCGGCCGCAGGCAAAGCACTTCTGGGTGAAGTTGGGCAGGTGGTAGCCATAGCGCAGGGGCGTTTCGGACACTGCCTTGAGCTGCTTGGTGTACTGGTGGAGCAGCAGCCGGAAATCCTGGCTGCTCTCGTCCTCGCTGCGCAGGCCGGGCAGCATCCGCAGCAGCTGCTTGGTGCCCTTTTTGGAGCCGGAGGTCACCTGCTCCATCATCTCACGGCGGGAATATTCCTTGACGTGGAAGGGGGCATCGTCCAGCTCGTATGCCAGCGTGAACCGGGCCTCGAACAGGGGCTGGCCGAAAAACTCCACCAGCCGGGTCAGAACGGCACGCAGATGCTCGGCGCAGACATCGTTCTCGCACTCGCCGCAGGGGGTCAGATCGAGGACGATCTTCTTGTTCAGGGCAAGGTAGGCCAGCGCTTCCCACGAATAGGCCGAGACGCAGGTGCGCACCACAGTGTTCTTGCGGGTGGATTTTTCGCAGCCGATCCAGATGGTGTCGCCATCGCTGTCGGCAGGGGAGATGTCCCGCTGCACTTGCTCCGGCGAGGGGGCAATGCAGCCCGACCGGCAGGCCGAGACGCACAGGCCGCAGTCGGTGCAGGGATCCCAGTCCTTGACGAGGTTGGGGCGGGTGAAGATCTCATCGCCATAGGGGCAGATGTCCTTGCAGGCTGTGCAGGGGGTGCGGTGGGGGTGCAGGTTCCAGCACTGCTTGCGGTTCACTTCGGGGTGGGTGGTCTTCATCAGCGCATCCATGGCGTAGCGCGTAAAGATACTCATAGGATCACTCCTTTTCGGGGTCCATCACCGTGGTGATGTCGGCGTTGTCCAGCAGGAAGCGCTGGACTTTCTGTGCAACCAGTGCGGCGGCAAGGGTGTCCGGGCTCAGCACCCGGCGGATATCGGCCTCCGGGGTGTCCTGCAGCTGGGACAGGCGGCGGTACTCGTTGTTGACCTCCAGCGTGCTCACGGTGATGTTCTCGGCTTCAGCAATGGAGCGGGAGGCCAGCATGGAGCGCAGGTTCCGCTCGGCAGCGTCACGGTAGCCTGCCCGCAGGGCGGCAGCGGTGGTGTGGCTGTTCTTGCAGTGCTTTTCCAGGGTGATGTTGCTGCGGGAGAGCCGCTGCTCCAGCATCCGCATCTCGTTGTCGGCGGTGCGGTCCAGCATGGCCTCGGGCAGATCCACGGTCAGGTTAGCACCGACCTTTGCCAGCAGCTCCTGCCCGGCGGCGCGGTCGGCGGCATCTTCGTGGATCTTCCGCTTTTTGGCCCGCACGGCCTCGCGCATGGCGGCAAGGTCTGCATAGCCCTGTGCCCGGGCAAATTCCTCGTTCAGCTCCGGGGTGGTCTTTTCGGCCACGGAGTGCAGCTTGATCTCAAACTGTGCGGTCTTGCCGGAGAGCTCCTCCACCCGGAACTGCTCCGGGTAAGTGAAATCGAAGCGGAAGGTCTCGCCAGCGGTGTGGCCGTAGATGGCATCTTCGGCGGCGGGCATCAGCTTGCCGTCCCCCAGAACCACCATCACCTTTTCCATCCGGCTGTCGGGGATCTCCTCCCCGTCCATGAAGCCGACAAAATCCAGCAGGACCCGGCTGCCGCGCTTGGCGGGGGCGGTGGAGTTGTGGTAGACGGAGCGCATCCGGGTCTGGTGGACCATCTCCTGGTCAATGGTCTTTTCGGAAAGCGGCCGCACATGGCGGGTGAAAGCCAGCCCCTTGTACTGACCTAATTTTACTTCTGGTAGATTTTTTGCGTTGTTGGACATATCGTTTTACTCTCCTTTTATAAACCATGAACAGCCAGCCAGTTTTCCACAACAGAGGAAAACATTTCTGGGTATTTGGCGTTTTCAGCATCAAATTCATGGAGATAGGTCTCCACTTCCTCACGTGTCACGGGAGTGGTGCGTTCCCAGATCGTGAACACCGTGCCGTTGCCCATATCGAAGGTCGCAACTTGCTGGTGGGTAGTCTCTCTCAGCTGAAGAAAAACGGCGTTGAACCGGTGGCCCAGTTCCGTGTCCGGAGCCAGTGAGAGGGGGAACGGGTCTGCAGTTACCACATATCTGGCATCAAAGAAACCGGTGGGGAAATAGTGGGTGCCCGGCACCGAGAAGCTGTCCGGCAACTTGCCGTCCAGTGCATGGTTGGGCAGGTCACAGTTCCGCAGATGGCCGGGATTGTAGAGCATGTCATCCGGAATCATATAGGCGACCTCACCCTCCCCCAGATGTTCAACCAGCCATTGTGCCATGGCCTGGATCTGCGGTTTGTCCTTGCGGTCATAGGTCAACTCGTCCAGCCGCTGATACTCAGCAAGGTCTGCCGGGTGGAACGCATGGATAACGAACTCTGGCAAGGCCATGACAGTGAGCGGGGAGCACCGCACCGACACGGCGAACAACAGTGTAAAGACCCAGAAACAAAGCTTTGGTATTTTGAAATGCTCGATACTCTCTGCCAGACCCGCCGCACCGCAGAGAAACAGAATGATATAGGCGGGCACGTACAGCAGCATCTGATGGGAGCCGGAATTCTGCACTCGGGTAAATAAGAGCATACTGAGCATCAGCTCACACAGCGCCAACACAGGCAGGCTGGGCTTTTTCCGCTTGACGCAGAGCCACAAACCAAACAGGATCAAAATAAGGTTCAGCAGGCCGGTGCGCATGGCATGATAATAGAGCTCTACTGCAATGCCGCCGACATTATAGTACGAATAGCGGTCGGAGTAGTTAAAAGCCAGGATCTTGCTGACCATGGGCCAGAGCAGGACCACCATTGCTGCCATGGCGCAGACACCAAACAGGATGAGGTTGCGTACTCGGCGCAGGGCAAGGCCCTTTTGGCCCTGTTTTGCGAGCTTTGCACTGCTTACAAAAAGCAGAAGCGCATAAGAAAAATAATAGCCCACCACAAAATATAAGTACCAGCGGCGGCTCAGGATAAGCGCGGCCGTTGCCAGGAAGATGAGCACGAACCGCCCCGGCTCCAGCTTTTCAAAACGGTAGTCCAATGTGAGGAGCAGAATGGCAAAAGCGAAGATCAGACCGAACCAGTCCGGCTGTGCCAGCATAGCGCTCATTCGCAGGAACGGATAGGTCAGCACCCAGGAAAAGCCGATGATAAAATACCAGAACTTATTCTTGACCTCCAGAATCTGCCCGATTTTGATCGTGAGACCAGCCAGCATCAGCATAAGGCTGGGGAGCACACAGAAAACCTGCGCAAAAGCGTAGCTGTCACCCGTTTTTGCGGTGAGGCAGAACGGGAACTCAGTGAACAGAGTGATGAAATTGGTGTAGTCTTCAGAAAATGTGCTTATGATGTACTTAAAACCGGCCACCGGACCCAGCGCAAAAGCCGCTTCGGTATTGAACTGCTTCTGAATGTAGTTCACATAATCCCAGGCGTAGATGAACTGCCGCCGCCCCAGCGCCCAATAGAAGTAGAGCACAGCTCCGGCCCAGAAGGTGATAATGGCTGCGCGGTGGAAGAAGTCCAGCTCCACACCGGCAGTGTGCAGCACCCACAGCGCGCCGTAGAACAGCACACAGCTGCACCACAGGCTCACCAGCGGGAAGAATGCCGCCGCGGTGGGGAACAGCAGACCCACCAGCACCAGCAGGAGTGCTCCAGCACCCAGCCCGATGCCGCCCTTTGCCCAGGGTGAAAGGGTCTTCTTTTCAGAAAGTATCGTTGACATTGTACATGCTCCTCGGTTTTGAACCACAATATTACAGCTTACAGTATAATGATTCCGGGCGGCACAGGCAAGAGGGCAGGCCCCCGGAAGATAAAATATCCCGCCTGCATTTCAGCAGACGGGATATTTTGAATGCGATATTACTTTTTGGAATTCTGCTTTGCCGCGATGGTGGCCTTGCGCTTCTGGGCGGCGGCCTTGCGGGCAGAGGCCTGTGCGGCTTCCGGGTGGGGAGCCTCCGGCGTGATGCGGTACATCCGGCTGCCCATGGCGGGCAGATCCACGCTCAGGGTGTAGTCCCGGCCGTACACGCCGCCATCGGTGGTGTGCAGGTGTCTGGTGCGGCTGCGGTCCGCGCCGTTCCAGCAGGCAGCCTCGCTGTTCAGCAGCTCATCGGCGGCGCAGGGGTACTGGAAGTAGAGCGGGAACTTTTTGTGGGCGGTATTCTGGGTATTCATCACACAGAGGATGGTCTGGCCCGCGCCCTTCCGCAGCCAGGCGTACACACCTTCGTCCCGGCTCTCACAGGCGATCCACTCAAAGCAGTTCGGGTTGTATTCGCCATCGTAGAGGGCGGGTTCAGTGGCATACAGGCGGCCCAGCTCGGCAAAATATTTCTGGAAGCTGTCGTGGAAGGGATACTTCATCAGGCCCCAGTCCAGCTCCTTTTTCTCATCCCACTCCCGGAAATGCCCCAGTTCATTGCCCATAAAGTTCAGCTTTTTGCCCGGGTGGGTGTACATGTAGAAGTAAAGGGTGCGCAGCTGGGCGCATTTTTCCTCGTAGGTGCCCCACAGCTTATCAATGATGGTCTTTTTGCCGTGCACCACCTCGTCGTGGCTGAGTGCCAGCAGATACAGCTCGTTGTAGAAATACTGCATACTGAAGGTCAGCTTGTGGTAGACATCGGGCCGCTCACCAAAGGGTGTGGCAAAATAATCCAGTGTGTCGTGCATCCAGCCCATGTCCCACTTGTAATCGAAACCGATGCCGTCGTAGCGGGTGGGGGCGGTGACCTTGAGGAAGTTGGTGGAGTCCTCGGCGGTGTAGATGCCGGTGGGCCAGCGCTCGTTCAGGCCGTGGTTCAGGTTTCGCAGGAAGGTAACAGCGCCCTCGTTCACGCCGCGGTTGGGGTCGCCCTGCCAATAAAGGGCACGGGAGATGGCATCCATCCGGATGCCATCGCAGTGGTAGACATCCATCCAGAGGGCAGCGGCGCTGTTCAGAAAGCTGCACACCTCCCGGCGGTAATAGTTGAAGTTGCAGGTGCCCCACTCGCTGTGGCCCACATCGCTGTCGTACTCGTAGAGGTGGGTGCCGTCAAAGTTGGCGAGCGCGTCGCCGTTGGCGGCAAAGTGGACGGGCACAAAGTCCATGATGACACCAATGCCCATCCGGTGGCAGGCGTTGACAAAGGCCGCAAAGTCGGCGGGGTCGCCGTAGCGGCTGGTGACAGAGAAGTAACCGGTGGTCTGGTAGCCCCAGCTGCCGTCAAAGGGATGCTCTGCCAGCGGCAGCAGCTCCACATGGGTGAAGCGGTGATCCAGCAGCCAGGGGATCAGCTCCCGGGCCAGCTCCCGGTAATTGTACCAGCCGTCCGAGCCGTCCTCGCGGGTGGCGTTGGGCTTGTGCTTCCAGCTGCCTGCATGGAGTTCGTAGATGTTCACGGGCAGGTTGCGGCACTTGTCCCGACGCTCCATCCAGCTGGAATCGTCAAAGGCAAAGTCCATCCGGGCCAGCCTGCTGGCCGTGCCGGGTCGCAGCTCGGTGGAAAAGGCGTAGGGGTCAGCCCGCATCACGGTGCTGCCATCCTTGCCGTGGATGCGGTATTTGTACAGCTCTCCCTCGGCAAGGCCGGGCACAAAGCCGCTCCACACGCCGGTGTCGGCCTTCTGCATGGGAACGCCCGGCCCCCAGCCGTCAAAGCCGCCGCAGATCTCCACAGCCACGGCCCCCGGGGCCCACACGGCAAACCGCCAGCCCTCCTGCCCAAAGTCATCCCGGCAGGGGTGCGCGCCCAGCACACGGTAGGCATCAAAGCATTCGCCCGCAAAGAACGAGCGGTCGATGGTGGGAAAATTCATGCAGATTTCTCCTTTTCTCAACGGGATACACCCGGTCATATTTACCAATAATTTTTGATCAAAATCGTCACACTTGCTGATTTTAACGGAGACTATGCAGAAAATTTATCAAACATCCACACAATTGGCGGAGTTTGTGGTATACTGAGCCTGCCGCTGCTGGGCGGCAGAAGAAATGATATGGGAGAGAGTAACTATGGCATGGTATGATACCGCAGTTTTTTATCACATTTATCCGCTGGGCCTGTGCGGCTGTGCGCACGAAAACGACGGCCAGCCCACACCGGGCGCGTTCGCAAAGCTGAACGCCTGGGCCGAGCACGCCTCCAAAGACCTGGGCTGCACGGCCATTTATATCGGCCCGCTGTTCGAGAGCGGCTCCCACGGCTATGATACCATCGATTATCGCCGGGTGGACCGCCGCCTGGGCACCAACGAGGAGTTCAGGGAGTTCGTGGCCAACTGCCACGCCCGGGGCCAGAAGGTCATTGTGGACGGTGTGTTCAACCATGTGGGCCGGGATTTCTTTGCCTTCAAAGACCTGCAGGCCAACCGCGAGAATTCCCGCTATAAGGACTGGTTCTGCGATGTGAACTTCTGGGGCAACAACGAGTACAACGACGGTTTTTCTTACGGCAACTGGGGCGGCTTCAACCTGCTGGTCAAGCTGAACCAGCGCAACCCCGAGGTGCAGAACTACCATTATGATACCATCCGCTTCTGGGTCGATGCATTCGACATTGACGGCATCCGGCTGGATGCAGCGGATGTGCTGGACTTCGACTTTATGAAGGGCCTGCGCCGCCTTGCCAACGAGGTCAAGCCTGAGTTCTGGCTGATGGGCGAGGTCATCCACGGCGATTACAGCCGCTGGGCCAACCCTGAAATGCTTCACTCCGTTACCAACTATGAGCTGCACAAGGGCCTGTGGAGCGGCCACAACGACCACAACTATTTTGAGATCGCACACACCATGCGCCGCCTGCAGGGGCTCTGCCACGACACCCGGCTTTATACCTTTTCCGACAACCACGATGTGGAGCGCCTGCCCAATAAACTGCGGAACAAGGCGCACATCCGGCACATTGCAATTCTAGTATACACGCTTTGGGGCATTCCGTCCATCTACTACGGCTCCGAATTTGGCATCGAGGGCAAAAAGGAGTGGGGCAGTGACTGGCCCCTGCGCCCCTGCCTGGAGCTGGACAAATTCCGGGATGACCTGACCACCAACCCCGTCACCAGTGTGTACGCCGCATTGGGCAGGCTGAAGGCCGAATACCCGGCCCTGAGCTGGGGCGAGGTGAAGGAGCTCCAGCTGACCACCCAGTGCTATGCCTTTGCCCGGGTGCTGGATGGAAAAGCCCTCGTGGCCGTATTCAACAACGGCGACGGCCCGGCGGAGATGGAGTTCCAGCTGCCGGTGGAGGCCAACGCTGCAACGGACCTGTTGGCCGATACCGTGGGCGCTGAGAATGTGATGGTCAGCCTTGCATCTGGCCGGATGAAGGTCCAGCTGCCCTCCAATTACGCCACGGTCCTGCGTCTGGATTGACAGGACACCTGTCATGCACTATTATAATAGGGAAAAATGCTGACAGGGGGAACAACAATGAACGCAGCACAGCGCCGGGAAAAGATCTTGCAACAGCTCCATGGGGCCAGCGCACCCATCAGTGCCAGTGCACTGGCCGCAAAGCTGGGGGTCAGCCGCCAGATCGTGGTGGGGGACGTGGCCCTTCTGCGGGCAGGCGGGGCCGAAATCGAGGCCACCCCGCGCGGGTATCAGTTCCACCCGACCCCCGGCGGCTACACCGGCATCCTGGCCTGTGTGCACAGGACCGCCGATGAGATGCGCACCGAGCTTTACACGGTGGTGGATCAGGGAGGCGTGGTGGTCGATGTGGCGGTGGAAAACCCGCTTTACGGCGAACTGCGGGGCAACCTGAACCTCGCCAGCCGATACGATGTGGACACCTTTATCACCCAGGCAGTCAATACCCCGGAGTGCCTGCTCAGCCGGATGACCGGCGGCGTGCACCTGCACACCCTCCGCTGCCCGGATGAAGAAACATTCCAGAGGATCGAAGCCGCGCTGAGAGAGAAAGGGATTCTCTATTGATATTGTAAGAAAACTCGAACAAACTGTCTATCCCCGAAAAACGAAAAGCGTTGGATATCCAACGAAACAATGAAAGTGGTGGATTATTTTGGACATCCGCATTGAAAAGACTGACCGCGCCATCGAAAAGGCATTCATGGAGCTGCGTGCCCGCCAGCCGCTGGAGAAGATCAGGATCAAAGACCTGTGCACACTGGCCAAGGTGAACAAATCCACCTTTTATGCCCACTATGAGGATATCTATGAGCTGTCCAGCCGGTTGGAGAACAAGCTCATCCATGTCATTCTGGACAGTGTGCCCAATGTGGGGCTTACCGCTGCACACACAGAGCAGCTGACCCGTGAACTGTTCCATGCCTTTGTTCAGAACCAGGAGGCGGTGAACATCCTTTTCTCCGGGGCAAGGCAGGGGATCTTTGCCAACTGCATTGAAAAGGGTCTGCGAGATCGTCTGGCGGCCAAAGACCCCACCTTTGCAGCGGACCCCGACCGGGGCATCCTGCTTTCCTTCTGCGTGCAGGGCTGCTTCTATGCCTTTGCCAACAACAGCGGCCAGATGGACGTGGAACATCTGGTCAATCTGCTGGCTGTGATCGCCAAGGCGGCGCAAAGCCTGAACCGATGACAGAATCGTAATAATGAGAAAGGCTCCTGCTTTCGCAGGAGCCTTTCTCATTTTAAAATACATGGAAACCGGTTCTTTTTATTGTTTCAATTCATGGCTCCAGCCTTTGTGAACATCTGTTCGACCTGCGCGGCGAGCAGGCTGTGCTCCGGCGCTTCCAGCAGGGGGTCTGCGGCCAGCAGAGCGGCGGCCTCGGCCTGAGCGGCGTGAAGGGTGCGGGTGTCGTTCATCAGGTCGGCGATCTGCAGGGTGGGCAGGCCGTGCTGTCGGCTGCCGAAAAAGTCGCCGGGGCCGCGGGTCTCAAGGTCGAACTGTGCCACGGCGAAGCCGTCCGAGGTGGAGCAGAGGAACTTGAGCCGTTTCTGGACGCTCTCGGCGGTGTTGTCGCTGACAAGGAAGCACCAGCTCTCGGCGGCACCCCGGCCCACGCGGCCCCGCAGCTGGTGCAGGGCACTCAGGCCGTAGCGCTCGGCATTCTCGATGACCATGACGGTGGCGTTGGGGACATCCACGCCCACCTCGATGACAGTGGTGGATACCAGTGCGTCCAGCCGGCCGGCTTTGAAATCGTCCATTACCGCGGCTTTCTCCTTTGGCTTGAGCTTACCATGCATCAGGCCGACCCGGCGGTCGGGGAGAAGGGCTTTGGCAATGTCCTCGTAGTAACTCTTCACGGCGTTCAGCCCGCCGTCCGGCGTGTCCTCGATGGCGGGACAGACGATATATACCTGCCGTCCGGCTCCGATCTCCCGGTCGAGAAAGCCGTAGAGATCCCGCCGCTTTTTTCCGGTGATGCACCGGGTCTTGACGGGCTTGCGGCCCGGGGGCAGCTCATCAAGGATAGAGATGTCCAGATCACCGTAGATCAGCAGGCCCAATGTGCGTGGAATGGGCGTGGCGCTCATCACCAGCAGATGGGGGTTCGCAGCCTTTTCGGCCAGCATTCCGCGCTGGCGCACGCCGAAGCGATGCTGCTCGTCCACCACAGCCAGACCCAGCCGGGCAAACTCCACGCCCTCGCTCAGGATGGCGTGGGTGCCCACCACAAGGTCGGCTTCGTCACTGCGGATGGCAGCCAGCGTGGTGCGGCGGGCGGCGGCCTTCATGCCGCCGGTCAGCAGGGCCACACGCATCCCGAAGGGGGCCAGCATCCGGTTCAGATTCTCTGCGTGCTGGGCGGCAAGAATCTCGGTGGGGGCCAGCAGGGCCGCCTGGTATCCGCTGCGGATGCAGGCCCAGATGGCGGCGGCGGCAACCAGCGTCTTGCCGCTGCCCACATCGCCCTGCAAAAGGCGGTTCATGGAGGTGCTGCCGGACAGATCGGTCAGAATTTCGTCTACGGCCCGGCGCTGGGCACCGGTGGGGGAGAAGGGGAGCGATGCCCAGAAGGGGGCCGGGTCGAGCCGCTGCATGGGTGCACCGGTGGAGGCGCTGCCCCGGTTCTTCATTCGTCCAATGCCCAACTGGAGCACCAGCAGCTCCTCGTAGATGAGCCGCCGCCGGGCTGCAAAAGCCTCCTCTTCCGTGGCAGGGCAGTGGATGGCCCGCACAGCATCGGCCTTGGAGAGCAGGCGGTATTTTTTCAGCATCTCCTCTGGCAGCGGGTCGGGCAGGAGTTCCGCATGGGGGAGCAGCTGCCGGATGCATTTTGCGATCACGGTGCTGGAAAGCCCCTCGGTCTGGGGGTAAACGGCCTCGAAAGGAGCGGCGGTGATCTGTGCCGCTGTGCGCACCTGCGGGTTGACCATCTGACGGCGAAGCATCCCGCCGGTCACGATGCCCTCAAAATAGTATTCCTGCCCCAGCTCCAGCTTCTGGGTGGCATAGGGATTGTTGAACCAGGTGATCTCCAGGCTGGAAACATCGTCCCCGGCGGTGATGCGCTCCATCCGCCGCCCGCCCGGCAGGATGCGCCCGGCAGGTTTGGCGAACACCTCGGCCTTCACCACGCACTCGGTGTCTGGCGGGGCCTCGGCAATGGAGTAGGGACGGGAAAAATCGATGTAACGCCGGGGATAGTGGCAGAGCAGATCGGCCAGTGTCACGATGCCCAGTTTCTCGAACCGCTCGGCGGTCTTGGGCCCCACGCCCTTGAGGTAGCGCACCGGCGTGTCCGGGGTCAGGGTGGTGTGATGTTCAGCGGGCATGGCAGGAGACTCCTCTCGTGGTTTTCTTTATTCTAGCACGTCCGGCGGCAAAAGAAAACAAAAAATCCCGGAAGCCACAGCTTCCGGGAACTTTTGGAGGTGACGACCAGATTTGAACTGGTGGATGAGGGTTTTGCAGACCCTTGCCTTACCACTTGGCCACGTCACCATATTTGGAGTGAATATTTCCACTCCATTTGGAGCGGCCGACGAGGCTCGAACTCGCTACCTCCACCTTGGCAAGGTGGCGCTCTACCAGATGAGCTACGGCCGCATATTGGTGCATTTACCCTTGCACCACAGGGAAAGACGACCCGGATCGGGCTCGAACCGACGACCCCCAGCGTGACAGGCTGGTGCTCTAACCAACTGAGCTACCGGGCCATATCCGGAGTGATTATTACCACTCCGTTATGGAGCGGCCGACGAGGCTCGAACTCGCTACCTCCACCTTGGCAAGGTGGCGCTCTACCAGATGAGCTACGGCCGCATATCGGAAGAACAGGAGTAATTCTTGTTCTTCTGAAAGATGGTGCCTCCGATCGGAATCGAACCAATGACACGGGGATTTTCAGTCCCCTGCTCTACCGACTGAGCTACAGAGGCGCACCGGACGATGATTATTATACCTGAAATTTTGATTTTGTAAAGGGGTAAATTCAAAATTTTTGAAAAAAACTGAAACTTTTTTCATTTTATGCGTTTCAACGCGCAAAATAAGAATGACTTTCTGGGCTTTTTTCTGCCGGATCAGGAGGACAAGAAATCTGCCCGAAGAAATTGACAAGTAATACAACCTATGGTTTAATAAAAGAAAAGAACACCGACGCTTTTGCTCTTTACACATCGCTTATACTTATTATAAGGGAAAGAGCAAAGGCGTTTTGATTTGACGACCTGCTCATTACAAGAGAACAGGCCCGGAGGACAGCATGGCAAGAAAACAGGAATATGGCAACGAAAGCATTACTTCGCTGAAGGGCGCCGACCGTGTGCGCAAGCGCCCGGCCGTCATCTTTGGCTCAGACGGCGTGGAGGGCTGCGCCCACTCTATTTTTGAGATCGTCTCCAACTCCATTGATGAAGCCCGTGATGGCCACGGTGATACCATCAATGTGACCCGCTGCAAGGACGGCAGCGTGATCGTGGAGGACTTTGGCCGCGGTATGCCCGTGGACTGGAACAACGGCGAGGGCCGCTACAACTGGGAGCTGCTGTTCTGTGAGATGTACGCGGGCGGCAAATACGGTGAGGGCGAGGACAACTACGAGTTCAGCCTGGGCCTGAATGGCCTGGGCCTGTGCGCCACCCAGTACGCCTCTGCCTGGATGACCGCCGATATCTACCGCGACGGCTTTCATTACCACCTCGACTTCAAAAAGGGTGAGAACGTGGGCGGCCTGCAGAAGGAGCCCTACAAGGGCCGCCGTACCGGCAGCATCATCCACTGGAAGCCCGACGATGAGGTGTTTACGGACATTGACGTGCCCGGCAGCTACTATAAGGATGTGCTGCGCCGTCAGGCCGTGGTCAACGCGGGCCTGACCCTGAACTTTACGGACGAAAAGGAGAAGGACCCCGCCACCGGCAAGCCCTGGAAGGAGAGCTGGTGCTACCAGAACGGCATTGCCGACTATGTGCAGGAGGTGGCAGGAGAGGACACCCTGACCCCGGTGTTCAGCTGCGAAAGCGAGGCCTCCGGCCGTGACCGTGAGGATCAGCCGGATTATAAGGTGCGGATGAGTGCTGCCTTCTGCTTCTCCAATAAGGTGCAGCTGCTGGAATACTATCACAACTCCTCCTGGCTGGAACACGGCGGCAGCCCCGAGCACGCCGTCCGTACGGCTTTTGTCTATCAGATCAACAAATACCTGAAGGACAAGAACCTCTATAAGAAGGGCGAGAGCGCCATCAGCTTCCAGGATGTGCAGGACTGCCTGGTCTACGTCTCGTCCAGCTTCTCCACCCGTACCAGCTACGAGAACCAGACCAAGAAGGCCATCACGAACAAGTTCGTCTCGCAGGCCATGACTGATTTCCTCAAGCATTACCTGGAGGTCTACTTCCTTGAAAAGCCGGAGGAGGCCCAGAAGATCTGCCAGCAGGTGCTGGTGAACAAGCAGAGCCGCGAGCACGCCGAAAAGACCCGCCAGAGCATCAAAAAGACGCTCTCCACCCAGATCGATCTGGCCAACCGGGTGCAGAAGTTCGTGGACTGCCGCACCAAGGATGCTTCCCGCCGGGAGCTCTACATTGTGGAGGGCGATTCCGCTATGGGCGCGGTCAAGCAGAGCCGCGACAGTGAATATCAGGCCATCATGCCCATCCGCGGCAAGATCCTGAACTGCCTGAAGGCCGATTACGCCCGCATCTTCAAGTCTGATGTCATCGTGGACCTTATCAAGGTCATGGGCTGCGGCGTGGAGCTGGGCGGCAAGCATAACAAGGAGCTTGCCACCTTCAACATCGATAATCTGCGCTACAATAAGATCGTCATCTGTACCGATGCTGACGTGGACGGCTACCAGATCCGCACGCTGGTGCTGACCATGCTCTACCGGCTGACCCCCACTCTGATCAACGAGGGCTATGTCTATATCGCGGAATCGCCGCTGTATGAGATCACCACAAAGGACCACACCTATTTTGCCTACACCGAGCCGGAAAAGGCAGCATTCCTGAAGGAGATCGGCGACAAAAAGTATACCATCCAGCGCTCCAAAGGTCTGGGCGAAAACGACCCCGAGATGATGTGGCTGACCACCATGAACCCCGAGAGCCGCCGCCTGATCAAGGTGCTGCCCACGGACGTGGAGGAAACGGCCCGGGTGTTTGACCTGCTGCTGGGAGACAACCTTGCCGGACGCAAGGAGCATATTGCACAGCACGGCGCGGAATATCTGGATGATCTGGATGTGAGCTGACGAGATAAACCCCTCCGTCAATGCTTTGCATTGCCACCTCCCCTAGTAGGGGAGGCCCTGGCGTTGCGGAACGCCCTGCGAGTTCCCCTCTATGCCAAGGGCCCCACTATTAGGGGGGCTGTCGAGCGTATGCGAGACTGAGGGGTTGGATCCGGGATATAGATGCTGATATAGAGGAGCAAAAATGGCAAAACGAACAACCAAAAAAACGACCAAGCCTGTCCGCCCGCAGCTGGGCGACGGCGTTGAGATCCTGAACGCGGGCAGTGTGCTGGAAGATCCCATCACCAGCACGCTGGAGACAAACTATATGCCCTACGCGATGAGCGTCATCGTCTCCCGCGCCCTGCCCGAGATCGATGGCTTCAAGCCCGCCCACCGCAAGCTGCTGTACACCATGTACGGGATGGGTCTGCTGAAGGGTGCCCGCACCAAGTCGGCCAACATCGTGGGCAGCACCATGCACCTGAACCCCCACGGTGATGCCGCCATCTACGATACCATGGTGCGCATGGGCCGGGGCAACGAGAGCCTGCTGGTGCCCTTTGTGGACAGCAAGGGCAACTTCGGCAAGGCGTACAGCCGGGATATGTCCTGCGCCGCTGCCCGTTATACCGAGGCCAAGCTCGAGGGTATCTGCGAGGAACTGTTCCGGGATATCGATAAGGAGACCGTGGACTTTGTGCCAAACTACGACGGCACCACCACCGAGCCGACCCTGCTGCCCGTGACCTTCCCCACCATTCTGGCCAACAATACCCTGGGCATTGCAGTCGGCATGGCCTGCAACATCTGCTCCTTCAATCTGGCAGAGCTGTGCGCCACCACCGTGGCCCTGATGAAGGATCCCAAACACGATATCTCCACCACCATGCCTGCCCCGGATTTCGTGGGCGGCGGCCAGATCCTGTACGATGAGGCCCAGATGCGGGAGGTCTATGAGAATGGCCGGGGCAGCATCAAGGTGCGTGCCCGGTACAATGTGGTGCCCGGCGAGAATATGCTGGAGATCACGCAGATCCCGCCCACCACCACTGTGGAAGCCATCATGGACAAGATCGCCGAGCTGGTCAAGGCGGGCAAGATCAAAGAGATCAGCGATATGCGGGATGAGACCGACCTGAACGGCCTCAAGCTGACCCTTGACCTCAAGCGCGGCGTGGACCCGGAAAAGCTGATGGCCAAGCTCTACAAGACCACCCCGCTGGAGGACAGCTTCAGCTGCAACTTCAACGTGCTGGTGTCCGGTCAGCCCCGGGTCATGGGTGTGCGGGAGATCCTGCAGGAGTGGACAGCCTTCCGCATGGAGTGTGTCCGCCGCCGCACCTACTACGATCTCCACGGCAAGGAAAAGCGGCTCCACCTGCTCAAGGGTCTTGCCGCCATTCTGCTGGATATCGATAAGGCTATCCATATCATCCGCACCACTGAGGAGGAGACCGAGGTGGTGCCCAACCTGATGATCGGCTTTGGCATCGACGAGGTGCAGGCCGACTATGTGGCTGAGATCAAGCTGCGTCACCTGAACCGGGAGTATATCCTCAAACGGACGGGTGAGATCGAACAGCTGGAAAAGGACATTGCCGACCTGAACGATATTCTGGCAAAGCCTGCCCGCATCCGCCGCATCATCATCAATGAGCTGAACGATGTGGCCAAAAAGTACGCACAGCCCCGCCGCAGCGAGATCCTGTATGATCTGCCCGAGGAGGAGAGCGGTGCCGAAGAGGAATCCATCCCTGATTATCCTGTTACCGTGTTCTTTACCCGTGAGGGCTACCTGAAAAAGATCCCGCCCCAGAGCCTGCGCACCGCCGGTGCCCACAAGCTGAAAGAGGGCGATGAGATCATCCATCAGGTGGAGACGCGGAACAACGTGGAGGCCCTCTTCTTTACCGACAAACAGCAGGTGTACAAGGTGCGCCTGAACGAGCTGGAGGACGGCAAGGTGGCCCAGATGGGCATCTATCTGCCGGGCCGTCTGGGAATGGATGAGGGTGAGAATATCCTCGCTATGGTCATCACGGGAGATTACAGCGGCTATGTCCTCTTCTTCTTTGCGGGCGGCAAGTGCGCAAAGATCCCGCTGGCCTCTTACGCCACCAAGCAGAACCGCCGCAAGCTGCTCAAGGCCTACTCCGACAAGGAGCCGCTGGCAAAGCTGCTCTTCCTGCCCGAGGACACGGAGCTGGCCATCCGCACCAGCGCTGGCCGGATGCTGCTGGTCAACACGGCGCAGATCGCTGCCAAGACCACCCGCGACAGCCAGGGTGTTGCTGTTGTGACCCTGAAAAAGAACCAGACCATTGCATCTGTTGTCCCGGCGGAAACGCTGGAGCTTGCCAACCCCCACCGCTACCGTGTCCGCAGCCTGCCCGCCACCGGCGCGCTCATCCGCGCCGAGGACGAGGGCGAGCAGCTGACAATGCTGTAAAAAACTCCCCCAGTCTCGCATTCGCTCGACAGTCCCCTCTAGGATGGGGCCTTTGGCATGGCGGGAAAGCTTTTGCTTGAATTGCAAAGTATTCGGTTTCGCCAGAGGCTCCCTCTCCGAGGGAGCTGGCACGGCGTAAGCCGTGACTGAGGGAGTTCAAGCAGTAGCGGAGACAATTTTAAATCGTTTATCCTGAAAAGAGGAAGCTGTAATGCAGAATATTGACCTGATCTGTATTGGTAAAATGAACGCAAAATATTTTGCCGAGGGCGTGGCAGAGTACCAGAAGCGTCTGGCTGCCTTTGCGGCATTCCGGATCATCGAGCTGCCGGAGGAAAAGATCGAGGAGAAAAATGCCTCCGATGCTGTGGTGAAAAAAGCACTGGATAAGGAAGGAAAAGCCATCCTCTCCAATGTGCGCAAGGGTGCTGCCATCGTTGCCATGTGCATTGAGGGCAGGCAGATCTCCTCCGATGAGCTGGCGCAGTTCCTGGCCGACCGCGCAAACAGCGGGGCAGGGGATGTGGCGTTCGTCATCGGCTCCTCCCACGGCCTGTCCGATGAAGTGAAGAAAGCCGCAGCCCTCAGATTCAGTATGGGCCGCATCACCATGCCCCATCAGCTGGCCCGCCTGGTGCTGACCGAACAGATCTACCGGGCCTGTACCATCAATGCCGGTATGAAGTATCATAAGTAAAACTTGCAAAGAGAAACAGAGGACGGAACAGGCAGCCGTCGCCCGGTGTTAGGAGATGTGGGAAACGTCACCCCGCCTGTTTCTCAGAAAGAAAGGGCCGTTGCAGAAATGCAGCGGCCTTTTGCTTTACAAATATAAGAAAACATGGTAAAGTAAAGATACGCGGCAGTGGGGAAAGCTGCCCGAAACAACACACACGACACGGCAAGCCAGCCGCGGACGGAAAGGATGTTATTACAATGGAACAGAGCGAAAAGACCCTTGATATGATCGTCAATCTCTGCAAGAACCGTGGTTACGTGTTCCCCGGTTCTGAGATCTATGGCGGTCTTGCCAACAGCTGGGACTACGGCCCCCTGGGCGTTGAGTTTAAGAACAACGTCAAGAAAGCATGGCTGAAGAAGTTTGTCCAGGAGAGCCCCTACAATGTGGGCCTGGATGCCGCCATCATTATGAACCCCCAGACCTGGGTGACCACCGGCCACGTTTCCAGCTTCTCTGACCCTCTGCTGGACTGCCGTGCCTGCAAGGCACGCCACCGTGCCGATAAGCTGATCGGTGAGGAGCATCCCGAGGTCAATGTGGATGCTATGAGCTTTGATGAGATGGATCAGTTCATCGCCGACCACGAGGACATCGTCTGCCCTGTCTGCGGCAAGCATGACTTTACCCCCATCCGCAAGTTCAACCTGATGTTCAAGACTGCCATCGGTGTTACCGAGGACAGCTCTTCTACCTGCTACCTGCGCCCTGAGACCGCACAGGGCATTTTCGTCAACTTTGCCAACATCCAGCGCACCACCCGCCGCAAGCTGCCCTTCGGTGTCTGCCAGGTGGGCAAGGCCTTCCGCAACGAGATCACCCCGGGCAACTTCACCTTCCGCACCCGCGAGTTCGAGCAGATGGAGTGCGAGTTCTTCTGCAAGCCCGGCACCGATCTGGACTGGTTCGCTTACTGGAAGGATTACTGCGAGAACTGGCTGCTGAGCCTGGGCATCAAGAAGGAGCACCTGCGCCTGCGCGACCACGAGCCCGCAGAGCTGGCCTTCTACAGCCGTGCCACCACTGATATCGAGTACGCCTTCCCGTTCACCGACTGGGGCGAGCTGTGGGGCATTGCAGACCGCACCAACTACGACCTGACCCGCCATCAGGAGGCCTCCGGCAAGAGCCTGGAGTACTTCGACAGCGAGACCAACGAGCACTACATCCCCTACGTGATCGAGCCCTCTCTGGGCTGCGACCGTGTGGCACTGGCCTTCCTGTGTGAGGCTTACGATGAGGAGCATCTGGTCGATGCCAAGGGTAAGGAAGATATCCGCACCGTCCTGCACCTGCATCCGGCTCTGGCTCCCTACAAGTGCGCTGTGCTGCCCCTGAGCAAGAAGCTGGGCGACAAGGCCATGGAGATCCGCAATGAGCTGAGCAAGTACTTCATGGTGGACTACGATGATACCGGTTCCATCGGCAAGCGTTACCGCCGCGAGGATGAGATCGGCACTCCCTACTGCATCACCGTGGACTTCGACACCGTGGGTGACGAGGCCAAGGGGATCGCAGCTGACAACTGCGTCACCGTCCGCGACCGTGACACCATGGAGCAGGTGCGTATGCCCATCTCCGAGCTCAAGAGCTATATCGAGAGCAAGATCGAGTTCTGATCCAAATAAAAACAGCCCCGCCGTTGCAATTTCGGCGGGGCTGTGGTATATTATAGATAAAGAGAGTGCTGTCCGGCAAACGGTCAGTACCTTCCCGGCAAGTTATTCACAAAGAATGACCGCTCAGGTTTGGACGCTGAGGGCGGTCATTTTTTGTGTGTAAAGATTTTCCATGCGATATCGAACACGCCAAAGCCGACGGTTGCAAGCAACGTCAGCAGGGCTAAAGTTTCCAATAGCGTCATAGAGCATCACCCCTTTCGCAGCAGAGCGTCAGGGGCACGACAAAAAATATTCGCCTCCCCGACGCTTGGGCCGGAAAGGTTAGACCGCTTACCGTATGTGGACAGCACTCCCAAGGTTAGTATAGCAGACGTTTCCCCGTTTTTCAACGCCGGAAGCGTCTGTTTTCTTTTATCCGATGGACAGAATTGAAAAAAGAGGGTATACTTAGGGCAAAACAACCATGCCGTTTCTTGCGGCAGAAAGGAACCTTTTGTGAAAAACTTTGATGAACTGCTCAAAAAATACGCTGACTTTATCGTCCGGGTGGGCGTGAACCCTCAGCCGGGCCAGACCATGATCATCCGCTGCCCGCTGGAGGCTGCCCCGCTGGCCCGCCTGTGCGTGCGCAGCGGCTTCGAGGCCGGTGCCCGTGATGTTCAGGTGGACTGGAGCGACAATGCCGTATCCCGCACCCGGATGGAGCTGGGCAGCGAGGAGGCCCTGACCGACAGCAAGCCCTACCAGCTGCGCCGCTACCTCGACTACGCAGAGAGCGAGGGCAGTGTCTGCGTGCTGCACCTCATTGCGGATGACCCCGAGGTCTACGCCGGCCTGGATGGTGCCAAGATCAGCCGTGTGAACGCCGCCAACCGGAAATTTATGGCTCCCTGGCGGGAGTACACCATGAACGACAGGGTGCAGTGGTCCATTGCCGCCATGCCCAGCGCCCCCTGGGCAAAGAAGATGTTCCCCGAGCTGGACACGGATGCCGCCATCGAGAAGCTGTGGCAGCTCATCTTTGATGTCTGCCGCGTGACCGGCGGTGACCCCGTCAACGAGTGGAAGGCACATCTGGACCGTCTGACCAGTCTGGGCGAGAAGATGAATGATCTTGATCTGGAGAGCGTCCACTTTGAGAGCGCCAACGGCACTGACCTGACCGTGGGCCTGGCCGAGAAGGCCAGCTGGGAGAGCGCCGGCAGCAAGAACGAGAAGGGCGTGTTCTTCCTGCCCAACATCCCCACCGAGGAAGTGTTCACTGCTCCCCACAAGGATAAGGTGGACGGCATCGTCTACGGCACCAAGCCCTATGTGTTCAATGGCCAGCTCATCAAGGGATTCCATGTTACCTTCAAGGATGGCAAGGTCGTTGAGCATGGAGCCGAGGAGGGTGCTGACCTGCTGGGCCGGCTGCTGGATACCGACGAAGGTGCCCGCCATATCGGTGAGGTGGCACTGGTGCCTGCATCCAGCCCCATCAACCGCAGCGGCGCGCTGTTCTACAGCACTCTGTTCGATGAGAACGCTGCCTGCCACATCGCCTTTGGTGCCAGCTACCCCGGCACCACCGAGGGCGGCACCGGCCTGACCAAGGAGCAGCTGGAAGAGCGCGGCATGAACCAGTCCACCATCCATGAGGATGTGATGATCGGTGCAGAGGACAGCCATATCACCGGCAAGTGCCGTGACGGCCGTGTGGTGGAATTGTTCCGGAACGGTGTCTGGGTGCTGTAAGGGCAAAATTTCACGAAACCCCTTGCATAATTACCGGAAGTATGCTATATTCTAATAGTACGATATAACTTTTACTGAAACGTGGGCCGCAAGGTCCGCGTTTCTTGTTTGTTTGGAGGTTTTTATGGCGAAGCAGTCTGGCGGAAATACCGCCCAGAGAGTCGAAGCGCTTGTCCGCCCCACTGTGGAGGGCATGGGCCTGCGCCTGTGGGACGTGGTCTTTGAAAAGGAAGGGCCGGACTGGTATCTCCGTGTCCTCATCGACAAAACGGACGGCACCACCATGGACACCGACACCTGTGCCGATGTCTCCCATGCGCTGGACCCCATCCTGGATGAGGCGGACCCCATTGAACAGAGCTATTATCTGGAAGTCGGCAGCCCCGGCCTGGGCCGCAAGCTGACCCGCCCGGAGCACTACGAAGCCGTTCGGGGCCAGAAGGTCAGCGTCAGGCTGTACCGGGCCAACGAGAACGGTGTCAAGGAGTTTTCCGGCCTCCTGACTTCCCGCGAAGGCAATACCATCACGCTGGAAGGCCCGGCCGGCCCCATGCAGTTCGAGCTTTCCGCCGTCAGCACGGTGCGCCTGTGTGACGACGAGGACCTGTTTGATTAAAAGAGAAAGAATGATATTTAGGAGGAACCCGAAAAATGGCTGCAGCGAACAATGATTTTTTTGAAGCTCTCTCCATGTTGGAGCATGAGCGCGGCATCACCGCAGAGTACCTGATCGAGAAGATCAAGGCTGCCATCGTGATCGCTGTCAAGAAGAACTATGAGGTCGAGGACGACAACGTTCTGGTGGAGATCGACCCCGACAGCGGCAAGTTCAACGTCGCTCTGGTGCAGAACGTTGTCGCCGATGAGGACTGGTACGATGAGCACGCCGAGATCGGCATCACCGAGGCCCAGAAGATCCGCAAGAGCTATGAGGTCGGCGACCGCGTTGTGACCCCCCTCAAGACCAAGGACTTCGGCCGCATTGCCGCCCAGACCGCAAAGCATGTCATCCGTCAGGGCATCCGGGAAGCCGAGCGCAGCCAGCAGCTGAGCGAGATCCAGTCCCGCGCCCATGATATCATCCAGGCCACCGTTACCCGTGTGGACAACGAGAAGGGCATCGTGGCCCTGGACCTGGGCAAGGGCGGCGAGGCCATCCTGCCCCGCAACGAGCAGGTGCCCGGCGAGACCTACACCGAGGGCCAGACCCTGCAGGTCTACGTTGTGGACGTGGTCAGCGGCGAGCGCGGTGCCCGCGTGATGATCAGCCGCACCCACCCGGGCCTGGTCAAGCGCCTGTTCGAGCTGGAAGTGCCCGAGATCTATGACGGCACCGTTGAGGTCAAGGCCATCAGCCGCGAGGCCGGTGCCCGCACCAAGATGGCTGTCTGGAGCAAGGATGCCAACGTCAACCCCGTTTCTGCCTGCATCGGCCCCCACGGCGACCGTGTGGCCGCTGTGGTCGAGAAGCTGGGCGGTGAGAAGATCGATATCGTCAAGTGGAGCGAGGATGTCTCCGAGTTCATCTCCGCTGCCCTGAGCCCCGCCAAGGTGCTCAAGGTCGAGCTGCTGCCCGGCGAGACCCGCTCCTGCCGCGTCACCGTACCCGACCAGCAGCTGAGCCTGGCCATTGGCAACAAGGGACAGAACGCCCGCCTGTGCGCCCGCCTGACCGGCTACAACATCGACATCCGCCCCGAGAGCGGCTACTACGGCGAGGACGAGGAGCCCAAGGCTGCCGAGCCCAAGACCGAGGACGCTGAGTAAGAGCGGCTGTGACCGCACCTGAAGGAGGGAAACCGGATGGCACAAAAAAAGATCCCTGCCCGCCAGTGCATCGGCTGCATGACCAGCCGCCCCAAAAAGGAACTGGTGCGGGTGGTGCGCGCCCCCAGCGGCGAGATCAGCATCGACCCCGTGGGCAAGAAGCCGGGCCGCGGCGCTTACCTCTGCCCGGACCCGGCCTGTCTGGCAAAGGCCAAAAAGAAAAAGGCGCTGGAGCGCTGCTTTGAGCAGCCGGTTCCCGCCGAGGTTTACGATGCGCTGGCCGCACAGCTGGCCGACGTGGAAAAGGAGGCCCAGCCGAATGGCGAAGCATAACAATACCCCCGAAAAGCCCAAAATGGCCCCGGAAGAAGCGCTATTTCAGGCGCTGAGCCTCTGCCGCAAGGCAGGCGCGCTGACCATGGGCTTTGATGCCGTGGAAGATGCCTGCGTCAAGAGCAAGGCATGGCTGGTAATGGTCACGTCCGATGCCAGCGCTAAGACCGTGCAGCGCCTGAACTACGCTGTGGGCGACCTGGTGGACGTGATCTCCATGCCGCTGACCCAGGACCGCCTGGCCGATATCAGCCGCAAGCCTGTGGCTGTTTACGCGGTGACTGACCGCAACCTCGCAAAGCTCTGCTTTGACCGTCTTTCGGACTGCGGGGCAATCAAAAATGAGGAGGATATGAGCGAATGACCGTAAAATATAAAGTGAGCGATTTTGCAAAGGACCTGAATGTTTCTGCAAAGAAGGTCCTGGATGAGCTGGCTGCCATGGGCAGCACCGGCAAGAAGAACAGCTCTACCCTGGAAGAGAACGAGCTGAACTACCTGCTGGAGAAATTCAGCAAGGACAACAGCGTTGCCAGCCTGGACGAGTACCTGAACAGCGCAAAGCAGCCTGCCCAGCCTGAAAAGAAGGCGGAGAAAAAGGCCGAGAAGCCTGCGGAGAAAAAGGCAGAGCCCAAGGCTGCTGAGAAGAAGCCCGAGGCAAAGCCCGCTGCCCCTGCCGCAAAGGCAGAGCAGCCCAAGGCAAACAATAACAACAATAAGCACGGCGAGAAGAAGAACGAGCAGCACAAGAAGCGCGAGGAGAAGACTGTCTCCCTGAGCGAGCTGGCCCGCGAGACCGGTGCCAAGGCCTCTGCTGCCCCCGCTCAGTCCGTCTCTGTCCGCCGCGAGGACAGCCAGGTGACGGTCGATACCCGCACTGTGGATGTGAACGTGGACCGCTTCGATGCCCGCTATGACGATCTGGCTTCCACCAAGAACACCGAGAACCGCCGTAAGCCCACCCCGCAGGGCAACAAGCAGAAGTTCACCCAGCGCGGCCAGCGCCAGCGCCAGCAGTTCCAGAAGGGCAAGCGCGAGACCGAGTTCGAGCGCCTGCAGCGCATCCAGCTGGAAAAGGCCCGCAACGCACAGCTGAAGGTGATGATCCCCGATGAGATCACCGTCGGTGAGCTGGCTGCCCGCCTGAAGCAGCAGGCCGGCAAGGTCATTGCCAAGTTCATGCAGATGGGTGAGATGCACGCCATCAATGACGTGATTGATTTTGATACCGCATCTCTGCTGGCTGAGGAGTTCCACGCAAAGGTCGAGCACGAGGTGCATGTGACCATCGAGGAGCGCCTGTTCACCCAGGAGGAGGATTCCGCCGAGGATCTGGTGGAGCGTCCCCCCGTTGTCTGTGTCATGGGCCACGTTGACCACGGTAAGACCAGTATCCTGGATGCCATCCGCAAGACCAATGTCACCGCAGGCGAGGCTGGCGGCATCACCCAGGCCATTGGTGCATATCAGGTCAAGATCAACGACAGCCTGATCACCTTCCTGGATACGCCGGGCCACGAGGCATTTACCTCCATGCGTGCCCGCGGTGCCAACATGACCGATATCGCTGTTCTGGTCGTTGCCGCCGATGACGGCATCATGCCCCAGACCGTGGAGTCCATCAACCACGCCAAGGCTGCCAATGTCAAGATCATCGTGGCCATGAACAAGATGGATAAGCCCACTGCAAACCCCGAGCGCGTGATGGAAGGCCTGACCAAGTACGGCATCATCACCGAGGACTGGGGCGGCGACGTTGCCTGCATCCCCGTTTCCGCACTGACCGGCATGGGCATCAACGACCTGCTGGAGCGGATCGCGCTGGAAGCTGAGGTCATGGAGCTCAAGGCCAACCCCAACCGCCGCGCCAAGGGTGCCGTTGTTGAGGCTCGTCTGGACAAGGGCCAGGGCCCCATCGCCACCATTCTGGTGCAGAACGGCACCCTGCATGCCGGTGATGTCATCATTGCCGGTACCGCTGTGGGCCGTGTGCGTACCATGCGCAGCGACAAGGGCATGCTGCTGAACGATGCAGGCCCCTCCACCCCCGTGGAGATCACCGGCCTGACCGCTGTGCCCGAGGCAGGCGACCTGTTTGAGGCCGTTGCCGACGAGCGTCTGGCCCGTGAGCTGGCAGAGCAGCGCATTGCCGCTGCCAAGGAGAAGCAGTTCTCCTCCTTCCAGAAGGTCACTCTGGATAACCTGTTCAGCCAGATGGCACAGAACGATATGAAGGAGCTGGCCATTGTCGTCAAGGCTGATGTGCAGGGCTCCGCCGAGGCCGTCAAGCAGAGCCTGGAGAAGATCTCCAATGATGAGGTGCGCGTCCGCGTCATCCACGCCGGTGTCGGTGCCATCAGCAAGTCCGACGTTGACCTGGCCGATGCCTCCAACGCCATCATCATCGGCTTCAATGTCCGCCCCGACAACGTGGCCAAGGAAGAAGCCGCTGCCACCAAGGTCGAGATGCGGATGTACCGCGTCATCTACGATGCCATCAACGATGTCACCGATGCTATGAAGGGCATGCTGGCTCCCAAGTTCCGCGAGGTCGCTCTGGGTGAGCTGCAGGTCCGTCAGGTCTACAAGATCAGCAATGTGGGCACCGTTGCAGGCTGCCGCGTGACCAGCGGCAAGATCACCCGCGACAGCAAGGTGCGCGTTGTCCGTGACGGTATCGTCATCACGGAGGACGAGATCGCATCTCTGAAGCGCTTCAAGGATGATGCCAAGGAAGTGGCCGAGGGCTACGAGTGCGGCGTTACGCTGGCAAAGTTTGCCGATGTCAAGGAAGGCGACGTATACGAGGCCTTCAAGATGGAAGAATATCGGGACTAAGGAACGGATTAAACCTCTCCGTCATTGCTTCGCAATGCCACCTCCCCTAGTAGGGGAGGCCTTGGCAGCCGGGTGAAGCCTCATCTTTATGCCAAAGGCACCCCCATTAGGGGAGCTGTCGAGCGCAAGCGAGACTGAGGGGTTTTGTTTTAGAGGAGAAGCTATGTCTCAGAAAAATATGGGTCGTCTTGCCCAGGATATGAAGCGTGAGGTCATTGCCATCATCGGACGGCTGAAGGACCCCCGCCTGGAGGGCGGTCTGCTGACCGTCACCCGTCTGGATGTGACACCTGACCTGGATGTTGCAAAGGTCTATGTGAGCGTGATGGGCCGCGAGGACGGCCCCAAGCCCGCCATCGAGGCACTGAACCGTGCCGCAGGCCATGTGCGCACCGAGGTCAGCAAGAAGATGCACATCCGGAAGGCTCCGCGCTTCATCTTTGTGGAGGACGACGGTGCCGCCTACGCAGCCCACATCAATGAGCTGCTCCGCACGCTGAACGTGAACGGTGACGCTGAGGAAACCAGCCAGCCGGAAGAGACCGAGGAATAATCAGCCTTGCGGAAAGGATGGAACATGGGATGACAGAACAGCTGAATGTACAGCAGATGGCAGAAAAGCTGCTTGCTGCGGATAACATCTTGATTCTGTGCCACAAAAACCCGGATGGTGATACGGTCGGCTGCGGCAGCGCGCTCTACTATGCGCTGCTTGCACTGGAAAAACACGCAGCCGTGCTCTGCGCCGACCCCATCCCCGGCCGGTACGCATTTACCAACCCCCGCCTGTTCAAGGGCGAATTTGAGCCGCAGATCGTGGTGGCTGTGGATGTTGCCAGCGTCCAGCTGTTTGGCGAGGGCAACGGCGTTCCCCAGTACACGCGCCATGTGGACCTGTGCATCGACCACCATGCAGGCAACAGCGGCTACGCCGAGTTCACGCTGCTGGATGGCAGCGCCGCCGCTGCGGCAGAGCTGCTGTATGAGGTGATCTGTGCCATGCATGTGGAGATCACCCCCCACATTGCCGACTGCCTGTATACCGGCCTGTCCACGGATACCGGCTGCTTCAAGTTCTCTTCCACCAAGGCAAGCACCCACATCACTGCGGCCAAGCTGATGGAGGCCGGTGCCCATGTGGAGGAGCTGAACACCCTGCTGTTTGACACCAAGTCCCGGGAGCGGATGGAAGCCGAGCGGATCGCCCGCAACCATCTGGAATATCATCTGGATGGCCGCTGCGCCCTCATCTACCTGACCCGGGATGAGATCGAGCAGAGCAGGGTAGACCCTGCGGATCTGGAAGAGCTGACCAGCCTGCCCATCAGCATTGAGGGCGTGAAGGTCGGCCTGACCCTGCGCCAGCAGCCCGGCGGCAGCTACCGCATCAGCGTGCGCACCGCCAAGGGCGTGGATGCCTGTGCCATTGCCCGCCGTCTGGGCGGCGGCGGCCACACCCGTGCGGCGGGCTGTGAGCTGCTGGGCAACCTTGACAACGCCAAGAGCGCGATCCTCTCTGAGGTGGAAGCTGTTCTTGATGCACCGCAGGAGGAAGCATGATGCAGGGAATCCTCATTGTTGATAAGCCCACCGATTGGACCAGCTTTGATGTCATTGCCAAACTGCGGGGCATTCTGGGCACCCGGAAACTGGGCCACAGCGGTACGCTGGACCCCATGGCGACCGGTGTTCTGCCGGTGTTCTGCGGCGGGGCCAGCAAGGCAGTTGATCTGCAGCTCGACCACACCAAGGCCTACCGCGCTGTCCTCAGGCTGGGCCAGCGTACCGATACCGGGGATGTGACCGGCACTGTGCTGGAGACCGCCCCGGTAACGGCAGGGGAACAGGAGCTGCTGGCCGTTCTGCCGCAGTTCTTCGGCCCCCGGATGCAGACCCCGCCCATGTACTCGGCGGTCAAGATCAACGGTCAGCCGCTTTATAAGCTGGCCCGCGAGGGCAAGACCGTGGAGCGCAAGGCCCGGCCGATCGAGATTTTGGACATCTGGTACGAGGGCAGCCCTGCGGAAAATGAGTATGCCCTGACCGTAAAGTGCTCCAAGGGCACCTATATCCGGGTGCTGCTGGAGGAGATTGCCGAAGCCATGGGCCAGAAGGGCACCATGAGCGCCCTGCGCCGCGTGGCCGCCGGGGTGTATTCCGAAGCCGATGCCCACACGCTGGAAGAGATCCAGGCGGCAAAGGACGCGGGGCCGGAGGCCCTGCAGGCTCTGATGCTGCCGGTGGAAAGCGTGTTCGCCAGCCTGCCGCTGCTGGTGGCGGACGAGCGGGTGGAGCAGCATCTCTACAACGGGTGCCCCACCAGCCGCTATCCCGCTGCCGACGGCCGCTACCGCGTGCGGAACGCCGGAGGGCAGTTTCTGGGTCTTGCCAATGTGGTGAACGGTGTGCTCAAGGTGGAAAAGCTGTTCGTGGAAAGGAACTGACGACCAATGCAAATCGTTTCATCTCTGTCGCCGCTGGCGCTGGAACATGAGGGCGGCACTGCTGTTGCCATGGGCTACTTCGACGGTATCCACATCGGCCACCGTGCCGTCATTGAGGGAGCAGTGGAGTGGGCAAAGACCCACGGCGCTGCCCCGGCGGTGTTCACCTTCAAGCTGCCCGCTGACAGCAAAATGAAGGGCCGCCGTCTGCTCTCCACCGAGGATAAGCATGCCCTTATCGCAAGCCTGGGAGTGGAGTATTACCTCTGCCCCGAGTTTGAGGAGATCCGCGCCATGACCCCGGAGCAGTTCGTGTACGGCATCGTGCAGGACTGCCACGCCAAGGCGTTGTTCTGCGGCGAAAACTTTACCTTTGGTGCCAAGGCCGCCGGGACCCCCGAGCTGCTGAAGGAGCTCTGCGCCCCGCTGGGGGTGGAGGTCGTGGTGGTGCCCATGGCACAGTTTGAGGAAAAGCCGGTGTCCTCCACCCGCATCCGCACGGCACTGGAGGGCGGCGATGTGCCTGCCGCCAACGCCATGCTGGGGATGCCCTATGCCATTCGCTTCGCGGTGCAGCACGGGGCGGGTCTGGGCCACACGCTGGGCGTGCCCACCATCAACCAGATCTACCCGGCGGGCTTCCAGATGCCCCGCTACGGCATCTACATCACCCGCACCCGGATCGGTGATACCTGGTATCCCTCGGCCACCGGCCTGGGGACCCGGCCCACTGTCAATTCGGACGAGACCAAGGTGACCTGTGAGACCTTTATCCCGGATTTTTCCGGCGACCTCTATGGTACCGACCCGGTGGTGGAGTTCTACGCCTACCTGAGTCCCAGCAAAAAGTTTGATACCTTGGACGAGCTGAAGGCCTGCATCGACCATGCGGCCCGGCGCGCCAAGGCCTATTTTGCAAAAGCATAGTAAAATTTTTCTTGCTTTTTGCACGGATTTCTGTTATACTAGCCATGTTACCGCGGCACGGGGCTGGGAGTATGCCCATTTGGGAGTACCGTTTTCCCGCATTCTGTGCCGACGGCAAATAAAATTTTATAAAGAGGTACTGTTACTATGAACAAGCAGGAAGTTATGGCCAAAGTCGCTCTGACCGAGAAGGACACTGGCTCCCCCGAGGTTCAGGTCGCTCTGCTGACCGCTCACATCAACGAGCTGAACGAGCACCTGAAGAAGAACCCTAACGATCACCACAGCCGCCGTGGTCTGATGAAGATGGTTGGCCGCCGCCGCAATCTGCTGGCCTACCTCCAGAAGAAGGACATCGAGCGTTACCGTGCTCTGATCGCAACCCTGGGTCTGCGTAAGTAATAGAAAACAGAGGGCAGGTACCGCATTGTGGTGCCTGCCCTTTGCTCTTTTTTGAGGAACAACAGGCCGCTGCTGCGCGTTGCAGCAGTAAATCGAGCGCCTGTGCTGTAAAAGGCACGGGCGTTGGCTTTATTGCTATGATGCGCTGGCCGCTGCCTTTTGGAAGATAAGAAGATAAACCGCAAAAGGACAAAGGAGGCAAAACCAAATGGCAATTGAATTTGGTTCCCGCAAAGAGACCTTTGAAAACTTCAAGGTCTACGAGACCACGCTGGCTGGCCGTCCGTTCAAGGTCGAGATGGGCAAGATGTGCGGCCTGTCCAACGCAAGCGCCCTGATCCGCTACGGCGAGACCTGCGTGCTGTGCAACGTTGTGATGAGCCCCAAGCCCCGCGAAGGTGTGGATTTCTTCCCCCTGAACGTGGAGTATGAGGAAAAGCTCTACGCCGCAGGCCGCATCCCCGGCAGCTTTATGCGCCGTGAGGGCCGCCCCGGTGAGCGCGCCATCCTGACCAGCCGCGTGGTGGACCGCCCCATGCGCCCGCTGTTCCCCAAGGAGATGCGCAACGATGTCTGCATCACCATGACCGTGATGAGCCTGGACCCCGATTGCAGCCCTGAGATCGCCGGCATGATCGGTGCATCTCTGGTCACCGCTGTGTCTGAGATCCCCTGGAACGGCCCCATCGGCGGTGTTCAGGTGGGCCTGGTGGACGGCGAGATCGTCCTGAACCCCACCCAGGAGCAGCGCAAGGTGAGCGACCTGGCCCTGACCGTTGCCGCCACCATGGACAAGATCGTGATGATCGAGGCCGGTGCCAACGAGGTGGACGAGGACACCATGCTCAATGCCATCAAGGCCGCCCACGTTGAGATCAAGAAGATCATCACCTTCATCAACGGCATCGTTGCAGAGCGCGGCAAGCCGAAGATCGACTTCCAGGTGGTGGGTCTGGATATGGACGTGTTCCACGCCATCCAGAACAAGTATCTGGACGACTTCAAGGCCGCTATGGATACCGATGACAAGAATGTGCGGGATGCTGCCCTGCTGCCCATCATGGACAAGATCGCTGAGGAGTACCCCGACCTGTCTGACGCAGATCTCGACCTTGTCAGCTACAAGATGCAGAAGTACGTTGTCCGCCGCTGGCTGCTGGATGAGGGCAAGCGCGTGGATGGCCGCGGCATCAACGAGATCCGCCCGCTGGCTGCCGAAGTGGGCATCCTGCCCCGGGTCCACGGTTCCGGTATGTTCACCCGCGGCCAGACCCAGGTGCTGACCACCTGCACCCTGGGCGGTACCAAGGACAACCAGCTGATGGACGACCTGACCGACGAGCAGACCAAGCGTTACATCCATCACTATAACTTCCCGCCGTATTCTGTCGGCGAAGCCCGCGCACCCCGCAGCCCCGGCCGCCGCGAGATCGGCCACGGCGCACTGGCAGAGCGCGCTCTGGTTCCCGTGCTGCCCTCTCTGGAGGAGTTCCCCTACACCATCCGCTGTGTCTCTGAGGTCCTGAGCTCCAACGGCTCCACCTCTCAGGCTTCCATCTGCGGTTCCACGCTGGCTCTGATGGATGCCGGTGTGCCCATCAAGGCACCTGTTGCCGGCATCTCCTGCGGCCTGATCACCGAGGGCGACCGCTGGATGACCATGCTGGACATTCAGGGCGTGGAGGATTTCCACGGCGATATGGACTTCAAGGTGGGCGGCACCCGCAAGGGCATCACTGCCATCCAGATGGACATCAAGATCGATGGCCTGACTTACGATATCATTGCCGAGGCCTTTGAGAAGTGCCGCAAGGGCCGCCTGTACATCCTGGACGAGATCATCAAACCCGTGATCGCACAGCCCCGTGAGGAGCTGAGCCGCTGGGCTCCCAAGATGTTCAGCATGATGATCCCCACCGATAAGATCAAGGACGTGATCGGTAAGGGCGGCAAGGTCATCCAGGACATCTGTGCCACCTGCAACTGCAAGATCGATGTGCAGGAGGACGGCCATGTGTTCGTCTCCGCCGTGGATCAGGAGGACGCAAAGCGCGCCATCTTCACCATCAAGACCATTGTGGAGGACCCCGAGATCGGTGCCATCTACAAGGGCAAGGTCACCCGCCTGATGAACTTTGGTGCCTTTGTGGAGATCGCACCGGGCAAGGAAGGGCTGGTGCACATCTCCAAGCTGGACACCAAGCGTGTGGAGCGCGTGGAGGATGTGGTCGCCGTGGGTGATGCCATCGTGGTCAAGGTCACGGACATCGACCAGCAGGGCCGCATCAACCTGAGCCGCCGCGATGCCATTCTGGCGCTGGAAGCCAAGCGCGCCGCGCAGGAGCAGCAGTAATCCATAAATCAGAGGGACCCCACAGCCGGTTGGCTGCGGGGTCCCTTTTTGCTGTCCGAAAAAATTTTTGGGTTTCCTCTTGACAGAAATGCAAAAATGTGTATTATTGTATTAGTTGCTTAATACAGCAACACATAAGGAGGGCAAAGCAGAATGAGTGAACAGTTTGATGCCAGCCGCCCGATCTATGCCCAGCTGGTGGAACGGCTCAAAGCCAGAATTCTGGCGGGCACCTACCCGCCGGGGGGCCATCTGGATTCGGTGCGGGATCTGGCCGCAGCTGCCGGGGTCAACCCCAACACGATGCAGAGGGCTCTGGCCCAGCTGGAAAGTGAGGGCCTTGTGCGCACCGAGCGCACCAGCGGACGCTACGTCACGGAGGATACGAATTTGATCGAACAACTGCGGGCTGCCGCCGCCCATGACATCGCGGCAGATTTTCTGGAGAAGATGCGCAGCATCGGCTACACGCCGGAAAAGGCGGCAGCCCTGTTGGAGCACTGGGATACAGAGGAGGTAGAACCCCATGAGTAAAGTGCTGACCTGTGAAAAATTGACAAAAGTATACGGAAAGGAAAAGACCGCGCTGGACGGTATCGATCTGGAGCTGGATTTTGGCCGCATCGTAGGGCTGCTGGGCCCCAACGGCAGCGGCAAGACCACCCTGCTCAAGCTGGCCAATGGTCTGCTGCAGCCCACGGAAGGCCGCATCCGGATCGCGGGCATGGCCCCCGGCCCGGAGACCAAGGAGCTGGTCTCCTACCTGCCGGATGCCGACTGGCTGCCCGACTGGATGCGGGTGGAGGAGCTGGTGGAGATGTTCCGGGATTTTTACGGCACGCCCAGTCAGGCCAAGGCTTACATCGGCTTTGATGCCGACAAGGCCAATGAGATGCTGGCCCGGCTGAACATCGCCCCCAATGCCCGGCTCAAGACCCTTTCCAAGGGCAACAAGGAGAAGGTTCAGCTGGTGCTGGCCATGAGCCGCAACGCCCGTCTCTACCTGCTGGATGAGCCCATCGGCGGCGTGGACCCTGCGGCCCGGGACTACATCCTGAACACCATCATTTCCAACTACAGCAAGGACGCGACTGTTGTCATTTCTACCCACCTCATCGAGGACATTGAGCCGGTGCTGGACGAGGCTGTGTTCCTGAAGGACGGCAAAATCTTTGCGCACCGCGCTGTGGATGATATCCGCGAGACCGAGGGCAAGAGCGTTGATGCGTATTTCCGGGAGGTATTCAAATGCTGAAGCAATTGTTGAAATATGAGTTCAAGGCCACCAAAAGCCTGTACTTCGGGCTGTATCTGGCGCTGGCGCTGCTGAGCGTGGTGCTGGGCGTGACCTTCCGGCAGGAACACGCGCTGGCTCACAGCACAAGCTTCCAGAATCTCGAAGTGATTCTGATGATCGTGTATGTCTCTGTCATCTTCGCCATTGCGGTGCTCTGTTTTGTCAGCACGGTCCAGCGCTTTTATAAAAATCTGCTGGGACGTGAAGGCTACCTGATGCACACCCTGCCCGTGACCGAGACCCAGCTCATCCTCTCCAAGCTCCTCACCAGCATGGTCTGGGTGCTGTGCAGCGGCCTGGTGGGCATCGTCTGCATCACAGGGATGGTCAGCATCGGTGTGCTGGACGCGGAAGTCCTCGGCACGGAGAACTGGGACAGCTGGATGCAGCTGTGGGGGATGCTGTATGGGGAACTGGGCGCGAAGTTCTGGCTGGTGACGTTCTGGACCATCCTCATCAATCTGGCCCGGCTGGCAAGCCTCATCCTCTGCGTTTATGCTGCCTGTATGATCGCCCATCAATTCCCCAAGCATGTGATGGTGGCCGGGATCCTCGCGTTTATCGGCCTGAACATCGTGGAGACCCAGCTCGATAAGCTGCTGGGCACGAATGATGTGAGTATGATCGTGGATGTCACGTACCGGGTCGTGGATGTGAACGTGACCGGTGTGAGCTATGGAGTGACCCCGATGCGCTGGCTGACGGCGGCACTTGGAACAGACGTTGGCTATCTGTTCTGCTTTGCCGTGACTGCAGCCATTGCGGCGGCATACTTCTTCCTGACCCGGTGGCTGATGAAAAATAAACTGAATCTGGAGTAAACAAAAAGGCGGTGTGCCCGGAGCGGACACACCGTCTTTTGCTGTCTGGAAAAAGGATTACACGCCGGAAGCGCCGTAGTTTGCCAGCACACGAGCAGAAGGATCGTTGACGTTGCAGCCGGGCCATGCCTTGTTCGGCATCCAGAAGCCCACGATGGTGCGGCTCTGGTCGTGATAGTATTTCTCGAAGATCTCGCGGTAGAACAGGCTCTCCTTGGTAAAGGGCATACAGTGGGCCGAGTAGTTTGCCCGGCGGAGCTGGAACTCCTCATCGGTGTACAGGCCCTCGGCGTACTCCTTGATGTCGTCCACCATGCTGTGGCCCACGGCATCGGAGAAGGCGGCCTTTTCGCGCCAGAGGATCTCCGGGGGCAGCCAGTCGCCCTCAAAGGCCTTGCGCAGCAGGTACTTGCCCTTGCCGTAGCTGTTCAGCTTCTTTTCGGGGTCAATGGCCATGACGTAGCGCACAAAATCCAGATCGCCAAAGGGCACGCGGGCTTCGATGCTGTTGGCGGAGATGCAGCGGTCGGCCCGGAGGACATCGTACATGTACAGCTCCCGGATGCGCTTCTGGCTCTCCTGCTGGAAGGCATCGGCGGTGGGGGCGTAGTCGGTGTACTTGTAGCCGAACAGCTCATCGGAGATCTCGCCGGTCAGCAGCACGCGCACATCGGTCTGCTCGTGGATGGCCTTGCAGAGCAGGTACATGCCCATGCTGGCGCGGATGGTGGTGATATCCCAGGTGCCCAGCAGCCGGATGACCTCCTCCAGGCTCTGGATGACCATGTCCCGGTTGATGATGATCTCATGGTGTTCGCTGCCCAGATAATCGGCGGTCTGGCGGGCATATTTCAGGTCGATGGCATCGGTGTCCATGCCGATGGCAAAGGTGCGGATGGGCTTGCCCAGCTTCTTGGCTGCAATGGAGCAGACCAGCGAGGAATCCAGACCGCCCGAGAGCAGGAAGCCCACAGGGGCATCGGCATCCAGACGCTTTTCCACGCCTGCGATCAGCTTTTCGCGGATGTTCCGCAGGGTGGTCTCCATGTCATCCTCCATGGGGGCGGGCACGTCGGCAATGTCCTCATAGCGGACAAAGCGGCCATCGCAGTAGTAGCTGCCGATGGGAAAGGGGCGGATGTCGTCGCACCAGCCGATCAGGTTCTGCATCTCGGAGGCAAAGGCGATCTGGTGGCTGGACTTGGAATAGCCGTAGAACAGCGGACGGATGCCGATGGGGTCGCGGGCTGCGATCAGCCGGTCCTTGCGGGAATCATACAGAATAAGCGCGAACTCGGAGTCCATGTGGCGGAACATATCCAGACCGTACTCGTAATACAGCGGCAGCAGGATCTCGCAGTCGCAGTCGGAGGCAAACTTGTAGCCCCGGCGCTTCAGGATCTCCTTCTCAAAGCGGAAGCCGTAGAGCTCACCGTTGCAGACCACGCAGTCGGCACCGCGGTAGAAGGGCTGCATCCCCTCCGGGGTCAGGCCCATGATGGCAAGGCGGCCAAAGCCCATCAGACCAAAAGGCCCTTCCACCACACGCTGGTCGTCCGGCCCGCGCATCACGGTGCGCAGCAGATACTCCTTGAATTTGGCGGCACTCAGGTCGTGCCCCGTGTAACCCATAACACAACACATATTTCTTACCCCTCTCTCTCTAAACCTCTCCGTCAATGCTTCGCATTGCCACCTCTCCTGATAGGAGAGGCAAGTTTCCCGGTGACTGAGAGGTTTTTGCAAATAAAAAAATACGGCAGCCTTCATCCCATTGCTAGGACGAATGCTGCCGTATCCGTGGTGCCACCTAAATTACCGGTGCGCGAACACACCAGTCACTTTTGTGTACTCTCCCCGTTGAAAGCACTGCCGCGATAACGAGCGGCTGCCGTCGGCCCCTACTAACTGCCCGAAGCAGGTTCAGGGGGAAGCTCACGGGGGTTCGTTCGGGGCTCATTCTCTGTGCGGCTTCCACCGGCCCGCACTCGCTGCAAAAGAACCTTGAGCACTTACTTTTCCCGATCAACGCTTTTCCTGCCTGCATTGTATCACGGCTCTTTGTCCGTGTCAACACAGTGTTCGCATTTTTGTGCGGTCTGCCCCGGATGGGGGCTGTTTTGTGCGCAGCTGCGGCACAATCCGTACAAAACGCTGCCCTCGCACTGCAGGGTGAAGCCGTGCTCTGCCATCAGATGGGCACGCACCTCATCCATAAAGTGGCAGTCCAGGTGATAGATGCGCCCGCACTGCACGCACTTCAGGTGCAGATGCTCGCGGCAGTGGCGGCCCTCGTCCACATACTGGAACACGGCCTTTTCGCCCTTATCGGCCACATATTTCATAATGCGCTGCTCGCCTGCCAGCTTGTCCAGATACCGGTACACCGTGGTGGGATTGGGGCTGGCCCCCTCTGCCTCCAGATGTTCCAGAATGTTGGATGCACTGACCGCGTGCTGGCGGTTGTTGATGAGATAATCCAGGATCAATTGCCGGGTTTTGGTGTTGTACCCCCCGCGACCTGCCATGGTATCAGCCTTCCTTTCCAGGTCAAGTGTACCACAATTTATCCTTCGATGCAAAACAAGAACGAAACACTGGCGACAAGCACAAAAAAACTGTTCAATTTATAGCAAAATAATGCATGATATCTGTTCAAAACGGAAAAGCTCCCAAAGTTTTCAAAAAAGTCTTGTAAACATTGTCCGGATATGTGATAATAATGTTAATGATTACTTGGATTATTTAAGGGATACAAGCTGTCCGGCGGGCGACTGATTGCTGCCTGAATGGTCCTGCTTGCGAACTAGGAGATAGAACAATGAAAGAGATGGATTCCCAGTCAAAGCTCAGCCTGAAGCTGCAGGCTTACCAGTACCTGAAAACGAAGATTCTGAACTGCGAGTACCGCCCCAACGAATTTCTGAACGAGCAGAAGCTCTGCGCTGAGATGGGCAACATCAGCCGCACCCCCATGCGTGACGCGCTGGGCCGCCTGGAGCAGGAGGGGCTGATCACCATCCTGCCCAAAAAGGGGCTGATGGTCTCCGGCATTACCGAAGAGGATGTGCACAGCATGTTCGAGATGCGCCTGCTGGTGGAGCCTTACGCCCTGCGCACCTACGGCAACCTGATCCCCCGGGAGCAGCTGGAGGCCTACACTGAGCTGATGCACCACCCCGAGCGGATCGACGACTTCTGCAAATCCGACGATGATTTCCACGAGCTGCTGATGAGCAGCCTGCCCAACAAATATCTGCGCTCTGGCTATGACCGCATCACCGGCCTGAACACTCGTTTCCGCATTATGACCGGTAAGGTGAGCATGATCAATCAGGATCAGACCTGTGAGGAGCATCTGGAAATTCTGAATGCCGCCCTGAGCGACAACTGGAACACCGCCGCCGATGCGCTGCAGCATCACCTTGAGCTGGCCCGCGATAAGGCCGAGGGAGTCATCAAGGTCATCCGGCTGTGGTAAATGAAACGATAAAAACGCTGTATCACTCCTTCCGGCATCGCTGATGCGATGCCGCCTCCCTCTCAGAGGGAGGCTTTTGCGTTGGCCGCCGCGTTAAGGCTCCCTCCTAGAGGGAGCTGTCGGGCGAATGCGAGACTGAGGGAGTGGTACAGCGTTTTCTTTTGCTGGAAAGTGTAAAAAATTCATAGAAATCAAAAGAAAAGTACATTGAATATTGTTTAACAATGTGGTATCCTTAACAACAGAGAGAGCCCGCTGGCAGGCGGGCAGAATGATTTTGGAGGAAAATAATTATGGCTGATCGCATTGTTCTGAACACCATTTCCTACCATGGCCACGGTGCCATTGAGAACATCGTTCCCGAGCTGACCACCCGCGGTTACAAGAAGGCTTTTGTCTGTTCTGACCCCGACCTGATCAAGTTTGGCGTGACCAAGAAGGTCACCGACCTGCTGGATGCTGCAAACTTCGCCTACGCTGTTTACAGCGAGATCAAGCCCAACCCCACCATCGCCAACGTGCAGGACGGCGTGGCAGCCTTCAAGGCTGCTGAGGCAGACTGCATCGTGACCATCGGCGGCGGCTCCTCCATGGATACCGCAAAGGCCATCGGCATCATCATCAACAACCCCGAGTTCGCGGATGTGCGCTCTCTGGAAGGCGTGGCTCCCACCAAGAAGCACGCTGTGTTCACCATTGCCGTGCCCACCACCGCCGGTACTGCGGCTGAGGTCACCATCAACTACGTCATCACCGATGTGGAGAAGAAGCGCAAGTTCGTCTGCGTGGACACCAACGATATCCCCGAAATCGCTGTGGTCGATCCCGATATGATGTCCTCCATGCCCAAGGGCCTGACCGCCGCCACCGGTATGGACGCTCTGACCCACGCCATCGAGGGCTATATCACCAAGGGCCACTGCACCATCTCCGATATGTTCCATCTGGAAGCCATCAAGCTCATCAGCGAGAACCTGCGCGGTGCCGTGCAGAACACCCCGGAGGGCCGCGAGGGCATGGCTCTGGGCCAGTACATCGCCGGCATGGGCTTCTCCAATGTGGGTCTGGGCATTGTCCACTCCATGGCACACGGTCTGTCCGCTCTGTATGATACCCCCCACGGCGTGGCCTGCGCCATCCTGCTGCCGGTGGGTCTGGAGTACAACAAGACCGTTGCCGGGGAGCGCTACCGCGCGGTCGGCAAGGCCATGGGCGTGAAGGGCATCGACGAGATGAACGATGTCGAGGCCGCCGATGCCACCATCGCCGCTGTCAAGCAGCTGAGCGCAGATGTGGGCATCCCCGCAAACCTGCAGGGCATCCTGAAGGAAGAGGACATCCACTTCCTGGCCGAGTCTGCTTTTGCAGATGCCTGCCGCCCCGGCAACCCCCGCGATACCAGCGTGGAGGAGATCGAGGCACTGTATAAGAGCCAGCTGTAATTCGTAAACTGAACAAAGAGGGTCGGGAACACCGCTTCCCGGCCCCTTTTTGTTCCGGGAAAGGAGCGCTATGAACCTGAATCTCTATACTCTTTGTGTAATTTATCTGGTATATTCCTTTTTAGGCTGGGTAGGCGAGACCGTTGTTGCAACCGCAAAGGGCCGCCGATTCACCAACCGCGGTGTGGCCTCCGGCCCCTTCTGCTTTGTGTACGGCACGGCAGGAGTGCTTATCACCATCGGTCTGAACGACCAGCGCGCCAGCCTGGCGGCGTTGTTCTTCGGCAGCATGATCTATGCCACGGTGGTGGAGTGGCTGACTGCCAAGCTGCTGGAACGGATCCACCACCGCCGCTGGTGGGACTACTCCGATAAAAAGTTCAATCTGGACGGCTATGTCTGCCTGCAATACTCCCTGCTGTGGGGTCTGCTGGGCATGGCGGCAGTCCGCTGGGGCAACGACCTGCTGTTCCGGCTCTGCGCCCACCTGCCGCCGCTGCTGTTCCACGCTGTGGTGTGGGTCGGCATGGCGCTGGCCGTCCTTGACCAGATCTCTGCCATGGTGGTGGTCAGCCGGTATGCGAACCGCCACCCACGGCTTGAGCAGCTGAATCGGGAGCTGGGCAGGGGCTCGGAGAGGCTGCGGCAGAAAATTACCGCCAGCGTGGAAAAGCGGATCCAGCGGGCGTACCCTGCTGCGGCGCGTCCGGAGCCCACCACCAGTGCCGAAAAGCAGCTCTCCCTTGCCGACCTGCTCTGGCTCTTTGTCATCGGGGCTTTCCTCGGAGATGTGGTGGAGACCATCTTCTGCCGCATCACCGCCGGGGTCTGGATGAGCCGTTCCAGCCTGGTCTGGGGCCCGTTCAGCGTGGTGTGGGGGCTGGCGCTGGTGCTGGCCGCCATCCTGCTGCGGGGCGGTGAACAGAAGAGCGAGAGCCGCATCTTCTGGTTCGGTGTGATCCTGGGCGGTGCGTATGAGTATGTGTGCAGCGCCGTAACAGAGCTGCTGTTTGGCACCGTGTTTTGGGATTACAGCGGCTTCAAGTTCAATCTGGGCGGGCGCATCAACCTGCTGTACTGCTTCTTCTGGGGCATTGCGGCCGTGACCTGGATCCGCTATGGCTACCCGCTGGTGGCAAAGGGGATGAAGGCAGTCAAGCGCAGGATCCGTCCCTGGATGACCGCCCTGCTGGCTGTGTTCATGGCCGTGAACCTTGTGACCAGTGCGTTGGCGCTGGCCCGCTACGATGCCCGCACCAGCGGCGCGGCTCCGGCCAATGCGGTGGATGTGCTGCTGGATGAGCATTTTGACAATGCCCGGATGGAGCGCATCTACCCCAACGCCAAAAAGGTGGAGAAGGCTGGGTAAAAATGGCCATTTGTCAAGAGTAAATGCACAAAAAAGCAAAAATATTTTTTATGATGCCAGAATGAGGGCGATTTCTTCCCGGAAAAGCTGCTCGGAGCACAGATAGCCGAACATTTTGCGGGGGTAGTTGTTCAGCCAGTCCTCGATCCGCTTGGTCTCCTCGTAGGAGATCGTGCTCAGGTCGGTGCCCTTCGGCAGGTGCCGACGTATGAGGCCGTTCTGGTTCTCATTGGATCCGCGCTCGCTCGGCCGGTACGGGTGGCAGTAGTAGACCTCGGTGCGAGGGCCTCGGCCGGTGATGCTGCGCTCGATCCCGGCGGCGTCGGCAAACTCGCAGCCATTGTCGCAGGTGATCGACTGGAAGATCAGCGGGAACACTTTGGAGCCGACTTTCTTCTCGAGGGTGTCGAGGGCAGCGACGACGCTGGCGCTCGTCTTATCCGGCGAGGGGATGATGATCTCACGGCGGGTCTTGCGCTCGGTCATCACAATGTAGGTGTTGCTGACGCCTTGGCAGCTCTCGACGCTGTCCATCTCCCAGTGACCGAAGGTGCTGCGGTCGTTGATGTGCTCAGGGCGATCCTCGATACTCCGGCCGGCGGGCTTGCGGGGCATGGATCCGGCCGGGCGCTCCGGCTGGTGGCGCTTGCCGTGCTGCGGCAGCATGGAGACGGTCAGCTCGTCGCCGAAGATCTCGCCGCGGATGTAGTTGTAGGCGGTGCTCGCGCAGATGTGGGTCTTGAAGGGCCAGCCCTTGACCTCGGCCTCACCGATCGCGGCCTCCGGGCTGTACTTCTCGTCGCGGATCTTGGCGATCAGGTAGTCGGCCAGCTCGTAGTCGTTGCCGATCTTCAGCTCCGGCCCCTTGGCGCGGAGGTTGGCCTCATAGCGGGCCTGCGCGCCTTCGGGGTTATATCTGGTCTCGGTGGTGTAGTCACTGTTGAGGTGCTCATAGGTGCACCGCTTCAGCTCCCGGTAGATGGTCGTATGGTGGACGCCGAGCTCTTTGGCGATGTCTGTCGGCTTCATTCCTGCGCGGATGAAGGCGTCGAGCTGGATGCGCTTGGTCGGCGTCAGATGGCTCCAGTGCTGTCCCATTGTGTTCCCCTCCGTGATAAAAGAAAAGGGGCGGCCCGCCGGCCGCCCCTTCTGTGTGTCAGTGTTCCTCGTACTTTTTCAGGAGCTCGAGCGTCTCCTCGTCTGTGATGATGTCAGCCAGCCTGCACTCCAGCGCGTTGCAGATCTTCAGCAGCGTCGGCAGTTTCGCGCCGTTGATGTCCCGGGCGCCGCGCTCGTACTGCTGGAGCACCTGCACCTTGATCCCGGCCAGATCGGCGAGCTGAGACTGAGACAGGCCGGCAGCCTTGCGGAGCTTTTGCAGCCCCTCGCTTTTGTAGGTCACTTTGATCGAGATGTCCATGTTGTTCCTCCCGCTTGACTTTGCCGTGGTTTCGTGGTTATAATGAAAAGGAACGGCGGGCGGGATTTTTCCCGCCGTCCTTCGACCTTACTGCTTGGGCTTTTGGTTCGGCTTTATCGTGATCGTAATGGTGGCAACCTGTTCACACTTTAGAGCCTGTTCCAGCAGCTCGAGCAGTTTTTTCATCTGCTCAGCATCCACGGCTTTGCCTCCTTTCCGCGGTTTTGTTCTCCTTTCTTTCTGTACTCGGCTATCCCTTGCCTGTGATTATATTATAGAGCATTTGCTCTATAATGTCAAGCATAATTCGGCAGATTTTCAACATTTTCCCGCGTTTTTCCACAAAAAAAGCCGCACGGCGTCGCTGCCGTGCGGTTTTCTCATTCTTTCCCGAGCAGGTGGTTGATGGTGGTGCCGAGAGCGGTCGCCAGATAGTCCAGCTCGTAGTCAGCGACGACTCGGCTGCCGTTCTCGATCCTGCTGATGACCTTCTGCGTGACGTCCAGCCCGATGATCTGGAGCTTGTAGGCGAGCTGTTCCTGTGACAGGTTTGCCCGCAGCCGCTCCTCCTTGACTCTCTCCCCGGAGATGTTGCACCTGCCGTCTGGTTTGTATATCTTCGCAGCCCTCGCCTCCCTTTACGCTAAAGATGACTATGCAATATTGACTTTACCAGTTTTGGCATGGTAATATTATGCCAAAGATGACTAAACACTAATAAATACAAAGTCATCAGGAGGAGGTACTGCATGGGGCTGTTTAGCTTTCTGAAGAAAAAGGAGCCAGAGCCGGCTCCTGCGATCACGGCCACGATCCACGCTCAGACCGTAGAAGTGAAGCAACGGACGCGCGGCGAGCTCCCGCTTGCCGAGATCGGCGGCTATGTGAGCCCGTCCGGCGGTTTTGTAAACTATGGGCGTTTTTGCGTTACTGGCATGAACTCCAGCACGGGGAGAAAAAACACGAAACGATATGAGGCGCAGACCGAGGCTGACGCCAGAGCTGCGGCTGCGGATGATGGCCTCGTTGAGCCCATGACTGTGCAGGTGGAGCCGCAGATCCCGCCGACCGATCGGCAAATGGACTACGCGCTCGAACTCGAGGCCATGCTCCCCGACGGCGTATGCAAGGAGGACGTCAGCGCGATCATCAGCAGGATCACCGACGAGGACGAGGCTGCACCAGATCCCGGCCTTTCGTTGTATGCGCACGCCTGCGGGGTGAAGTTTTCGCGCTTTGTCGGTGAAAAGGCTCTGCTTTCGTATATGGTCAGCCAGATGCACGGAGCCGCTCGGGGCGAGTTGTATGCTTATGCCGTTTACCGGCAGGAGAGCGGTGGAAGGTTCAGCGATCCGCGTGGTCTTTCGGTGTATGAGTTTCTGCGCAGTTGCGGGGCTGAGATTGCTGAAGATCCTGCCCTGCTGAAGTCTCTGGAGGATCGTGATGTCTATGATTTCGCAGGCCCGAACAGAGGCACGAAGGTTTACAAAATGGCCGCCGCCAGATTGAAGCAGCGCGGGGCCCTATAAAACAGGAAAAGCCCGCCCGGGATCTCCGGGCGGGTTTTCTTGTGCGTGTGAAGTTGTAGCTCAGTGCGAGAGTGCTGCGTTGACGGCCTGCTGGACGGCGTTGTAGTCGTAGCCAGCGGCCTCGAGGCGCTTCTTGCGGTCTGCGCCGTTGCCCCATTTGCCAGCGATGACCTCCTTGGCGAGCTCGGCGTTGGTTTTCTTGGGGGCTGCCGTTCCCGGGATCTTGATTTTCTGGCCGACTCTGATGATGTTCGGGTTGGTGATCCCGTTGTACGCTGCGAGCTTCTGGTAGGTCGTCCCGTACTTGGCCGCGATTTTGCTCAGGGTGTCGCCGGCGACGACCGTGTAGGTCACTTCGCTGGTGGTGCCGTTGCTCGACGTCTGGCTGCCCGTGTTGGCGTTCCCGGGCTCCGCGTCGTAGGCCGGGCGGCCATAGCCGACGATGTAGCTGTCGCTCAGGTAGTAGGAGCGGCGGGCCACTTGGTCGGAGGTGTTACCCTCGATGGTGTAGACCTTGCTGCCGTCCACCTTCTCGACGAGGCCGGTGTGGCTGACGTTGCTCTTGGAGTGCGCGGTGCTGAAAAAGATCTGGTCGCCGGGCTTGGGATCCTTGGCGTGATAGCGGCCCTGCTTCTCGTAGTACATGAGGGAGTAGGTGCAGCCGGCACCTGCGGATCTCTCAGGCTGGCAGAGCAGGCGCAGCGCGTTCGTGTATCCGAAGGCAGTCAGCATACACCAGTCGACGAACATATCGCACCACGCGAAGCCGTTTTTCTTGCCGTTGTACCATTTCGGGTACTTCTCGTCGAAGTCTCTGGCGTACTTGGTATAGTTGGCGCTGCCCGCGTTGGCGGTCGGGTTGTCGAGCTGGCTGTTGCTCTTTTTCTCGTGGTAGCCGATCTCTGCCGCAGCGATGGCGAGGACGGCCGATGCGTAGCATTTGCTCATGATTTTACCTCCTTAGCTGTAAAAAGAAAAAGGGCGGGCCGGAGCCCGCCCCTCTCCGTCATTCGATAGTCAGGCCCTCGGTGTTGAGCTGCTTGACTGCTGCCTCGATCGCGTTGATGACGCTCTCCTCGTCGACCTTGAAGCCCTTCTGCTTCAGGAAGTCGATGACGTACTGCTTCTTCTCCTCGCCGCGGCCGGCGCCCTTGTAGAGCTGCTCAGCAGCAGCGACGCCGATCTTTACCCACGCGGTCAGCTCCTTGCGCTGTGCCTCGGTGGTCTGGCTCTTGAGCCACGGGATCAGGAAAACGCTCACGCCGGCGCCGATCAGGGCGATGGCTGCGTTGACGATAGGGGTGATGTCGATGGTGTTCATCCTTGTGCCTCCTCATTGTTGAGAGTGTCCCCGGATGGATCCGGGAGCGGGTTGCCGTCGGCGTCGAGCCTGTGGCGGTTTCGGCTGATTTTCTCGCCGAGGCTCTTGCCGGCGTATGTGATTAGATAGCCGACGCAGGCGGTGAAGATCGTGCCAGTCACTTCACTGACCGGGTCACGCCCGAAGGCTGAGAGCAGGTAGGACGTGGCCGCGCTGAGGCTCGCCACGATGGCCGCCCAGTATGCGAGCTTCTTGCTCGCCTCGATCTTCTTTTTCCGCTTGCGCCGGCGCTTCTTTGCGGCCATGCTGCTCCACCTCCTCAGTCGATGATCGCGTGGATCCCCTGACTGGTGAGGAAGTCCTTCTGCGCGTGCTTGATTTTGGCAGCGTAGTCGAGGGCCGCGTGCATATCTCCGTTACAATGCGCGTCGGGGATGCGCTGCACGGCCCGGGCCGTCGCCTCGCCGAGTGCGATGGCTGCCGACGTGCCTTGAATGGTGATGATCTGAAGATCCTCACGGGCTCGCTCTCGAGCCGCTGCCTCTTGCTGTTGTTTGGCCTCCTCGGCCTCCTTTTCCTTCTCTCGCTTCTGGATCCTGTGCTCGAGCATCCAGAAGCAGAAGCCGGTCACGGCCGTCGGGATCCCCAGTAGGGCAACGAGCGCACCGATGTTGATTTCGATCATTGTGTCACCTCATAAAAGCCGGAGGGCCGCATGGCGCGGCCCTCCTTGTTGTTGGGCTTACTCCTCGACGTCGTCGAAGTAGCCCATGTCGACGAGATACTTGTGCACGCGGGCCTTCAGCTTCGCGGGGACGTTGTCCTCGGTGATGCGGCCCATGATGATCTCGCCTGCATACAGACGTACCAGCATTTCACGCTCCTCCTTTCCTGCAATTTTTAATAATAGCCACGCGAGGGCCCGGGCGATCATTCGGTCGCCCCTTCCTTCGCGGTGCCAGCGTTTGCGGCTGCCTCGATGGCAGCGATGGCGTCCTCGACCTGCTTGCGCAGCTTCTTCGGGACGTCGTTGATGGTCATGATGGAGCCTTCGCGGGTCAGCTCCCTGACGTACAGCTCGACGATCTTGCTCATGCTGTTACCTCCCCGCCGTCGCCGTAGACCACGTCGGCCAGCTCCATGATGCAGCCCTTCAGCAGCTCGATGGTGTCAGCCTGCTCGGCGATGGTTTTGTCCTTCTTGGCCTCTGCGGCCTGTTCGTCGTTCAGCTTTTGGATGCTGTCGGCTCTGTGTTTAATCATGCAAAGTTACCTCCGATCGACTGAATGTAGCAGGTCTCCGTAGCAGAGCCGCGGAGCAGCTTGGCTTTGACCTTGACGCCCCACGCTGCGGCCGTCTTGGTCTTGTTTGTGAAGTAGTGCTTCTGGCCGGTGCGGGCCTTCTGCGTGATGTCCTCCCACGTCGGGCTCGCGTCGTTGCCGTTGTTGCAGATCCAGACCTGAAGCGTGCAGCCGGCCGGGAAATTGCCCTGAATGTTGACGAGGGCCTTGGTCGGCATGGCGTCGGCCTCCATAGCGAGGGTCTGCTCGAACTCGACGGACGTGACGGCCTTGGTGAAGGTCAGCGTGCGGGTGACGCTGGCGTCCTTGGCGTCGGTCGCCACGATCTTCAGGGTGTGGCTGCCGTTCACGACCTTCAGCCACGCCTCGGAGCCGATCGTCAGCGTGTTGGTCTGGCCGAGGGTCACGGTGTAGCTGCGCAGCGTCACGCCGTCCAGCATCTCCACGACGTCGACCTGATGGCCGTCGGCGTCGGTGACGGTGTACTCGTAGGACGGGGCCGCCGTGCTGAAGCTGCCGAGGGCGCCGTCCGTGCCGCTGATGACGGGCGGCCGGTTGTTGGTGACGGTGCGGGTGGCGCTGGTGGTGTATGCGCTCTCCGCGCCGGCTGCGTCGTATGCCTTGACGCGGTACTGCACGCTCGTCCATCCGTAGGTGATGGTGTCGGTGTAGGTGCGTGCGGATCCCTTGTAGACCTGCGCCCATGTGCCGCTCCCGACCTTGCGCTCCAGAACGTAGCCGGAGAGGTTGCCGTCGGGGTCGGTGGAGGCCGCCCACGAGATGCTCAGGTTCTCGCCGCCGAGCACTTCGCTCGGGACAGTGATGGACGACGGCGCTGTGGGCGCCTGATTGTAGATCACTGTATAGCATCCATCCGAGTCGACGGAGTCGGAGATCAGGAGATCAGAGGACAGATTACAAGCGGGGCGCAGGCCGAGGAGGCCGAGGAAGGCGAGGCTCCAGCCCAGCGCGCCACCGGCGCGGACGAAGCGGGCGAGGTGGGCCGAGCCGGCATAGGCGTCACGCAGCCAGTAGTACCACGCGGTACCAGAGCCCGGGTTGCTGGAATAGTTGGAATTGGCGACGCAGGAGGCCGTCACGGTGGCGATGCGGCTGTTGTTGTCGCTGAAGATCGCCAGCTTGCTGCCGCAGACGTGGTCGCCGCTCAGGCCGACCTCAGTGCAGGACAGAGGAAAGATCTTGTCCGTGCAGGTCTCCGTCCCGCCGCCGTCTGTGGAGCTCTTGCCGACCGTGATGGTGGTGTTCAGCAGAGCTGCCCGCTCGTTGGCGGTGAAGGCGTTCAGAAAACCGGCGAGGCCACTGTACGGGTTGACGCCGTTCCAGACGTGGGAGGAGTCCGGCGTCTGGTCTGCGGAGTGCTGCGCGGTGTACCACTGGCCGGCAGCCGCGGGGCTGTTGAGCCACTGGCGTAGGTTCGAGTAGATGTAGCGGTTGTTGCCGTAGTTGCGGCGGTCGCTGTTGCCGTTGCTCGGCTCTGTCGCGTCGAAGCACAGCATCTTGATGATCTGGTTGGTCACGAGCGTGACGCTGTTGGAGGGGTAGCCTGCGTGGTTCTTATCGGCCACGATCCAGATGATCGGGCTGCCGTACAGGCTGCCGAACTTGACCTTCGACTTGTTTGCGAGGTTGCTCAGTTTTTGGGCCATGAGTTGTGTCTCCTTTCGGTGATGGTTTGAGCTCCGGGAAATAGCTGAAGAAATAGGCGTCCATGTTCTGCCGCAGGTGGTAGGTGTTGCCGTGTGAGATGTGGCCCGTCCAGCTCGCGTAGGATTGCACGACGCTGTCGAGGGTGATCTTGCCGGAGTCCACCAGAGTGCGGAACTTGCGGATCTTGCGCTTCATGTTGTCGATGCTCTTGGCCCGCACTTTCCTCACGACCTTGCCGGTCTGTGTGAGGTATGTGTGGAAGCCGAGGAAGTCGATGCCGTTCTTCAGCGGGAGGATCTGCGTCTTGCCGTTCAGCCGAAGGCCGAGCGGCTTGATGTACGCCTCGATCTCCTTGAGTATCTGCCGGAGCAGCAGCTTGTCGCTGTGGATGATGTAGAAGTCGTCCATATACCTGCCATATACGAGGCCGCGGTCATCCCGCAGCCAGTGATCGAAGGCGTCCAGATAGAGCAGCGCGAGCAGTTGGCTCGACTGGTTGCCGATCGGGATGCCGGGGTCTGGCGTGCTGTCGATTATGAGCCACAGCAGCCACTCGGCGAAGTCGATCAGCTCGGGATCCTTCAGCCAATTCAGGGCCCGGCGGGCCGTTTCGTAACAGTAGGAATGGAGCAGGGTGTAAAAGAACTTTGAAAAATCGCCCTTCAGTACCCAGCCGTCGGCGTAGTCCCACTCGTTCATCGGCCGAGGCGGCAGGCCGGCAGCCTTGCGGGCTGCTTCGTCCGCTGCCTTTCGGCTGAAGAAATAGTGGCGCATGGCCGCAGCCAGACGGTCGAGGCCGTCGTGGGTGCCTTTGCCGATCTGGCCGGCATAGTTGTCCCGGATGAAGCGCCGGGAGAACGCCGGCTCGAGGACGTTGTCGCAGAGCGAGTGCTGGACGACCTTGCCCTCGAAGTCGATGGCGAGGACGAGCCGCTCCTTGGGCTCGTACACCTTGAAGGGGTAGTAGGGCCCGAAGGAATAGTCGCGCCGCTGGAGCCTCTCAGAGAGGGCGACGGTGCGCTCGATGGCCTCCATGCGGTAGCGCATGGCGGTCGGGTTGTCGCGCTTTCCGCAGCGGGTTTTGCGGTATGCTTTGTAGAGCGCGATGGTGCTGTTTACGATATTCTCCATTGAAAAGTCTCCCCGCCGTGTATAGCTCCGGCCACGCTTTGCGTGCGCCGCCGGGAGCATCGGCGGTCTTGTGTTTACCCATGACCGGGCCGGTCAGACGGCCACGGCTGCGGGAGGGATATGCCTTCCTTGGATGATGGGGCACAGTGTTCGCCTCCCGTCTCCGGGCGGTTAATAAGTCGGGCGATCCATCGAAGCGGGGCGCAGGCCGTTGTTGCCGTTGTAGGCGTTGTTCCTGTTCAGCGTGCCATCGGTGTTGACGTTGCGGGCGTTGTTGGCCGAGCCGGCACGAAAAAACAAGGCATACCCCGAGGGCCGCCTCACTGGTGACGCTTCTGTGCGTCCAGTTTGGCGGCCCTCTCTTTATCGGTTTTGTACCATTTGGCGGTCTGGTTCTTTACGCCGGCCGCCATCTTCGCCCAGTATGCAAAGGCGTCATCGCTGAAGCCGCTGAGGATCTCATGCGCGAGCTCGATGTGGTGGATCAGCTTTCGGCAGTTGCGAAGCGCCGACCGCTGCGCGCGATACCTGAGCTCACGCTCCTCGGGATCTGTCAGGAGCAGATCGTTGGCCTCCATCAGATCGGCGACGAGATCGCTGGCCTCGTTCATCATCCTTTGCGCCAGACCGAGCCGCTCCTTCTTCGGAAATACGGCCGGGTTTCTGGTCTTGATGTAGGTGTGTTTCTCGAGCTCCTTGGCGTCCGTGATGACCTGCATCTCGGGCAGTTTGTCACGGCCGAAGGGCGGGCGGCCTACATTGGCCCGCTCGTATGGCCGCGAGTGTCCGTTGCTTGCCGTAGTATCTCACCTCCTCGCCTTTGATTGTGACGCGGGCGCTGCTGCCGTCGTAGGTCTTGCCCTGAATGACGATGACGCCGTCCTCCCGCTTGCAGCAGGAGCAGGGCAGGGCCAGCTCGACGAACAGGTGCGCGATGATGCAGGAGGCTTCGGCCGGTGGGATCGGGGTGTAGTTGTAGCAATTTCCCATCAGCACTCGAGCCTCCGCTGCCCTGTGTTCCAGATGCCGGAGCTCACGGTCAGCCCCTCCAGATCGTCGAATGTGATCTGGAAGGGGTTGCTCGTGATGTCCGTGCAAACGAAGTCCCACAGGGCGTCGACCTTCACCTTCAGAGCGTTGTCAGCCGCGTCGACATACTCCTTCGTCGTGATGTCCTTCGGGTCGTCGACTGCTCCGTAGTGTTTCATAGGCCGGCCTCCTTACAGTGCGATGCTTGTGATGACGACGAGGATCGGGTTGGAGGGGGCAGCCGAGAGCGTGACCGTGACTTTGCCGTTGGCCGAGGCCGTGGCGTTCTCGAAAGAGACGTCGCCGATGACCTGCTCCTTGGTGACGCTGTCGATCAGGATCACGCTGAGGATGTAGCCGGTGACGGTGAAGCTCTTGCTCGCCGCGTCACTGAGGGTCTGGATGGTCTTGGTGACAGCCTTCGGGATCGCGGGCTTGTTCTTGATGAAGGCGTCGCTGTTGCCGTCTGTCTCGTTCCAGTCGCTCTGGACGTTCTTCTCAGCGTCGGCGGGAGCGTGGGCGCTCTGGCTGTGGTCGTATGCCGTCTTGCCACGGTCGCCGCGGTAGGCGGTGCTCGCAGTCTCGCCGAGGGCGAGGTCGTTGCCGATGACGGCGTAGGTCGTCCCGCTCCAGCGGTACGTCTTGTTCTGGTACTCGCCTTCGCTCAGGATGACGTAGATCTTGTCGGACTCAGGCGTCAGGGCTGCGCCGCCGGAGGTCTTGCTCAGCCAGTCAGCGCCGAGGGCCGTGGCGCCGGTGCGGATGTAGGCGTCGACGACGTCGTCCACATAGCTCGGGAGCTGGTTGGCCGGCACCTTGCCGCCGCTGTCCAGCTCGGCCACGCCGCCGGCTGCGCCTTTTTCCGTTGCGGGGATCGCGCCGACGTCAGCAGCAGCGGACGGGATCGTCGGCTTGTCGCTCAGATCCTTATAGCTGCCGGAGAAGGCCACGGTCTTGAGGTCGCTGAAGAACTTCAGCACCTTGCCGAGCAGGACGCTCAGCTTCTCGCCGGAGGTGGGTGCCTCGCGCTTGGCCGCAGCCTCGAAGGCGACGGTCACATTGGAGCCGTCACCGTCCGTGTTCAGCTTGCTGGTGTCCTTGGGGTGGACGTGGTCGCCGCGAGCGAACGCTGTCTCGGAGCCGACGGCGGCGGTGCCGTTCATCTTCGGCGTGGTCGTGGACGCTGCTGCGCCCTCGGGGACGTCCTTGGCCGTGATGAACTTGCTGTCGTTCTCGAGCTGCGAGAGCTTGGTCGGTACGGGGATCCATTTCTCGCCCGTCCACAGGTACAGCGTCAGGTCGACGCTACTGAAATAGATCTGGCCGAGCTTCGGGTTGGCCGGAGGTGCAGCGAGCGGCTGCATGATGGCGTTTTGGATCTCGTTCTGCGAGAGATCCAGATTTGTCAGGATTTTCACGGGTTTACCTCCTTAGTTGAAGTATGCAGTCCCGGAAAAGGCCGCGCAGAAGGTCAGGCGCACGGTGTTGTCGTCGAGGTAGTCGATCTCCCCGATGACCACAGTGCCAGCGCTGTCAACGACCGTGACGGCGGGCCGCTTTCCGAGGTTGTGGGCGATTGTCCACACCTTCGCTGCCTGCGCCTGCTTGTGGGTGTGGTGCCTGTCGTCCGTGATGCCGAGCTGTGCCGGCGTCATGTCGCCGATCAGCTCGTGCCCGTTGATCTTGGGCTTGTTGCGCAGGGCTTCGTAGTTTGAGGTGCTGCCGCCGCCCGTCTCCTTCATGGAGGCGGTCATGGAGGCAGGCGTCTCGGTCATCCTTGCCCCGAAGGTCTCCGCGCTGCCAGAGAACGAGGCATTGAAGTCGACGCTCACTTAGATGACGCCGTCCTTCAGGATCCGGCTGAGCGGGGCGGTCATGATGTTGCTCGCAAACGCGCGCCCGTCCTCCGTCCTGCCGCGGATCTGCACCTCCACCTGTTGATCCTCGTCAGGGGACAGAGAGCCGAGCAGCAGCGTGTCGGCTTGCGTCAGGCTGACGGTGACGACCTTGTCGGTCGCGTCGACGCCCTCGTCCCCGAGGTGCTTGGTGACTTCCACCTGCTTCGGTGGGGCATAGGTGGCGAGCTGCTGCGTGCGGAATGTTACCCACATTGTCACGAACTCGCTGACGTCGATGTCACAGTTGATGGTGATGGTTGGTGTGGTGCCTCTATACATGGGCGGCCTCCTTTCTGGCCTTTGGCCGGTAGTTTAGCACTCGAGGCGCTGGAGTCCGCTGTTCCAGATGCCGGCCGTCAGGGTGATGCCCGTCAGGTCTGCGAACGTGATCTGGAAGGGGTTGGTCGTGATCTCGCTGAAAACGGCGTCCCACAGCGTTGCGATCTTGCTGGTGTTCTGGCCGACCGCGTTGCTCAGGTCGTTCACCGAAGCCTCAGCGGCCTGCGCGATTGCGATGGCCTGCCGTGCGATCGCCAGAGCCTCCTCGGCCGTAGCCTGAGCGCCGAGGGCGATGGCCTTGTAGGTCTCGTAGTCCTCTTTCGTGGCGTAGGCGTCGGCGGGGATGTAGGCGGTCACGTTGGTGGCTGTACCGATCGCGGTGACGATGTCGATGGTTTTCTCGACGATGGTGGCGCCGCCGGAGGGCGGGATCCACTCGGCCAGATCGCCGCAGTTGCCGTAGCAGTACAGCACCTCGCCGACCTCGGGATCGGGATCCTCGGCATAAAGGCCGAGCTCGCGGTAGTAGAAGCCCTCGGTCTCGTCGCCGTTGGTGAAGATGCCGCCGACGGCCACGGTGCCGTCGCCGTTGATCTTCAGCTTCGTGATGTCGACGGTCGCCTTCGGGCTGACCACGCCGGTGAGGGTGCGGGGCGTCTGGCCCTCCTCGAGGTAGCCATCGCCGAGGACGATCTTGGTGTAGTTGATCTTCTGGCCGGCCACGCCCTTCGCCAGAACGATCAGGCCGGCGGTGGTGATGTCGTTGTTGATAAATGCAGCCATGTCTATCTCCTTTCCTTAGTCTGAGATGACCGCCGCGTCGGTGCCGATGCTGACGGTCTCGCGGTTGTTGTCGTGGACGACGGCCGCGTGGTAGATGTGGATCTCGTCGCTGCCCATGACGTGCACCTCTTGGGTGTGATCCCTGACGGCCATGCCGGAATAAAGGAACATTTCGCCGGTCAGGCAGATCAGGATCGCGTCGAGCCATGAGCTGCGGCGCTTGACCGTCCGCAGCAGTTTCAGGAACAGGTCGAGGTTGCTGTTGACGAGGCTCGGGTTGTCACTCAGCACCTTGAAGTGATGCGGCTGCCCGCCGTACTGATACCACTCCCTGACCTCGCCGGTGCCGAAGTAGTCGGCCACGATCTGCTCCACGGCGTAGGGGGTGCCGAGCTTTGAGTAGACGCGGTCGCTGTTGCGGATGACGGCCCGCTTGGCTGCGATGGGCGCGGTGCTGTCATACCACTGGATGTTCAGCTCCCACGCCATCTCGTCGAGCTCTGCGTCGCTGAGCTGGTCGATCTTGTCCCACCTGCTCAGGAGCTTCAGGCGCGCATAGGCGTCGCGGCTGACGATGTCGCAGCCGGCGGCGAGGCCCTTGTCGCTGCCGTCCTCCTGCATCCACGCAGGCAGCAGCTTGACCATCTCGGTCTCATTGAGCCGCATTTACACCACCTCGCTCTCGACCTTGTGGCTGACGGTCAGGTGGCCGCTGAACTTGGCGACTTGCGTGTCGTCGAGGGCCTTGTAGGTCGGCTTGACGACGTCCGCGCGGAAGGCGCCGGTCAGGTTCTCTCCCCACGAAGGCGAGAGGATCCGCTTGCGGAGCTGGTCGGGGTTGATGTCCCGGCCGAGAGCCGCGACTTGCCACTCGTTGTAGCGGTCGATCGCACCGCCGGTGCCTTCGACGTTGGCGATCACCTCGGCCTCGCTCTCCGGCGTGGTGTAGTACACGATCTCGATGTCATAGGTCTCGACCTCCGGGGGCACGGCGCTCACCTTGTCAGTGAGCGGCCGGATGTCCTTTGCGTTGACCACGTCCAGCACCTTCGCCAGCATGGCAGCGTCAGGGATCCCGCCGCCTTCCAGCAGGGGCACGATCTTGACGCAGCCCTCCAGCGTGCGGGTGATGATGATGTCGATGCTCTCGGCGGCCGAGAGGCTGCCCTTGAGCGTGATGGTCAGCAGGCCGTCGGTGTAGTCGACGGTGTAGTCCGTGTCCTTGACCGCCGCCGTGCTCTGCCCGTGGGCTTTCACGACGAGGGTGTCGGTCAGGAGCGTGCCGCCGCCCTTGAAGGCTTTGCCGTCGTAGACCGTGAGGGTCTCGCTGACGGTTTCCTTCTCGCTGACGGCCCTCGCGTCCACGATGGAACTGTCGGCCGTCATTACCCAGTAGATGTAAGCCTGTTCGGGGCCCGCGGTGGATCTCTTGGCGGGAGCCAGACGGATCCGCTCGCGGAGGCGGTTGTCGCCTTCGGTGGTGTAGGGTTCGCCGTCATCGCCTCCGGCTGTTTCGGTCAGGTTGGTGACGGACTCGATGTAGGGGATCAGGTCGACGAGGGTGCCGATCGTGCCGGCTGCGTAGCCGTTGAACTTCGTGCCGTTGCTCACGGCCGAGGTCGGCACCTCCACAGAGTAGGCGCCAGCTTGCAGCACAGCGATCTCGTCGGTGGCAAAATAGTTTTCGCTGTCCGGCGTCACCTTCGTCCATTTCGGAATGATGATGTTTTTCTCCTGCGGCGTGGAGACGGAGAAGCGCATGGTCGTCTTGGCCGGTGTGCCTTCCAGTCGTTTCACGTCCTGCCGCTCGCCGATGGCGTCCAGCACCTCGCCCCTCGCATAGCGGAGAAGCGTCTGCCGGCCGACGTCGTTGAGGCTGTTGTAGAGGGCAACGAACACGGGCACGAGAGCCTCGCCGAAGATCCGGCGCTCGTCGCCCGGGTAGAGCGGCTCGCCGGCGCCCTTTTCGAGCTCGGTGATGATGGTCTTGTATAGGGTGCTCGCGTCTGTCGTGGTGAGTTTGATGTCCTCGCCGTAGATATTTGTCGCGTCGCTCACGCTGTTCACCTCCTTCATGTGATGTTCTCGATGCTGGCCCGCAGCTCGAAGTCGCCGGTCTGAGCGGTCAGGGCTTTCAGGTCGGAGTCACTGAGCTGCACGCGGGGCTCGTAGGTTTCCACAACGAACTCCACGTCGGCGGCCAGATCGGTCGCAGCGGTTTCGCTCGGCTTGTCGATCAGCGTGCGGTCGATCCCCTTGATGCGCTCGTAGGGCACCTCCCCGCGGATGGTCTTGAGGAGGTTCTGCACGCAGATCTCGGGCGCTCCGTTGCCAGATGCTTTCATTGGGATCACCTCGCTTTACTTGAGCTGCGCATTGGTTGGCTTTTTGGATGCTTTGGCGCTGCTGGAGGCTCCGACGTTCACAGCCGAGGAGCTTATGCCGAGCTCCTTGTAGGTGGCGATGCCTGCCGCCGACTTGGAGCTGCTGCCGCTCTTGCCGCTGTTGCCGGATTTTCCAGAACTGGCCTTTTTGCTGCTGGCCTCCTCGGCGTACTCGGTCAGCTTGATCGTGATCTTGCCGGTCAGGATCCTGCCGAGGTTGTCCAGCTTGGTGTCTGATAGGCTCACGCCCGTGAGCTGAAGGTTGGCCGGGCCGAAGCGCCGGCCGGCCAGATAGAAGGGGGCATACTGCCCGACCAGCGCCGTCCACGACTCGTACTCGCTGCGCACGTCGCAGCCGACCGCGGCGGCCAGATCGAAGTCGAAGCTCATGCTTTGCAGCTTGAGCGCCTTGGTCTTGGTCGCCGGGGATCCGGCTTTGTCGTCGCTGTTTTCCGTGTCGAGCTCGACGCTGTGGGAGATGCCGTTGAGTGCGGCGATCCTCTGGCTGGAGACGCCCCACGTCTTGCCGTTCCACGATGCCATGACGGCCATGTCTATCCCTCCTTACTGTGGGCCAGAAGTGGTGCCGCCTCGGCTGTCTGTGTGAGTGTGGCCGGTCAGGCTGATGCCCGTGGCTGTCACGTCTGCCGACGGGACGCTGATGCCCTTGTCCTGCATCGTGAGCGCGCCCTTCTTGACGGTGATGTCGCCCGGGACGATGCCGCCCCACTCTCCGTCCATGCGGGAGAGGATGATGCCGGTGCCGTCCTCGAACATAGCGTAGGCGACTTCTGTGCCGGGGGTCAGGTTTCCCATCTCCCCGCGCAGATACCACGGGATCGTCAGCGGCCGCGTGACCATGCTGTCGGCGGTGCTTGGGAGCACTCTGGCCGTGGTTTTGTCTCCGTTCCTGTCGGCCTTTCCCTCCACGCTGGAGATCTTGCCCTTCTGGATCATTTGGTTGTTGCTGTTCATCAATATCCCTCCAGTGGCTTGCGGAGGTATAGTTTGCTCCGCGTCTTGACGTAGTCGTGCCGGATCCGGCTGATGAAGGCCGTGCCGTCCCACGACTTGACGCCCTCGGTCGCCAGCGTGACCACAGAGCCCGCCGCATAGTCTCGCAGCAGCGAGCCCGTCCAAAGGGTGCCGACGGTCGCGTTTTTGTTGGCGTCCCGGAGCAGGCCCTTGGCGAAGCGGTCGGCCTCGCTCTGGTCGGTCATGCGGAAGGGCAGGATCCGGCGCAGTACCTTGTCGCCGCCGCTCGGGGCTGTGAAGGTGCCGATCAGGCCGCCGTTGACTGCTTCGGCCGAGCCGTAGGCGTTGGTGCCCTCGTCGCGGTACTCGAAGTCATTGGCCGGGGTGATGGTGATGGTGTCGACGGGCTGCTGGCTTTCCATGCGCGCCTCATCGTAGACGACCAGCTTTCCGTCGTACACCAGAAACGCCGCGCCCTCGAGGGTGCAGCGGTTCTGAAAAAATGCGAAGTCCGCGAGATTGTTCTGCTCGACGTAGTCGTAGGTCTGGTCGGTGATCCCGTAGGTCTCGAGCGTCAGGCCGTGACGGCCGGCGACCTCTTGGGCCAGTTGCAGGAACTTGACCTTTTCCCACGATTTGCTCCGCGTATCCTTCGCAGACTGCGGGACGGAATAGGCCCGCAGGGTGATGATGCCGGACTCGGGGACGACGCTTTCGACGAACATTTTGCCCGTCTTGGCAGCGCCGTCCTCGATGGCGATGGTGTCGCCCTTCTTGGGGTTCCACGAGTCCCACAGCTCGCGGGTGTCGTTGAGTTTGAGTAGCAGCTCGTCGCTCTGCTTTTCGGCGTACATATCGTGATAGCAGCGGTGGACGCTGATGTCCGGGTAGATGTCGACGCCTTCGTATAGGATTTTCACGGCGTCACCTCCTCCACGGCGGCAGGGTCTCCGGCGTCTCCACGGTCTCGACGATCGGGATCCGCACAGCCTCGCCGCCCTCGAAGATCAGCACGTCGCTGAGGTCGGGGTTGGCCTCGATGATGGTGCTTGCCATGCGCTCCTCGTTATAGGCGACGAGCGCGATGCTGTCGAAGGTGTCGCCGCCCTGCGCCACATAATCAATAAAGCCGACTGTCTGCTGTGACATAGGCGCCGCCCTCCCTTCTGCTGAGTGCCTCGAGGATGAAGTCGATGAACTCCGGCTCGAGGTCGCGGAGCTTTCGGATCAGGGCGTCCTCGTCGGTGTCGCCCTCGATCTTGATCTGCGGGGAGAAGGACAGCCCGCTCAGGTCGTAGACCACAGCGGTGCCGGAGCCGCCGCTGAGCAGCTCGTAGTCGCTTTCGCCGTCAGATGCTCCGAGCATCCGGCCCGCCTCGGCCCAGTAGGACAGGTTTTGCGAGCGGTATGCAGGGTTGAAGCTGATGACGGCCTCGGTCGGGTAGTGCGGATCCTCGCCAGCGATGGACGGGCCTCTCGTGAAGCCGCCGGTCGCATAGCCAGAGACGGACGCGCTGCCGCCGCCCCCACCTCCGAACAGGCCGGCGATCTTGGAGATGACGCCGGAGCCGAAGCTGACAATCTTCGATACCCAGCCGACGATCGTGCCGAGCACGCTGGCGATGGGCTCCAGAATAGACAGCAGCGGGGTCAGCAGTGGGGTGATGGCACCGATCAGGCTCAGGATCGGAGGGAGTAGCGCCTGAACGAGTTGCATCAGGGGATCAAGCAGCGGCATGATGACGCTGTTGACGATTTGCAGGGCCACCTCCAGCAGCGGGGTGATGACCGGCAGCAGGCTCGAGATGATGCTCACCAGCACAGGCAGCACGGCGCTGACGATCTGCGTGATAATAGGGAGCACGGTGGCGAGCAGGCTGGCAATAGGCGGCAGGATCGCGGAAACAATCTGCATGAGTGGCGGGAGGAGCGTCTGCACGAGGCTGAGAAGCGGCGGGAGCAGAGTGCTCATTAGCTGCGTCAGAACGGGCAGAAGGTCGGCCGCGAGCTGAGAGATCAGGGGCAGAACGTCCTCGAGGGCGTCGGCCGCGCCGGTCAGGAACTCGTCGACAAACGGGGCCGCAGCCTCGACCGCCTTGGAGATGGCCGGAGTGATCTGCTCCATCAGCTTTTGCAGGGTCGGCATGAACTTGTTGAGCCCGTCGAACACAGTGTTCGCCATAGGCTTGAGGGCCACTTCGAGCCCCTGCTTCATAACCTGAAGCCGCTCGGCGAAGTCGTAGGTGTCATCGGCTGCGCCGGCGATTGTCTCGCCGTTTTCTTGCAGCTCAGCCGTCAGGTCTGCGACGGCCAGAGAGCCGTCTCGGATCGCTGCGGCCATCGTGGAGCCCGCCCTTGTACCGAAGATCTCCGACGCGATGCTGGCGGCCTCTGCGGCCGTCCCGGCGTTTTTGATCTTTTCGTAGTACATGGCGAGCCCGTCGCTGGCGCTGATGCCCTCCTTGGCAAGTGTGGCGACGCTCTTTTTCATGGCGCCGAGCACTTCGTCGGTGTTTACGCCGGCTTTGTCGAGCTGGCCCATCAGGGCGCTCGCCGTCTCGAAGGAGTAGCCCATCTCCTGAAGCTGCGGGCCGAACTTCTGCATATCTGCCATCAGATCCGTGAAGCCCATACCCGTGCTCTGGCTGACCTTAAAGATGTAGTCCATAGCGCCGCCCATGTCGTCGGCGTCGATGTTCCACTGTTGGAAGGCTTGGCTCGACTCCTCGATCACGCTGCCGAGGTCGTCCCCGAGCATATCGCTCACTTGGATGGCCTGCTTGGAGATCTCCTGAAGCTGCGGGCCGGTGAGGCCGAGGCGGGTGTTGTAGTCTGCGATCGCCTTGCTGGCGTCCTCCATTGTGGTCGGGACGCTCTTGTAGACGGCGTCGAAGTCATCCAGAAGCCCATCCAGCGCGTCGCCGGTGGCGCCGGTTCCGATGCGGATAGCATCAGCAGCGTCATCGAAGGACGCGCCGAGATCCTTCATGTACTTTCCGGCCTCGACGACTGCCTTGCCTGTCGCCACAGCGATGCCGCCCACGGCTGCACCAACGGCCAGCGCCTTCACGTTCAGGCCGCTGATTTTCTTCTGAGCCTGTTCGATGGCTTTGCCGAGTGATGGGTCGATGCTGCCGGCCAGATTGACGACCGCCTGCATCGTTTTTCCGTTTGCCATGTGCGTCACCTCCTTCTGATGTGGGGTTTCTTAAAGCTGGCCGCACGAGTCGGCCGGCTCGCTTGGAGCCGCTTGGCCTCCTCGACGGCCTCCCCGTATTCGGTCAGGAAGTCGGTCAGCCTTCGCTCTCCGAGGTCTCGCGTCGACGTGTGGAAGGCTCGGGCGTAGTCTCGGATTGCGCGTCGGAGCTGTCGGGGGTGTAGGGTTCCTCCGACTTCCCGGAAATAAAATCCCGGCCGATCCTCATAATCTTCATAACGTCGTAGCCGCGGACGCGCTCGAGGTCGGAGATGTCGATCTCGGGGTTGATGGCGATGATGGCAGCGAAGCCGAGGTAGAGGTGCAGGCCGTAGTCCAGCTCGGCCGCGCCGGCCGCGTTGCCGTTCTTGGAGCCGCTGGCGCTCAGCTTTCTGGCGTCAGCTTCAGCAAACGCCTGTGCGGTGATCTCGCTGATGTCATAGGTCAGCTCGTCGTAGCTCTTGCCGTTGATCTGCACGGGGTTGTCGAGCTTGATGGTGTTCTTCATTGGGTGCGTCTCCTTTCTATAAATAGAGGGCGCCGCATAGGCGCGGCGCCCTTCGGGTTACAGCAGGCTGCGGATGTCCTTGGCGTAGTCGACGCCGCCGACGCGCAGGATCGTGTTGAGCTGGTCGATCAGCCAGTATTCAGCGCCGCCGACGTAGAGCTGGTAGCGGCTCACGGCAAACGTGGCCTCGTTCTCGCTGGTGTTGCCGGGATCCACAGAGAGGCCCGGGATGCCCTTGGAGACGCAGCGGAGGAACGCCTTGCAGCCTTCGGTCTTGGTGGAGCCGTCGGCCTGCTTCACGTCCTGAGCCCAGCGGATCTCGATGGTCTTGCTCTCGAGCTTCATCATGTTCCGCAGGCCGAGGTCGATGCCGATCTTGGTGATGGACGCCTCCATAGCCTCGATCTGGCCGAGGATGGGGGCGGTGTAGGTTCCCATAGCCTTGAAGTCAGCGGTCACGGGAGTGACGGCCGGCAGCGAGATGGTCACGTCTTTGGCGACGAGGGTGCCGCCGATGTAGACGGTGTCGGCGAGGATAGGGCCCTTCAGGTCGAGCCACAGGTTTGCCATTACTCGTCACCTCCTTCGTAGTAGACAGAGAAGCCCGCGTCGGTGTATGCGACGTAGACGCTCGCAGACTTGAGGGGCGGGGTCGGGGTGACGGCGATGTCCCAGCGAAAGTCGCCATTCATCACGTCGGTGGTGCTGTTCTCGCTCTCGAGGAACAGGATCACAGGCTCGCCCAGCAGGGCGCCCATGCTCACATAACCGTCGAGCTTTTCCTGCTCGCGGTTGATGATGCGATCCTTCAGAGCCCGGGTCATGGGGCTGTCAATCTCAGGGCTCCACTCGCGCTGGAAACTGTTGGTGATGTGCATGAGCATCCGCATGGAGACGTCGAAGATCGCGCGGGGATCCACGTCTGCGCCATAGGTATAGGCGGCGGTATGGTCGCCCCACAGTACCCACTCGCCGCCCCACGCGACGGCGGTGCTGATGCCGTTCTGCGTCAGCTCCTTGCCGGTCTGCTGGTCGAAGCCGCGGTTGTTGGCGTTGGCGCCGAAATACTGCTTGATGATGGGGATAGCCTTGTTGCCGCAGGTCTCCATCGGGACGCTGTTGTGGCTGAAGTCGGCGCGCATGAGCTCGACCACGGCCATCGTGCTCAGGTGGTACACGTTGCCGAGATTGTCCACGCCCTGCGGCCAGTAGACCTTGGAGCGCTCGCCGGTGAAGGCGTTGGCCTTCTTCCATGCGATTGCCTTGGTGATCGTGTCGACCGCCTGCGCGGTGCTGTCCACGAGGGGCAGGTCAGCCACGACGAAGGCGTCCCAGTGGCCGTTGATCTTCTGGCTGGCCGTCAGCATAGCATTATAGACGGCAGGACTGTGGCTCCAGCCGGGGGCCGCGATCAGATTGCAGACCGCGAACTGCTCGGGATAGAGCAGCGTGATCGCGCTCAGGCCGCTGTATTCGCCGGAGGAGGTGACGCCGCCGATGATGTCGCTGTCCTCGACGCTGTCGTCCACCTCGTAGAAGGTGGCCGTCAGGTTGCCGGTGAGCTGCGCGTCGTCCTTCAGGCTGGTGATGATGACCGTGCCCTTGGTAAAGTTGTAGTCCACGGCGTAGTCAGAGCCCTCGACGTAGTTGCCGCTGGTCGCCTTTGCGATGGTCAGCGTGTCGAGGATGATCGTGCTGCTGGCGAACTCGGCACGGCCGCCGGTGAAGGCGAGGGTCTTGGTGGTGGCCTCCTCCTTGCGGTGCTTTCCCTCAGAGGGGTCGAGCACGTTGATGACGTAGATCGGGCCGATGTTCCCGAGGGTGTTGTTGAAATGTGCGTACATAACCTCGCACAGGGTAAAGGTGCCCCAGTCGGCCGCGTAGCCGAGCTTCTTCTGCGCGTCGACCAGACTGGTGATCTTGATCGGCGCGTTGATGACGCCGGCTTTGCCGAAGCCGCGCACGAGGTTGACGGGTGCCGTGCCGATATAGACCGGCGTGGTGCCCGCCTGCACGGCGCTCTGTGCCACAGTTTCGCCGATGTGGCCGTAGGCGCCGTAGAGGTATTCGTTTGCCATCTGCTTATCCTCCTTTGCATGAAATTAGGGCAGCCACAGGGCCGCCCTTAAAGCAGGTGTTGGTAGCTTTCCGGGTTGCGGGTCAGCGCCTCCTCGACGGAGAACTCAGCCCACGCAAACCAGTACGGGTAAAAGTCGGGGACGGCGTCTTGCTCGGCGACGGGGCCGAAGGAGATGCCTTCCTCTTTGATGACGCGGAGGTCGCCGAGGTACTCGGCGTTTTCGATCCGTCGGAGGGCTGTGTCCACAAAATTCCATGCGTCACGCCAGCCCTCTCCGTTCTTCACGAAGTAGGCCGCCGCGGCCTCGTTGTATTGCTGGACGTAGGAGCCGTTGCCGTCGCCTTTCGGCTTGTAAATGTCGGGCCCGTGATAGCCGGGATCCCACGCCGAAAAGAGGAGCCGGATCTTGACGCTGCGGGCACTTCGGATCAGGCGGTCGTCGCCCTGAACGAGCTGCACGCAGACCGACGGGATCGGTGCGGCGATGTTCGGCGGCGTCCTGTCCTTTGAGGGAACGAAAAGCGAGAAGGCGGCCGGGTTGACCAGCTTGTAGGGGTAGGAGGCGTCTGTGGCCTTATCGTCCGGGAGCTTCAGCTTGACCAGAGGGCAGACCTCAGCGGTCAGCCAGTCCCGGACGGTTTCGATGCTGTTGACGATGGACATGGCGGCACCTCCTACATGGTGACGGTCTGGCCGAGGGCCACGGTGGCGATCCCCATGTCCTCGCTCCAGTCGTTGACGATGTACTCGCGGCCGTCGACGTTGAGCCCTTCGCCCGCCGGGCGCCGAGCAGGCAGATCCTCGACCGCCGCGTAAAGCAGCAGAGAGGACTCCGCGACGCTCAGCTCTTGCCCCCCTTGGCGTTCCTTCAGGGCGTTGTCGTCCAGCACGGCAGCGATGGCCCGGCCTTCGACGGTGTGCTTCTCACCGAACTCGTCGAGATTGAGAAACGTGCGCCGGCGGTCGGCCTCGACCATCGCCTTGAAGCTGAAGGCCATCAGACAGGATCGGCGGCGCCGATCTGAGGGGGCTCCTCGTCGTCGGTGCCGTCATCGGGCTGCTCGGCCTTGGCGGCCTCGATGGCAGCGATGACGTCGGCCTTCTTGCGCATGGCAGAGGCGTCCACGCCATAGCGCGCGGCCACTTCCTTCAGCTCGTCGAGCTTCATGTCCTCGTCGTACTCAGGGGCCTCGTCGGCCGCGGTGTTGGTGCTGGCAGGCTCGTCGGCGTCGTCGCCGTGATCGGGTGCGGGCTGCTCGGCAGGCTCGTCCTGCTCGCCGATGTACTTGGCGACGCCTTCCTTCACCAGACGGGCCTCCAGCTCGTCGTCGAACTTCTGAGGGCCGTCTGCTTCAGTGATGGGGATCACCTTGCGGCCGTTATAGTAGCCGAAGGTGCCCTTGATAATCTGGATCATGCTCTGCTCCTTTCTGCTGCGTTCAGTCCGTCAGGACGTCCGCAACGATGAACGGGTTCTTGTTGTTGGGGATCATCAGCGGGCGGCTGGAGATGGTCAGCGTGCGGCTGTTGCCTTCGGCGCTGCTCACATACTTCGGCACGCGGCGGCCGGCGTAGGTGTGGAACTCGCCGTCGCTCTGCTCGACCTGAGAGACGGCGCCGTAGGCGGTGCGGCCAGCGCCGGGAGCGGTGAGGACGCACTTGCCGGACGGGATGTAGAGCTTGTCGTTGCCTTCGTCGTCGGTATAGGTCAGGTCGTAGGAGATGACGCTGATGATGCGGCCGAGGACGTTCAGGCGGGCCACGATGGCAGCGCCGTCAGGCAGCAGCTCGGGCTCCGCGTTGCCGATCTCGATGCGGCGGTTGTCGAGGAGCTTCTGCACGGCCGCGTCGTTGATGATGGTGTCAGCCACGTCCGGGGAGCAGACCAGATCGGAGGCGCGGAGGCCACGCTTGGTCAGCATACGGATCATAGCCTCCAGATCCTTCAGGATCTTGCCGCCGGTGGCGTCCCACTTGGCCGTCGGGGTGTAGGTTGCGGGGTTGCTGGCCTCGGAGTAGAAACGGATCTCCATCTCGTCAGCCTTGTCGACGTCGTCGGCGATGTGCTTCATCACACAGCCGTTGGTCAGCATGGTCTCGGCGGCCATCGCTTCTTCGCGGTTGGTGATGAGCTCGCCCAGCTCGTCAGCGTCGCGCAGGATGAGGGTCTGCTGGCGCTGCTCAGGGGTGAGCTGAGAGTAAAGGGCCTCGCCGAAGCCACGCTTGCGCAGCTCGTCGAGGGTCAGGACGCGACGGGGAGCCACGAAGGGCGGGGTGTAGCGTTCCATATTGTAGCCGGCGCGCAGGACGGTGACGCCGCCCTTGCGAGGGGCCACGAAGGGCGCCAGCTTCTTGCTGCCGTCACGGAACTCGACGAGCACGTCATCGGTGGCGAAGATGTCGCTCGCGTCGTTGGTGGGGAAATAGCGGTCACGCAGGAAGGTCGCGGCAGGGGTGAGCTGCTGCACGGCCATGAGCAGCGTGTGGGTGTCGTAGAAGTTAAAAGGCATTTTGTTGTCCTCCTTCTCTTAGTATTCGATGGCGTCGGAGAGCAGGATGCCGGCCTTGCGCAGCTCCTCCTCGTCGGTTGCCTTCAGGGTGTAGCCGCTTGCGACGGCCAGCTTGTTGCGGGCGAAGTGGCCGGTGCGGTAGGCCAGCACGGTCACGTCCGCGGTGGTGCCGACTTCCACGTCCTCGGCGAGGATGCAGTTGGCGGTCAGGGTTTCGTTGGTGGTCGCGGTGGAGCCGAGGATCACCAGCTTGCCGTCGCCGGCGGTGCCGGCAGACAGAGCCATCACGGTGCCGCGCTTATAGGTGGCCGCGGCGGTGGCCTCCTTGCGGATGGTCACGGTGAGCACGTCAGCGACGGGCTCGTTGGCAACGATCAGGCCGTCATAGCCGACGCTGCCGAGGTTTTCGTCCAGTCTCTTGCTCATTACTTCTTACCTCCGTTCTGAGACTTGGTGGAGTTGTAGAGGCCGACGATGGCGTCCACCTTTGCCTTGTCGTCGCTTTCGCTGCCTTCTTCGCCGCCGTTAGGGGCAGCGCCGACGCCGGCAGCGCCGGACTCGTCGTTGTCAGCCTTGGCGTCCTTCAGGTGCTTGGCACCGAGGGCCGCCTGCTTCTGCATGGCCTTGAGCGCGAGTTGCTCAGCGGTGCAGGGGGTCTCGCCGTACTTGGCGTCCCTGACGAGCTGCGCGTCGCCCACACTTGCGGCGATGCTGTCGATGGCCTCGATGCGGGCGCGCTCCTGCGTTCTGGCAGTTTCGGCCGCCTGCTGCTCGATCTGAGCCACGACGTCGGGGTGCTGTGCTCTCATTTCTTCGAGGGTCATGGTCTTGTTGTCCTCCTTCTTGGGGCCGTCGTTCTTGGCGGCCGCGTGTTTATTTCCAGCCGCAGGGGCGGCGTGGATGCTGTTGTCGATGGGGATCGTCCCCGGGATGCGCCTGAAGCCCTTGACGTCGTGCCGGATGCCGGCGACGAGGAGCACCTTCTTGTCGGCGCTCAGAGTGACGTCGGGGCCTTCGTCCGTGAGCAGGGTGTCGGCGAAGCCGTTGTCGATGGCCTCCTGCCCGACCATCCACGTCTCGCGGGTCATCATGCTGCGGAGCTGGTCGACCTCGATGCCGGTCTTGGCGTGGTAGATCTCCGCGATGGCCCGCTCGCTCGCGTCGAAGTCCTTCTGGAGCTTCTTCAGGTCTGCGAGGGTGTAGTAGTCGTAGAGCAGCCCGGCGACGCCGTGGATCATCACCATGCTGCCGGGATAGACCTGCACCTCGTCGCCTGCACAGGCGATGACGCTGGCCGCGCTGGCTGCGATGCCTTCCACGACGACGACCTTGTGGCCGGTCAGGCCCTTGATGGCGTTGTGGATGGCGATGCCGGTGTAGAGGTCGCCGCCGCAGCTATTGATCTTGATGGTGATGTTGCTCTTGCCCTTGACGGCCGCGAGATCCTCCATGAAGCTCTCGGGCGCGATGTAGAGGCCGGGCTCGGGCTCGCCCGTCCACCAGTCCACAGGCTGGCGGCTCACGACGTCGCCGTAGAGGGTGATCTCGCCCTCGTCGTCGCCGGTGCTGGCGACGTTCCAGAACTTGATCGGCGTGCCCGCAGTCTGAGGCCCGGCGCAGAGCCGGGGAGTGTTATGCGTTCTCATGCTTGTCTCCTTCCTTGATGCTTTTGATGGCCTCGGCGACGATCGCCTCCCGCAGAGCTGCGGAGATCGTGCCGCTGGCCGCCGTGCTCTGGTCGACCTGCCCCTGCGCTGCGCGCAGTTTCTCGTTTTCCCGAGCGAGCTGGTCGACATTGGCGTCCCACTGGCCGCCGTTGAGTCGGATGGTCGCCTGCTCTCTGGTCGTGATGCCTTCGCCGATGGCGAGGATCTCGGCCGTGATCTCCTTCGTCGGGTCGAGCTGTCCCTGAGAGGGGCCGATCCACTCGGCGCCGAGGTATGCGGCGCGGATCGTCGGGTCTGCGAAGAAGCCCGGGGCGCTGATGCGGCCGCGGGCGACGGCTTCAGAGAGCCAGATCTCATAGACTGGCGTGCAGAAGTCATCGACAAACCACTTGCGCCTCATGCGGAACGCCTTCCACGCCTCCATCAGGGCGGCACGGCTGGCGCTGTACGAGCTGTTGAAGCTCTTGAGCAGCAGGTCGGCCGGGATCTCGAGCGCGGCGCCCACCTGTTCGCAGATGGCGCGCAGGAAGGTGTTGAAGCCGCTGGCCGGCCGCTTGGGGTCTGCAAAGGTCACGTCCTCGCCGGGCTCCATGATGTTGATCTGGCCGGGGCCCATCTCGTACTCGTTAGGATCTCGGCTCACCTCCGGCAGGCTGCTCCCGACCTCGTTGAACGGGTTGTCGCCGGCGCCTGCCTCGGTCTTGATGAAGGCCGTGAAAAACGACTCGACGACCGCTGCGGTCAGCTCGCTCTCGGTGTAGCGGCGAAGCTGGAGCAGGGGCTCGATGACCTGCGCGAGATAGCTGACGCCGCGGTATTGATCCGGCCGCTCGCTCTCCATGACGTGCAGGATGTTCGGCAGGCCAGTCCGCTCACCGTATGCCTGAACGCGGGCCCACGTTGTCGTCGTGCTGCCGAGCTCGAAGGGGTAGGTGCTGCGGATGTGGTACGCCTCGATCTGGCCGTCACCGTTCACCTCGACGCCGTCGTAGATGGTGTTGCCGTTGGCCGCCTTGCCGGTGGTCAGCAGCATCGGGGTGATGATGCCGGAGGTCGTCGGTGTGGCGACTCGGTCGGCCTCGATCAGGTGAAGGCGCAGCGAGTAGGGCGTGAGCGGCGTCGGTTCGTACTGCTTCACGACGGCGAACACGTCGCCGCTGACCAGCCACGAGGAGAGTGCGAGCTGCTGCATGGCTGCGAAGTTGTTGACGCCGGTGGCGTCGCACGCCCTTTTGTTCTCAGACCAGAGGGCGAACTCCCGCTCGGCCTGAGCCTGCCATGCGTCCGCGGCCTCCTGCGTCATGCCGAGCGCCTCGCGGTCGATCCGGCTCTTGAGCTGGAGGCCGATGCCGACGACGTTGGTGCGGTTGGTGCGGATGGCAGAGGTGGCGATCGGGGCTGCCATGTAAAGCATCCGGGCACGCTGCCGCAGGGTGTAGTTGTTGGCGTCGATGTCCTCCTTCGGGCTGCCGCTCATAGCTCTGAAGCCCTTGGTCGCCTTCTTGTGCCAGCTTGCGCCGGCGTCGCCGTAGCCCTTATTCACGGGGCGCGGCTGCTGCCGCCTGTTTTGTGGGCGGCTTCTGCTTTTTCTTTTGCTGATGGTGCTCACCTCCTTCATGGTGAAGATGGCCGGGCCGGGAGAAAAGGAGCGAAAACTCCCGGCGTCGGCCTATGAAAAAAGCCCCTTTTGGGGCTTCTTTCACCAGTCTCGGGGCACTACTCCCACAGCTTTTCGCGGCTTCTCGCCGTTCAGTGCGGCCTCGAGGGCTTCGATGTCTGCCTCGAGCTGTTTGATGGCGGCCCGGATGGATCCGAGGTCGGTGTTGTAGCGGGCCAGATTGCGCGAGCCGATGCCGTAGCTCTGGACGCCTCCGTCCAGCATCTCGGCCTCTCGCTTCAGGTAGAGCTCCAGCCGGTTCCTCTTGATGGAGAGCTGGTACTCGATTTGTTCGCGGGTCTTTCTCATTGTGGTGTGTCCTCCTTACCAGTCGTCGAAGGCGTCGGCCCGGTTGTGCCGTGGCCGCTGCCGTTGCTGCTGCGGGGCCTTCGGCTTTTCCTCCAGCCCTTGCAGGCGGCGCTCGATGGCGTCCATGTCAGGGTTGATGATCTTGAGGCCGGCGTTGGCATAGTCGCGGCAGTCGAGGGCCTCGTTGCGGTTGTGGCCGGGCAGCTTCTCCCACGCCCAGCGGTCGCCGCGGCGTGTGTGCGTGAGCACCAGCTTCTCAGAGAGGAGCCCGTTGAAGAAATTGAGGTCATAACCGGCGTCGGGGTGCCGGTTGAAATGGCAATATTTCGGCCCGGCCTCCTGCACCTTCAGATTAGCCATGATCGTCGCCTTGCCGGCGTCGACGCCGATGGTGTAGAGCCAGCAGGTGATCCGCTTGTTGTCGCGGATCGGCACCTTGCTCGGAGGCGAGACGAAGGGGATGCCGTCGCCGCCCTTGCCCTTGATGGCAAAGACGCGCTTGCCGACGCGGGCCCGGCACGCCTCATAGACCTCTTGGGTGAAGTGGCCGCCGGAGTCGACGCAGGTGATGGAGATCTTCAGACCGCGGCCGTTTTTGAACTTGTAGACGTGGCCGACCACGTCGTCGAGCCGCTGCCAGACCTCCGGGGTGTCTGGTCGGCCCATGATGTAGCCCTTGACGATGCCCCACGTCTCGCCGTACTTCCCGTGACCGACCACCTCGTATTCGAGGCGGTTGTCCTGAGTGTCGACGCCGCAGGTCAGCACGAGCACGCCGTCAGGCAGCTCCACAGGGGTGCCGTCCGGGCGGGTGCCGTAGTCCTCGCGGCGGGCGAGCATGGTGTCCTCGTCCTCGAGGTCGCCGCGATCTTCCCACAGTTGGCCGAGCAGGGTGTTGTAGACGACCTTGAGGCGCTGCGGGTCATCCTTGGCGTCGAGGAACTTGAGGACGATCTTCTCCCACGGAGTCCACGGGCTCGAGAAGGCATTGAGCCAAAAAGAACGGACGCCTTTTTTGTAGGCGTCCGGGTTGTCGGCGATCCACTTGGCCGGCTGCTTTCGCATGACGTCCTCGGGGATCAGGCAGCCGCAGGCCGGGCAGCTCCACGAGACGCCGCTCTTGAGGCTCCACGACTTTTTCCCGCGGATCCGCTTGACCTCCGGGTCGAAATGGATATTGTCGAACACGATCTCGCTGTACTCCCCGCACTCGGGGCAGCGGTGGCACCAGCGTTCCTGCGTGCCTTGGTAAAAACTCGTCTCGATGTTGCTGTTGCCCTTGATGGTCGGGGTCGAGACCTCGACCGCCTTCGCGTTGTAGAATGTGGCCTGACGTGCTTCGGCCAGCGCCCACGGGTCGCCCTCGGTGCCGGCGCTGGTCGCCCAGCGGTCGCGCTCGTCGCCGATGATGTAGCGGGCGGGCGTGGAGGCCAGAGCCGAGGCGCTGTTGGAGCCGGTCAGGGTGAGCATACCGCCCGGGAAAGACTTCTGGAGGATCGTGTTGCCGCTGTCCTTGGCCTTGACGTCGTGCACCTTCGCCTTCAGGGGCTTGCTGTCGCGGATCATGGGGGCCACGCGGAGGCGGCTGAACTTTCGGGCGTCGTCGATGGTCGGGTGGACGTAGAGGATGCTGCCGGGGTCTTGGTCGATGATGTAGCCGATGATGTTGAGCTCGAGCTCGGACTTGCCGACCTGAGAAGCGGCTACCATGACTATTTTGTGCACCTTCGGATCCGTAAAGGCCCGCATGGGCTCCTCGAGGTACGGGGTGCGCTTGGTGCGCCACGGGCCGGCCTCGGCTGAGCTTTCCGGGGAGAGGCGGCGGTGCTTGTCGGCCCACTCGTCCACGGTCAGACTCTCAGGCGGGGCGAAGCGTTTGACCGCTCCGGCGATGGCGGTATTGAGCTTCGCGGCGGCTTTTTTAGTCGTCCGCGTCATCGGCGAGCTGTTCGCCCCAGCCTTCCCGATCCCTTACTCGCCGGGCGTACACCTCGGGATCGTATTTATAGCCGGCCAGCTCCGTCAGGATCTTGTAGACCTCTGTGCGGATGATCTCGGACGCCTCGGCGGGTGTTGCTGCGCCGGTGACGTCGACGGCCAGACGGCCCGGCAGGGCCACGAGCATCGACCTGATATTGTAGACGAGGTCGGTCATCACAGCCTCGACGTCCTCGCTGCGGTGCATGGTGCCCTCGAGCTCGCTGAGCTGGAGGGCGGCGATGTCTGCCTTGCTGCGCTTGAGGTCAGCCTCAGCCTCCAGACGCCGGCCCTCGATCTCGCTGTCCTTCTTCGACGGCTCCCGGCCGTTGGCCTTGGCCGTCAGGTATCGGATGTACCTCTGGATCGTCGGCAGCAGGTCGTAGCGGTTGGCGTTGCCTTCCTTGACCGCGGTGATGACGCCCTCCTTGGTGAGCTGCTGCACTCGGCGGGGCGTCATGTCGAACAGGGCCGCGATGGTCTTACTGTCGACGAGCTTGTTGTTGGTTGGGTTCGGCATGGCGTTCCCTCCTTTCTGCCGCTCGGGCGAAACGAAACGGCCCGAAAAAAATTTTCCCCGGCTGCGCGTTTTTTGGGCTCGCCAGCACCGCAGGCCAGAGAGGCCCGTCACAGTACCTTGCGGCGCTGCGCGCGGCCGTGGAGGCGTCTGCGCGGCGCTGTGGCGCGCTCTGTGCGCGTCTGGCGGTGTGGGGCCGGGCTCGGTGCAGGGCGCCGTGGTGGGCGCCCTGCGGGCCGCTGTGGGCTACTTCCCGAGAGCTCGGTCGAGGTTGTGCTGGAGGCGCTTGGCCGTCTCCTCTTGGAGTCGGGTCATTATCTTCTCATTGGTGCGCTCGCTGGTTATCATGGAGGGCACCGAGATGGTGGTGAACTTCTTGATGTCGGTGCGCGTCCGGCTCATTCGCTGGAATGGAATGGCGCTGACGCCGCCGGCCTTGGTGTTGCCCGTCCCCATGAGGATGTTGTGCGATCGCTCGGAGTACGGGCCGCCCGGGGTGCGGGTGTTCAGGTAACGGCCGATGACCTTCTTCTGCCCCTTGACCACCTGCATCCGCAGCGTGTAGCTCTTGCCCGGCGGTGCGGTCTTTGGTGTCATGCCGAAGCGCACAGGGGTGAGCATCCGGCCGGAGTAGGTGATGGTCAGCTCCTCGATGGTCTCTCCCGAGACGTTGACGCTGCCCGCCATCTTCTTCGGCTTGCTGCTGTTCTTGCCGGACGGGGTGATCTCGCCCTTCTTGATGTTGTAGACCGATGTGACTTCCTGAGCGATCCAGCTCGGCGCTCTGGCCTTGACGTCGCGGACGGTGGCCTTCACGGCCTTGCGGCCCTGCTCGTCGATCTGCGCGACAGTGTCCATGAGCTTTTGGAAGTTTTCGACCTGCATGGTGATAGTTGCCTTTGCCGTTATTGTCACCTCCTGAATATGCAAAAAGAGACCGGCGGGCGTTGGTTCGCCCGTCGGCCTCTTGCCGTCGGTTGTTATTCGGTTTTCCTCTGGTCAGCCGCTCGGAATTGTCACGGCGTTGCCCGTGTGTCCGGCGGTCTTTTGCAGGATATAGGATAGCACGGGTCGCTACTGCTTTTCAATTCCTTTTACTTCCCTTTTGTTCCTTTTACTGCGTTTTACTGCCGCAGCTCAGGCAGGGGCTCCAACTCGTCCAGTACGGCGGCGAGGTTGAGCAGGGCGCGGCCGTGGATCTTGTATGTCCTGTTCTGGTAGGCGTCCACTCTGTCGATGTAGTCCCGCCGATCACCGAACAGGACGCCGCAGGTGCTCTCCCAGTCGGCCCGGTCGAAGTAGCGCAGCCGGATGACGGCGCGCTCGTCGGGGTCGGAGAGCTGGAGGATCAGGCCCTCGATGGCGTTGCGCTCCTGCTTCTCCTCAGCCTTGAGCCGGTCGATCTGTTCCTCGAGCTCCATTTTCCGCTCCACCATCATGCCGGTGCGGTCGGATGGTGTGCCAGATCCGCGGGGCATACCTGTCAGATCAGGGCCGGGCGGGGAGGCCATCGTCATCTCCATGCGGTCGAGGCGCTCGAGCTGGTTGTCGATGTCCCTCAGCATGGCGGTGTAGGCCGCGAGCCTGTCCTTGATCCGTTGTGTGATCGGCTTCTCGCTCATTATGTCAGGGCGTCACTCCTGCTCACCTCCTTCCTCGTCAGGCTCGAAGATCGCGGCGATCTCCTCGCGCGGTAGCTCTCGGCCTTGACGGACGCAGCGCACGGTTGTCTTTCCTGTTATTCTGATGTACCTCTTGACGATCACGTCCGTGAAGGCGGGCGTCAGCTCCATGATGTAGGAGGGCTGCCCGTATGCCTCGCAGGCGGCCAGCGTTGTGCCGGAGCCGCCGAAGGGATCATAGACGCCCGTGGCGAAGTCCGTGTTGTCGACCAGCTTCTCCAGCAGCTCGACGGGCTTCTGCGTGGGGTGCAGCTCATTCCCGGAGCGGGAGATGCTCAGGACGTTGCCGTAGCCCTTGTGACCGTCGAAGTGCGTGGCAGCCTTGGCGCCGAACAGAATGAGCTCATGTTGCGAGCGCCAGCCGACGCCCATGCCCGGCGTGCCCTTGTCCCATACGATCTCAGACTTGACGCCGAAGCCGGCCGCCTCGACGAGGTCGAACAGATATACCCACATACGCCAGTCGGTGAAGATGTAGGCGTAGAGGCAGGGGATGTCGGTGAGCGCGCCGCGGATCAGGTTTTGGTAGCCGCGCGTGCTGAGGATGTCGTTGGCGATCTTCGGGGCCTTGCCGTTCTTTCGCTCGGTGCCGATGCTGCCGGTCGACTTCTGTGACTCCTTGCTGCCGCCCGAGCAGTAGGGCGGGTCGGTCAGCAGGATCTCGGGCTTGTTGCCGTCGAGCAGTAGGGCGCGATCCTCCGGCCGGGTGCAGTCTCCGCAGAGGACGCGGTGCCGGCCGAGGATCCAGAGGTCGCCGTACTGCGTGACCGGCGCGGCCGGGGTCGGGATCTCGGCGTCGGGGTCGTCGCTCGGCTCCTTGGTGTGCAGCGCCTCAGAGAGGGCCGTCACGATGTTGCCGTAGTCGTCCTCGGTGTAGCCGCTGAGCATGAACGGGATCTCGCCGGTGTCGATGTCGGCGAAAACCTCGGCGAGCATCTTGTTGTCGGTGGTGGCGAGCTCCGCGATGCGGTTGTCGGCCGTCAGGTCGGCCAGCTCCTCGGCCTCGCTGGCGTAGTCCTGATAGTCGACCGGGGCGTCGGTCAGGTCATCGAGCTGCGCGGCCATGAGGCGGCCGTGGCCCTTGGTGACGAGCCCGCTGCGCTTGCTGACGGTGATCGGAGCGCGCCAGCCGGTCGCCCGGATGATAGAGGCGAGGAGCTTGATCTGCTCCGGCGGGTGCTGGTTGGGGTTCTTGGGGTTAGGCCGCAGATCCTTCAGCGGGACGATGGCGTCGTGTGCGCAGAACACGGGGACGCTGCCGGCGTATGCCTTGGGCGTTGCCGTGGTGCTGTACTCCTCGATCTCGGGGCCGGTCTGCGGCTGTGGTTTATTCATGGCCGTCACCTCCTGCTGAGAATTGATTTTCAATCCACTTGTGAAGGCTGGAGTCCCGCCAGTTGTTTTGGCCGTCAAGACGGTTTTTCAGCCGTTCCAGCTTCGCCTCCTCGATCTCCTCGGTAGATCGGTGGAAGATGATGCGGAGCTGGTCGAGCATGATCTGGACGTCGGCCATCTCCTCGACCGCGTTCTCGAGTGCAGCCCTCGCCTCTGCGGCGCAGCTCACGCGCTTCACCTTGCAGAGGGCTTTGGTCAGCTCGGCCATCTCCTCGACGGCCATGTCCATTTGTGCCGGCGCGCCGTAGGCCGTGATCGCACGATCCAGCAGGGTCCGGCGTTCCTCCGTGGTCATCACGGGCGGCCTCCCTTCGTCAGCTCTCTGACCAGTATGGCCACGAGCACGATCACGATGATGGCGAGGGTGATGGCGGTCGGGATCCAGATCGGGGCCAGTACCCATAGCCAGCTCCAGTTGATGACGCCGGTGAGCTTCAGGACGATGAAGGCGACGGCGAGAAGGCCGCAGAAGCCGATCCCGCCGGCCGTTTTGTTGTTTCTTTCGTTGTTCATGTATTACCTCCAGTATTATTTGCCGAGCCCCTTCAGCGCGCAGGCTGTGCAGGCGGTTCGGACGTCGGGCTCCAGTGCGAGGATCCGGCGGGCCGTGTCTGTCTGCCAGCACTCAGCGCCACAGACGGGGCAGGTGGTGAGCTGCCAGTCGTCCGTCGGAGGCTCCGGGACGTTATCACGCAGCGGCATGGTGAGGATCCCGCCGTCTCCGGGCCGGTGGGGCGAGAGGATGGGCTCAGGCTCGTCGGGGATCATGGCGTCGAGGAGCTCGTTGTACTTCGTGAATATGGCCTCCGACGCTGCGCTCCAGCTCTCGCCGTGCTCCGTGTCCTCCGGGGTGGCGACGTGTGCCAGCTCGTGCGCCAGCAGCTCAGGGGCGGCGCTGATGGGCGCCTCGGCCGAGATGCAGACGATCGGCGTGCTGCCGTCGTCGGGAAAGATGGTCAGGCCGTAGGCGGTGCCGTTGGTCTCGTCCCGCAGGTCGGGGACGTACTGCGCGACGTACTCGACGCCGGGGTAGAGCTCAGAGAAGGCCCGGGCCACGATGGCCGTCGGGTCGTTGATGAAGGGCGAGGCCATCGGGCCGATCTTCTCGTACTGCTTCAGGGCCGCGTAGGTCTCGCGCAGCATGGCCCGCACTTCGTCCTTCTTGATGCCGTTGATGGTGGGCCCGTTCAGGATCAGGTCGAGCATCCTGTCGCTCCAGTCCTGCATCAGGTGGGTCTCCGGCATACCGCAGCCGAAGGGCGCGACGTCGACCTTCTCACGGGTGAGGGTTTCGTATTCTTTCACGGTGCTGCTCCTTTCAGAAAAGCCGAGCGGGCCGGAGCCCGCCCGGCGCTCCATTTACTGCATGACGACGACCTTGCCGGCGTCGATCAGATCGCCCATGTTCTTCAGGAAGTAGTCGGCGATGTTCTTCTTGGCCTCGAGCTTCCAGATGCCGCCGTCAGCCTCGAAGAAGCCGATCCCCTCGTCGGGATCCACGCGCAGCAGGAACTCGCTCTCGGGCTGCTCCACCTCGAGGAAGGTGCGGAACGGCCGCAGCATGACGCGGGGCTTGATCTCGACGACCGCGTTGAGGGCGACGCCCTGACGGGCCTCGACGGTCTGCGTGACGCCGTTGTCGTTGGTGCTGACGCTGTTCTCGTTGGTCATGCGGCTCAGCAGGTCGAGCAGGTAGGTCGTGCCCTCGTTGGGGATGCAGAGGCTCCGCAGCTCGATCAGAGCTACCTCGCGTCCTCTGAAGCCGGTGTACAGGCCCGGGGCGTCAGCCTTGGCGCGGTAGAGCGTGTTGCGGGAGAAGTCGCTCAGGTAGGTGGTCATCACCTCGACGGTGTCGTTGCTCTTGACCTGCACCATGATGGTCGTGCCGACCTTCTCGAGCTCGGTGCGGATCAGCTTGCAGATGCTATCGAGGCCGCTGACGCTGATGCAGTCGGGGCGGTCGACGTGGGGCGGGATGCGGGTGAGGGATGCGTCGGCGTAGGTCTGGCCGCCGATCTCGAAGATCTTGGTCTCCTTCAGGCTGACGATTTTGTCGATCATTTTTGCGAGCATTGTGTTGTCCTCCTTGTTTTGTGTTGTGGGTTGTTATGCGTGCTGGACGAGCTTCAGGAGCTTCGGGGCCTCCTGCTGCGTGCCGTCCATGTTCATTTGGCCGGGCACCTGCGGCACCATCTCGGCGACGACGAGCTCGCCGTTGCCGTCAGAGGTGACATAGAGGGCCGTGGCGACGGGGTTGGTGGCTGCGAGCGTAGACTTGGCCGTCACGGAGACGCCGATGGTGCGGCGCTCGTCGTCCGGGGTCAGCTCGATGGTGAGGGTGATCTTGCGCTTGGCCGTGGCCTTCGTGTTGGGGTCGAGGATGTTCTGGATCACCTTGTCCATCTCATAGTCGACGCGCTCCTCGAAGGCGCCGCGAGCCATCGACATGATGCTGTCGCGCTGGTTCTGTTCGTTCATGTGGTTGCTCCTTTCTCTTTGTCTCCGGCCGTTCCGTACTTCTCGAGCGTGTCCTTCAGGGCGCCCGCAATACACTCGGCCATGACTGTCGCGGTTTTGGTTTCGCTGCTCTTGGCAGCCCGTTCAATGGCTGCGCGGATCTCGTCGGGCTCATAGCCCGTGTTCTCATAGGCGGCGAGCTTCTGGACGAGCACCTCCTTGGTGGCTGCGCTCCAGTAGCCCGTCTTGATGCCGTTGACTCTCTCGTGGGTCAGACGTTCCATGCTGGCCCTCCTCTCAGGTGGCCGATCCGAGCGTCATCTGCTCGGCCTCGGTCGGGTTGTCTGCGTAGGCTGCGGCCGTCTGGCCCGTGGGGCCTGAAGGCTCCGCTCTGGCCCACACGGCCTCGGTGGCGTCCGAGCGGGTGGCCTTACGGCGGCCGACCGTCGTGAGGATCCCGATCTCCTTCAGCTCTGTGAGCCGAGGGGCGACGTAGTTGCGGTTGAAGTACGGGATCCGGCCGGCTGCGACGAGCTCCTCAGTGATCTCGCTGGCCGTGAGCTCACGGTTGCCGAGGGTCTCGAGGATCAGGCGGCAGCGGGCGGCCCGCTTGGGGAGTACGGCGTCATAGCTGCGGCGCCGGGTCTCTTTGGTTGTCTGGTTCATGCGTTTCCTCCTTTCCGGCCAGCTCGACGCTGTCGGCTGGCACGTCCTTGACTTCAGGCGTCGGCGCTTCGTTGCCCCACGCGTCCCATCCCGGGGCGGCTTCTCGGGCGAAAAGCTCGATGCGGGGCAGGTCTCCCATCAGCTCGACGATCTTGTCGCGCACTTCGGCGGGCTTCTGGCTGTGCCTGCGCAGCGGCGAGAATACGAGCTGACCGACGCCGGCGCTGATGCGCTTCGGCTTGCCTTTGATAGCGATCAGACAGGGCTCGGTATTACCTCGAGTCCAGCGGCCGAGGCCGAAAAAGTAGCCGTTTCCGCTGCGGTTCTGCTTGATCCACTGGAAGGCGATCGACTTGTATTTGAAGCCCCACGCCTCGATCAGGTCGAGGGCCTCCTGCATCTTCGGGTATGTGGCCCACATAAAGAGCACACAGTCGTCAGCAGCTATACCCCCCCCCCCCCCTCGCAGGGTTGACGGGGAGCTGCTTCAGCTCGTTGATGCTCATGGTCGCGTACTGCGCGGCAGCCGCGCCCGAGCATCCGCTGTCGCTGTAACTCCACGGCGGGTCGGCGTAGATGATGCTGTATTTCTTATCCGGGAACGGGATCACGTTGTTGCCTCCTTTCCGGGCACTTCCGACTCGATGCCGTGCAGGAACTTGATGAAGCCGGCCGTCGCCGGCACCTCGTAGCGGGAGAGCTCTGCGTGCGTCATGTACTTGCGGCCGTAAATCTCGGCCATATCACGCCAGACGGGCCACGGCACGCGGTAGAAGTCCGTCAGGCTCACGGAGACGAGCACGAAGGCGATGGCGCCGAGCTTGTGATGGGCCTCGAGGTCGTCCTGCTGCTCTTGAGTGAGCCGGCGCTGCTCGATGCGCTCGTCGTCGGTGTGCTTGGCCTCGAAGTAGATGCTCCGGCCGCCCTTCAGGGTGCCGCCATAGTCCGGCTGGGCCTGCTTGGTATAGCAGGCGAGGAACTGGCCCTTGCGGTTCTTAGCGCCGAGGGGCTTCATGGGCTCCGGCGTCTTTTCGATCTTTGCGAGGCCGCGGCTGAGGTAGTAGTCGCACGAGGCCGAGATGATATTCTCGAAGTAGCCGCCGGCGACTCTGGCCTGCTTGCCGCGGATCTGCGCCATCATGTGTTTTTCGGCTGCGTATGGCGTCGGGTCGTTGTAGCCCTCCGCGTTCTTTCTCGGGTCGTACTTCGTCACGGCGTTCAGCCTCCGATCTCGATGTGGACGCCCGGATCGGAGATCAGGCGGTCGGCGAGCTCGAGGATGACGCTGCCATCCAGCTCGATGCTGATGGGGCCGTGGTCGAGGTGCTGGTTGCAGACGGCCATCGCCCTGAAGGCGGGCAGGTGCAGCGTCACGCTGCCGATGTCAGGCTTGTCCTCGGGCTCCTCGTCGGGCTTCAGCTCGCTGATGGCCTCGAAGCCGTTGCGGACGGGGATGCCGTGCGCCTTGGCGAGCTCGATCTCCGCGGCCATACCGGCCGAAGGGTGGTCAATACCGAAGGCCCACAGCTCGGAGCAACCGAGCACCAGCTCGCTGCCGATCTTCAGGGCCAGCTCACGCTCCTCGGGGACGTTGTCGTCCATGAACTGCGTGAGATAGATGTGCGGGGTGACGGGGATGACGCCCTTCTCCACAGCCGCGCGGCTGTACTCCTTGGCGCGCTGGATGTTGTTCTCGTAGTCCCCGCGGCACGGGGAGCAGATGTAAACCTTTTTCATGTTGTTCCTCCTATCGTGAGCGCCAGCTCTGGCCGGTGAGGGTGATGCTCCTGCACATTTCCATGAGCCGGTCGATGGTGGCCCGGGCCGTCATGCTGTCGTGGCTTTCTCGCGGCGTCATGCGGTCGATCAGGGCCTCGGTGTCGTAGTTGGTGGTCACTATGGTCGGCAGGTATGCCTCATAGCGGCCGTTGATGATGTTGTAGACCGTGGAGATCGCCCACTCGGTCGGCGGCTCCTTGCCGATGTCGTCGATCACGAGGAGTGGGACGGTCTTGTAGATCTTCAGGACGTCGCTCTCGCTGCCGCCGGTCGTGGAGTAGGTGCGCTTGATGCGCTCCAGCAGGTCGATCATCGTCATGCAGATGACTGGCTTGCCTTGCGCGATCAGGTGGTTGGCGATGGCAGCGGCGAGGTGGGTCTTGCCGGTGCCCGGCGGGCCCGCGATAAACAGGCCGTTGCGGCCGGGTTCCTGACGACCGGGCTGCGGCAGCATGGCGTCGAAGCCTTCGGCATAGCGCCGGGCGGCTGCCGCTGCTCGCTTGTTGTCGTCGGTGAGCTGGAAGGTGGAGAAGGTGCGCCGCAGGAAACGGTCGCCCATGCCTGACTCGCCGACGATGCGCTTGATGCGATCCCGCATTTTCTTCTCCTCCTCAGCCTTGGCGGCTGCGGCCTCAGCAGCTTCGCGCTCTGCCTTCGCCTTCTCATAGGCAGCCACGGCCTCGGGGCAGGTGCATCGCTCGGCTCCGTAGGGAGGCCAGAGGATGCGGTTGCCGAGCTGGATGCCCTTGTGGTAGCGCAGGGCGCCGCAGAACTCGCAGGGGACGGGCTCAGGGACTCCGGGACGGCCGGCGAGGCGCTCGTCGTTGCTCCAGATCCAGTTACCGGCGTCACTCGTCGTCGGCCGGCTTGAAGCCCTTGCCCCAGTCTCGGCCGGAGCCGTCGGGCTGTTCAGGATCTCGCTGATTTTCTGCACCTTCGTTCACCTCCTCATTGTCCCAGTAGCCGCCGTTGAGCCATGTGCTCGGGTTCGGTATGTAGCGCCCGTTCTCCCGGCGCCACTGGTCGCTCCGCTTCTGAGCGTCGACCGCCTGCATGATCCTCTCGTGGAGCTCAGCGGTGGGCTTGATCTTGTTCCACGCCTTCAGAGCGTACTGCTTGCCGGTCTTTTTCGGGTAGGCTTTCCAGAACTCGAGAAATCTGGCCTCGACGAGCGACTTCGTGCCGCTGTCACTCCCCTCGTCAGAGGGGGAAGGGGGTGTATTACCTTCTCTTGTCTTATCTTCTCTACTCTGGTCTACTCTGCCTCCGGCTTTCTTGCGGCTGTTTGCCGGTCGTCCGGCGGTCGGCGTTGGGTCGTCCGGCGATGCGTCGGCAGACGCCGCAGCAGCGGCCCGGCGACTGCGGGAGCGCTCTTTCTCGGCTTGCCGCTGGTCGATCAGCTTGCCGGCGTACTCGTACCAGTCGTGGATCTCGAGCGTCCCGTCCTCTTTTTCGTCGATCCAGCCCGCCCGGATCAGCGTTTTCGCCAGCTTTTCGGGGTCTCCGTCCCACTGAGCAGCCCGCGAGATCATGCGCGGCGTGATGTCGACGAGGCTGCCGGTCGGGGCGTTGTCGAGGGCCCACAGCCAGAACGAGACGAGCAGCCCCATCATGTGCGGCGGCTCGACTTCGAGCTGGTCAGCAGCGTCGAACAGTTTGCGGTGATCCTTGAGTGTCTGATGCACTTGCAGCCATGCCACGGTCGTCACCTCCTTTCTGTGGTCGTTCATTTGTGGCCTGCTTTTGGTCGTCTGCCGGTCGTCCGGCGGTCAGGTTAAAATGGAAGGTCGCCATTGTCCTCGATCTCCGTGAAGTCGCCGGAGCCCTCAGAGTAGCCCGGATCGGCGAAGTCGCTGCCAGAGCTCTGGCCGCCGTCCTTCTTGCTGTCGCAGAAGTGGACGGAGTCGACCGTGATCTCGACGGCTTTGCGGCGGTTTCCGTCCTTGTCCTCGTAGCTGCGGCTCGTGAGCTCGCCCTCGACGAGGACGAGGCGGCCCTTGCTCAGGTACTTGCAGACGAACTCGGCCTGTGCGCGCCATGCGACGCACTCGATGAAGTTGGTGATCTTCTTGCCGTCCTTGGTCTTGCGGCCGGTGTCGCTGGCGAGGGTGAAGCTGGTGATCGCCGTGCCCTGCTGCGTGTACCTGAGCTCAGGGTCGGCGGTTAGACGGCCTTGGAGGCCGGTGTGGTTATACATTAGGCGTTTCCTCCTTGCTGGTTATGCTGTGCGGCCGCGTTGTCGAGGGACGTGCAGATCTCGTCGTACTCTTGGCGAGTCAGGGCGGCCGGATCCTGCTTTTTGTACTTCTCCACGATCCGGGCGTTGGTGCGCTCCTTGGTCATTCCCGCGGCCTCTGCCTTCTTGTAGAGGCGTGCGAGCTGCGCGTCGCTCAGACGGCCGGAGCTCTGCCCCTGACGGCCCTGCGTGGCCTGCTGGCGGCCTCCAGCGCCGGATCCTTTGCCCTGCGCGCCGAAGTCACTGTTGTCGGGGTCGTCCTCGCCTTGGTCGACGGTGAACTTCTCGAAAAGGTAGTATTTCAGGGCGTAGGTGTGGGCCGCGCCCTTGGCCTTGGCGGGGTCATCGTTCCAGCCGACGGCGTGGACGGTGGCCTCGATTGTCTCGTCGTCGTTGTCGAGGTTCAGCCAGCGGATCGTCAGGTCGGCCTCGTAGAGGAACATGAGCTTGTCGCCGTTGCGGGTCTTGGTCTGCATGGTGATCCAGTAGACCGGGTCGCCGTTCTCGGCGTGGCGCGTGGCCTGCTCGCTGATGACGTCGAAGTCGACGCCGAGCTCGTTCATTATGGGGGTGATCTTCTCCCACACGTCGTAGATCTTGGCGTACTTGTAGCTGACGCCGTCGCTGTGCTGCTTCTTGACGATCTCCGGGCAGGCTTTCCGCATTTCGACGAGCTTCTGCCGGAGCGTCAGGCAGGCGGCTTCAGGAGGGGCCGCAGCAGCGGCCGCCTCGGTTTTCTTGGTTTCTGCCATGTCGGTGCCTCCTTACACGTCGACCGTGAAGATGCCCGGGGTCTCGTAGACGGTGACGCCCTCCACGATCTCGCCGGTCTCGGTCAGGGTTGCGATGTCGCCGGTGTAGCTGAGCAGCTTCTTCAGGTCGGCCCAGCGGGTCGACTCCTCGACCTTCACGAGCTCGCCGTAGCCGTTGGCTTTGAGCCACGGCACCAGTTTGGCCTCGTCGAGCTTGGTCTTGGTGGTGCCCTTCTTGAAGGTCAGGGTGCCGGAGAGGAGCCGGTACTTCTCCGTCGTCTTGGTCTCCTTGTGGGGGACGGTGGCGAAGAAGTCGGCCAGACAGCTTATGAGGTACGAGGTGCCGTTCTCCATGCGCTTGCGGGCGGCGGCGACTTTCTCGTTGATGGCCGCGATCTGCTCGTCGGCCAGAGCCTTCAGGCGGTCGTACTCGCTGCGCTCGTCGGCGATCTTGCGGATGGCCCAGTCGGCACAGCGGTCGTCAGTGATGCGGAACGGGGCGCGCTCGCCCTCTGCGACGGTGCCGAGGTCGACCTGCTCCAGCTCGTCCAGCGTGGCAGCAGGCAGCAGCTCGGGTTCCTGTGTGGTGGTGGCCTCGACGTCTGCCTGCTCGGCAGCGAGGGCCGCGGTGGTCTTATCGCTCATTGTTGTGCTCCTTTCTCTCGGTGACGTTGAAGGTGAGCATCACGCCGCAGGTGACAGGGGTGACGCTCTCGAGCTCGAGGTCGCGGCCGCTGCGGAGGTGCAGGGTCTCGCCCGGCTTCATTTCGGTGAGGTGTTTCATCTGGTGCTCCTTTCTGCAAAGAAACGGTGCCCGCCTTCCTCGATGACGAAGATCTGGCTCTCGTGGAAGTCGCTGGTCACGAGGGCGGGGTTGTAGAAGTAGAGGATCGGCTCGTCCACGACGGTCTCGCCTCGGTCGAACACGGCCGCGACGGCGTCCTTGACACGCTGCGTGGGATCTGGCCGACTCTTGGTGTAGCTATAAAGGACGACGGCCTCAGAGGGCTCGACGCCGCGCTTCTCGGCTGCGTTGAGGATGCACTGAGCGACGAGCATCTGGCCATCGAAGGACTCCCCGCCGGCCTCGGCCATGACCACGCGCTCGACGACGTCGCGCTCGGCGTCGGTCAGAGGGTAGCGCACGGCGGGCTCGGTCGGCTCCACGGTCTCAGCGGCCGGGGCGGGGGTGTCCGGGATGTATGTGCCGACAGTGGTGGTCGGCGGCAGGATGTTGGTCTCCTGCTTGCTGCCGGCCGGGGTGGTGAAGATTGCCACAGAGATGCCGCCCAGCAGAAGGACGGCAGCGGCCAGCGTGGCAGCTCTCAGGGCTTTCCTCTTGGCACGGCGGCGCCGGCGTGTTATACTTGCGGTGCGGGATCCGTATGCTGGCAGGCTGCTGGATCTTCTCGCATGGGTCGCCCGGTCGCAACGGGCGGCCCTTTCTTTTGTGGTTTCCATTGGTTTCTCCTTTCACTGAGCCCGTGCGACGGTCAGATCACAGAGGGCGTGAGTGAGGTCGCTGAACTCGGTCTCTCGGACGGTGTCAGCGGTCAGCAGCACGAGGTAGTCGTTGTCGTAGTAGTCGATCTCGGGGTGCCGCTGCCGGTTTACTTCATTTTTGTGGCGGGCGTAGGGCTCGGCACGGTTCCAGACGTCGTCAGGGATCCAGCGGTCGAGGCGATCCTCGACGCGCTCGCGCAGCTCCTCGCTCGTGATCGTGATCTCCGGGCTCATGCTGTCACCTCCGCGCCACGCGGGCCGGGAGCGTCTGCTCCGGGCGAGTCAGGCCCTTGCTGAAGCTCTGCGGCTCATATCTGACGCCCACGATCCGGCGGCCGCTGACGCCGTACTTGGGGTTGTAGCCGAACAGGTTGACGTAGCTGCCGAGATCCTCGCGTTCGTCGTCCATCGCCTTCAGCACCTCGAACAGGGCCAGCACGTCGTCGATGGCGCGGTGGCTGTTCTGCACCTTGCCAGTGAGGTCGTAGGCGATGATCGCGTTGGCGAGCTTGTGCGGGTAGGCCCTGCGGTCTTTGTAGACCGTCAGGCTGTCCAGCCAGTCGATCCGGCCGACCTTCTGGCCGCGGAGCAGGCCACGGAGGAAACAGGCGTCGAACTGTGCATTGTGGGCGATCATCAGGGTCGGGCCGTTCTGCATGAGCTTGGCGATCTGGCCGGCTGCCTTGACCGGCTGCACGCCCTCGGTCTGGAGCCGCTCGTCGGTGATGCCGGTCAGGCTGACGATGTTCTCCGGGAGGGCCTCGCCCTCTGGCAGCTTGATGAAGGTGTCCATCTTGCCGGCGATCCGCAGGCTGCCTGTGGCCGTGCGCTCCACGCGCAGGGCGGCGAGCTCGATGATCTGGTCGTTGTCGAAGTCGAGGCCGCTGGTCTCGGTATCAAACACGACGAGGGCCTTGTAGCGGTCGAACAGGGTGGAGAGGTTACTCATACCGGGCCTCCTTCTCGCGGGTGGCTCTCAGAGTGCCGAGCATAAACGAGAGGGCTGTGGTCAGTTGATCCTCGGTGGCGAAGGTGCCGCCGAACTGCTCGGCCAGCGCCGCGATGATCTCGCCGGCGTGCTCCGGCGTGACGTCGTCTGTGGCTTCGTCGTCCTCGACGGAGATCAGGAGATCGGAGTCCAGATAACAAGCGGGGCGCAGGCCGCGGATGCCGAAGCAGGCGCCGTCCCAGTGCAGCGCGCCATCGGAGCTGACGTAGCGGGCGAGTGACTCGTAGCCGTTAGACTTCGTGCTGAAGGCTGTGGAGAGCCACCACCAGTCGTCTGCGTTGGGGATGACGTCGCGGTTGCGCCGGTACTGGTCGACCGTCAGCAGGAAGATGGTGACGGTGCAGGTGCCGTAGTCCTTCAGGCCGTCGTCGGTGGTCAGGTCGAGCTCCGTGGTCAGGAAGGCGTTGGGGCCGTTCACGTCCTCGAGCAGGTTGTCGAGGTAGGCGCCGTTGAGGTATTCCTTGCTGCTGGCGACGGCGAAGTTGTTGCAGTTGCCCTCGTCAAAGGCTCGGGTCTCGATGATGTCCTTGCTCAGGCAGAGGGCGCGGCCGTCATCATTCTCCAGCAGGATCCAGCTCTGGCCGGCATAGTCGAAGGCCGTGCCGCGGGCGGCGTTCTTGAGTGCGATCTTTTTCATGGGGTTGCTCCTTTCGTTCTCTGCGGCCGAGCCTTCTGGCTGGCCTGAATGTTTGGCAGGGTCTCGCCGGCGCGGAGCCGGCTCTCACAGTGCGGGCAGATGTAGCCGGTGCGGGGGATCTTCTGGTAGATGCTGACGTTCCAGTCGAGCCCGCAGCCGACGCACTTGGCTGTCATGGGCCTCCACCTCCTTCCGCAGCCAGAGCCTCGAAAACGTAGCGCCGGATGCGGTTGCGGTACTTCTTCCGGGTTCTGGCTTTCTTTGCGTGAGCTGCGAGGTGCAGCCACTTCGGTGGCACTCCGATGGCCTTGGCCGATACCTTCCAGAGCTTTTTGAGGGCAGAGAGCACGGCGTTGATGACCGGCTTCAGGGCCTCGGCCAGCTTGGCGGCGATTTCCCGCAGAGCGTCGGCCAGCTTCTCGAAGGCTTCGCGGGCCTGCTGCATCTTCTCACGATCGGCGAGCGTCATGCTGCCGTCGTAGACGTAGGGGCTCAGCTCGTCGTCGCCTCCGTCGGTCAGACGCTCACAGAACGGGAGGCCGACAGCTTCGGCAGCCTTGCGGCCCTCCTCGAGGGCATCCCGGCCTTGCGTGACTTCGCAATAGTCCGCGAGGCGGTTGCGGCCGCCTTCGTAGTGCCAGCGGATCCCGGCGGCGATCTCGTCGATGGTCATGTCCTCACCGAAGTGGCCGCAGTAGTAGCCGTTGACGATGACGGCGTCCGGGTCTGCCTTCAGGATCCCGATGGCGTCGTTGAGGTCGTCAGTCTCCCACTCGCCGTTCCAGATGCCGCTCCAGATCGTCAGGGCGTTCCACGAGCGGCCGGTGCGATACACGATTGTCCAGCCGATGCCGTCGCGGATCTCCGCGGCGAAGTCTCGGGCGATGTCTCTCAGTGCTGCCATGCTGGCGCCTCCTCTCTGGTGATGTGCACGACGGTGACAAGGTCGTCGATCTCGTGCTTGGTGGTGTATGTGTCCCGCTCGTCGAGCCCGATGTGCCGCAGCAGCGTCTCGGGCCCGTCCAGCAGGAAGGCTGTGGCGGCCACGGCGTTCAGCCGGTAGACCGTGACCTCCACGGTGCAGCGGGCGCCGTCCTCGTCCAGCGTGGACGGGAACGAGGCCCGGCAGATTGGGGTCGCCTCGTATCTGAAGGCGGTCGCGCGGTTCTCGCCGGCGATGATGCCCTTCACGAACTCCTCAAAGGCTTTGCGGGGGATCGAGCTGCGGTACTTGTCCAGCGTGACGTCGGCGAGCTGCCGGATGGCTTTGGCGTTCATGTTCCGCACCTCCTCAGCAGGCGTCGCCGTGCGGGCCGACGACCGTGACGTGCTTGGTGTTACCGTCTTTGTCCTCGTAGATTTCCTCGACGCTGTTGTCGGCCCAGTTGATCGTCTCCTTGAGCCGCCAGAACCGAGCGTCGTCCGCAGCTTTGGCGGCTTCGCGTGCTTCTTGCTGGAGCTCCTTCAGGCGTCCGAACTCGCTTAGCGTCAGGCTTGCAAAGGGTTCGCTCAGCGCGTAGTCGCTGAGGTAGAAGCTGATAAAGCTATGGCTCCAGCCGGCGTTATGCCAGCCGCTCGTTGCTTTTTCGGCGAAGGCTATGAGCTCGGCATCGTCCTCAATAGGGCCGCGCTTGCGGTGTTCAAAGATGAACTCGTCGCGGGAAAAGACGGGTTTCCCGTTTACATAGCCGTACACATTGGGGTTGTGTGTCATGGTGGTCTCCTTTCGTCTTGGCCCGGCCAGAGCCGGGGATCTTAGTGGTGTCGAGTCCCTGAAAAGCAGAAACACGACCGCCGGATCGCTTCAGAGAGCAGCGCGGAGGGGGTGCGCAGCTCGTCCATTTTCAGCGTCGGGGTCGTGTGGTCGTTTTCATGTTGGGCTCTCCTTTCTTCGGCCCGGCGCTGCCGGGTGTTCTTGGCTACTGTGCGGCCGGTGCTCGTTTACCTCTGCGCTTGAAGCTCTCACGCAGCCGCCTCTCGGCGAGCTCTGCGCTGTACCCTTCGCGCTGGTTGGCGTCCAGCGCGCCGGTCGCGCCTCGCTGGAGCTCCTTGTAGATCGTGGTGTGGTGGACGCTCAGGCGGGCCGCAATATCGACCGGCCGATCTCCGAGCAGATGCCACGCCTCGATCTTCTTCCTGTCCTCGAAGGTCAGGTAGCGGTACTTTCCCGTCAGTCTCACCTCCGTCCTATGGGGTTGTAGTAAAGAAAAAACGCACAGCCGACTCAGTTGAGTCTCTGTGCGTTTAATGATAATGGACAGCGGCTGGGTAAAAATGCACGATTTTGCTTGCGTTTTGCAGGGGAAACAGGTATAATACTTTTTGGATTAAAAAGGAGAGATTTTATATGCTGATCCCTGTATTATTGTTTATCGTGGGCCTGCTCTGCCTCATCAAGGGCGGCGACTGGTTCGTGGACGGTGCAACCGGCATCGCCCGCCGCTTCAAGGTGCCGGAGCTGCTCATCGGTGCCACGGTGGTGTCCATCGGCACCACCCTGCCTGAGGTCATGGTCTCCACCACCTCGGCCATGACCGGCCACGGCGAGATCGCCTATGGCAACGCCATTGGCTCGGTCATCTGCAACGCGGCCCTGATCGCGGCCATCACCGTTGCGGTCCGCCCGGGCAAGGTGGACCCCAAGAGCCTGCGGGTGCCGGTGCTGTTCTTCTTTGTGGCAGCGGCCCTGTATGCGGGCGTGGCCTACACCACCGGCTACTTCAGCCGCCCCATCGGCATTGTGCTGCTGGCAATGTTCGTGGCCTACATGGTCTGCAATGTGCTGGCGATGAAAAACGCCCCCGCCCCGGAAGACGATGAGGACGAGCCGGAAAAGGAAATGTCCTTTGCCAAGGAGATCGGCCTGCTCGTCCTCGGCGCAGCCCTGATCGCTGTGGGCGCAAATCTGCTGGTGGACAACGGCACCCTGATCGCGCAGGCGCTGGGCGTGCCGGAATCCGTCATTGCCCTGACCTTTGTGGCGCTGGGCACCTCTCTGCCTGAGCTGGTCACGGCGATCACCTCGCTGGCAAAGGGCCACGGCTCCCTCTCGCTGGGCAATGTCATTGGTGCCAACGTGTTCAATCTGGTGCTGGTCAGCGGCATGTCCATCACGGTGTCGCCTTTCAGCATCCCGCAGAACTCTACCATCATGGGCATCAATTCCTCTCTGGTCATGGATCTGCCCGTGATGTTCGCGGTCATGCTCCTTCTGACCGTGCCCGCTCTGCTCAAGGGCAGGCTCTCCCGCTGGCAGGGCGTGCTGCTGCTCTGCATCTATGCAGCCTTCTGCGCCGTCCAGTTTGCAATGTAAGCCTCTGCGCCGGAGACCCGGCCCGGCTCCACGCCGGAGCGGGCGCTTTGGGGTAGAAAACCGTTTTGAGAAAGGCATCCTCGTTTGCGGGGATGCCTTTTTTCTGTCCCCGCAGCAGGGGCTGACCGGAAGCGGCGCTTTCTTAAGAAATCCTTAGAAAAATTTCATGGAAAATGCAGGAAACTGCTGTTATACTAGAACCGAGAATGACAAAAAGGGGAGAAGACCATGGCAGAGCAGACCATTCTGATCGCGGAGGACGATCCGGATATCCGGGACGGCGTGCGCATCCTGCTTTCCGGCGAGGGATACCATATCATCGAAGCCGAAAACGGCACCCGGGCACTGGAGGTGTTCCGCCCGGAGGTCGATCTGGTGATCCTGGATATTATGATGCCGGGTATGAGCGGCCTGCGCGTCTGCGAGGAGCTGCGCAAGCTCTCCACAGTGCCAATCCTGTTCCTCACGGCAAAATCACAGGAGTCCGATAAGCTGCTGGGCCTGACCGCGGGCGGGGACGATTACCTGCCCAAGCCCTTTTCCTTTGCGGAGCTCAGCGCCCGGGTCAAGGCATTGCTGCGGCGGTACTGTGTCTATCAGGGCAAGGGGCAGGCCCCGGCCCGGGCCGAGAACCTGACCCTGTGCAGCCATGGCGTGAGGCTGGCGCTGGACTGCAACCGCGTCTGGGTGGACGGGGAGGAGATCGACCTGACCGAGACGGAGTACAAGATCCTGCGGCTGCTCATGCAGAGCCCCCAGCGCATCTTCCCGGTGCAGGTGATCTACGAGGATGTGTGGCAGGAACCTTATTTCTACACCTCCAACGGCACCGTGATGGTACATATCCGCAATCTGCGGATGAAGATCGAAAAAGATCCGCAGAACCCCGCCCGTCTGCAGACCATGTGGGGGAAAGGGTACCGCTTTGTGCCTGGGGAGGAGAAGGATCATGCGTAAAAAGCTGGGACTTTCCGGCAAGCTGGTGTTGATGATCCTGTTCTCAGCACTGGCAAGTGCTGTGTTTCTGGTGGGAATGCAGGTCGTGCTGAATAAAGCCCTGTGGCTTTATTTTGACCAGCCGGAAACCCAGCAGAGGGCTGTGGAAAAACAGGTGCAGGAGCTGCAGAGCTATATCGACCGGCGCGGTCTTTCCAGCCGGGATATCGACAAGCTGGACGACTGGTCTGTGCGGAACGGCAGCACGATGTTCATCATTTACGACCGCTCCCGGATGCTCTATTCCTCCTATCCGCTGGTCGCTCCGGTCTACGAGGGGCGGGGAAACGTGACGGAAGCGGTTCCGGCCGTTTCGGCCGAGCACTGGCTCCCGATGTACTCGCTCACTTTTTCGGACAAAGAGACCACCGCAATGTTCTATTACAACGGCGTGGATGCCTATTACGGCAAAGGGTGCGAGATCCTGCTGCTTGTCAGCTTTGCCCTTTTCCCACTGTTTTTCTTCCTGAGCAGCCGGAAGATCATCCGCTATATCCTCCTGCTCAGCGGGGAGATCCAGGCCATGGAGGGCGGTGACCTTGACCATCCCATCACGATCCAGGGAGACGATGAGCTGGCCCTGCTGGCCACCAGTCTGGATGGCCTGCGTCTGACCCTGCGCCAGCAGCAGGCCGAGGAGGCCCAGGCCGCCGCCAAGGTCAAGAGCCTGATCACTGAGATGTCCCACGACCTGCGCACCCCGCTGACCACCCTGCTGCTCTATACCGAGATCCTGCGCCACCACAAACACGAGACCGAGGCCCAGCAGGATGAATATCTGGCAAAGATCGACGGTAAGGCCCGGCAGATCAAGCAACTGTCCGACAATCTGTTCGAGTACGCGCTGGTCACCCGGGACACCGTGGTGCAGCTGGATGCCCCGGCCCGCTTCTCCCAGATCTTTGAGGAGCCGCTGGCCGAGATGGTGGAGATGCTGCAGCAGCGCGGCTTTGCCTGTGCGCTGGAGCTGGGCAGCGAGGATGTGCTCCTGACCGTGCGGGCGCAGTACATCCGGCGCATTCTGGATAATATCGGCTCCAACCTGATCAAGTACGCCGACCCAGCCCGGCCCATCGAGGTGCGGTTCCTGCGGCAGGAGGGAAGGGCGGGCCTTGTGTTCCGCAACCATGTCCTGCCCGCGCCCCCGGCAGTGGAAAGCACCAAGGTGGGCCTGACCAGCATCGAGACCATGATGGATAAGATGCACGCAGACTGCAAGATCGAACAGGAGAATGAGCAGTTCACCATGACGCTGCTGTTTCCGGTAGAATAAGACAACCCTCTCAGTCAAAGCCTACGGCTTTGCCAGCTCCCCCGAAGGGGGAGCCAATGCAGCACCTCGGATAGAGCCTGCATAGCCTCTCCCTTCGGGGGAGGCGGCATTGCAATGCGATGACGGGGAGGGTTTCTTTTTACACTTTTTCCACCGAACTTAAGCAAGTCTTAAGAAATATCTCCGGCGAATGTTAAGAAAGGCCCGCTATACTGTTGGAAGAAGGGCGGGTGCGGCTTTGCACCCGGCCATAACATCAGGGAGGGGCAACCAATGCTGCGAAAAAAGAAACAAACGCCGCAGGAACAGAGCGACCAGGAATTCAATCTGGCGCTGGAAGTGCCTGCAGAACAAAGACCGAAGGGCTGGAGACCTTTTGTAAGGCGCAACTGGAAGCGCATTGCCGCTGCCGCCTGCGCAGCCGCAGTGGCCGGTGCGCTCCTGCTGCCCGGGAAGGGCGCAAAACCGGCAGGCGTAGATACCGAATATCTGGAAAGCGCGGTGGAGCGCCGGAATATCACCAATGTGTTCAGCGGCTCCGGCACCATTGCCGCAGCCAACACCTACACCGTCAATGCGCTGGTGTCCGGCACTGTGCTCACCGCCGATTTTGCGGTGGGGGACACCATTGAAGAGGGAACGGTGCTCTACACCATCGACAGCTCCAACGCCGCCAACAGCGTGGAAAAAGCCCAGCTCTCGCTGGATCAGGCCCAGCGCAATTACGAGGATGCCGTGGATGCACAATACGTCCGCAGCACCATCGGCGGCACGCTGGCCTCCTATAAGGTGGCGGTGGGCGATGTGGTCGCCGCCGGGCAGGAGGTGGCCACCGTGCGGGATGCCTCCACCTTGCTGCTGACGCTGGAATTCCCGGCGGCGGATGCGGCGAACTTTACCGTGGGGCAGGCCGCACAGGTCACGCTGGACGGCACCTTTGAGGCCGTCTCCGGCACCGTGCGCTCCGTCTCCGGTGCGGATGCTCTGAGCAGCGGGAACCTGCTGGTGCGCACCGTGACCATTGCGGTGAACAACACCGGCAGCCTGACCACCACGCAGGCCGCAACGGCCAGCATCAACGGGGTCAGCGCACTGGCATCGGCAAAATTCAGCTACCAGAACGAGCAGACCATCACCGCCTCCACCGGCGGCACCGTGACCGCCCTCTGCGTGAAAGAGGGCTCCTCCGTCAGCGCCGATACCGCGCTGGTCAGGATCTCCGGCAAGGAGCTGACCAAGCAGGTGCAGAACGCCTCCGATAACCTGCGCAGTGCCCAGATGTCCATGGAGGACACCGAGGATCAGCTGAACAACTATACCATCACCTCGCCCATCAGCGGCACGGTCATCTCCAAGGAGGTCAAGGCGGGCGACACCGTGAGCAATACCGCAGCAGGCAGCACCAGCCTGTGCACCATCTACGACCTGAGCTATCTGCAGATGACGGTGAATGTGGACGAACTGGAGATCCTCTCCATCAAGGAGGGGCAGAGCGTGACCATCACCGCGGATGCCATCTCTGACCGCACCTTTACCGGCGTGGTCACCAGCGTATCCAAGGCGGGCACCACGGCAGGCGGCACCACCACCTATCCTGTCACCATCCGCATCGACGATACCGGTGACCTGCTGCCCGGCATGAATGCCACCGCCGAGATCACGACGGCCAGCACCGAGAACGCGCTTTCCATCCCAAATGCTGCTGTGGTGCGGGGCGATTATGTGCTGGTGACCAAGGATTCCCCCAGCGCTGCCAACGCCGACCCCAGCATGACCGCTCCGGAGGGCTATGTCTATGTCAAGGTGACCACCGGCACCAGCGATGATGATTACATCGCCGTAACAAGCGGCCTGCAGGAAGGCGACACCGTAGCCTACACCGCCAGCAGCACCGCCTCTGTCAGCGCTGACGGACAGATGGAGGAGATGATGGTGGTCGGCGGACCCGGTCAGGGCGGTGGTGGAAGCGGCGGCCCGAACGGTGGCGGTGCACCGGGAGGTGGCCCGCAATGAGCGCTCTGATCGAATTTGAGGATGTGTGCAAATATTACCGGATGGGTGACACCACGGTAAAAGCCGCCGACCACATCAGCATGAAAATTGAAAAGGGCGAGTTCGTGGCCATCGTGGGCCAGTCCGGCTCCGGTAAATCCACCTGCATGAACATCATCGGCTGCCTGGATGTGCCCACAGCGGGCAGCTACCGGCTCAATGGCCGGGAGGTGGGCAACATGTCCGGCAATGAGCAGGCCGAGGTGCGCAACGAGATGCTGGGCTTCATCTTCCAGCAGTATAACCTGCTGCCCAAATTGAATCTGATGGAAAACGTGGAGGTGCCGCTGATCTATGCGGGCGTGCCCCGCGCCGAGCGCCGCCGCCGGGCCCGCCAGGCACTGGAGCAGGTGGGGCTGGGCGATAAGCTGAAAAACAAGCCCAGCCAGCTTTCCGGCGGCCAGCAGCAGCGCGTCTCCATTGCCCGGGCGCTGGCCGGGAACCCGGCGGTCATTCTGGCCGACGAGCCCACCGGCGCGCTGGACAGCCACACCGGCCGCGAGGTGCTGGGAATGCTGCAGCAGCTCCACCGGCAGGGCAACACCGTGGTGCTCATCACCCACGACAACTCCATTGCCGTGCAGGCCCAGCGCATCATCCGGCTGGAGGATGGCCGCGTGGTCTACGACGGCGATGCCCGGGCACCGGAGGCCATCGTTCAGCCGACACTGAACTTTGAACCGGCAGAACAGGAGGGGGACGCATGATCTACGAGACCTTCCGCGAAGCAGTCAAGAATATCTGGAGCAACAAATTCCGCACCGTTCTGACCATGCTGGGCATCATCATCGGTGTCACGGCGGTTATCGTCATCGTGGGCTTGGGCAACGGCATGACCCAGAGCATCAAGGACAGCTTTTCTGAGATGGGGACCAATGTCCTCAGCGTCCAGATCACGGGCCGCGGCTCCCGCACTGTGACCGTGCAGCAGCTGTACGATATCGTGGACAGCCACCCGGAGGTGTTCACCGGCATGTCGCCCACCACCACGCTGGACAGCACCGTGAAGGTGGATACCACCACCTATGGCTATACGAGCGTCAAAGGCGTGAATGAGACCTACCTGGATATGATGGGGCGCATGCTGGCTCAGGGCCGGGGCCTGACCTATGTGGACATCACGGACAATAAAAAGGTCTGCGTGGTGGGCGATTACATTGCCCGTGCGGCATACGGCGGCAACGCCATCGGCCAGACCATCAAGATCGGCAGTGAGAGATTTACCATCGTGGGCGTGCTGGAAGCCAATGTCAGCAGTACGACCGATCAGGAGGGCACCGACGATGACATGATCTTTGTGCCCTATACCACCGCCCAGCGCATCAGCAAGACCAGCGCCAGCTCCTACGGCGTGGTTCTGGTGAGCGATGAACTTGCCGATGAGGGCAAGAATCTTCTGGTAGTAGGGATCGAATCCATCCTCCACGCGGAGGACGGCTATTTCATCACCAGCCTGAGCGAGATGCTGGAGACCATGACCAGCATGATCAACATGGTGGTGGCGATCCTGACCGCCATTGCAGCCATCTCCCTGCTGGTGGGCGGCATCGGCATTATGAACATTATGATGGTGTCCGTCACCGAGCGCACCCGGGAGATCGGCATTCGCAAGGCGCTGGGTGCCAAGGAACGCAGCATTCTGGGCCTGTTCGTCACTGAGGCGGCCACCACCTCCGCGCTGGGCGGCCTGCTTGGCATTGCACTGGGCTATCTGTTCAGCGCTCTGGCCAACCGGGTGCTTCCGCTGCTGGTGTCGGATATGGAACTGACGGTGGCCCCTTCCATGACCTCAGTGCTGGTGGCCTTTGGCATCTCGGTGGGCATCGGTGTACTGTTCGGCTACCTGCCCGCCAAGCGCGCCGCAAGGCTGAACCCCATTGAAGCATTGAGATATGATTAAACCTCTCACCGCTTCGGTCTGGCTTCGCCAGCGCCTTGCGGAGCTCCCCTGGCAGGGGAGCCTGGAATAGAGGAAACACAATCTTAAGGAGAATCTTCCATGAAAAAAAGAATCCTTTCCCTTTTGCTGGCGGTGAGCATTGCCTGCTTGATGCTGGTGGTGCCGGCAAATGCCGCTGCCAGCAATGCGGCGGTGCAGACTGCCGTGACGCTGGGCGGCTTGACCAGCGAACAGGCCTCCGCCCTGAGCACCGCCCTGACTCGGGGCCAGCTGGCAAAGCTGCTGGTGGCATTCTCGGCCTATCGGGAGAGCGCCGCCACGCAGGGGAACACCGGCACCCTGTTCACCGACGTGGACAGCGGAAACGAATATGCCCCCTATATCCGCATTGCCGTCCAGCAGGGATGGCTCAGCGGCTACACCGACGGTTCTTTCCGGCCCGATAACGGTGTGACGCTGGAAGAGGCCTGCACCGCCGCCCTCAAGCTGCTGGGCTATGATGTTACCACCCTGAGCGGCAGCTTCCCGGCGGCACAGCTCAACAAGGCCAGCAGCCTGGGCCTGCGGGCCGGTTTGAGCGCCGTGCAGGGGCAGGGCCTGACCCTGGAGGATGCCGCTGTGCTCTTCTATAATGCCCTGACGGCCAGCACCGCTGAGAACCAGACCTATGCCGCCACGCTGGGCTTTACCGTGACGGATGGCCGGATCGACCTGTCCTCAGTGCTGCTCAGCAGTGTGGAGGGCCCCTTTGTGGCCGATGGCACCACCCAGCTGCCCTTTGCCCCGGCGGCGGTCTACCGCAATGATACCGTGGCCACAGATGCCACTCTGAACGCCTACGATGTCTACTATTACAGCGCCAGCGCCAGAACGGTCTGGATCTACTCTCGCAAGGCGGCGGGCCGCATCACGGCGGTCTCACCCAGCGCCAGCGCCCCCACCAGTGTGACAGTGGCAGGCACCAGCTACACGCTGGCTTCCTCGGCAGCGGCATCGGTCCTCTCGTCCCTCAATGGCGGCGGAGTGGGGCAGGTGGTCACCCTGCTGTTGGGCATGAACAACGAGGCGGTGGCCGTTCTGACCGGCGAGGAAGCCGACAGCGTGTTCTATGGCGTGGTGCAGACTGCCTCCCGCAGCCTGACCGAGGAAAATGGCGCGGATGTGCTCCAAAGCGTGCAGGTGGCCTGTACCGATGGCGTGACCCGCACCGTGAATGTGGACAAGAGCCTGAACTTTCCCACCGGCTGGCTGGTGAAGATCACCGTCAACGCCGACGGGGAGAACGTGGAGACCCTGAGCGGCCGATCGGTCAGCGGCACCATCCGTGCGGACGGCACCGCGCTGGGCGATGCGGCCCTTGCTTCGGATGTGGAGATCCTGGATACGACAGCGGAGGGGTTGGCTGGGACAGTAAGTCCCAGCCGCCTATCGGGGGTGACACTTTCTGCCTCGGATGTCCGTTACTACACCGTGGATGAGAACGGTGCCATTGACCGGCTCATCCTGAACGATGCCACCGGCGACCTGTGGACCTACGGTGTGCTGGATGATGTGACCAACCTCATCAGCACCGCAGCCAGCTCCACCACGAACACTGGCTCCGGCTCGTCCACCTCCAACACCACCGGTTCCAGTGCCTCTGACCTTGTGGCCGGTGCGGTGGAAAGCGTGATGCCCTCCACCAGCACCCTGCTGTATGGGCTGGTCGATGGCAGCATCGGCAGCACCCTGTGGGAGAGCGTGACCAGCAGCACCGCCAGCCTGGCAAGCTATCTGCTCAAGATCGGTGCCAACAGCACCACGGGCGTGGTCAGCTCGGTGCTGGATTACCTGAGCAGCGGCGCGAACTATGTCTGCTACGTCAACGGTGAGCAGACCACCTATAAGACCAGCGTGAAGTATCCCGTGCTGGCGGGCGGCATCTCGGTGCGCAAGACTGCTTCCGGCAGTGTGGGCACTATGGCTCAGCTGCTCCCGGTCACGGTGGATCAGCTGGGGGCGGCCTCGGTGCGGAGCGGCTCCACCCGCTATGAGACTGCCGATGACATGCAGGTGTATCTGTGGTACAAGGGCAAGTATTACGCCACCACCCTTTCCCAGATCAACGCCGAGGATTACAGCCTCATCGGCTGGTACGATGCCTACGGCAGCGCGGCGGGCGGAAAGATCCGCGTTCTTGTGGCCGTGAAAAAAGACTGACCGCGTCTCCGGCAGGCTGTGAAATGGGACGAAATCCGGTCATAAAAAGGCAGTTAGGCGACATTTTTCACGATTTATCCATTGAAATTCTCCCCCGGGGATGATATGATAGACCTGTTCCTGCGCGGCAAAAGGCCGGGAACGAAATCTGAAGTGGGAGAATTTTGTGCCAGATGCAGAAAAAGAAGCTTTATCAGCTGGCTGCGGCCATCGTTCTTGTGGTGGCCGTGGCAGCTGCTTTGATCCTGACAGGGATGCGGAAAAGCACCCCTGTGTCCGAGGCGCAGGCCAGCTCTGTGCCGTCCTCCGCTTTGTCCGGCGGGGAAGCTGAGGAACCTTCCAGCGCCGCCGCCTCCAGCGAGAGCGCCGTCAGCAGTGAGGTGACGGAAGAATCCCCGGTTTCGTCCTTTTTGGAACAGCTGGAAGAGGAACTTGGCATTTCCTCTTCAGAGACAGCTTCGTCCAGTGAGGTCTCCTCTGCCGCCAGCGCAGGCAAGGCGGACAGCGTGAGCTCCGCAGTGTCCGGTTCCAGTGCCGCACACTCGGTGCCCGCGTCCTCTGCGGCTTCCGGCAGCCATGCGGCCAGCAGTCAGGCCCCCGGCAGCAGCCATGCCTCCAGCAGCTCCGCTGCTTCGGAGAATGAGGTGGATGCCAGGATCGACAGCTACATCCGCCAGCTGCAGAACCTGAAGAGGCAGACGGAATCCAAGCTCTACGGCGTGATCTACGAGGCCTACAATGAGTACATCTCCCACCCGGTGGAGGAGCGCAATCTGGGGATGAAGGTCTCCATCGTGGTGTCCAAAACCGCCAAGCTGACCAGTGTTCAGGGCGAGTGTGACAAGGAGTTCAACGCCATCCTGAAAGAGCTGCGCCAGTACCTGCGGGACAATGGCCGTGACCAGAGCGTTGCGGATCAGGCCGAGCAGGAGTACAAAAAGATGAAGTCCGACCTGACCAGCGAGCTGACCGGCATTGTCTATAACAGTGCGGTGGGCAGCGGTGATGGCGGCAAATGGATCCAGGAACACATTGAGCATAAGCGCTGAAATAGATAAGAGCCGTGCAGTTCAAACGCTGCACGGCTCTGCTTTTTTGTTACTGCACACGCTTCAATGCTGTGTTGATGAGATCGGCAAACTGCTCCAGACGCTCCCGGAGCTGGACGATGGAATCGATGTCGCTGTCGGAAATAACACTGACGGGAGCCGAAAGGCTGTTGACACCGGCTTTCAGTGTGCCGCTCAGGGCTGCGTTGACACCGTGGGCGGGGATCTCCACATGGACATCCACGGGGATGGTGTCATCGAAGAGCAGGGACTTCAGCGGCAGGCCCACCACAAGGACAGCCGCGTCCTCCCCCTCAGACGGGAACTGATAGTAGGTGTAGTCCTTCTTGGCATAATCGGGGTGGACGACGCACTGGCGGCTAAGGGTCATGGTATAGCCGGACATCTCCTGCATGGCCACCTGCGTGTTGGGTACGCCAAGGATCTTTGCCAGCTGGGCCTGCGTGATGTAGTTGGGCAGAGACCACTCCGGCAGGAACGCACCCACCAGCGGCGCGCTGTCTGCGATGGAATCCCGCAGGGTGCGGTAGAGCCGCCCGGCATCGAAGTAGGTATCGTTGGCATCGATATAGAGGTCGGTGAAAAAATCGGTGCCGCCGGTCTCGGCGCGGGCAAGCCCGCCGGAGGGGTAAAGGTACAATTGCAGCTGCCCCGGCGAATACAGCCCGGCCACATCGCCGGAGGTTGCACCCACCTGTTTCAGAATATTGTACAGGGCCGGGGTACTGGCACTGTCCTGTGCGGTGATGTTATAGCTGAACTCAAAGGCCGCCCCCTTTTGTAAGGCACGGACTTTGCTGTTGACCAGACTGAAAAGGACCAGCGCAGCCACCAGACACACCGCCAGAATGCAGGCCACCACCGTGACCACGGCGCGGGAACGTTTTTTGGAAGATTTCATGGCAGAACCTCCTGTTCTCTTTATAAGGAATACGATCCAGAGCTTAAAAATCGTTCAAGTTGGCTTTGATTTCTTTATAATTTATTTGCAGGCTGCCACAAAGGCATCAAAGATCCCCTGCATGGCGGGGTCGGCAGCACTGAGCCACTCAGGGTGCCACTGCACGCCCAGGCAGAACTTCGCGTCCGGCTTCTCAATGCCCTCCACGATGCCGTCCTCGCTCAGGGCCGACAGCACAAGGCCGGGGGCGACCTTGTCCACCGCCTGATGGTGCTGGCTGTTGACCAGTACGGTATCCTGCCCCAGAATGCGAGAGAGCAGGGTGTCCCGCCGCACGGTGACGGTGTGGATCTTGCCCCAATGGTCGTTGTGGGGGACGTGCTCAAAGGGTTTGATGTCCTGATACAGATCGCCGCCCAGCGCAACATTCATCAGCTGGATGCCCCGGCAGATGGCCAGCACCGGCTTGTCGGCGGCAAGGAAGGCGCGCAGCAGCAGCGGCTCGGCGGTATCCCGCAGAACGTTGGGCTCACCGCAGGCAGGGATGCGCTCCTGCCCGTAGAATTTCGGGTCGATGTCGCCGCCGCCCGGCAGCAGCAGGCCGTCACAGGCCAGCGCATCCTGCACGGCCTTTTCGGGGTCGTCCAGCTCGATCCAGCGCATCTCTGCCCCGGCCCGGGCAAGGCTTTCGGGATATTTTGCGTGGGCCTCCGCCAGCAGCTGGTTCGGCACCATGCGCGGCATTGCAATCGTAATAGCAGCAGACATTGTAGAAACTCCTTTTTACGTCAACAGAAAAACCCCGGAACATTCGTTCCGGGGTTTCTGGCGGAAAGATGGGGATTCGAACCCCAGAACGCTTTTGACACGTTACACGATTTCCAGTCGTGCGCCTTAGACCAACTCAGCCATCTTTCCACATCTTCAGTTTTCAGCGTTTCGGGCCGTGGCCCTCAGCGCTCCACTATAATACCTGAAAGGATGACTTTTGTCAAGGATTTTTTTGAAAAAATTTGAAAAATCTAAAAATCAACGTTTCTGCGCCATACATTTTTTCGTTTAAAAAAGCAGAACCTGATAATCCCCTTGACGAACCCATAAAAACGGACTATGATGTGGGCAGAGAACGGTTGGAATTTGCAGGTTCCGCTCGAAAAAGGGAACCTGAACAGGAGGATGCGATATGAATTACACTGATGTTTTGAACAATGCCCGCCAGTGCATCGGGCAGTACTGCAAGGCCTGCCCCGTGTGCAACGGCGTGGCCTGCAAAAACCAGATCCCCGGCCCCGGTGCCAAGGGCGTGGGCGATACGGCCATCCGCAATTATAATAAGTGGGCGGAGATCCGGGTGAATATGGACACCCTGTGCGAGAACGGCATCCCCGACACCGGTGTGGAGCTGTTTGGCAAAACCTTCAAGTATCCCTTCTTTGCAGGCCCTGTGGGTGCGGTGAACCTCCACTATTCCGACACCTACACCGATATGACCTACAATGACGTGCTGGTGCGCGCCTGTGCCGAAAACGGCATTGCCGCCTTTACGGGTGACGGCACCAACCCCGACGTGATGACTATGGCCACCAAGGCCATTGGCGCTGCAAGCGGCTGCGGCGTGCCCACCATCAAGCCCTGGAACATCGACACTGTCAAGGCCAAGATGGAGCAGGCCAAGGCCAGCGGTTGCTTTGCCGTTGCCATGGACGTGGATGCCGCCGGTCTGCCCTTCCTGAAGAATATGACCCCGCCCGCCGGCAGCAAGAGCGTTGCCGAGCTGGCCGAGATCGTCAAGCTGGCCGAGCGCCCCTTCATCGTCAAGGGTGTGATGACCGTCAAGGGTGCCCTCAAGGCCAAGGAAGCCGGTGCTGCTGCCATCGTGGTCTCCAACCACGGCGGCCGTGTGCTGGATCAGTGCCCCGCCACCGCCGAAGTCCTGCCGGAGATCGCAGAGGCCCTCAAGGGCAGCGGCGTGAAGATTCTGGTGGATGGCGGCATCCGCTCCGGCGTGGATGTGTTCAAGGCGCTGGCTCTGGGTGCTGACGCTGTGCTCATCTGCCGCCCCTTTGTCACCGCAGTCTACGGCGGCGGCGAGGAAGGCGTGAAGTGCTACATCGACAAAATCGCCGCCGAGCTGGCCGATACCATGCAGATGTGCGGCGCACACTCTCTGGCCGAGATCACCCGGGATATGGTGAGGATCTGATAGGTAAAATGAAAGCGGCATCACAGCTGAAAACTGTGGTGCCGTTTTTTGGTTGCTCTGAAACAGAAACTATGATATGATGGAGCTGGTGGAGCGTGGAAAAGGTGGAGGCCTGATACAATAAGAGGATTCTGTTATGATTACACTAAAGCAGTACACGAACGAAGAAGCACAAATCATCCCACTCATTCAGGGCTTCTGGAAAGCACACAGTCATTATGACCAGAGCGAAGCGGAAGCGCTGGAAGATTTGCAGAACTGGACAAAACCGGGCCATATGATTTATTTTATCCAGAACGATGCCGTCAATGTGGGCTTTGCCCATCTGGGAAGCCGCGGCGGTAAAATGGACTGGCTGGAAGATTTGTTCATCCTGCCGGAATGGCAGGGCCACGGTTTTGGCAGCGAAGCGATTCACCAGCTGGAAGAAATCGTGAAGCAGTATTCGGTTTCCCTTTACATCGAAGCTGCCGCCCGAAACGAAGCAGCGATTCGGCTGTATCGAAAGCTGGGTTATGACTGCCTGAACACGATAACGATTCGCAAAGACTTCCCGGGCTACGAGTATGATGTTGCGCGGAAGGAAAATATCCACGGCATGGAGTTCGAGATTCGGAAGGATAAGGACTTCTGATTTGAGCGTATAGGAACAAGAAACGCGGCATCTTTCCGTTTGCACGGAGAGGTGCCGCGTTTTGTTGCCACAGAACAGAAACTATGGTAAGATGAAGCTGGTGGTTCGGGAAATCGGTGGGGCCGATAAGATAAAAGGATGAAATATAAAACGATGAAGCAAAAAGAATATATGCCTGGAGTAAATCGAGTAAACACATATCTGGATGATCGATTTTTGAAAAAAGTTCTGAATCAACATGGAGCATTTCTTGTTGGAGATGACCCGTATGAAGTGGAAATTGTATCAAAAACAGATGCGATTATAAGAGGAAAGAACTCGAATTTCTATGAAGCTGTGATAGATGAATTTCGATTTTATGCCGAACATATTACGAATTTTTGGGACGAAACAAATAATCTGGTGAAAACATACCCTGCGGTAGAACTAGTGAAGATTCCTATGGCAGAGATTCAGCCTTCACAGTTTTATGTGGATGAAATCAAAAAGCAAGCTGTAAGTGACTTTGTTCATACAGAAGAAGACTTGATAATTCCGCTTGTGAATTGGGAAGGCCATAATGTTTCCGTGGATGGTCATACACGATTGTTTGTGGCAGCTGAAAAAGGAATCCAAAATGTGTATGGATTTTATACAGAGGCTGGCGATTATGTCAGAGATTTTGCAGCAGAAGCTATCAAACGGAATATTGTATCTCCGTATCAATTGATTGAGGTAAAGCATGAGGATTATGAAAAACTTTGGTTTGCATTCTGTGATGAGTATTTTTCAAGCAAATAAGTAAGAAAAACGGCATCTTTCCAATCAAATGGAGAGATGCCGTTTTGGGCTGCGGAGGAAACTTACTTCAACGTTCCATCCAGCACCTGCTGGTAATACCAGGGCTTCGGTGCGCGGAAGGTCTTGCCGGAAAGGTCGACGAAGTCGGGGGAGGTGAAGCGGGGAAGGACCAGCTCCCAGGCGCAGAGAGCCTGATATTTCAGCTTAAGCTCCCGGTTGGCGGTGTTGTTGCCGTATTTGCTGTCGCCCAGGATGGGGCAGCCGATGCTTGCCATGTGGGCACGGATCTGGTGGGTGCGGCCGGTGATGAGCCGGACCTTGAGCAGGGCCAGACGGCCGGAGACGGCAACGGTCTCATACTGGGTTTCCACGTCCTTGGCACCGGGCTGCTTATCGGGCACGATCTTCACGATGCCCCGGTCTGCATCCTTGAGCAGGTAGCCGCCCAGGGTGCCGTCCGGCGGGGTGGGGCGGCCAAAGGTGACGCAGAGGTAGGTCTTTTTGACCTCGCGGTTCTTGATGACCTCAAGGAACAGCTGCTCGGCCTCGGGGGTCTTGGCGATGATGACCAAGCCGCTGGTGCCGGTGTCCAGCCGGTGGCAGAGGGCCGGGGTGTACAGATCGTTCTCCTTGTACTCGCCCTGCTGGTTGAGGTAGAGCAGAGCACGGTTGAGCAGGGTGTCGTCCTCGGGGCCGTCCACGGCAAGGCCGGCGGGTTTGTTCACCACAAGGATCTGCGGGCAGTCGTAGATGACCTGTGCCGGGCCGCGGGCGTTCTTCCACGCCGGGCCTTCCACCCGCTTGTCGGCATCCAGCACCTCGTCCAGGATGAACAGCTTGATCTCGTCGCCTGCCATCACGCGGGTGGAAAGGGGCTGCTTTTTGCCGTTCAGCTTGATCTTGTTCTCCCGCAGAGCCTTGTTCAGGCGGCCCGGGTTCAGCGCCGGGAACTGCTGCATCAGATAGTTGTCCAGCCGGGTGGGGGCCAGACATTTTACTTTTAAGATTTTCACGGAAATTTTCCTCTCTATCTTGAAATAGAATGTGTCTTTGAATCGTTTTTATTGTAGCGGAACGGAAACGTTCCGTCAAGCAAGAGAAAGAAGGTTTTCGTATGAGATGGAACCATAAAATAGGAACATTTACGGTGCTTTTGGCGCTTGGGATCACCATGGCGGGCTGTGGGGCCTCCAGTTCCACGGCGGGAAGCACAGCGGCTTCCACGCCAAGCACGACCTCTTCGGAGGCGCAGGAGGCGCAAAAAACGGAAGTACAGCCCATGCAAGGCGTTTTACTGAGCGACCCCCTTTCGGATGGCACCTATCACATCAGCTTTGAAAGCGATAAAGTATGGGTCGGTGAACGCAAGAATACCATCAACGACGCGGTCGTATACGACTATGACCGGTACACAGCCCCAGAGATAGAAGCATTGAGCGAAGGCGATACCATTGTAACACATCTAAACGGGACAGAGGAAACTACAGCCCTGACCGTGGAGAGCATCGAGCGGGAAAACAACTATGTGACCATCAACGGCGGAATAGAAGAAGGCGGCATCGACTTATGCAAAGAGGAGGACCATTACCGGACTCTGACATGGGATGATTTTCCCGCTTATTATGAAGTTGGTGTGGTGAAGCAGCTTGTTATGGCAGACGATATCGAACTATCGGACGGCGCAGCAGACTTTGGAGCCGACCCAGTGATGGTCAAGGGAGACCGGGCGGTTTGCGATGCAATGAGCAGCGAAGAAGATGTTTATGGGTGGAATGCGGGAAACACGACCGTGACCATCCAAAACGGCGAGATGACCCATGTAGACCGCATCTGGGTGCCGTAAAATTTGTGGAAAACCCGTTGACAAACGCAGAGCCCATGCTATAATTTAAGTGTACGCAAGGGGCGAATATGCGCCTTTGCGGCAAAACGTGAATTATGACAGATGGCAATGATGGGGTCAGAAATGCACACCGCCGCCCAGAGAGAGCGCTCCCAGCTGCAAGGCGCTCCGGCAGGTCTCGTTTCGTGCCGCCCCGGAGCTTCCGGCGAAACAAGTCGGACGCAGCGCAGCGTTACCGCGCCGAAAGCGGCAGGGGACAAGCAGTTTTATCCTTTGCAATTTGGGTGGTACCACGGAGCAGTTTTACACAGCCTCGTCCCTTTTGGGATGGGGCTGTTTTTGTTTTTGCGCCTGCCCGCCCCTCTGCCATAACATCATAAAAACTGACGTGCAAACGCCAAGGACAATTGAGGAGAGAAAACCTATGCAATGGACCGGTTTGAATGAACTGCGTGAAAAGTACCTGAGCTTCTTTGAGAGCAAGGGCCACCTGCGTCTGGACAGCTTCCCGCTGGTGCCGAAGAACGACCCCAGCCTGCTGCTGATCAACAGCGGCATGGCCCCCATGAAAAAGTGGTTCCTGGCTCAGGAAGAGCCTCCCCGCCACCGTGTGACCACCTGCCAGAAGTGCATCCGTACTCCGGATATCGAGCGTGTGGGCATCACTGCCCGCCACGGCACCTTCTTTGAGATGCTGGGCAACTTCTCCTTCCAGGATTACTTCAAGGAGGAGGTCATTCCCTGGGCATGGGAGTTCCTGACCAGCGACGAGTGGATGGCTATCCCCAAGGATAAGCTGCACATCTCTGTCTACGAAGAGGACGACGAGGCTTACGATATCTGGACCAAGAAGGTGGGCATTGCTCCGGACCACATGGTGCGTCTGGGCAAGGAGGACAACTTCTGGGAGCACGGCTCCGGCCCCTGCGGCCCCTGCTCTGAGATCTACTTTGACCGCGGCCCCGAGTACGGCTGCGGCAAGCCGACCTGCGGCGTGGGCTGTGACTGCGACCGCTATATGGAGATCTGGAACCTGGTGTTCAGCCAGTTTGATGCCGACGGCAAGGGCCACTACGAGCGTCTGGCACGTCCCAACATCGATACCGGCATGGGCCTGGAGCGTCTGGCCTGCGTGATGCAGGGCGTGGGCAACCTGTTTGAGGTGGATACCGTTCAGAGCGTGCTGCACCATGTGGAGCACATTGCCGGTAAGACCTATGGTGAGAACGCCAAGGATGACATCTCCATCCGTGTCATCACCGACCACATCCGCAGCTGCACCTTCATGGTGTCTGACGGCATCCTGCCCTCCAACGAGGGCCGCGGCTACGTTCTGCGCCGTCTGCTCCGCCGCGCTGCCCGCCATGGCCGGATGCTGGGCATCTCCCGCCCCTTCCTGGTGGAACTGGTGGAGACGGTCATCCAGTCCAGCGAGAGCGCTTACCCCGAGCTGCGTGAGCACGATGCCTATATCAAGAAGGTCATCGGCACCGAGGAGGCAAACTTTGCCCGCACCATCGATGCCGGTATGAACATCCTGAACAACATGATCGACGGCCTGGAAAAGGCACACCAGCACCTGCTCAAGGGTCTGGACGTGTTCAAGCTGAACGATACCTTCGGCTTCCCCCTCGACCTGACCAAGGAGATCGCTGCCGAGCAGGGCATTGAGATCGACGAGGACGGCTTCCATGCTGAGATGAAGAAGCAGAAGGAGCGCGCCCGTGCCGAGCGCCTGAAGAAGAACATCTCCGGTTGGAGCGAGGATCTGTTCGGCGGCCTGACCGTTGAGCCCACTGTCTTTACCGGCTATGAGACCCTGAACGACACCGGCGTTGTGGTTGCCCTGAGCGACGAGGAGACCCTGACCGATGCCATTGCCACCGATGAGGAGGCAAAGGACGGCGTGCTGGTGGTTCTGGACAAGACCCCGTTCTACGCTGAGATGGGCGGCCAGGTGGCCGACAACGGCCTGCTGACCGGCCCCGAGTGCAGCCTGCGTGTGCTGGACGTGAAAAAGACCCCCAAGGGCTACTACGTCCACACCTGCGTGCTGGAGAGCGGCATCGTCAAGGTGGGCGACCACCTGAACGCTCAGGTGGACAAGGAATACCGGATGTCCGTCTGCCGCAACCACACCGCGACCCATCTGCTGCAGGCTGCCCTGCGTGAGGTCCTGGGCGACCATGTCCATCAGGCAGGCTCCTATCAGGATGCGGAGATCACCCACTTCGACTTCACCCACTTCAGCGCCGTCACGCCTGAGGAGCTGGCCCGGGTGCAGAAGATCGTCAACGATAAGATCTACGAGTCGATGAACGTCACCGTCAAGGAGATGCCCATCGAGGAGGCCAAGAAGCTGGGCGCAATGGCCCTCTTCGGCGAGAAGTACGGCAAGGTCGTCCGCGTTGTGAACATCGAGGGCTGGTCCACCGAGTTCTGCGGCGGCACCCACGTCAAGAACACCGCCCAGATTGGCGGCTTCAAGATCGTCAGCGAGAGCTCTGTGGCTGCAGGCATCCGCCGCATCGAGGCTGTTACCGGCCGCAACCTGCTGATCCGTGCAAACCTGCAGGAGGCTATGCTGCATGATGTGGCAAACACCCTGAAGGCCAACAACGTCACCTCTCTGCCTGTTCGTGCTGAGGCTGTGATGGCTGAGAACAAGGCCATGAGCCGCGAGCTGGAGGAGCTGAAGGCTAAGATCGCCGCCTCCAAGGTGGACAGCCTGTTTGACAACGCCGAGGAAGCAGGCGGCGTGAAGATCGCTTCTGCTTACTTCACCGGCACCACCGGCGAAACCCTGCGCGGTATGTGCGACAGCATCCGCGACAAGGCTGTGAACCCCGTGGTGGCTGTTCTGGTGGGCAAGGCTGAGGATAAGATCACCATGGCCGTTACCGTGAATAAGCTGGCACAGGAAAAGGGCCTCAAGGCTGGCGTGCTGGTCAAGGAGATCAGCGCCATCGCAGGCGGCAAGGGCGGCGGCAAGCCCGACTTTGCAATGGCCGGCCTGAAGGACGAGACCAAGATCGACGAGGCTCTGGCCGCTGTCAAGGGCATCGTTGAGAAGCAGCTGGGCTGAGTGAAAGCGGGCTCACCCTCTCAGGCTCACGTTCATTCGCCAGCTCCCCCAAAGGGGGAGCCCTTGGCAAAACCAGAAGGTTTACCGTACTGCCAAGGCCTCTCACTTTGGGAGAGGTGGCACGGCGTAAGCCGTGACGGAGAGGGCGAGGCTGTTTATAAATATCGAAAGGAGCAATTCCCATGGAAGATTGTCTGTTTTGCATGATCGCCGAGGGCAAGATCCCCTCTAAAAAGCTGTATGAGGACGATCAGGTCGTGGCGTTTTACGATATCAACCCGCAGGCCAAGGTGCACTTCCTTGTTGTGCCCAAAAAGCACATCCAGAGTGCCGCTGCCCTGACGGAGGAGGACGGTGCCCTGCTGGGCCATATCTTTGCCGTGATCGCCAAGCTGGCCAAAGAGGTTGGCCTGGACAACGGCTACCGCGTGATCTCCAATGTCGGCGAGGATGCTGGCCAGACCGTGAAGCACCTGCATTTCCATGTGCTGGGCGGCGAGAAGCTGCCTGTCTGAGCCGCACATAAAAATAACGGATCGAACAAAAGGAAGGGAATTGTTATGGCAAAGACCTATACCCTGAATGTTGCGGGCCTGACCCGTGAACTGACCATCTGCAAGGTGAACGACCACATGGACATTGCGGCCTTCATCATGCTGGGCGATGCAGAGCTGACCGTGGCTGCTGCCACCGAGCTGCTGAAAAAGTGCCCCGAGTTTGATATTCTGCTGACCGCTGAGGCCAAGGGCATCCCTCTGGCACACGAGATGAGCCGCCAGAGCGGCAAGCCCTACATCTGCGCACGCAAGGGCGAAAAGCTCTATATGGCCGACCCTGTCGTGGTGGAGGATCAGTCCATCACCACCGCAGGCAAGCAGAAGCTGGTCATCGACCGCAAGGAGCTGGACAAGATGAGCGGCAAGCGTGTGCTTGTGGTGGATGATGTCATCTCCACCGGCGGCTCCCTGAAGGCGCTGGACGCACTGGCAGAGCAGACCCAGTGCACCATCGTGGGCCAGGCCGCTGTTCTGGCCGAGGGCGATGCAGCCGAGCGCAAGGATATCATTTTCCTTGAGCCGCTGCCCCTGTTCTTCCACTAAGTAAGATGCGCCGCCCGCTCTGTGTTTTCTGTGCAGGAACGCTGGGGCTGGAGTTGGTGTGCGCCTTTTTGCCGCAAACGGGACGTTTTGTGCCGTTTGCGGCATTTTTTGTTGCCGGTCTGCTGTGGGCGCTGGCGGGCCGTTTGCACAAAAGTCCGGCCTGGGGCTATGGCATCTGCCTGATCCTGGGGGCTGCGCTGGGCCTTGTTCTGACCGGCTCCACGCAGGCAAAATGGGAAAAACTCCAGACTGCTTACGATGGCCGCAGTGTCCTGCTGGAGGCGGAGGTGGAGAGCACAACCTCTTCCTATTTCCCCGGCAGGGTGCGGGCGGTCCTGCGGGTGGAAACGGTGGACCGGGAGGCGGCCTCCTTCCGGGTGGAGTGCGCCAGCCTGCCCACCTGCAGCCCCGGCGACCGGGTCAAGGGCCGCTTTGCGCTGGAAATGCCCGATGATACCGCCCGCCTGAATGCCCTGGCCGATGGCATTGCCCTGAACGCTGCTTATGAGAAAGGCTTTGCGCTGCTGGGGCAGAGCACCTCCTTCCGCGCCCGGACGGCCCGGCTCCAGAAGCGGCTGAGCGCCGCCCTGCGGCAGGGGATGGCCTCCGGCCCGGCGGGCGTGCTGGCCGCCATGGTTACAGGCGACCGCACCCATCTCTCCAAGGAGTTGCGCACAGCCTACCGGGGCGCGGGGCTTTCCCATGTGCTGGTGGTCAGCGGAATGCACGTTTCGATCCTGTGCGGCGATGTGCTGGGCAGGCTGCTGCCCAGCCGCAAAAAGCGACTGCGCGGCTATACCGGCCGCCGGGTCAGGGCGCTGTTCAGTGCAGTGCTGGCATTGCTGCTGGTGGGCGTGACGGGCTTTACGCCCTCTGTTCTGCGCGCGGCGGGGGCCGTCTGGCTCAGTGCGCTGGGGATCTGGGTCTACGGCCCGCCGGATGCCCTGACCTCGCTGGGCGTGGCCGGTGTTTTGATGACGGCGGGCAACAGCTACGCCGTCTGTGACGTGGGCTTTCAGCTCTCCTTTGCAGCGGTGGTGGGCACCCTGGCCGGTGGGGCCGTGGTGCGCCGCAGTCAGGAAGCCTGGGAAAAACAACGGGCAAAGAAAAAGCACCCCCGCCTCCGGTTCTGGAAGCGAAAAGCGCTTGGGCTTGCGGGAAGTCTGTGGGAAACGGTCTGCATCTCGGCCTGCGCCTCCATGGCCACCTTCCCGGTGCTGGTGCTGCGGGGGATGAGCACCAGCCTGTACGCGCTGGTGTCCGGTGCGGCGGTGCTCTGGCTGGTGGAACCCATCCTGCTCACCGGTCTGGGGGCGGCCCTGCTGGGGCTTGCGCCCGCATTGGCCCCGGCCCAGCGGGTGTGCTCGTGCTGCGCGGAATTTCTGGCAGAGGTGCTGGACCGCTGGGCGCTCTGGGTGTCCGGCTGGCCCGGGGCACAGATCTGGTTCGACACCGCCTATGCCGCCGTGGTCTGCCTGCTGCTGGCCGGGCTCTGCTGGCTGGCGTTCCATAACAGGGTGCGTCTGCGGGTGGCCCTGCCTGCCCTTCTGCTGACGGCGGGGCTTGCCGTTTTCACCGGCAATGCCCTGAACCGGGATGTTGTCCGGGTGGAGCTGGTGGGCAGCCGGAATGCCCCGGCGGTGGTCATCAGCCGGAACGAGAGCGCCGTCATCCTCTTCCGCGGCGGCGACGTGACCCGGTGCGCCGTGGAGACCACGCTGGAGCGCCGGAATATTCGGACTGTGGAGTGCCTGATCGACCTGCGGCTCAGGCCCCGGAGCGCCCAGCGGATGGGGGCAGAACAGCGCATTGCCGTTGACCGGATGGCGCTCTATGCCACCCGCCGTGTCCGCTGCAGCCCGGCAGAGGTGGAGGTGCTCCGCACCCGGAACGGCTGTGTGGCCCGCATCCAGGCCGCCGGGCAGACCTTTGTTACCCTGAGCGGCAGTGCTGCGCTTGCGGCCCCTGTGCAGGCGGATTACCTGCTGGCCTCGCCTGCCCGGCCGGACTGCGTGAAGTATGATGCGATCCTGAGCCTGAGCAGTGATTATCGGTGGATGCCGGAGGCTCTTTCTTCGGGGCAGCTCTGCCACAGTTTTTCAAGGGCAGAGTAGGCTTTGAGAGAAAAAATTGGCTTTTTGTCAAGAGCTGTTATATAATAGGAGATATCAAAGTAAAATCCGGAAAGGAATCAAAAAATTTATGGGCATCGTAGTCATCGGCGCAGTGTTTGTGGACATCAAGGGATATCCGCTTTCCACCTATATCCCCGGCGGGCGCAACGCGGGCAGAATGGAGCAGGTACACGGCGGCGTGAGCCGCAACGTGGCAGAGGATATCGCCAACGTGGAGCTCCGGCCCACCTTCGTGAGCCTTGTCGATGACAGCGGCATGGGGCAGGATGTCATTGATAAGCTGGAGAACCACAAGGTCAACACCCGGTTCATCAAAAAGGTGCCGGACGGCATGGGCACCTGGCTGGCCATCTTTGACAACAGGGGTGATGTGACTGCCGCCATCTCCAAGCGGCCGGATACCACGCCGCTCATCGGCCTGCTGGCCGAGCAGGGGGATGAGATCTTTGCCGACTGCGACAGCATCGCGCTGGAGCTGGACCTTGAAAAGGAGACGGTCAAGCAGACCCTGAAATACGCCAAAAAGTACGGCAAAAAGGTGTATGCGGCCGTTTCCAACATGAGCATCGCCATGGAGCGCCGGGACTTTTTGCAGCAGATCGATTGCTTTGTCTGCAACCAGCAGGAGGCTGGGCTGCTCTTCTCGGACAATTACGACCATCTCGAGCCTGAGGAGATGTGCAGGGTGCTGGCGGGCAATGTGCACAGCGCCAACATCCCCTGCATGGTGGTGACCATGGGCAGCAAGGGCGCTGTGTTCGCCCGCGCCAACGGCGAGTGCGGCATCGTGCCCGCCAAAAAGGTGGATGTCATCGACACCACCGGTGCGGGGGATGCCTTCTTTGCCGGAACCGTCATCGGCCTGACCTACGGCAAGACTCTGGCTGAATCCTGCGAGATCGGCAGCCGCCTGGCCGCCTCGGTCATCTGCATCACGGAAAATGTCTGCCCCCGCTTCCGCCCCCTTGAGTTCGGGCTGGATATCCCGGTGGTGGATTGAGAGAACAAGTAAAAAGGGACGGCGTGTGCTCCACGCCGTCCCTTTTGTGGTGTCAGGAAAATGGATGATCTTCAGCTTTGCTGTTCCGGTGTCTGGATCGCATCCGGAGATCAGATCGTGAAATGTGAGGATGAGAAACATTGACGCTGCGGAAAAATGACGGGTCAGAACGTCTCCACCTTTTCCTGCGCGCGGTACTGCAGCGCTTCCAGCAGGGCCTCCTCATCCAGCAGCTGTTTGCCCGCCAGGTCAGCTACAGTGCGGGCCACCCGGAGGATGCGGTCATGGGCGCGGGCAGAAAGACCCAGTGTGTCGTAGGAGGCGCGGAGGAGCCGCTCGGCGGCGGGGGTCATCCGGCAGACACGCCGCACCTGCCCGGCTGTGAGCTGGGCATTGCAACGCACGCCCTCATATCCGGGGGCGGCATAGCGCTTGGCCTGCACGGCCCGGGCAGCAAGCACCTGCTTGCGCAGGTCTGCGCTGCTCTCGGCGGGGGAGCTGGTGTGGAGCTCGTCAAAGGCAACGGGGTCCATCTCCACACAGAGGTCGATGCGATCCAGCAGGGGGCCGGATACCCGGCTGCGGTACTGCCGCACCGCACTGGGGGAACAGGTACAGGGACGGGTGGGGTGGCCGTAGTAGCCGCACTTGCAGGGGTTCATGGCGGCCACCAGCTGGAAACGGCTGGGGTAGGTGGCGCTGCCTGCCGCGCGGCTCACAGTAATCTGGCCGTCCTCCAGCGGCTGGCGCAGAACTTCCAGACTGTCCCGGGAAAACTCCGGCAGCTCGTCCAGAAACAGCACGCCGCAGTCGGCAAGGCTGCACTCGCCGGGCCGGAAGGTGGTGCCGCCGCCCGCCAGCGCCGCCGCGCTGGCCGAGTGGTGCGGGCTGCGGAAGGGCCGGGCAGAGATCAAGCCCCGTCCCTTGGGCAGCTGGCCCGCAATGGAATAGATCTTGGTGGTCTCCACAGCCTCCTCCCGGGTCAGGGGCGGCAGGATGCCGGGCAGGCGCTTGGCCAGCATGGATTTGCCGGTGCCGGGCGCGCCGATGAGCAGCACGTTGTGCCCACCGGCTGCTGCCAGCACCATGGCCCGGCGGGCCAGCGGCTGGCCCATCACATCCGCAAAATCCGGGGCGGCATTCCAGCCGGAAGCGGGGTCAAAAGGGATGGGCGCGGCGGGGGAGAGGGGCACAAGGCCCCGCAGCGCATCTACGACCTCCCGGGCTGTGCGGGCGGGGTAGACCTGCATCGCGTCGCCGCCCGCCTCGGCGGCTTCGGCGGCGTTTTCGGCGGGCACATACAGGCTGCGGATGCCGTCTGCTGCCGCCGCCAACGCCATAGGCAGCACGCCCGAAACCGGGCGCAGGCTGCCGTCCAGTGCCAGCTCCCCCAGAAAAGCCGCATCGGCGGGCGGCTCCTCCATCTGGCCGGAGGATGCCAGCACCGCCAGCAGCAGGGGCAGGTCATACACCGGGCCGCTCTTGCGGATGTCCGCCGGGGCAAGGTTGACCGTGATGTGGCGGTCGGGCCATTTGTAGCCCAGATTCTTCACGGCAGAGCGGACACGGTCGCCGCTTTCCCGCACGGCGGAATCCGGCAGGCCCACCAGCGAAAAGGCGGGCAGGCCGCCGGAGACATCGGCTTCCACGGCCACGGCAAAGCCGTTTAGGCCGTTCAGACCATAGCTTTTCAGAACGGAATACATGGGGCCTCCTCACGCCGCGTCTGCGGCCCGACGGGGAAATAACCGGGAAAATGCCCGGTCTCGGCAGAATATTCTATTGTCCCAATTATAGTGTCGGGCAGGGGGCTTGTCAATGCGCGGGCACTGCCGCAGGCTCTGCGGACAGCACGAAAGCCCCAAATGATGGAAAAGGCTGAAATCTTTGTAATATTTGTATGATTTGCGGAGCAAAAATTCTTACATAATATGGAATTGACACAGTACCAAGAAAGGGTTTATAGTATAAGTAGGTTTGGAAAAACTATCCTTGTGCGAAATACGAATTAAAGGTAAGGTGTGCAATATGTATCTGGATGAGTATAAGCGCTGGCTGGCTGCGGATCTGGAGGACGCGGATCTGAAACCGGAGCTGCGCAAGATCGAGGGCAATGACGAGGAGATCAAGGACCGCTTTGCCGTGGCCCTGAAGTTTGGCACCGCCGGTCTGCGCGGTGTGCTGGGTGCCGGTACCAACCGCATGAACATCTATGTCGTCCGTCAGGCTACCCAGGGTCTGGCAAACTGGGTCAAGACCCAGGGTGGCAGCCAGACTGTCGCCATCAGCTACGACAGCCGCCTGAAGAGCGATGTCTTTGCCAAGACCGCCGCCGGTGTTCTGGCCGCCAACGGCATCAAGGTGCGCATCTATGATGCCCTGATGCCTGTGCCTGCCCTGAGCTTTGCCACCCGTTACTACGAGTGCAACGCCGGTATCATGGTCACCGCTTCCCACAACCCCGCCAAGTACAACGGCTACAAGGCCTACGGCCCGGATGGCTGCCAGATGACCGATGATGCCGCCGCCATCGTCTATGATGAGATCCAGAAGACCGATGTTCTGACCGGCGCAAAGTACATCTCCTTTGCCGCTGGCGTGGAGCAGGGCCTGATCCGCTTTGTGGGCGATGACTGCAAGAAGGCCCTGTACGATGCCATCGAGGCACGTCAGGTGCGCCCCGGCCTGTGCCGGACTGCCGGCCTGAAGCTGGTGTACAGCCCCCTGAACGGTTCCGGTCTGGTGCCCGTGACCCATGTGCTGAACGATATGGGCATCACCGATATCACCATCGTACCCGAGCAGGAGTACCCCAACGGCTACTTTACCACCTGCTCCTACCCCAACCCTGAGATCTTTGAGGCCCTGAAGCTGGGTCTGGAGCTGGCCACCAAGACCGGCGCTGACCTGATGCTGGCTACCGACCCCGATGCAGACCGCGTGGGCATTGCCATGAAGTGCCCGGACGGCAGCTATGAGCTGGTCTCCGGCAACGAAATGGGCGTTCTGCTGCTGGATTACATCTGTGCCGGACGCATTGAAAAGGGAACCATGCCCGCAAACCCCGTGGCGGTCAAGTCCATCGTTTCCACCCCGCTGGCCGACGCTGTGGCAAAGCACTACGGCGTGGAGATGCGCAACGTTCTGACCGGCTTCAAGTGGATCGGCGATCAGATCGCCAATCTGGAAGCTGCCGGTGAAGTGAACCGCTTCATCTTCGGCTTTGAGGAAAGCTACGGCTACCTGGCAGGCCCCTATGTCCGCGATAAGGATGCCGTTATCGGCTCCATGCTGATCTGCGAGATGGCCGCTTACTACCGCAGCATCGGTTCCTCCATCAAGCAGCGTCTGGAAGAGATCTACGCACAGTACGGCCGCTACCTGAACAAGGTGGACAGCTTTGAGTTCCCCGGCCTGACCGGCATGGAGAAGATGGCTTCCATCATGCAGAAGCTGCGTGACGAGCCCCTGACCGAGATCGGCGGCCACAAGGTCGTCAAGGTCATGGACTACAAGAAGCCCGAGGAGACCGGCCTGCCCGCCGCCAATGTCCTGATCTACACGCTGGAAAATGGCGCGACCGTTGTGGTGCGTCCCTCCGGCACTGAGCCCAAGATCAAGACCTACTTCACCACCCTGGGCAAGACCCTGGAGGAAGCCCAGGCACAGAAGGATGCTCTGGCTGCCGCCATCGAGCCCATCCTGAAGTGATCTCCTGAAAAAAGAAGCGTTTTTGCCCCTCTGCCCTGCCGCAGAGGGGCATTTTTGCTGTATAAAATCGGTTGCAGTTTGCCGGGCGATACGGTATAATAAAACATGGTTTATTCTATCTGTGCCCCGGGTGGCATTTCCCGGGAGAATAAGAGCAGGGCAGGTGCAGAAATTGGAAAAGAAAGTATCAGCCGTTCTGGTGGCGGCAGGGTCCTCCACCCGCATGGGGTTTGACAAGCTCAGCTTTGATCTGGGCGGGGAGACCGTGGTGCAGCGGAGCATCCGGGCCTTTGCGGAGTGTCCGCTGGTCAGCGAGATCGTTCTGGTGGCCGGGAAGAACCGGGCATTTCTGGAACAGCAGGCCGCGGCCTGCACAAAGCCGGTGCAGGTGGTGCAGGGCGGCGCGACCCGTGCCGAGAGCGCAAAGAACGGAGTGCTGGCCGCCCACGGAGAACTGGTGGCTGTCCATGATGCCGCCCGTCCCTTTGTCAGTCAGGCTATCATCACGGCGGCGCTGGAAGCAGCCGCTGCCTGCGGTGCTGCCGCCCCCGCCGTGCCGGTAAAGGATACCGTCAAGCGGGCTGTGCGGGGCGACGGCAAGACCGTGCCGGAGCATTGCATGGTCACTGATACCCCTGACCGCAGCACCCTGTATGCGGTGCAGACCCCCCAGTGCTTCGACCGCGCGGCGTATCTGGCCGCGCTGGACGAGCTGGATGCGGAAAAAGCCCGCCTGGTCACCGATGACTGCAGCCTGTTTGAACTGACCGGCCGCCCGGTGCAGCTGACCCAGGGGGATTACGCCAATCTGAAGATCACAACGCGGGAGGATCTGCCCCGCGCCGAACAGAAAGAAGGAAATGATATGCGCATTGGTCATGGTTATGATGTTCACCGTCTGGTCGAGGACCGCAAGCTGATCCTGGGCGGCGTGGAGGTGCCTTTTGAAAAGGGCCTGCTGGGCCACTCGGATGCCGATGTGCTGGCCCACGCTGTGATGGACGCTGTGCTGGGTGCCGCCGCGCTGGGCGACATCGGCAAGCACTTCCCGGATACCGACCCCGCCTACGCCGGTGCCGACAGCCTGCAGCTGGCGCAGCATGTGGCACGCATCATGCGGGAGAAGGGCTGGAAGATCGTGAACATCGATTCCACCCTGCTCTGCCAGAAGCCCAAGCTGGCCCCCTACATCCCCGCCATGCGGGAAAATCTGGCCGCCGCCTTCGGGATGCCGGTGGATGCTGTGAGCGTCAAGGCCACCACCGAGGAGCATCTGGGCTTTACCGGCGAGGGCCTGGGCATTGCCGCCCATGCTGTCGCCCTGATCGAGAAGCTGTAACGGGAGAGACACTCTGATGACTCTGAATTCGATCATCGCCAATTTCCAGACCTTCAAGCTGGCCGATCTGCTGGATATCGTCATCATTGCTTTCCTGATCTACCAGCTGCTGGGCATCATCAACCGCACCCGCGCCGGGCAGCTGGCCAAGGGCGCGCTGCTGGTGCTGGCGGTCTATCTGGTGGCCAACGTGCTGAACATGCGCACCGTCACCTGGCTGCTGAACTCGCTGCTGCAGGTCGGCCTGCTGACGCTGGTGGTCCTGTTCCAGCCGGAGATCCGCCGCGCATTGGAGCGGATGGGCCAGACCGACCAGTGGGCGGGCAAGCTCTTCAACATCAAGGGACGCTACAATGACCCCAGCTTCAAAGGGGCCTGGCGCAGCGCCATCATTGCCATCTGCGATGCCGCCGAGCGCTTTTCCGAGACCAAGACCGGTGCCCTGATCGTGCTGGAGCGCAACACCAACCTCTCTGAGATCGTGCGCACCGGCACACCCGTGAACAGTGCCGTCAATCTGGAGGTGCTGGGCACCATCTTCTACGAGGGGACCCCCCTGCACGACGGTGCCGCCATCATTGAGAATGGCCGCATCAAGGCGGCGGGCTGTGTGCTGCCCTTGTCCAACAACCTGGATCTGGGCAAGGATATGGGCACCCGCCACCGCGCCTGCCTGGGCATTGCGGAGAATTCGGATGCCATTGCCGTTGTGGTCAGTGAGGAGACCGGCATCATCTCCATGGCAAAGAACGGTGTGCTGATCCGCCACTTTGACCGCCAGACCCTGTACACCCGGCTGGTGGATGAGATGATCCCCAAGGAGACCGCCAGCGAAAAGGCAGCTGCCGACGGCTGGCGCGGCAAGGTCAAGAGCCTGCTGAACTGGATGAACCAGAAAGAGGAGGATGAGCAGCAGTGAGCAGCAATCGTACCAACGGCACAAAGCCTGCCATCCAGCACACCAAGAGCATTCTGGACGACCGCCGCATCCGGCTGCTGCTGGCCATCGTGGGTGCCATTGTGGCATGGATGGTGGTCACCATCGTCGTCCAGCCCGGCACCACCCGCACCATCAACAACGTGCCGGTGGATTTTACCTATGATTCCGCCGCGTACACCTCCCGGGGCCTGAGCATCGTCAGCGCGCCGGAAAAGTACGTCAGCCTGAAGCTCTCGGGCGATGGCTACACCATCGGCAGCCTGACTTCCTCTGATTTCGTGGTCTACCCGGACTGGTCCGGCGTGCGGGACAGCGGCGAAAAGACCCTGCACCTGCAGGTGCGGGGCGTGAACACCCTGCTCAATGGCGTGTCCGTTTCCATTGAGGGCGGCGACAACAGCGTGGACGTGGTGTTTGACGTGGTGGAGGAGAAAACGGTGCCCATCACCGTGACCACCAACTACCTGACCATTGCGGACGGCTATATCCTCTATGGCACCGAGCTCTCCAAGGAGACGGTGACCCTCTCCGGCCCCAGCACTGAGATCGATAAGGTGGAGACCTGCACCGCCGAGGTGACCCACAAGGGGGAGCTCACCGATTCGGTCACGCTGGATACCGCCCTGCGCTTTTATACCAAGAGCGGCAGTGAGGTCAAGTTTGAATACACGAATCTGGAGGAGTCCAGCGTGGAGGTCACGCTGGAGGTCTACAAGATGGCCACCCTGCCCGTGTCGGTCAGCTTTATCAACGCGCCCCGGAATTTTGATCCCTCGGTGCTGGTCTATTCCCTGAGCAAGCAGACCCTGAATGTCGCCGGGCCCGAGAGCCAGATCGAAAAGCTCTCTACCCTGTCTGTGGGCACCATCGATCTTTCCACCTTTGCGCCGAACAAGGTGTATGAGCTGCCCATCGAGCTGCCGGGCAATATTCGCCTGCTGGACAACATTTCCAGCATCACGGTCAGTTTCGACAGCTCCAAGCTCGAGACCAAGACCATGAACCTGCCCGCCAGCTGCGTGCAGGTGGTCAATCTGCCCTCCACCTATACCCTGACCGTGCAGACCGAGCGGCTGATGAATGTGACCCTCTGTGGCCCGGCGGGTCTGCTGGATACGCTGGTGCCCGAGCAGGTGGTCATTGAGATCGATGCGGATGATTTCTATGTGGCCGCAGGGCAGCAGAACATTGCCTGCCGCCTGTATGTGCCCTCCAATGGTAAGATCTTTGCGCTGGGGAGCTATGTTATCCAGTGCAAGATAGAAAGTAACTGAGCTGGCTCACCCTCTCAGTCTCGCTTCGCTCGCCAGCTCTCCCGAAGGGAGAGCCCTTGGCATAAAGATGAAGTTTGCAAATATTGCCAAGGCCTCCCACTTTGGGGGAGGTGGCATTGCGTTAGCAATGACGGAGAGGGTGAGGAGGCTGAAAATAGAAAGCGAAACTTGATAGATGATACTAGTAAGAGATATCCGCCTGCCGCTCTCTGCCGGGGAGCCGCAGGCATTCGAGAAAGCGCTGCATCTGGCGCGCATCCCCCGCAGCAAGGCGGCCCATCTGGGCGTGGCCAGGCTGTCGGTGGATGCCCGCCACGGGCAGCCAAAGCTGGTGTATACCATAGCGGTAACGCTCAAGGACGAGGGTGAGGAATCTGCGTATGCAGGGGCCTCGCCCTGCGTTGCTATCCGCGGCAAAACGGATCTCAGCGTTCAGAACGGCACCCAGCGCCTGCCCCACCGGCCTGTGGTCTGCGGGCTGGGGCCGGCGGGCCTGTTTGCGGCGCTGCTGCTGGCCCGGCAGGGCTACAAGCCCATCGTGCTGGAGCGCGGCCCGGCGCTGGACGAGCGTGTGAAGGCGGTGGAGCACTTCTCTGCCACCGGCGAGCTGGACCCCAACGCCAACATCCAGTTTGGCGAGGGCGGCGCAGGCACCTTTTCGGACGGCAAGCTGACCACCCGCATCGGGGATGAGCTTTGCGGCTTTGTCACCGAGGTGTTTCTGCAGCACGGTGCCCCGGCGGAGATCGCCTGGAAGCAGAAGCCCCATGTGGGCACCGACCTGCTCCGGGGCGTTATCACCTCCATCCGCAGGGAGATCGAAGCTCTGGGCGGCGAGGTGCACTTCAACACGGTCCTCACCGGTTTTGAGCAGAAGAACGGACGGCTGACCGGCATCTTTACCACCGGCGGGACCTTCCCCTGTGAAGCGCTGGTGTTTGCCGTGGGCCACTCGGCCCGGGACACCTTCGGGATGCTGATGGACAGCGGTCTTGTGCTGGAGTGCAAGCCCTTCAGCGTGGGCTTCCGGGCAGAACACCTGCAGAGTGAGATCGAGAAGAGCCTGTACCACGAGGCTGCCGGGCATCCGGCCCTGCCGCGGGGTGAGTATCAGCTCTCCCAGCATGTGGGAGACCGGTGCGTGTACACCTTCTGCATGTGTCCCGGCGGTCAGGTGGTGGCTTCGGCCAGCGAGACCGGCCACGTGGTCACCAACGGCATGAGCTACCACGCCCGGGACGGCAAAAACGCCAACGCGGCGGTGGTGATCAGCGTGGGAGCTGAGGATTTTGCGGGCGACCCGCGCAGGGCCATCGCTTTCCAGCGGGAGCTGGAGGCAAAAGCCTACGCTGCAGGCCGCCGGGGCGGGGCGTATGCGGCCCCGGCTGAGAACGTGCAGAGCTTTCTGGAGGGCAAAGGCCAGCTGAACATCGGCCGGGTGGAGCCTACCTATGACCGGGGCGTTGTGGCTGCGGATCTGGGAGCTTTGCTGCCCGGGGAGCTGGCCGATACCCTGCGGGCGGGCCTGCGTGCCTACGAGCGCAAGATTGCGGGCTACACCGCACCGGAAGCCATCCTCACGGGCCTTGAGACCCGCACCAGCAGCCCCGTGCGGCTGAAACGGGAGGAGACCTTGGAATCGGCCCAGCTGGCGGGGTTGTACCCCTGCGGCGAGGGGGCCGGATATGCGGGCGGCATTATGAGCGCCGCCGTGGACGGCCTGCGGGTCGCCCGTGCGATCATCGGCCGGTATGCACCGGCAGAAGGGTGAGAAATATAGATGAACCATCGTGAAAACGATACAACACAAGAAAACGAGGGAAAACAGGTGCAGCAGGAGCTGGAAGAGCAGCTGCGCGCCTTTGGCGACACCATGTCCGATGCCTTTGCCCATGGCTTTGAGGGCCGGGGCATGGACATCGGCGACCGCGCCTTTGATGTGGGCAAGGCCGCTGTTCATGCGGCCAATTACGGCATCTCGGAGGCGGGCAAGGCCATGCGGCAGGCCCGGGACAGCTACTACCAGAGCCAGCGGCAGGCCCATGCCAACGGCGGCACGGCAGAGCAGTACGCCGGAATGCCCCAGTGGGCCAGAAATTTCTTTGCATCGCGCCCGGAGCTGACCCCGGTGGAAAAGCTGCGGAAATGCGCCAAGGAGCGTTACAACTCGGGCGTGGCTCTGCTGGCTGTGGGCATCACCTTTGCGGTGCTTTTCGGGCTGGGCGCAGTGGGCTGCCTCATCGGGCTGGGCTTTATTTCGCCGGCTGCTTTGGGCGACGTTGTGGTGTCGACTGCTGAGGGCGGCGGCATCCTGATGACGGGCACGGACTACGTTATGAACACCGCCTACAACGTGCTTGGCATCATCAGCAGTGCACTGGCTCTTGCCACGGCGGGCTTTGGCTGGATGGCGGCCTGCGGCGTTTCCCAGAGGGAAGCGGGCAGGCAGATGGGCCAGCTGGCCGACCTTGCCAACAGCATGGACGGCGGCAAGGGCCTGCCGGTGGAGATGCTGGCCGACCTGACCCACCAGAAGAAGAAAAAAACGCTCAAGCGGCTGAAAAAAAGCATCCGTAAGGGCTGGCTGAATGCATGGCTGGATGAGAAAACGGAGACTGTGTACCTGACGGCGGAGGATTACCGCGCCGCACAGGAGGCCCTCGCCGCAGAGCACGCCTGCCCGGCTCCGCAGCCGGAGCAGGAGGCCGCGCCGGAAACGCCCCTCAACCTCGAAACGGCCCGCCGCTTTGCCAAGGTGCTGGAGCAGGAGCAGCAGCTCATGCAGGACGCACAGGGCCGGGAAGAGCTGGAAACGATGCAAAAGACCACCACCGCCATCTGCGAGTGGCTGGAAGCGCACCCGGAAAGCCTGCCCAAGGCCCGCCGCTTTGCGGAATACTATATCCCCACCACCCTGAAGCTGCTGCACACCTACAACGATGTGCAGGGCCAGCAGGGCGAAAATGCAGAGACCATCCGCCGGGATATCGCGGGCATCCTGCACACCCTGAATCAGGCTTACAGCAACCTGTATGATAACCTGCTTTCTGACGTTGCCATGGATGTTTCCAGCGAGATCGCCGCGCTGCAGGGAATGCTGGCCAATGACGGCCTGACCGGGGAGGGACTGTTATGACGACCTACCGGGCCTGGAACCTGAAGCCGCTGGACCGCTCTGCCCTGAAGGAACTGACCGCGGCCATTGCCCAGCAGAGCACTGAGGAGCTGGAGAGCCGCGCCATGGAAACGATGGATGGGGAGCCGTGGAGCGAGGAAAAATATCAGATGACGCTGGCTGCCCAGCAGAAAGAGGCGGGCCTGCTGGCAGGCATTCTGGCCGCGCGCGGCATCACCGACCCCGCCGAGGCCCTGACCCTGCTATCGGGCGAGGAAGAGCTGACCGACCCCATGCTCCTGACCGACATGGACAAGGCCTGTGCCCGCATTCTCGATGCCATTGACCGGGAAGAGACCATTGTTGTCTTTGGTGACTACGATGTGGACGGCGTGACCGCCACCGCCCTGCTCTACCAGCACCTCAAGGGAATGGGAGCCAACGTCAAGTGTATGCTGCCCAGCCGTGAAGGGGATGGCTACGGCCTTTCCAAAAATGCCATCCAGTCCATCCACGATAAGGGATACCAGCTCATCGTGACGGTGGACAACGGCATCTCCGCGCTGGAGGAGGCTGAGTTTGCGGCTTCACTGGGAGTGGACCTGATCGTCACCGATCACCATCTGCCCCATGATACTCTGCCTAAGGCCGCTGCCGTGGTGGACCCCCGCCGCGTCGATGATACCAGCCCCTTCAAGGGCCTATGCGGCGCAGGCGTGGCCTTCAAGCTCTGTGCCGCGCTGGACGGCTGCCCGCCCGAGGAGATGCTGGATTACTGCGGCGACCTTGCCGCCGTGGGCACCGTGGCAGACGTGATGCCCCTGACCGGCGAGAACCGCACTCTGGTCAAGGCGGGCCTGCACCTGCTGCAGCACTCTGACCGGCCCGGCCTTCTGGCCCTGCTGGATGAGGTGGGGCTGGGCGGCAAGCCCGTGACTGCCGAGAATGTCAGCTATGCCATTGCCCCCCGCATCAACGCGGCGGGCCGGATGGACAGCGCTGTGACCGCCCTGCAGCTGGTGCTGTGTGAGGATGAGGAACGCGCTGCCGAGCTGGCACATAAACTGAACGAGATCAACGCCGCCCGGCAGGAGACCGAGGGCGAGATCGCCAAGGCTGCGCAGGCCCAGCTGGAGGCCGAGCCCGCCATTCTGGAGGACCGGGTCATCCTGATCTGGGGCCGGGACTGGCATCCTGGAGTCATTGGCATCGTGGCATCCCGGCTGGTGGAAAAGACCGGCCGTCCCGTCATCGTGGTGTCCATTGATGAGCACGGCGAGGGCAAGGGCAGCGGCCGCAGTGTGCAGGGTTTCAACCTGCACGCCTGCATTGCCTCCTGTGAGGATCTTCTCCTCCGCTTCGGCGGCCACGCCATGGCGGCGGGCCTTTCGGTACGGGAGGAGAATCTGCCGGAGCTGCGCCGCCGCCTGAACGAGTGGGCTGCCCGGGAGTGCCCGGTGCTGGTGACTCCGCCGCTGGAATGCGACCTGTCCATCCATCTTGACCGCATCACCGTGGAATCTGTCCGGCGGCTGGACCAGCTGGCTCCCTACGGTGCCGAGAACCCCGCCCCGGTGTTCCTGCTGGAAAAGGCTGTGGTGGAGGGAGTCTACCCTGTCTCGGAGGGGCGGCACTGCCGCCTGCGCCTGCGGCAGGGCAATGCCTGCATCTATGCGGTCTGGTTCGGGATGCACCCGGAGCAGCTGCCCTATGCCACCGGCGATGTGGTGGACGCGGCCCTGAGCCTCTCTGTTTACGAGGCCGCCCGGGGCGCGCAGCTTTCGGGCCGCATTCTGGAGCTGCACCCGGCGGGCTTTGGCAACGCCGCTGCCCAGCAGACCGCGCTGGTGCAGGCTTTGCGCCGCGGCAGTCCGCTGACTGCCCAGCAGCGCGCCCTGATCGCACCGGAGCGCAGTGATATCATTACCGTTTACCGGGAACTGCAGGCCCGGCGCTGGCACGCCGAGGATATGCAGCCCCTGTTTGCAAAGCTGGGGGAGGAGCACACCGGCAAAACGCTGGTGGCCCTGACGGCCCTGGAACAGGTGGGCCTGATCGCCGCCGTGGAGCGCGGCGGGGCAAAGTTCTGGGAGCTGGTTCCCACGGCAGGCAAGAAGAACCTGGCCGATGCCCCCATCCTGAAATGTCTGGAGGAGTAAAAATATGCCAGAGGGAAAGAAACCGGCGGAGGATCTTTACTCCGCAAAAACGCATCTGCATCAGCCGGTGCCGGAGGTGTCTACCGTGAACGCCACGGCCCTGCCGGCCGATGCGCCCGAGGGTACTTTGCCAAGCGAGGTGCGGCCTGAGATCGTTACCTGGGAGAAGCTCTGCGAGGCCATCAAGGCCAGCGGCAAGGCCTACAACATGGAGATGATCACCAAGGCCTATGACCTTGCCAACAAGGCGCACAACGGGGTCTGCCGCCGCAGCGGCGAGCCCTACATCTGCCACCCGCTGGCCGTGGCCCGCCTGGTGCTGGATCTGGGCATGGATTCGGAGAGCATTGCCGCCGCCCTGCTCCATGACGTGGTGGAGGACACCCCCACCACGCTGGAGGATCTGACTGCTGCCTTTGGCGAGGAAGTGGCCCTTCTGGTGGACGGCGTGACCAAGCTGACCAAGATCCAGTTCTCCAACATCGAGGAGCTGCAGGCCGAGAACCTGCGCAAGATGCTGCTGGCCATGAGCCGGGATGTCCGCGTGATGATCATCAAGCTCTGCGACCGGCTCCACAATATGCGCACCGGCGATGCCTGGCCTGAGCAGAAGCGCCGCGACAAGGCCCGTGAGACGATGGAGGTCTATGCCCCCATCGCCAACCGTCTGGGCATCCTGAACGTCAAGGAGGAGCTGGAGGACCGCAGCCTGCACTACCTTGACCCTGTGGGCTACGAGGAGATCAGCAAGATGCTGAGCGAGCGTGCAGGGGAGGAGTTCCTTGCCAGAGTGTCCGGTGTCATCGAGCTGCGGCTGAAGGAGAGCGGCATCGAGGGTGCCACCATCAAGCGCCGCGTCAAGAGCATCTACGGCATCTACCGCAAGACCATCATGCAGAACAAGTCCTTCGATGAGATCTACGATATCTATGCCGTCCGTGTCATTCTGGATACGCTGGCTGAGTGTTACAGCACCCTGGGCCTCATCCACGATATGTACCACCCGCTGCCCAACCGCTTCAAGGATTATATCTCCACCCCCAAGCCCAACGGCTACCAGAGCCTGCACACCACCGTCATCGGCCACGAGGGCATCCCCTTTGAGGTGCAGATCCGCACCCGCAAGATGGATGAACAGGCAGAGTACGGCGTTGCCGCCCACTGGAAGTACAAGGAAGGGCTGGATGGCCACGATAAGCTGGACGAGCGCCTGGCCTGGGTCAGCCAGCTGCTGGAAAACCAGCGCGTCAGCGAGGACTCCGGCAACCTGCTCCATGACCTGAAGAGCGACCTGTTGCCCGAGGAGGTCTTTGCCTTTACCCCCAAGGGCGATGTCATCAACCTGCCCACGGGTGCCACCTGCATCGACTTTGCCTATGCCATCCACTCCGCCGTCGGCAACCGGATGGTGGGCTGCAAGGTCAACAACCGGATGGTGCCCATTGACCACGTTGTTTCCACCGGCGAGATCATTGAAGTCATCCTCGGCCCGGCGGACAAGGGCCCCAGCCGCGACTGGCTGAAGATCGTGCGTACCAGCGAGGCCAAGAGCAAGATCCGCAACTGGTTCAAGAAGATGCGCCGGGAGGAAAACATCCAGGAGGGCCGCGACACGCTGGCCCGGGAGCTGCGCCGGGAGATGATCTTCATCCCCGACGACGAGCTGGATGAATTTATCGGCAGCTGCTGCCGCCGCCTGCGCCAGAACAACGCCGAGGAGCTGTATGCCGCCATCGGCTACGGCGGCATCACCATTGCCAACTGCCTGCCCAAGCTGAAGGAAGAGTGGCAGAAGCGGAAGAGCGAGGAGGGCAAGAACGAGCAGCTGGCCAAGGTGGATCTGAGCAAGGTCCACGCCACCGATGGTGTGGTGGTGGAGGGCTTCGACAACACCCCCATCAAGTTCGCCAAGTGCTGCAGTCCGCTGCCCGGCGACCCCATCGTGGGCTTTATCACCCGCGGTTTTGGCGTGTCCATCCACAAGCAGAGCTGTGTCAATGCCATCTCCAGCATGAAGGACCCCACCAACGCCCCCCGCTGGGTCAAGGCTTACTGGGCCGACAGCGTCAAGGACAGCTACAAGGCCGGCCTTGAGATCGTGGCGCTGGACCGCAACGAGCTGCTGCGGGATGTGCTGAGCGCTCTGGCCGATATCCGGGTGCCCATCTACACCATGAACGCCCGTCAGGTAGAAAACAACTGCGCCGTGGTCAGCCTGACCATCGGCATCAACAATACCGAGCACCTGAACCGCGTGGTGGCGCGTCTGTCCAAGGTCAAGGATGTGCTCAAAGTGACAAGGAGTTAAACCATGCGTGCAGTCATTCAGGCAGTGTCCTCCGCTTCTGTCCGGGTCAACGGCGGGGAGCCCCGCTCCATCGGCCCCGGCCTGGTCATCCTGCTGGGTGTCCGGGATACCGATACGCTGGACATCGTGCCCAAGCTGGCGGATAAGTGCGCGGGCCTGCGCATCTTCAAGGACGAAAACGACAAGCTGAACCTCAGTGCAAAGGACCTGGGCTATTCGGCACTGGTGGTCAGCCAGTTCACGCTTTACGGCGACACGAAAAAGGGCTACCGCCCCAGCTTTATCAAAGCGGCCCGGGCCCCGCTTGCGGTGGATGCCTACGAGCTGTTCCTTGCCGAGATGAACCGGCAGGGCCTCAGGGACGTGCAGCACGGCGATTTCGGCGCGGATATGCAGGTGTCTCTGGTGAACGAGGGGCCCTGTACCATTGTCATCGACACGGACGAGTGGGCGCACCACTCGTAACGGCCCGCCCCCGGCAAAGCCGGAACATCTGAATAGTTAGAAGGATATAGGATATGAAAGCATTTCATCTTCTCGGCGCTGCGCCGCTTTATACCAACAGCTTTGTCCTGATCTCCGAAGCGGGCCATGCAGTGGTCATTGACCCCGCCGCCGAAGTGCAGGAGTACGATAAAATTTTCAAAGAGAACAACGCGACGCTCACCACCATCCTCTGCACCCACGGCCACTATGACCATGTGGGCAGTGCAGGGGTGCTGAGCCGGGAGTGGAAGGCCAGGATCTACTGTGAGCCTGCCGACTGCAGGGGCAGCCAGCTCTTTCCCCTGAAAAGTGTGGACAGCGGCTATCAGGAGGGGGAAAAGCTCATCGTGGATGAGCTGACCTTTACCGTCTGGCACACCCCCGGCCATACCGAGGGCGGTGTGGTGCTGCTGTGCGGGGACTACCTCTTTGTGGGCGATACCGTGTTCCAGGGCAGCATTGGCCGCACCGATCTGGAGGGCGGCAATATGCAGAAAATGGATGCCAGCCTGCGCAAGCTGGCGGGCCTGCCCATCCCCAAAGAGACCCAGCTGCTGCCCGGCCACGGGGATTTTTCCACCCTTGGCGAGGAACTGGCGAACAATTTCTATATCCGCAGCGCCCTGCGCGGTGGGAATGCGGATTTTTAAGGATAAAGAGAGAAAAACATGAAGATTTATATTACCGGCCTGCCCTCCGGCTACGAGGTGGAGCATCTGGTGCGCCTGTTTTACCCTATGGCTCCGCTCACCCTCACCCCGCCGGAAGAGGGCGAGGACTGTGTCTGGGCCGAGAAAAAAGAGGATAGTCTGTACGCCATGGTGCGGGAGCAGGGCCAGAGCAGGGATGCGGCGGCTCCATTGCCCCGCCCCGTGGAAGCAGGCGGCGAGACGGTGGAGTTCACCCTTGCCAGCCTGACCTATGACCTGCTGCGGAGCTGGACCGGCATCCGCCCGCCCTGGGGCAAGATGACCGGCGTGCGCCCGGTGCGGCTCATCCACGACAAGCGGGCCGCGGGCTGGACCGAAGCTGATATCGACCGGTTCTTTCTGGAGCGTTTTGACTGCTCCCGGCAGAAGTACGACATGGCCAAGGCCATCGCCGACCTGCAGGAGCCCATCCTGCAGCTGGGCAGCGCCCCCAAGACGTACAGCCTGTATCTCGGCATTCCGTTCTGCCCCTCCCGGTGCAGCTACTGCAGCTTTGTCAGCTGCAACCTTGACCGGGACCGCAAGCTGGTGCAGCCCTATGTGGACTGCCTGTGCAGAGAGGTGGAGGCCATCCGGGAGCAGGCCGACAAGGCAGGACTGAAGCTGTGCAGCATCTATATCGGCGGCGGCACCCCCACCAGCCTGTCCGCTGACCAGCTCCGCCAGCTCATGGGTACGGTGCGGGAGAACTTTGACCTCTCCAAGGTGGTGGAGTACACGGTGGAGGCGGGCCGCCCTGACTGCACCGATGCCGAAAAGCTGGCTGTCATCAAAGAGTATGGTGCCACCCGCATTTCCATCAACCCCCAGACCTTCTCGGACGAGGTGCTGGCGGGCATTGGCCGCAGGCACTCGGCGCAGGATATCCTGGACTGCTATGCCGATGCCCGGAGGGCGGGCCATGAGGACATCAACATGGACCTCATCGCGGGCCTGCCCGGCGATACGGTCGCGGGCTTTGAGCACAGCCTGCGGCAGGCCATCGCGCTGGACCCCGAGAACATCACCGTTCACACCCTGACCCTCAAGCGGGCCTCCCGCATCGTCATCGAGGACCAGAAGGAGAACGACTACGCAGATGTAGCGGCTATGCTGGAAAAATGCCAGCTGCTGGCCGATGCAGGATATCGCCCCTATTATCTCTACCGTCAGAAAAACACCCTGCAGAATCTGGAAAATGTGGGCTGGTGCAAGCCGGGCCATGAGGGGTACTATAATATCTATATCATGGAGGAAGTCCAGACCATCCTTTCGGCCGGAGCAGGCGGCAGCACCAAGCTGGTGGCCGACGGCGGCCGACGGATGCAGCGCATCTTCAATTTCAAGTATCCGACAGAGTATATCCAGCGCTTTGCGGAGGTACTGGAGCGCAAAAAAGGAGTGGCTGATTTTTATGATCACGATTTGGGTCCCGAAACGTCTGGTTGAAGTCGGGCTGTACAACGTTGCCGCCCGCAGTCCGCAGGAGCTTGCCGCCCTGAGTGAGCAGAGCTACCGCGACCGCGTGAAGTACGCCGCCGAAAAGGTGCGCCTTTCCGGCACCAAGATCGTCATGCTCACCGGCCCGTCGGCCAGCGGCAAGACCACCAGCGCCCACAAGCTGGCCGAAGAGCTGATCCGGCAGGGAACATACGCCCATGTGGTCAGCCTGGATAATTTTTTCCGTGGGGCGGAGTTCTACCCCCGCCTGCCCGACGGTACCCTGGATTACGAAAACCCCGATACCATGGACCTGCCCCTTGTCCGGCAGTGCCTGCATGAGCTGAGCGAGACGGGCCGGACCACCCTGCCCATCTACGATTTTGCCAACGAGCGGCGCTCCGACGAGACCGAGGCCGTGGACCTGCAGGGCGGTGTCTGCATCGTGGAGGGCATCCATGCCCTGAACCCGGAGCTCACCGGCCTTGTGCCTGCGGAGGATGTTTACCGCATCTACGCCGGCCTGCGGGAGGAATATGCCATCGACGGTCGCCGGGTCATCAACACCCAGGACATCCGCCTGTGCCGCCGCACCCTGCGGGACGCTGCCGCCCGGGGCCGCAGCCCCGAAAAGACCCTTGCCATGTGGGATCGGGTGCTGGACGGCGAGACCCGGTATATCAAGGGCTTCAAGACCACGGCGGACTTTCTGCTGGACACCTCCTTTACCTATGAGCTTGGCCTGATCTCCAGGCTGCTGGGCATCGTGCGCCGCCAGTTCACGCTGGAGGGCCACAACGCAGAGCTCTGGGACGAGACTGCCCGCCGCTTTGAGCACGTGGTCCCGCTGGATCTGGAGCTTCTGCCCGCCGACAGTATGCTGCGGGAGTTCTACGGCAGTGCCGTAAAATAAAATCGCGCTCTGCGGGGAAAATGTTCCATTCTCTTGTTCAAATGCGAAAAAATTGTTTCCAAATCCGCACGAAACTGTAAAAGTTGCGGTGGATTCGTTGCAATCAGTGCCTGAGTGCGCTATAATGAAACCATCATCTGACAGCACACACAGGGCTAATGCCCGTAAGAGAGGTGTCATTATGGATTTCAATAAGATCAAGGAAATGGGTCTGGAATATGCGGAAAAGGGCCGCAATGCCGCCATGGATCTGGCAGAGCACGGCAGAACGCAGGCAAAGATCGTCTCGGAACAGACCAAGCTTGCCCGGGCACAGCGTCAGCTGGGTGCACTGGTCTACAGCCTGGCCAAGGGCAACGAGGAGAACCAACCCCTTGTGGATAAGTATATCGAGATGATCGGCAGCATCGAGGCCAACCTGAACGCCCTCAAGGAGAGCCTTGGCCCCGCTGCCGAGGTCATCACCCACGATCTGGACGAGGAGCCCGCCGAGGGCGGCGGCATCACCATTGAGCCGACCGTGGAAAAGGACAAAAAGCCTGACACGGACAAAAAGACCTGCCCCCAGTGCGGCGCGCCGGTCTCTGAGGATGCGCTGTTCTGCAACAAGTGCGGCGCACAGCTGTAACGCAAAAGCCTTGAAAGGGCGGTGTCCCCGTAGGGGGATGCCGCCCTTTCTGCACAGAAACAGGGCAAAGTGTGAAAATTCTGGAAACAATTGAAATGAAAAGCCGGAAAATGCGCTTGTCCCCTTGAAAAATCGCAGATTCTGCGGTACAATCGAGCTCAGGTTTTTGAGCAGAGGAAAGGGGAGTGCACCCATGCAGGACTGGCCCGAACGGGAACGCTACACGGCGGAGGATCTGCTGCAGATCATCCGCATTCTGCGCGACAGAGAAAACGGCTGCCCCTGGGATAAGGTGCAGACCCACGCATCCATCCGGAAGAACTTTCTGGAGGAGACCTGCGAGGCGCTGGAAGCCATTGATGCCGACGACGCAGCCATGATGCGCGAGGAGCTGGGCGACGTGCTGATGCAGGTGGCGTTCCATACCGTCATTGAGGAAGAGCGGGGCCGGTTCGATTTCGAGCAGGTCTGCCGGGAGGTGTGCGAGAAGCTGGTGTTCCGGCACCCGAACATCTTTGCCTCTTCGGCGGCTGAAAATGCCGGTATAAACAGCTGGGATGCGCTCAAAAATAAGGAAAAGGGCCGCACTACGCTGGCGGATGAGCTGAACACGGTTCCAGCCACCCTGCCCGCCCTGATGTATGCCCAGAAGATGCAGAAGCGTGCCGCCCGCAAGGGCGCGTTTGCGCAGACGGCAGAGGATGCCGCCGCTGCCCTGAAGGCTGCCGAGCGCGGCTGGGAGGAAGCAGTGCCGGAAAATGCCGCCGAGCGGGCCGGGGCGCTGCTGTTTGCAGCGGCCAATGCCATGCGGCTGGCCGGTGTGGACGCGGAAGAGGCCCTGACCTTTGCATCCGGGCGGTTCCGTCAGGAGCTGCTGCAAAAGACCGAAGATTCAGACGAGCAGGAACGCCCTGCCACTGTCTGATAGAAAAAGCTGAGTAAAATTTTGTGGAGGTACCCCATTATGACCAAGACCGATCTGATCGCACAGGTTGCAGCAAACACCGAGATGAGCAAGAAAAGCGCCGAGCTGGCTGTCAACGCCGCTTTCGACGCACTGAGCAAGGCAATGGCTGAGGGTGAGAAGATCACCATCTCCGGCTTTGGCACTTTTGAGATCCGTGAGCGTGCAGAGCGCCAGGGCATCAACCCCCGCACCCGTGAGCCCATCACCATCGCTGCCTCCAAGAGCATTGTCTTTAAGCCGGGCAAGGCTCTGAAGGATACCCTGTAAGTTTGATCTTTGCCGCCGGGGCCGCAGTGGTTCCGGCGGTTTTTTTGTAAAACCTCTCAGTCAGCGCTTCGCGTTGCCGGCTCCCCTGTCCGGAGGTGCGGCGGTGGACAAAGCGCAATGATGGAGAAGGACTGCTTTTCTGGAGGATCATAACATGAGACTGGATAAATACCTGAAAGTTTCGCGGCTCATCAAGCGCCGCACCGTGGCAAATGAGGTGGCCGATGCGGGCCGCATCCTCATCAATGGCAAGATCGCCAAGGCCAGCCAGGCGGTCAAGGAAGGAGACATCATCGAGGTCACCTTCGGCAACCGGCCCATCAAGGTAAAGGTGCTCTCTGATGTGGAGCCACGCACCAAGGATGTGGCCCGGGAGATGTACGAGATCATTTCGGAATAACCTCTCAGGCGCTTTGCACCAGCTCCCCTAATAGGGGAGCCAGGTTTATGCTGCTGCATCCTTGCCTCGCTTATTAGGAGAGGTGGCAGCCCGAAGGGCTGACGGAGAGGTTCTATCCCGCAAGCTGTTTGCATAACCTTCACCAGAAGGGGGAGAGGTGCATGGCAGAGCAGGCGGGGAACAGCGACCTCATCCTGGAGAACCGGGAAAAGCTGACGGTAACAGGAGTCAGGCGGGTGCTGCAGTGCAACGCGGAGAGCGCCGCCATTGAAACAGCCCGGGGCGTGCTGCAGCTGGCCGGGGCGCAGCTCAACGTGACCAGCCTCGACCTCGACAGCGGGGAAGTGAAGCTGACGGGCCGCATCGACACGGTGGAGTACACCGCCGCGCGCACCCCGGGCGGCTTTCTGTCCCGGCTGCTCCGCTGATGGCACCGGCCCTTGCGCCCGCGCTCATCGGGCAGGAGGCGGCTGCCTGCGCCCTGCTGGGCCTTGTGCTGGGCAGCGTGCGCGCGGTGTTTCCGGTCAGGGGGCGGGCGGCATTCCTGCCGGATATGGCCCTTGTGGGGGCTGTCCTGCTGGGGCTGCAGAGCTATGCCGCCGCCCTGAGCGCCGGGGGCGTGCTGCGGTGGTATATGCCGGGCAGCGCCTTTCTCTGTGCTTTTGGGGCCGAACGGCTTCTGCGGCCTGCCCTGCAGGCACTGGAACAGGGGCTGTTCTGGCTGGTGGCGGGGCCGCTCCGGCTGGCCCGGCGGGCATTGCAGCCGCTGGCAGCAGCCCGCAAAAACCGGGCGGAGCAGGCCGGAGCGCGCCGCGCGCAAAAAAGAAGCGCAAAAAAACCGAAAAAGAACTTGCCAAGCACACGGCGGTTGTTGTATAATTCTAACGTATCAAAGTAAGAGTACAGGCGTTTCGGGCCTGCTGAGCACAGGAGGCGCTGAAAAATGGCAAATACCACCCGGAAAAAGCGCAGACGCAGCCCGTTTGTGCGGACGATCCTTCGTCTTTTCTTCATTCTGCTGCTGTTGAGTATGCTGGTGGCCTACATCTCCAATCAGGTGTCCATCAGCTCCCGGCGTGCGGAATTGCAGACGCTGAACGAGCAGATCGAACAGCAAAAGACCCAGAACGAGGAGATGAAGCGCATCCTCAGCGGCGATGCCGACGATGTGACCGAGTGGGTCGCCCGGGATTCTTACAACTACGCAGCCCCCAACGAGCGCATCTTTGTGGATGTGACCGGCAACTGAGGGCACACCCCGCCGGGCAGCTCTGCGGACAGACCCGGTGCCCCCACAAAAAGAGAGCAAGGAGTATTGAGTTTTGGCAATTGAGGTAGGGAACGTACTGGAAGGCCGTGTGACCGGCGTAAAGCCCTTTGGCGCGTTTGTTGCGCTGCCTGAGGGCAAATCGGGCATGGTCCACATTTCCGAGGTGTCCAATGAATATGTGCAGGATATCAACACGGTGCTGCACGACGGCGATGCTGTGAAGGTGCAGGTCATCAACATTGCACCGGACGGCAAGATCGCGCTGTCCATCAAGCGGCTGCTGCCGCCGGCACCCCGTCAGCCGCGCAGTGACCGTGGGCCCCGGCCCGGCGGCCCGCGCCAGAACGGCCCCCGCGAGGGCGGCCATTTCGGCAATTCCCGCGGCGGCGGACGGCCCCCTCGTGAGGGCGGGCGCGGCCCTGCCCGGGACGCTGCCCCCCGTGTGTGGCAGCCCAAGGCCCCGGCCAAGAGCGATAACCTGAGCTTTGAGGATATGATGAGCCGCTTCAAGAGCCAGAGCGAGGAAAAGATGGCCGACCTCGACCACGAGACCAACAACCGCCGCGGCGGCGGTTATGCACCGCGCTCCCGCCGCGGCCGCTGAGCCATAGAACGAACCTGGCCTGCCCCAGCGGGGCGGGCCTGTTTTTTGGTGGTGCGGCAACGCCCACGGACAAGAAAGGAACCAGAATGCCTGCAAAATTTGAACTGATCGCACCCTGCTTCTTTGGCTGCGAGGCAACTGCGAAATTTGAGCTGACCCGCATCGGGGCCGAAAACATCCGGGTAGGGGATGGCCGCCTGACCTTTGCGGGCGGGCCGGAGATGATCGCTGCCGCCAACCTGAACCTGCGCACGGTGGAGCGCGTGATGCTGCTCCTCAACACCTACCCCGCTTCCACCTTCGATGAGCTGTTTGACGGCGTGTACAGCATCCCCTGGGAAGAGCTGCTGCCCGCCGATGCCGCTTTCCCTGTGACCGGCTCTTCCCTGAACAGCCAGCTCACCAGCGTGCCTGCCTGCCAGAGCATCATCAAAAAGGCTGTGGTCAAGCGCCTGATGAACAAGCATCATACCTCTGTTCTGCCCGAGACCGGCGCGGAGTACAAGATCCGTTTCATGCTGCGCAAGAATGTCTGCGAGATCATGCTGGATACCACCGGCGAGGGCCTGCACAAGCGCGGCTACCGCCGCAACGCCATGGAGGCCCCCATCCGTGAGACGCTGGCCGCGACCATTGCCGACCTGGGCCGTGTCCGCCGCGACAGTCTGGTGGAAGATCCCTTCTGCGGCAGCGGTACTCTGCTGATCGAAGCCGCCCAGAAGGCCATGAACATTGCCCCCGGCCTCAAGCGCCGCTTTGCCGCCGAGCGTTACAGCTTCGTGCCCGCTTCCCTCTGGGCCGAGCAGCGCCAGAAAGTGCTGGCGGAGTCCAAGCTGGATGTGGGCTTTGAGGCCTTTGGTTACGATATCGACCCCGCCGCCGTGGCACTGGCCAATGCCAACGCAAAGCTGGCCGGTGTGGAAAAGCGCTGCCATTTTGAGGTGGCCGATGTTGCTGACTTTGCGGCAAAGCCCGAAGCCATCGTTCTGACCAATCCCCCGTACGGCGAGCGGATGAACACCATCGAGGGTGCCGCCAAGCTGGCCCGCACCCTGGGCCAGCAGATGGCCGAGCATCCCTGCGCGGGCCTGTACGCCATCACTGCCGATATGGAGTTTGAGAGCCACTACGGCAAGCGCGCCAACAAGCGCCGCAAGATGTACAACGGTATGATCCCCTGCCAGCTGTATATGTACTACGAGGCCCCCAAGTTTGAGCACAAGGCAAAGCCGATGCCCAAGCAGGGCTTTGACGGGAAGCGTACCGTCGAATTCAAGAAAAAGTAAACAGGAGAATAAAAAGACATGGACGGTCGGATGCGGCCTTATCTTCCGGAACTTACCATCCGGGATTATAATATCTACCAATGGTACCTGCGGGGCGTGCAGTATCAGCTGAACACGACCTACGGGCTCTACTCGTGCAGTCAGCTGCAGCACAACGGGGTTCTGTTCGCACTGCTGTCAGACAGCCTGGCCGGGCGGGAGGCGACCTGCAAAAAGGTGCGCCTGCCCTGGACACTCTGCTGGAGGCCGATGATGTGCCAGACCCAGGGCATCCGGCTGGCCGCGCAGGTGGAGGTGCTGCTGGGCTGGCATAAGCTGCAGGACCGCCGCAGTGACGAACTGCCCTTCAAACAGCGGGTGAAGCGCACCATCGACCGCATCCTGCTCCGCCGCGCCTACGAAAAGGCCGTGCAGGAGAACCCCGCGCTGGAACGGCTGTTTGAACAGGAGCAGGAGCAGGCGATCGTTCAGATGAACCTGAACGCCAAGAACTACACCGAGGTTGCCGAGCCTATGAGCAACATCTACGGCGCGCTCTACTCCACGCTTGCCACCGATGAGAACAGCCAGCGCAAGAGTATGCGCTATATCGGCAGCTGCATCGGGCGGGTGTTCTACCTGCTGGATAAGGCGGGCCGTGTGGCCGATGACAAGCGGGCCGAGCGGTACAATGTGTATCTGGTCAATGGTGTCGAGGACCCCGGTGCTGCACTGGAAAATGCCCGGCGGCAGTCGCTGGCTGCGGCAAACGATCTGGTGCGCGCCTACGGGATGCTGGATGTCAAGCTGAACAAGAGCCTGATCGACAATATTATGATCCTGGGCCTGCGCCATGCGGTGGAGCCGCTGGACCCGGAGAACCAGCCCGTGCGCTGGGAGCTGCCGTGAAGGCCCGCAAGAGCTGGGCGATGGCCTACTGCGGCATGGCTGCTGCCCTGAGCGTGGCCCTGATGCTGCTGGGGGCTGTGGTGCCGGTGCTGATGTTCATTGCCCCGGCGGTGGCCAGCCTGCTCATCGCCACGGTCTGCGTGGAGTGCGGCAGGACCATGGCCCTGACAGCCTACGGCGCGGTGAGCCTGCTCAGCCTGCTCTTTGTGCCGGATAAGGAGGTGGTACTGGTCTTTGTGTTCCTGCTGGGGTATTACCCACTGGTCAAGCCCCGGTTTGAGCGCATTCGTCTGCCGCTGGTGCGGGTGCTGTGCAAGCTGCTGCTCTGCAACGGTGCCGTGCTGGCCATGTACGGGCTGGTGCTGCTGCTGGTGCCTGCGGGCAGCATTTCGCAGGAGCTGAAGACCACCGCGCTGGCGGTCTCGCTGGCCACCCTTGCCATGGGCAACGTGGCCTTTCTGCTGTATGACCGGGCGCTCCACAACCTGCTGCAGGTGTATCAGCTGGTGTGGCGGCCGAAGCTGCATAAGATGCTGGGAAAAAGATAATGGGTCAAACCCCTCAGGCGGGCTTACGCCCGCCAGCCCCCCTAATAGCGGGGCCCTTGGCATTTCGTAAAGTTTCCCTATATACACAAACTGTATTGCTCTGCCAAGGCCGCCCCTAGTAGGGGCGGTGTCATCCCGAAGGGATGACGGTGGGGTTTAATAGCAGGGCTTTGTCTAAGAGGATTCTAATTGAGAGGAGTGATGTCTACCACCAGTTGACACAAAGCGCCGGGCCACACGGGTGACAGCCGTGAGGGTGACGAGGAGAGAAATCATCGAAAATTTCGGCGGATGTTTCTCCGGCTGACCATGGGCTATACCAGCCGCAGAGAGGGGCAAAAATCGGCAGTGATACCGTAACAGATCCCCTCAAAGAAAGCCATACAAGAACATAAACTGTTACAGGAGGCTGACAGCTGTACTGCGCGCGTTTTTTGCGCCGGGCTGTCGGCATGGAGGTGTTTTGTATGTGTGGCATTGTTGGTTATGTTGGAAAACGGAATGCACAGGATGTTTTGCTGGATGGTCTGGAAAAGCTGGAGTACCGCGGCTATGATTCCGCCGGTGTGGCCCTGGCTTTGGAGGGCGGCATCCGGGTGGTCAAGAGCAAGGGCCGTCTGGCGGAGCTGCGCAAGCGGCTGGCGGTGGAGGCCCTGGCCCGGAGCGGCTGCGGCATCGGCCACACCCGGTGGGCGACCCACGGGGAGCCCAGCGATGTGAACAGCCACCCGCATTCCACGCCCCGGGTGAGCATCGTCCACAACGGCATCATCGAGAACTATGGTGTGCTGAAGGAGCGGCTCATGGCCAAGGGCTATACCTTTGAGAGCGAGACCGACACCGAGGTCCTGGTCAAGCTCATCGACAGCTGCTATGAGGGAGAGCCCCTCAAAGCCCTGCGCGCTGCTCTGGCCATGGTGCGGGGCAGCTATGCGCTGGCTGTTCTGTTCCGGGATTTCCCGGATACCCTGTTCGCGGTCAAGCGGGAGAGCCCGCTCATCGTGGGCTGGGGCGAAGAGGAAAACTTTATTGCGTCGGATATCCCGGCGCTGCTGAAATATACCCGCCGGTACAGCGTGCTGGAAGAGGGGGACATGGCGGTGGTGAACGCCGACGGCATCCGCTTCTACAATGAGTTCGCGGAGCCGGTGGAGCGGGAAGTTCTGACCGCCAACTGGGATCAGGAAGCCGCTGAAAAGGGCGGCTACCCGCACTTCATGCTGAAGGAGATCAACGAACAGCCTGCGGCCATCACGGCCACGGTGAGCCCCCGTGTGGAGAACGGTCTGCCCGACCTGCGCGTTCCTGAGCTGACGGATGAGCGGCTGCGCCGTATTGGCACGGTGCATCTGGTGGGCTGCGGCACGGCCATGCACGCGGGCATGGTGGGCAAGGCTGCCATCGAGGCGCTGGCCCGGGTGCCTGCACAGGTGGAGATCGCCAGCGAGTTCCGCTACCGGAATCCCATTCTGCGGCCGGAGGATCTGGTCATCATCATCAGCCAGTCGGGCGAGACCAGCGATACGCTGGCTGCCCTCAAGCTGGCCAAGAGCCGGGGCGTGCCGGTGCTGGCCATTGTGAACGTGGTGGGCAGCAGCATTGCCCGCGCAGCGGATTATGTCATGTACACCTATGCCGGCCCTGAGATCGCCGTGGCCTCCACCAAGGCCTACATGGTGCAGATGTGCGTGCTCTACCTGTTCGCCCTGCGGCTGGCTTACGCCCGGGGAATGCAGACCGATGCCGAGATCCGCCGCCTGACAGCAGAGCTGCTCCGGGCTGGGGAGGTCATCAAGCCTCGCCTGGCCGATTGTGAACAGATCAAGTATCTGGCCAGCCGTTTCGTCAATACCCAGAGCTGCTTCTTCATCGGCCGCGGGTTCGACTATTCGCTCTCGCTGGAGGGCAGCCTGAAGCTGAAGGAGATCAGCTATGTTCACTCGGATGCCTACGCGGCGGGCGAGCTCAAGCATGGCACCATCAGTCTGGTAACAGACGGCGTGCCGGTGATCGCCCTTGCCACCCAGAAGCAGGTCTACGAAAAGACCATCTCCAACGCCAAGGAGACCAAGAGCCGCGGCGCAAAAGTCCTGCTCTTCACCACCCGGGATGCCGTGGTGCCCGATGGCGTGGCCGACTATGTGGTGCGTCTGGATGACTACGATGACCTGCTGATGCCCCTGCAGCTCATCGTTCCGCTGCAGCTGTTTGCCTACTATATGGCTGTTCTGCGCGGCTGTGATGTGGATAAGCCCCGCAATCTCGCCAAGAGCGTGACCGTGGAATAACCGTAGAATCAGAAATCAAGCCTTGCCAAACCCGCCCGCTGGTGGTATACTATCTAGGTAACCGATGCTGGTGTGGCGCAATGGCAGCGCAACTGATTTGTAATCAGTGGGTTGCAGGTTCAACTCCTGTCACCAGCTCCAAAAAGACCTCAAAACGGAAAACGTTTTGGGGTCTTTTGTTGTTATAGAAAGTGCTTTTATTGCGGTAAAACGCAGGAAAATAGAGAACGACAGAAAAAGAGAAAATCCGTGGAAAAAGTAGTTGACAAATGCCACTTCAGATGATAAAATATACAGGCAGTCAGCGATGACTGCAAATAGGATATGGGCGTGTTCCCGAGTGGCCAATGGGGACAGACTGTAAATCTGCTGCTTTTCAGCTTCGGTGGTTCGAATCCACCCGCGCCCACCAAGAACTCCAGTATCCGAACCGGGTACTGGAGTTTCTGTTTTGTAATAACCTTCCCGGAGGCTAGGCGGGTGGATTCGAACAGCATCGACCCGCCGAACAGTCCGGCGGGGAAAAAAGCCCCTGCGGGGCTTTTTTAGATGCGCGGCTTGCGTAATCCACCCGCGCCCATAAAAAGACCGCCAGTGTAGAGATACGCTGGCGGGCCTTGGCATGGAGCTGGCGGCGCGGCGCGGAAAACACTACATGCGTTAAATCGGATAACGGTTTCGTTTGAGATCGGGGGTGTCACTGGCCCGCCTGCATGGCGAGCGGTGCATCCCTGATCTTTTTGCCGGAATAAAAAAGAAAAGCACCATACTTCCTACGAAGTACAGTGCTTTTTTGGTGGAGAATAGCGGGATCGAACCGCTGACCTCTTGCATGCCATGCAAGCGCTCTCCCAGCTGAGCTAATCCCCCACATATTTGGTTGGTGTCTTGCGACGTGAGTTATTATACCAGCCGGGCGGGCGGTTGTCAACACCCAATTTGAAAAAGTTTGCAAAAACAAAAAGCCCTGCCGGGCATAGAGCCGGGCAGGGCGCGGAACAAAGTGAGGATGGGTTAGGCCTTTGCGTGCTGGCGGTCAAAGATCTGCGGAGCCACACGGCAGAGCAGAACGGCGGCCACCATGGTCAGCAGGGTCTCGGGCAGCATATAGCTGCCGTTGTAAACCAGGCTGTAAGTCCAGGCGGACAGGCCTTCGTTCAGGTTGCCCCAGACCAGCACACCGGACAGGAAGCTGCACATGAAACGCAGGAAGCCTGCCATAAAGGTGCCCACGGCCACGCCGACCATCCGGTTCTTGAAGGGACGGGCAAAGAACTCGGCAGTACCCAGCGCCATAAAGGCCACCAGGTAGTCCAGCAGGACTTCACCCAGGAAATACAGGAAGGTCGGGGTCGGGGGTGCCCAGAAGCCCAGCAGCATCTGCAGGCAGCCGTTGACAAAGCCGGTGAACAGGCCCCACTTCACGCCGTGGCGGAAGGAGACCAGCACAAAGGGCAGCATGCTCAGCAGGGTAACGCTGCCGCCGTTGGGCAGGGTGAAGAACTTGATGTTGCTCAGCACGGTGCCAATGGCGATCATCAGGGCGCACTCCACAAGAATGCGGGTCTTGGAATAGGTTTTTGACATGGGAGATTCCTCTTCTCAGATAATAGTACACAAAAACAAATGCACCCGCACAAAAAGGCAGGCGCATGGGCTTCGTTTGTGAAGAGGGTGGACCTTTCCGCAAACTACCTACGCCGGCATTACCCGGATCAGGTTCGAGGGTACTCCGCTCAGGTGCGGATCTCAGCTTTTCAGCGCCCCTGTTTTTATGTCCAGCTCCCAGTATAGCGGCCAGCGCCCAAATGTCAAGCCCCGGCGGGCATATTGGCGGCCGCTGGCTCATATTTTTTAGGGAGACCGCAAACAGGGGAGGCGTGACCGGATGAACGTGGAGCCGGAGCAGCGGGCGGCGCTGCTGGGAGAGTACATTGCAGAGCACAGTGCCACGGTGCGGGCAGCCGCCCGGGCGTTCGGGTGCAGCAAATCAACGGTGCACAAGGATGTATCCACCCGCCTGCGGGCCGTGGATGCGGCCCTGTTTGCCCGGGTGCAGGCCGTGCTGGCCCGCAACAAGGCCGAGCGTCATTTGCGGGGCGGGGCGGCGACCAGACGCAAATACAAAAAGTAGGAGAGCGGTGCAGGGAGGCCTGTGCCGCTCTCCTGTTTATTTGTGCCGGAACTGCTCCAGCGCGGCCTTTTCCAGCCGGGAGACCTGCGCCTGGCTGATGCCGATCTCCCGCGCCACCTCCATCTGGGTCTCGCCCTTGAGGTAGCGCAGCTCCATGATCCGCTTTTCGCGCGGGGTCAGCCCGGCCACGGTCTGCCGGAACTCCAACCCGCTGATCCAGCTGTCCTCGCTGTCCGGGTCGCGCACCTGATCGATGACATACATGGCATCGCCGCCATCGGTGTAAAGGGGCTCTTCCAGGCTGATGGGCTCCACCACCGATTCCAGCGCCGCGTTTACCTCCCGGCGGGAAAGTCCTGCCTGCCGGGCCACCTCGTCCACGGTGGGCTCCCGGCCCAGCTGCTTTTCCAGCGTCTCCCGGGCCTGCATGGCCTTGTAGGCGGCGTCGCGCAGGCTGCGGCTGACCCGCAGGGCGTTGTTGTCCCGCAGGAAGCGCCGGATCTCCCCGATGATCATGGGCACGCCGTAGGTGGAAAACCGCACCGGCTGGGCCGGGTCAAAGTTATCGATGGCCTTGATGAGCCCGATGCACCCCACCTGAAACAGGTCGTCCAGATTCTCCCCCCGCTGCGCGAACCGCTGCACCACGCTCAGGACAAGCCGCAGGTTGCCCTCGATCATGGCTTGCCGGGCGGCGGCATCGCCTGCCCGCGCCCGGGTGAGCAGCTGCCGCTTTTCCGCTTCGGAAAGCACCGGCAGCTGGGCCGTGTCCACCCCGCATAATTCCACTTTGTTGTACATCCCCCGAACCTCCGGTTACGTTGATACCGGAAGTATGGGGTAAGAGGGCGGGGAAGATACATGGGAATTGTTAGCAGCCTCGCCCTCTCAGTCATTGCTTCGCAATGCCAGCTCTCCCAAAGGGAGAGCCTTTGGCAGGGCAACCGCAAGCAGGTGCTAAAGGCTGGGGCAGTCTTGGCTCCCCCTTTGGGGGAGCTGGCGCGTTAGCGCCTGAGAGGGTGAGCCAGCTGCCGGTTATTCCCGCTCCAGCACCTCTTTCAGCTGACGGATGATCCGCTTTTCCAGCCGGGAAATGTAGCTCTGGCTGATGCCAAGGGCATCGGCGGCTTCCTTCTGGGTGTGCTCCACGCCGTCTACAAGGCCGAAGCGCAGCTCCATGATCTGCCGCTCCCGGGGGGCCAACTGCTCCACGGAGCGCCGGAGGGTGGCGCGCTCGGCGGCCTGCTCCAATTGCAGGCCCACAAGGTTTTCGTCGCTGCCCAGCACGTCCGAGAGCAGCAGCTCGTTGCCGTCGCCGTCGGTGTTCAGGGGCTCGTCGATGCTGGCCTCCTGCCGCCGGTTGGAGCTTTTGCGCAGGTACATCAGGATCTCGTTGCCGATGCACCGGCTGGCGTAGGTGGCCAGCTTGATGTTCCGCGCGGGTGTAAAGGTGTTTACCGCCTTGATCAGCCCGATGGTGCCAATGGAGATCATGTCCTCCTGCGGCACGCCGCTGTTCTCGTACTTTTTGGCAAGGTAGACCACCAGCCGCAGGTTGTGGGTGATGAGGTCATCGCGCGCGGCGGCATCCCCCGCCATCATCCGGGTCAGCAGGGCCTTTTCCTGCTCCGGTGTCAGCGGCGGCGGCAGGCTGGGCCCGCCGTTGATGTAGTGGGCGGCGGAAGGGGCAAGAAGCGAGAGGAAAAGGCGGCGTAGAAGTGAAATAAGACGATGCAAGATGGTTCCTCCTTTGACGGGTAAACCCTCTCCGTCAATGCTAACGCATTGCCACCTCTCCCGAAGGGAGAGGCTTTGGCATTTTGGTAGAGTTTGAGCAAAAGTAATTAGCAGAAGTGGCCCGATTTGCCAAGGGCTCCCACTTTGGGGGAGCTGGCACGACGCTAGTCGTGACTGAGAGGGTGAGCTTGCTGAAAATGGTCCCCGGCTTCCACCCCCACCAGCACATCCCACCCATCGGGCGGCGGGAGGAGGTCGGCGAAGGCGGCATAGAGGTGCTCGGCCCTGCCTTGCCCGGCGGAGGAGCCGGTGCAGCACAGGCTGGCCGGGACAGCCGGCAGGATACAGTGCCCGGCCACGGTGGTGCAGGGAACAAGGCGCACCCCCAGCGCCGGGTCGGGCAGGGGAGCGGCCCCGGCAAAGTGCTGCTCCAGATAAGTACCCAGAGCGGGCGGCAGGCGGCCCTGCACGGCACCGAACCGCACCAGCACCACTGCCCGGCCCGAAAGCGGTTCCTGCACCGAAAAGCCGGTGTCGCAGAAGGCCCGGACATCCAGCGCTGTGTCTGCCACGGTGAGCCGGGCGGGGAACACCCGCCCGCCGCCCCGGCCCAGAAAGCGGAGCACCCCCTGCACGGCCAGCACCACCCCGCCCGCGCCCGCCAGCAGTGCCCCCGGCGAGAGGGGCAGGTAGATGCAGCCGTTGTTGGTCTGTGCCCCGGGCAGGAGCAGCGTCCCCGTCAGCAGCAGATTTCCCGCGCAGAACCACCCCACAAGCCGGGCAAAGCATCGGCCCCCGGGCCAGCCGTAGGCGGCGGCCACCGTGAGGGCGGCGGTTGACACTTTATATAAGAGCGCGGCAGCGTCCGGCGCTTCCGGGGCCAGCAGGGCCAACGAGGAAGCTGCCCCCGCCGCCCCGCCCAACAGCAGCCGCCCGGCCCGGCAATCCACCCCGGCCAGCAGCCCCGCCGCCAGCAGGAACAGCAGCGTGAGCGCAAAATTCGTCAGCAGCAGGACATCGAGGTAGATCACAGTCTTGATGGGCGGCACCTTCTTTCTGGTATTGATAGGGTAACAGAAGCGTAAGAAAAAGGATGTCGGAACACGGGCTCGCCCTCTCAGGCGCTAACGCGCCAGCTCCCCCAAAGGGGGAGCCAAGACTGCCCCGGCCTTTAGCAGCTGCTTGCGGTGGTCCTGCCAAAGGCTCCCCCCTCGGGGGAGCTGGCAAAGCCGCAAGGCTTTGACTGAGAGGGTTCAGTCCTTTTGAAAAACTTTTTTCACAAATTTCCAAAAAAGGCTTGCAAAAGGGAGCGGGAAGAGTTATAATACATCTCGCAGTCAATTGTGCGCTGCGGAATTGCGTTTTGAAAGATGTGCCTCTTTAGCTCAGTCGGTTAGAGCACCTGACTGTTAATCAGGGTGTCGCCTGTTCGAGTCAGGCAAGAGGCGCCATTAGGCGGCGAGGGCAACTTCGCCGCTTGTTTTTTAACCGGGTGTTGTAACCAATCTGAGACTTTTTTCACAAAATCTTCAAAATTAATGGTTTCTTAAAAAATGTCCTCTTGAAGATGCTGTCAGATTGTGGTATACTACACCCAAACCTTGGAACAGTTTTTAAACGTTCTGTGGTGATTGACTCAGATCAAAGGGTAGGCGCTCCCTTCTTTTGATAGCAGCGGACTTCTGCTTTGCCCTGGTTCTCCGCAGGGCAGGGCAAAGCAGAAGGCTATGCGCTGTTAAACCGGAGTGCAAAAAGAAAACCTTTTTCATTTGTCAGACCTACGGTTAAAACAACAGCAAACTGGGGCTTGTGCAAACAGACCGGGTGTGCTAGAATAAAAGCCGTAGTTTTGAAATAGACACAGTACATTGAAAAAGAGATCGTTTGCTTTTGGTTGTCGGTCTCTTGTAAAGGAAACATCGTATGCGTTATACCTATGTGCGGCAGCACGATTCTACGGACTGCGCGGCCGCTTCACTCGCAATGGTGTGCCTCCATTACAAAAAGGAAATCACCATCACCCGCCTGCGGGACATGATGGGAACCGACATGAAAGGCACGAACCTCGTTGGCTTGCAGAAAGCAGCCAATGAGCTGGGCTTCAGCACGGCGGCTGTCCGTGTTGACCGCGAAAACTTTTTAAGCGATTTCACACTGCCCGCAATTGCGCAGGTCATTACCGACCAGGGCCTGACCCATTTTGTGGTCATCTTCAAAAAGACGACCATCAAGGATGACGATGCCCGCCGCAAGCATGTGGTGCAGGAAGAAGAACGCAAGGCTGATGCAAGCAAAAAGTACAAATGCAAGGATTACGTCGTCATCGGCGACCCTGCAAATGAACTGAAAAAGATCAGCCTGGATGAGTTCTATAAAAACTTCACCGGCGTGCTGCTGCTGCTGAACCCCACAGCGGAGTTCAAGGGCGGCACCGGCAAGCATAAGGTGGAGGGTAAAGAGGAAGCCAAGGCAGCCCGCAACAACATGTTGAAGCGGTACATGGATCTGCTGCTTCCCCAGAAAAAGCTGTTTGCTTACGCTATTCTCAGTTCAGTGATCCTGACACTGATCGGCATCGTGTCCACCGTCTTTAATAAGGCGATCATGGACGAGGTGCTGCCTTACGGGTTGAAAAACCTGCTCATATCGCTCATTGTCGTGTTCAGTGTGGTCAACTTGACCAGCACGCTGCTCTCGACTGTGAGACAGTGGATCCTGATCTTTCTTTCCATTAAAATCGATATCCCGTTGATGCTGGGCTACTTCGAGCATGTGTACAAACTGCCGATGAAGTTCTTCGCATCCCGTAAGACCGGCGAGATCACCACCCGCTATTCCGATGCAAGCACCATCAAATCGGTGCTGACCAGCATTGCAATGAGCGTGGTCATGGACATTGTGATGGCCGTGGGTACAGGCTTTGTCCTGTTCCGGATGAACTCCTCGCTGTTCTCCATTACCCTGTTTACCACCGTTCTGAGCCTGCTGCTCGTCATCATCTTCAAGCAGCCCTACAAGCGGATCAATGAAGAGACGATGGTGCAGTCGGCCGTTTTGAACAGCCAGATGATCGAGAGCCTGCGCGGCATCGAGACCATCAAGTGCAACGCCTGCGAAGAGCGTGAGCTGGAAGCCCTTGAGCGTGAATATATCAAGAGCCTGAAGATCAGCCTGCGTTCCAGCAAGATCAGCACCAGCCAGAGCCTGATCTCCAGCGTGATTATGACCGTGTTGAACATGGTCACCACCTATGTGGGCATCACGCAGGTGCTGAATGGCCAGCTGACGCTGGGCGGCTACATGGCGTTCAGCACCCTTTCGGGCTACTTTACTTCTCCGGTGAGTGAGCTCATTGGTATGCAGATGTCCATTCAGGAGGCTTCCATCTCCATGAAGCGCCTGACGGAGATCATGGATTATGAATCCGAGCAGGACGATACCAGAGAGTACACCGAGATGGAGAGCATGGAGGGCGACATTGAGTTCAAGGATGTCACCTTCCGGTATGGCAACCGCACCCCGGCACTGGACCACATCTCCTTCACTATCCCGCAAGGCAAGAAGGTGGCGCTGGTTGGTTCCTCGGGTTCCGGCAAGTCCACCATCACCAAGCTCCTGCTCAAGTATTACGAGCCGGAGAGCGGCACCATCAGCGTGAATGGCGTTGATCTGGACGAGTACAGCAATGCATCCGTCCGCCGCTGCATTTCCTATGTCCCGCAGAACGTTGAGCTGTTCAGCAAGACGATCTTCGAGAATATCCGCATCTCCCGCCCCGAGGCTACCCTCGATCAGGTACGGGAGGCGGCCAAGAAGGCCGATGCACACGAGTTCATCCGCAGGCTGCCGCTGCAGTATAACACCTATCTGGAGGAAGCCGGCAATGGCCTGTCCGGTGGTGAAAAGCAGCGCATTGCGCTGGCCCGTGCGTTCCTGAAAGATTCGAGCCTTTACATCTTTGATGAATCGACCTCCAGCCTGGACTTTGGTACAGAGAATACCATCTTTGATATGATCTATAACCAGCTGGCTGACCGTTCGATGCTGATCGTGGCACACCGCCTTTCCACTATCCGTGACTGCGACCTGATTTTGGTCATGGATCACGGCCAGATCGTGGAACGCGGCACCCATGACGAGCTGCTGGCAAAGCAGGGCAAGTATTACGAGCTCTGGAACCTGCAGCAGGGCATCTTCCGCCGTAAAAAGGAAGAGCCTGCACCCGTTGCCCCCGCGGCAGTTGTTGAAGAAGACGACGATGGCGAGGCAATGACCTATTAAGTTGCAGCCGAGTGCGCACTCGGTTACATAAATGATCTTTGGATGGATGCGCAGCCGGAAAAAGATCGCTAAAATAAGTTTTTTCATTCATTTGAAGGGAGTAATTCATTATGATGATGCCTGCAAACTACTCTGTTATCGCAGAGAACGAAATGACCTACGTCAATGGTGGCGCTAACTTCATCGACGCTATCGGCGCTGTTACCGCTCCTATCTGGGACGTGACCAACGTTAAGACCTTCTCCACCAACATGGTTACCCTGATCGGCAACAAGTTCATCGGCAAGCTGGTTGACGGCACTCTGGGTGTTCTGTTCTCCGGCAACACCACTTGGGGTGATGTCAAGGCTGCACCCAAGAAGCTGTTCTCCACCGGCAATGGCATTGGCGACGATATCGCTAACTTCCTGGGCCTGACCGCTGCTGCTTACAACCTGGGCCGCGTTGATGTTGCTAACAAGGCTTCTTCTGCTTCCATCGGTATGACCCAGGGCGACGGCAAGACCCACGTTGTCATCGACGGTATCAAGTTCTAATCAGATCTGATCTGAAATTATGAAGCGTTGAGGAAACTGCACCGCCCTACTTGTTAGCGCGGGGCAGACAACAATGCCTCGTTATGGTGTGCCAGGAGGCGTGTGCCTCCTGGCACACCTTATTTTTATGTTGCTTATCGCGTTGCGGTAGGCAATTGTGTGTGGTAGAAGATTATGTTTATCCTTACAGGAATGCTCTTTACATAGTGACACTTTATCGCTGTGTGAGTGGCTTACCGTGAGCGTCCTCACCCTCTCAGGCGCTTTGCGCCAGCTCTCCCGAAGGGAGAGCCCTTGGCATAGCGCAGTGTACGGCGGGTTTCCCTTTGCGTAGTGTGAACGCAGACTTGCCCACAGTGCAGGGAGTGAATCATTCTGTCAAAACCTCCCACTTTGGGGGAGGTGGCAGCGCGTGTGCGCTGACGGAGAGGGTGAGCCCGGTAGAGGTATAAGCTGATGAAAAAGACGACAGTTGTCAAGAATAACGACATGCTGGATGTAGCCCGAAGACTTCGGAGGGAAATGACACCACAGGAGCAACGGCTTTGGTATGTTTTCTTGCGGAAATATCCGGTAAAATTCTACAAACAGCGGATCATTGAATCGTTTATTGTGGATTTTTATTGCGCGGATGCAAGATTGGTTATTGAACTTGACGGCTCACAGCATTATACTGAACAGGGGAAAGCTTACGATGAGGAACGAAGTGCTATCCTGCATGGCTATGGCTTGAAAGTTTTACGGTTCTCTAATCGGGATGTTAACAATCATTTTGATGCTGTATGTGAGACCATTGATAGGGAAGTACAAATTCGGATATAAAAGCAGCTGTGACCCTTTTTGTCAAGAGCTCCCACTTTGGGGGAGCTGGCAAAGCCGTTAGGCTTTGACTGAGAGGGTGAGGCCGCTTTGAGGAGAGTCTTTGGCAAAACGGTAAAAAAGAATCTTTTCCCCCAGACAATTGCTTATTGCAAACAAAAAAGAAACAGGTGGACATTATTATGAGAGAGATCCAAGTTGCAGAAAACAAGACCCTGAAGCTGACCAACGTTCTGGCACGCAAGATCGATGCCAGCGAGCTGGGCAACCTGGGCGTGATCCTGACCCAGATGCAGAACTTTATCAAGAGCCACAGCGCCATGCCGGTTGGCCCTGTGATCCAGTGCGTCAAGTTTACCTCCGGCCCCAACCCGGAGCCGCAGATCTATTTTATGATGCAGGTCAACCAGCTTATCCCCCGCCTGGAGCCGGGCTACGAGCAGGACGCTGTGCTGCGGGTGAAGGGCTGCCTGTACGCCCACTTCACCGGCCCCATGGACCACAGCAGCCTTGCCAGCCAGAAGCTGAACATCTATGCCTACGAGCACGAGATCGAGCTGACCGGCACCACCTACAGCATCTACGTCAATCAGGACAGCGAAAACGGTGTCATGGACGTTTTTATGGAGACAAAGTAATATGACCACTCGCATTCAGAATCTTTCCGACCTGCAGGACCGCCGCATTATGATGGAGAAGAAGCTGCCGGCCTTTGGCTACGCGCTCATTCTTCTGGTGGCTTTCCTCATGGTGTTTCTGGTGATCTGGAGCACCCAGAACAAGCGCACCTACGTCAGCCAGTCCACTGGCTCAGTGCAGGCGGCCAACAAGACCTATATCATGTCCAGTTACTCCGGTTCCATCACCGAGCTGAACATCTCGGAGGGCAGCTATGTCACCGAGGGCGACCTCATTGCCCACATCAAGAGCACTGATCTGGACATCCAGCAGGACAGCTACCAGAAGCAGCTGGACATCTACAAGAAGCAGAAGAGCCAGTACGAAAAGCTGCTCAAGTCCATTCAGGACGACAAGAACTACTTCAGCGAGACCGACATCGACGATCAGCCCTATTACTACCAGTACGAGAGCTACAAGAGCCAGGTCAGCCAGAAGGCGTTTGATGCTTCGCCCTATCAGGCCGCCGGTTACACCGACGAGCAGATCAAGACCCTGATGGAGCAGAACCAGAGCGAGGTGGAGAGCCTGTATTACTCCACCCTGCAGTCCATTTCTGCCAACCTGACCAGCGTGCAGGCCAACATTGACAACATCGAGGCCCAGCTGGATGCCCTGAACACTGGCGCGAACGATTACTATATCTACGCTCCCACCTCCGGTGTCATCCACATGGACACCCCCTACAAGGTGGGCATGGTGCTCAGCGCAGGCTCCGCTCTGGCCACCGTGGCCAGCGAGAACAGTGACCTTGAGATCGTGGCGGCTGTCACCGTCAACGACCGGCCGCTGATCAACGTGGGCGACCCCTGCAAGATCGCCATCACCGGCCTGTCGGAGTATTCCTACGGCACCCTGACCGGCACTGTTACCTCCATCGACAGTGACGTGACCACCAACACCAGCGGGTCTTACTACAAGATGACCATCAAGCCGGACAACACCTATGTCGTGAGCACCAGCGGCGACAAGGTGGACCTTTCCAACGGCATGAGCGTCACCGCCCGTGTGGAGTACGATGAACTGACTTACTTTGACTATGTGATGGAGGCCCTGGGCGTGCTGTTCCGCTAAGCGCCCGCCGATTCCACGCCCAAGAGGTACGAAAGAATGAAACTGAACCCGAAACAGCTGGCCGCCAGCGCGGCTTTGCTGGGTGTGCTGGCCTGTGCCGCCGCCCTGCCTGCGTCGGCTGCCGGCCCTGTTACCGCGCCGCTGGCCCTCACGCTGCCCAAGGTGAGCTTTCCCTGGGATAAAGTTACCGCCGAGAGCATCGAGACCGGCAGCTACGATGCCGCCCCGCTGGCGGGCACGGCCCAGCAGCTCTCCCCGGTGACCACCCCCGCCAATGCCGCCAGCAAGAACGGCGTGACCTATGTCTCTGATAACCCCAATGTTGTCTCGGTGGACAGTGAGGGCGTGGCGCAGGCTGTGGGCCTGGGTACGGCCAACATCACCGCCACCTGCGGCGGGGTGAGTTGCACCTATACCATCACCCCCCAGCCGGATGCCAGCATGATTGCCACCGAAATGGATATCACCCTTGCATCCAGCACCATTGCCGTGGGCGAGACCACCAGCCTTTCGCTGGCAGTGCTGCCCACCTCGGCGGCCAACTATATCAACGTCAACCTGAGCTCTTCCAATGAGAAGGTGGCCACCGTCAACAACTTTGGCAAGGTGACCGGCGTTGCCCCCGGCAAGGCCACCATCACCGCCACGGACGGCAACGTGAGCTGCACGGCCACCGTTACGGTGGTTGCGGCCAACACCAGCACCGTCTCCAGCCAGTCCATCTCCCTGAACACCAACTATGTGGTGCTCAAGCCAGGCTCCTCCAAGACCATCACCGGCAAGGTGTCGCCGGCCTCTGCCAGCCAGAGCCTGACCTTCAAGAGCCAGGACAAGAGCATTGCCACCGTCAGCGGTTCCGGTGTCATCACCGGCGTTGCCACGGGTGCCACCTCCGTGGTGGTCTCCAACGGCACCGCCTCCACCTCGGTCACGGTCATCGTCAACCGCACCGCCTCCACCTCCGGCAGCAGCGATACCAGCGGGGAGGGTACCGAGGACAACGTCACCACCGATGCCACCGTTGCCGCCATCCAGAACGCCGCAGGGGAGGAAGTGTCCCTCTATCAGAGCGACGTGCCTGCCATTACCGGCGAGATCCTGAGCGCCCTGCGCACCACGGGCCGCAGCCTGATCGTGCTGGGCGAGGATTATACCCTGCGGATCGATGGCACCAGCATCAAGAGCACCCAGGGCGGGTTCAGCACCGCCCTGACCTTTGCCCCCGATGAAAACGGCCTGAGCTTCCAGCTGGGCGAAAGCGGCGCGCTGCCCTGCGTGGTGCAGATCACTCTGACCGGTGAGAACGCCGCTTACAGCCGCCTGTATCTGCACAACACTGCCAGCGAAAAGTGGCAGTTCCTGAACAGCTACAAGGATGGCACCATCACCGCCGATATGGCTGGCAGCTACCTGCTGACCAACCAGAATCTGCGCTTCACCAATATCAACTGGACCTTCTTCATCGCCGCCGGTGCGCTGACCGTGGTCTGCCTGATCGTGTATATCGCCGTCAAGAAACGGTATTGGTTCTGGTAATTATAACTGTGCGTAATAAAACCTCCCACTCATTCGAGTGGGAGGTTTTGTGTTATAACAATGTTTCGTAATTCTGACGGCCATAGAAGAATCGAAGCAGGTAAACAGTCTTTTGTGCTTCATCCACACGGTAGATCAGCAGGTAATGCTTGATGACAGCTTTACGGTAGCCCTTGGAAGAAAGCCGAGGGTCGCGGCACTGCTCGTAGAGATAGGGCATCTGCTCCAGTGCGGTGTAACACTTCTCTACCTCATTTGCAAAGGCTGTGGCGGCTGTCGGGTTTTCCAGCGATAAGGCAAGGTAGGACAGGATCGCATCCAGGTCTGCCTGTGCAAGGGCTGTTTCAACCAGCTTATATGCCATAACGGGCTCTCAATTCCTGCAAGGCGCTGCGGGCATCCAACGTCTGCCCGGCTTCCACCTGCTGCTCGGCAGCATCCAGCTTGGCGTATGCGTCCAGAAGCTGCATCTTTTCTTCATAGGCTTCCATGCTCATAATGACCATATCGCCATAGCCATTTTTGGTGATATAGACAGGTTCTTTGGATTCACTGCACATCTGGGAGACAGCGGCAGTGTTTTTGAGGTCGCGGATCGGAATAATACGCGGCATGATATCAGCTCCTCTCTGTGGCTTTATTGTACCATAATAATGCCACGCCTGCAAGACTGGAATTCGCTTGACAACCTCAATACAATGTGATATGATTTTGATATCAGAAAGAAACTTCCGAACCCTGTAAAGGAGGGACATTTTATGGAAGAGAAGATCTTACAGACCAAGAAGAACGGCATGACCATGCTTCTGCTGACCCTGCTGGGTTATGTGGCTGCGGTTGTGGTGGGCGGCATCGGTTTTGTAATGCTGTATACTACCTTCCTGGGTTTTATCCCGCTGGCGATCGCTGTCATCTATGCCATCATCGGTATTTTCCTGTTCGCGGGTCTGAAAGTCCTCAAGCCCGAGGAAGCGCTGGTGCTGACCCTGTTCGGTGATTACATCGGCACCCTGAAGGGGGAGGGCTTCTACTGGGTCAATCCCTTCTGCACTGCCGTCAACCCGGCTGCGGGCACGGTCCTGAGCCAGAGCGGTGATGTTCAGCAGCGCCCTGTGGTGCAGGCCGACCGCGAAAAGGACGGCAAGAAGATCTCCCTGAAGGTGATGACCCTGAACAACTCCCGCCAGAAGATCAACGATTGCCTGGGCAACCCGGTGGAGATCGGCATTGCGGTGATCTGGCGGGTGACCGACACCGCCAAGGCCGTGTTCAATGTAGACAACTACAAAGAGTACCTGTCCCTGCAGTGTGACAGTGCCCTGCGCAACGTGGTGCGCATCTACCCCTACGATGTGGCTCCCAACGTGGACACCACCGGCGACGGTGTGGCCGATGAGGGCAGCCTGCGCGGCTCCTCGGAAGTGGTGGCAAAGCGCATCCAGGGCGAGATCCAGAAGAACGTCACCGCCGCCGGGATCGAGATCATCGAAGCCCGCATCACTTATCTGGCCTACGCCCCCGAGATCGCAGCGGTCATGCTGCAGCGTCAGCAGGCAAGCGCCATCATTGATGCCCGCAAGATGATCGTGGACGGTGCCGTGGGCATGGTGGAGATGGCGCTGGACCGCTTGAGTGAGAACAAAGTGGTGGAACTGGACGATGAGCGCAAAGCGGCAATGGTCTCCAACCTGCTGGTGGTGCTCTGCGGCAACCGTGACGCGCAGCCCATTGTGAACAGCGGCAGCCTGTACTGATGGCTGAGCCGAAAAAGCAGATCCCCCTGCGCCTGAATGCGAAGCTCTACGATGCCCTTGCCGCGTGGGCTGAGGATGACTTCCGCTCGGTGAACGGGCAGATCGAGTATCTGCTCACTGAGTGTGTGCGTCAGCGCAAAAAGAACGGCAAGTACGTCTCTGACCAGATCGACGTGCCGCCCGAACTGGATATCAAGTAAAAGAACAACCCTCTCAGTCAAAGCCTGTTGGCTTTGCCAGCTCCCCCGAAGGGGGAGCCTATCGCTGGCCTGGGATAAAGGCAGCATAGCCTCGCCCTTCAGGAGAGGTGGCATTGCGAAGCAATGACGGAGAGGGTCGTTCCTTATTTAATTCGTATGCTCGCTCCACCCGCTGGAGGTGACCACTTCGCCATCGGTGGTGCACCAGAGGGCTTCCACGCCGTCCAGCGATTCTACGAGCTGCTTGCCCTCTTCCAGAGGCAGACAGAACAGGCCGGTGGTCAGGCAGTCGGCCACACCGGAGTCCGGAGCCAGCACGCTCACGCCGTCAAAGTAGGCGGCGGGCCAGAGGGTGGCGGGGTCGATGAGGTGGTGGTAGCGCACACCGTCCACAACGTAGTAGCGCTGGTAGTCGCCGCTGGTCACAAGGGAGAGGTCACTCATCTTGACGGCGGCTACAGTGGAGCTGCCGTTGGTGTAGACCTCGGAGGAGTTCCACGGGTTTTCCACGCCGCCTACCCACTGGGAGCCGTCCGGCTTGGTGCCGATGGCCCGCAGGTTGCCGCCCACGCTGATGAGGGCGCTGGTCAGGCCCCGGGCTTCGGCGGCCTGTGCGGCCTGCTCCACGGCGTGGCCCTTGCCCACGCTGCCCACGTCCAGCGACATGGCCGGGTCGGCCAGATAGACCGTTTTGGCATCTTCATCAATGATGAGGTTGGCGATATCGCAGTGCTGTGCGGCGGCATCCAGCTCTTCCTGCGTGGGCAGCTGGTTGTTGCTGTCGTTGTCATCGGCCAGTGCAGCCTCGCGGTAGTTGTGCCAGATGTTCAGCACACTGCCCAGCGCAATGTTCAGCTTGCCGCCGGTGGTGTCGTACATGGTCTGGGCCAGCTCCAGCATCCCGAGGATCTTGTCATCCACTGTCACCGGGGCAGTGCCCGCATTGTCGTTGATGGTCTTGATGTTGGTCACGCCATCGTAATCATTATAAATATCATAGAGCTGGTTGTACTCCACAAGGTCGGCGTGGAGCGCGTCCATCTGGGCGGTGAACTCTTCCTCGCTGTCGCAGTAGGCGATGACCTGCGTCACGGTGTCGAACACATCATAGAACACGGTGGAGTAGCGCTGCGGGCCATCGGCGGCGCTGGAGGCGGTGGAGCCGGAGGTGCTGCCGCAGCCAGCCAGCAGGCTCAGGCTGAGCGCAGCCGCCAGCAGGGCAGAAAAAATACGCTTGGTCATCATGCTTTGGCGGTCTCCTTTGCGGCGGTAAAGGCGGTGTGCTCTTCCTGCAGATGTGCCAGCAGGTCACCGAACACCCAACTCTTGCTGGTGGGGGTCACAACGGCCTTGAGGGGGATGTTTACCTGTGCCTGCTTCATCAGGTCGAGCAGGGTGTCCACATCCTTATCCTTGAAGTTGGCCAGCACCAGCGCCGGGGGATAAGCACCCGGCTCCAGCACCAGAGTGCGGGTGGTCTTGACCTCCACCTCGCCCAGCAGCTGGGCCACGGTCCTGCCTGCATCGGCAGGGGAGACCAGCAGCAGCTTCATCCCGAAAGCGGGGGCCATCCCCTCCAGGATGCCCCGGTCAGCGGCAGAAAGGTTCCAGCCCAGCGCCAGCGGGATGCCGGCATTCTGGTTGCGTGCAATATGAGCTTTCATAGAAATACCTCGTTTCAAGGGTGAATTCAAAATACACCATAGTATACCATATTTGATGACAAAAGAAAACAACCCCCTCAGTCACGCTGCCGCGTGCCGAGAGGGTCGTTCCATTCTCAGTTCATCTTCTTGCCAAAGAACTCGACTTCTTTGGTGATAAAGCCCATCAGTTCATCGAACTGGTCGGGGGTCAAGCTCTGGGCACCATCGCACTTGGCCTTGGCGGGGTTGTTGTGCACCTCGATCATCAGGCCGTCGGCACCGGCGGCCACAGCGGCCTTGGCCAGCTGGGGCACCATCCAGGCATGGCCGCAGGCGTGGCTGGGGTCCACCACCACGGGCAGGTGGGTCATTTTGTGGAGCATGACCACACCGGCCAGGTCCAGGGTGTTGCGCATACTGGTCTCAAAGGTGCGGATGCCGCGCTCGCAGAGGATAACGTTTTCGTTGCCCTCAGCCATGATGTACTCGGCGCTCATCACAAATTCTTCCAGCGTGTTGGCCAGGCCGCGTTTGAGCAGCACAGGCTTTTTCTGGCGGCCCACGGCCTTGAGCAGCTCAAAGTTCTGCATATTGCGGGCACCCACCTGGATGAGGTCTACATTCTCGAACAGGGGCAGGTGCTCGGTGTTCATGATCTCGGTGACGATGGGGGAGCCGGTAGCGCGGCGGGCCAGCTTGAGCAGGTCCAGGCCCTCGCTCCGCATTCCCTGGAAGGAGTAGGGGGAGGTGCGGGGCTTGAACGCGCCGCCGCGCAGCAGGGAAGCGCCTGCATCCTTAACGCGCTGGGCGCAGTAGGTGATCTGCTCCTCGCTCTCGATGCTGCAGGGGCCTGCAATGACGGCGAAGTTGCCGCCGCCGATCTTCACGCCGTTGACATCGATCACGCTGTCGTCGGGGTGGAACTTGCGGTTGGCTTTCTTGTAAGGCTCAGACACGCGGCGGCAGGTCTCGACCACAGGGTTGGCCAGCACCCAGCTCTCGGCAATGGCCTTGGTGTCGCCGATCAGGCCCAGAATGTGGGTATCGCTGCCCTTGGAGTCGTTGATCTGCAGCCCCATATCCTGCAGTTCGTGGCAGAACTCGCGGACCTGTGCGTCAGGGGCATTCTGTTTCAGTACAATGATCATGGTGGTCGTCTCCTTCTCCTTCTCACACATACGGCACAGGAGACCGGCTCCATTGCCGTGATTTATTTCCGTGAAGTTCAGTTTCATGAAGCATGGGCCTATGATAACACTTCAGGAAACTGAAGTCAAGAGAAATTTTGAAATTTAGGAAAGAAAGTGGTAGAATAGGGGCAGCCTGAGAGGGTAAGGAGTTTACAAGGAGCGATCATCAATGGGAAAAGAAGCAAAAACGAATGCCATGCGCATCCTGGAACGGGCCAAGGTGCCCTATACAGCCCACGAATATGCCCACGAGGAGGGCGTGGCGGTGGACGGCGTGACCGTGGCCGCCAGCATGGGGGAGGACCCGGCCTGCGTATATAAGACGCTGGTGACCCAGGGCAGCAGCAAAAACTACTTTGTGTTCGTCATTCCGGTGGCGGCAGAGCTTGACCTGAAGGCCGCTGCCCGCAGCGTGGGTGAAAAAAGCGTAGCCATGATCCATGTGGCCGATATCAATAAGGTCACCGGCTATGTGCGCGGCGGCTGCAGCCCGGTGGGTATGAAAAAGCAGTACACCACCGTGTTTGATGAAAGCGTGCTGGCTCAAGAAAAGGTCTATGTCTCCGGCGGCCGCATTGGTACGCAGGTGTGCTGCGCACCCGCCGACCTCATCCGGGCAGCAAGGGCAGCAACAGCGAAGATCATCTTCTAAGGTGAATCTGCCCTTACTGCCAACGCAATGACGGAGAGACTGTACAGAGCGGGGCCTGTCCAGTGAGATAAAACTTACTTTATTATATTTTCTAAAAAAGTCATACTTAAAAAGAAATACGGTGTCGAAACTGCACAAAACTTTTGAAAGTTTTTTGACGCGGGAGAACACAAGGGAGAAATTGCCCCAAGGGCCTTTGCAAAGTGGAATTTTTGCCGTAAACTGTATGTAGTACAGGGACGGTCCCCCGGCGGATGCCGGGTGCCGCCTGAAAAAGCGCAGAGCAAAAGGGGAACTTCAAAGATGAAGATGCTGTCGGGCTTCACAGAACAGAACACCATTCGTGCTGTTCAGGGGCATCGTGCAGCTTTGTGCAAAGCGCTGGGAGAGCATACGCAGAAATAAAGGCCGTGGTGCAGGTGTACCACAGCTTTTTTTTGTTTTGCAGACGGAGAAAGAGAGGTTCGGATATGATTCGGAAAGTTGCAGTGATCATGGGCTCGGACAGTGATTGGCCGGTGGTAAAGGGGGCCTGTGCCCAGCTGAAGGCGCTGGACATCCCCTTTGAGGCACACATCCTTTCGGCCCACCGCACCCCTGCCGAGGCCGCGGATTTTGCCAAAAATGCCCGGGCCAACGGCTTTGGTGTGATCCTGTGCGCGGCGGGCATGGCGGCCCATCTGGCCGGTGCCTTTGCCGCCAACACCACCCTGCCTGTCATCGGCATCCCGATGAAGGGCGGCGCGATGGACGGTCTGGACGCGCTGCTGGCCACGGTCCAGATGCCCAGCGGCATCCCGGTGGCTACCGTGGCCCTGAACGGGGCCAAGAACGCCGCCTGGCTGGCCGCCGAGATCCTGGCTCTGAGCGATGACACACTGGCCGGGAAGCTGGAGGCCGAACGGGTGAGCATGGTACAGCAGATCGCAGCCAAGGAAGAAAAGCTGCAGAACGAACTGAAAGAGTTGTAAGGAGAACCAATGTCTGATTTTGCATATCCGCTGCACGAGGAATGCGGCGTTTTTGGCATCTACGACCGGGCGGGCACCGAGGACGTGGCCGCTGCCGCCTATTCTGCCCTGTATGCGCTGCAGCACCGCGGGCAGGAGAGCTGCGGCATTGCGGTCAACGATGACGGTGTCATCCAGGGCCACCGCGACCTCGGCCTGGTGAACGAGGTGTTCACCCCCGCCGTGCTGGGCAGTCTTTCCACCCCCACGGCCCACATGGCAACGGGCCATGTCCGCTATGCCACGGCAGGCAGCCGGGTGCGGGCCAACGCCCAGCCCATGATCGTACGGCATGGCCGGGGTACCATGGCCCTCTGCCACAACGGCAACCTGACCAATGCCCTGGAGCTGCGCCGTCAGCTGGAGAACGAGGGTGCCATCTTCCACGGCTCCTCCGATACCGAGGTCATCTGCTACCTCATCACCCGCAACCGCCTGCGGATGGGCAGCATTGAGACTGCCATCAGCAAGACGATGGATGTGCTGGAGGGTGCATACAGTCTGGTGATCATGTCCGCCACCAAGCTCATCGCGGTCCGGGACCCCCGGGGTTACCGCCCCCTGTGCATCGGCACCCTGCCCGGCGGCGGCTACGTCTTTGCCAGCGAGAGCTGTGCGCTGGATGCTGCGGGCGCGACCCTGCTGCGGGACGTGGAGCCCGGCGAGATCGTCATTGCCGACACCAAGACCGGTGAGCTGCGGAGCATCAAGGATCACTGCGGCCGCCCGGACACCCAGATGTGCGTGTTCGAGTTCATCTATTTCTCCCGCCCGGACAGCATCATCGAGGGCAGCTCGGTGCACGAGGCCCGCAAGCAGGCAGGCCGGTTCCTGGCACAGGAGCACCCCGTGGAGGCCGATGTGGTCATCGGCGTGCCGGATTCCGGTCTGGATGCGGCGCTCGGCTACTCGCAGGAGAGCGGCATCCCCTACGGCATCGGCTTCATCAAGAATAAATACATCGGCCGCACCTTTATCCAGGGCAGCCAGAAGCAGCGCGAAAACAGTGTGCGCATCAAGCTGAACGTGGTGTCCAGCACCGTCAAGGGCAAGCGGGTCGTGCTGGTGGATGACTCCATCGTGCGCGGCACCACCTCCGCCCGCATCATCAAGCTGCTGCGGGATGCCGGTGCAAAGGAAGTCCACTTCCGGGTCTCGGCCCCCCCGTTCAAATACCCCTGCTACTTCGGCACCGACATCCCCGACCAGAAGCTGCTGGTGGCCACGGGCCGCAGTGTGGAGCAGATCAATGAGATCATCGGGGCCGACACCCTGGGCTACCTGTCCACCGAGCATGTGGTGCAGCTGGCCAAGAACGCAAAATGCGGTTTCTGCACCGCCTGCTTCACCGGCGAGTATGCCGTGAAGCCGGAGGAGGTGCTTTCCACCGATATCCATGAACGCCACCTGAACGACCGTCCCAAAAACGAGAAAAAGTTAGGAGAGTAAGAAGATGGAAAAGAGCTATTCTGAGAGTTACGCAGCTGCCGGTGTGGATATCACCGCCGGTTACCGCTCCGTTGAACTGATGAAGCAGTATGTTGCCCGCACCATGAACGAGCACTGCATTGGCGGTCTGGGCGGCTTTGGCGGCCTGTTTGAGCTGGACTGCACCGGCTACAAGCACCCTGTTCTGATCTCCGGCACGGACGGCGTTGGCACCAAGCTGAAGATCGCCATGATCATGAACAAGCACGACACCATTGGCATCGACTGCGTTGCCATGTGCGTCAACGATGTGATCTGCGCCGGTGCAAAGCCGCTGGTGTTCCTGGATTACATCGCCTGCGGCCGCAACATCCCTGAGAAGATCGCCGAGATCGTCAAGGGCGTGGCCGAGGGCTGCGTGCAGGCTGATTGCTCTCTGGTGGGCGGTGAGACTGCCGAGCACCCGGGCATGATGCCGGAGGATGAGTACGATCTGGCCGGTTTCACTGTGGGCGTTGTGGACAAGGAAAAGATCCTGAGCAACGAGACCATGCAGGCTGGCGATGTCATCCTCGCTCTGCCCTCCACCGGTGTTCATTCCAACGGTTTCTCGCTGGTGCGCAAGATCTTTGATATTGACAACGATCCCGATGTTCTGCACACCACCCCCGCCGAGCTGGGCGGCAAGACCCTGGGCGATGCCCTGCTGGCTCCCACCAAGATCTACGTCAAGCCGGTGCTGAAGGTGCTGGAAGAGGTGGATGTCAAGGGCATCTCCCACATCACCGGCGGCGGCTTCTATGAGAACATCCCCCGCAGCCTGAAAAAGGGCTGCTGCGCCCGCATCAAGAAGGAGGATGTCCGCATTCCTGCCCTCTTCCACCTGATGCAGGAGACCGGCCACATCTCCGAGCACGATATGTTCAATACCTTCAACATGGGCGTTGGCATGGTGCTCACCGTTCCTGCCGCACAGGCCGACAAGGCGCTGGAGATCCTCCACGCCAACGGCGAGCCCGAGGCTTACAAGCTGGGTGTCATCGCTGAAGGGGACGGTGTGGAACTGTGCTGAACGTAGCTGTGTTGGTTTCCGGCGGCGGCACCAATCTGCAGGCCCTGCTGGACAGCGAAGCCCGGGGCGAGAACCCCAACGGGAAGATCACGCTGGTCGTGGCCTCCAAGCCTGGTGTTTACGCGCTGGAGCGGGCCGCAAAGGCCGGTGTGGAGGGTGTTGTGGTCCGCCGCAAGGATTACGAGAACAGTGAGGCCTTTGACGCAGCCCTGCTGGAAACGCTGAAAAGCCACAACGTCGATCTGGTGGTGCTGGCCGGGTTCCTTTCCGTGCTGGGCCCCAGCGTCATTGAAGCCTATCCCCGCCGCATCCTGAATGTTCACCCGGCGCTCATCCCGTCCTTCTGCGGGCCCGGCATGTACGGCCTGCGCCCCCATCAGGCTGCTCTGGCCCGGGGCTGCAAGGTGACCGGTGCCACCGTGCACTTTGTCAACGAGGAGTGCGACGGCGGCCCCATTCTGCTGCAGAAGGCAGTGGAGATCCTGCCCGGCGACACCCCCGAGGTGCTGCAGAAGCGGGTGATGGAACAGGCCGAGTGGAAGCTGCTGCCCAAGGCAGTTGCCATGGTGTGCAGCGGCGAGATCGAGTAAAAAGATAAACTGGCTCGCCCTCTCAGGCCGCTTCGCGTCCAGCTCTCCCAAAGGGAGAGCCCTTGGCAAAACCATGAACTTTGTGTGGACTGCCAAAGCCTCCCACTTTGGGGGAGGTGGCAGCGCGTCAGCGCTGACGGAGAGGGCGAGGTCGTTATCCGTAAAGGAGAACAACAATGGAAAAGATCAACCTGAACGATTATCTGGCCTCCAACGAGTACCCCGGCCGCGGCATTGCAGTGGCAATGGCTCCCGATGGCCGTCAGATGTTCATCGGCTACTTTATCATGGGCCGCAGTGAGAACAGCCGCAACCGCGTGTTCGACCCCGTGCCCGAGCGCGGCGGCATCTGCACCATGGCTGCAGACCCCGACAAGCTGGAGGACCCCAGCCTTATCATCTATAACCCCGTGCTGACCCTGGGCAAGACCCATATCGTGACCAACGGCGACCAGACCGATACCATTTTTGACCTGATGAGTCAGGGCAAGAGCTTTGCCGATGCCCTGCGCACCCGCACCTTTGAGCCGGACGGCCCCAACTACACCCCCCGCATCTCCGCTGTGGTGTACGCTGATGGCAGCTACCAGATGAGCATCCTGAAATCTGCCGACGGCAACGGCGACAGCGTTCAGCGCTATTTCTTTGATTACCCCCAGCCTGTGGCCGGTGAGGGCCATTTCATCAGCACCTACAAGCACAACGGAAACCCCATCCCCAGCTTTGAGGGCGAGCCCCTGCGCTTTGCCTGCCCCCGCACCATCGGCGATTTTGCTCATGGCCTGTGGCAGAACCTGAACCCCGACAACAAGGTCAGCCTGTTTGCCCGCGTCATCGACCTGGACAGTGGCGAGACCGGCGATATGATCTTCAACAAATATGATGCTGTCAACAGCGATCTGGACGACCCCGAGGAGCCTGAACTGCTGCCCGAGGAGCTGGAGCTGCTGGCAAAGCTCGATGCCGAAGCAGAATAACGAAGACTTAAGGAGGATGCATCAATGAACGAACTCGCACTGAAGTACGGCTGCAACCCCAACCAGAAGCCCAGCCGCATCTATATGGAAGATGGCTCCGACCTGCCCGTGACTGTGCTGAACGGCAAGCCCGGCTACATCAATTTTCTGGATGCCCTCAACTCCATCCAGCTGGTCAAGGAGCTGAAGGCAGCCTGCGGCCTGCCCGCCGCCGCATCTTTCAAGCATGTGTCCCCGGCGGGTGCCGCCCTGGGCCTGCCCCTGACCGATGTGGAGCGCAGGATGTACCACATTGCTCCGGACTTTGAGCTCTCTCCGCTGGCCTGCGCTTACGCCCGTGCCCGCGGTGCTGACCGCATGTCCTCCTTTGGCGACTGGATCGCCCTCTCCGATGTCTGCGATGTGCCCACCGCAAAGCTCATCCAGCATGAGGTCTCTGATGGCATCATTGCCCCCGGTTATGAGCCGGAGGCTCTGACCATTCTGGCCGGTAAGAAAAAGGGTAACTACAATGTGGTGGCCATTGACCCCGACTACAAGCCCGCCCCTGTGGAGCACAAGCAGGTGTACGGCATCACCTTTGAGCAGGGCCGTAACGAGCTGACCATCAACGCCGACACCATGCTGACCAACTGGGTCACCGAGAACAAGAGCGTGACCGAGGAGCAGAAGCGGGACCTGATCATTGCCCTCATCACCCTGAAATACACCCAGTCCAACAGTGTCTGCTACACCGCAGGCGGCCAGACCATCGGCGTGGGTGCCGGTCAGCAGAGCCGCATCCACTGCACCCGTCTGGCGGGCCAGAAGGCCGACAACTGGCAGCTGCGCCACATGGACAAGGTGCTGAATCTGCCCTTCCGTGACGATATCGCCAAGCCCAACCGCGACAATGCCATTGATGTGTATATCGGTGACACCCCCGAGGATGTCATCGGCGATGATGTCTGGGCCGAGACCTTCACCGAGCAGCCCGCACCCCTGACCGCTGAGGAAAAGAAAGAGTACCTGAGCCACGTTACCGGTGTCTGCCTGGGCTCTGATGCCTTCTTCCCCTTTGGCGACAACATCGAGCGTGCCCGCCGCTCCGGCGTGACCGCCATTGTCCAGCCCGGCGGCTCTATCCGCGACCAGCAGGTCATTGACACCTGCAATAAGTACGGCATTGCCATGGCGTTCTGCGGCATCCGGCTGTTCCATCATTAAAAAGAAAACTGGTTCGCCCTCTCAGTCAAAGCCTGTCGGCTTTGCCAGCTCCCCCAAAGGGGGAGCCTTTGGCAGCATCCCGTTAGTAGCTGCTGGTGTTAGTGCCAGTCTTGGCTCTCCCTTTGGGAGAGCTGGCGCGAAGCGCCTGAGAGGGTGAGGACGCTGACAGAGAAGCAGAAACGAATATTTTAGGAGATGTTAAAATGGCTAAAAAAATCTTAGTGGTCGGCGGCGGCGGCCGCGAGCACGCCATCATCAAGGCACTGAAGAAGAGCCCGGACTGCGGCGAGATCTGGTGCGCTCCGGGCAACGGCGGCATCAGCTATGATGCCAAATGCAAGAACATCAAGGCTACGGACGTAGAGACCATGGTGGCCTTTGCCGCCGAGGAAAAGTTTGATTATGTGGTCGTGGCGCAGGATGACCCGCTGGCGCTGGGCATGGTGGACGCACTGGCAGCAGTGGGCATCCCTGCCTTTGGCCCGGACAAGGCTGCTGCCCGTATCGAGGCCTCCAAGGTGTTCTCTAAGAACCTGATGAAGAAATACGGCATCCCCACCGCAGATTATGCCACCTTTGATGACCCCGCCGAGGTCATGGATTACATCAAGGCAAAGGGCAAGTACCCCGTGGTCATCAAGGCCGACGGACTGGCATTGGGCAAGGGCGTGCTGATCTGCGAAAATGAGGAACAGGCCGCCGACGGCGTGAAGGAGATCATGCTGGACAAAAAGTTCGGCGCTTCCGGCAACCATGTGGTGGTGGAAGAGTTCCTCACCGGCCCCGAGGTCAGTGTGCTGAGCTTTACCGACGGCAAGGTGGTCAAGCCCATGGTTTCCAGCATGGACCACAAGCGTGCCAACGACCACGACACCGGCCTGAACACCGGCGGCATGGGCACCGTGGCCCCCAACCCCTACTACACCCCGGCCATTGCTGCCGAGTGCATGGAAAAGATCTTCCTGCCCACCATTCAGGCCATGAACGCCGAGGGCTGCCCCTTCAAGGGCTGCCTGTACTTCGGCCTGATGCTCACCCCGGACGGCCCCAAGGTCATCGAGTACAACTGCCGCTTCGGCGATCCCGAGACCCAGGTGGTGCTGCCTCTGCTGGAGAGTGACCTGCTGAAGATCATGACTGCCTGCACCGAGGGCACGCTGGCCGATACCGAGGTCAAATTCTCCGAGGGCGCGGCCTGCTGTGTTATTCTGGCCTCCGGCGGCTACCCGGTGTCCTATGAAAAGGGCAAGCCCATTTCCGGCCTGACCAACGGCCAGCTGGAAGGGGAGAGCAGCATCACAGTCTACCACTCCGGCACGGCACTGCGTGAGGACGGCACGCTGGTCACCAACGGCGGCCGCGTGCTGGGCGTGACAGCAACTGCGCCCCGCCTGACCGCCGCCATCACGCAGGCATACGCCGCCGCTGAGAAGATCAGCTTTGAAAAGCTGCACAAGCGCACGGATATTGGTATGAGAGCGCTGAAAGCAATCGCTGAACAATAAAAAAGAGGGGGATTCACCCATGGTCTATCGTATTTATGTGGAAAAAAAGCCCGGCTTTGATGTGGAAGCCCAGGGCCTGAAAAATGAGCTGGTGAGCCTGCTGGGCATCCAGTCCCTGAGCGGCCTGCGCCTGCTGAACCGCTATGACGTGGAGGGCATCGACGAGGCACTGTTCAACCAGTGCGCTGCCACCGTGTTCAGTGAGCCGCCGGTGGATAACACCTATGCGGAGCTGCCTGAATTCGAGGGCATTTCCTTTGCTGTGGAGTACCTGCCCGGCCAGTTCGACCAGCGCGCCGATTCTGCTGCCGAGTGCATCCAGCTCATCAGCCAGGGCGAGCGCCCGCTGGTCCGCTCTGCACGTGTCTACCTGCTGGAGGGTTCCCTGCCCGAGGAGCAGGTGGCAGAGATCAAGAAGTACGTCATCAACCCGGTGGAGGCCCGCGAGGCTTCGCTGGAGACCAAAGCTACCCTGAAGATGGAGTATCCCGTGCCCACCGCTGTGGCCACGCTGGAGGGCTTCAACGAGCTGGACGAAGAGGGCCTGAAGAAGTTCATCGACGAAAAGGGCCTGGCCATGGATCTGGGCGATATCAAGTTCTGCCAGGAGTACTTCCGCTCTGAGCACCGCGACCCCACCATCACCGAGATCAAGATGATCGACACCTACTGGTCCGATCACTGCCGCCACACTACCTTCGGCACCATTCTGGATGATGTCCAGATCGACGATGCCGTGGTGCAGGCAGCGTTTGACCGCTACATGGCCATGCGCGCCGACCTGGGCCGTGAGGAGAAGCCCCGCTGCATGATGGATCTTGCCACCATCGGTGCCAAGGAGCTGAAGAAGCAGGGCATCCTCAAGAATCTGGACGAATCCGAGGAGATCAACGCCTGCACCGTCAAGATCAAGTGCGATGTGAACGGCAAGGATGAGGACTGGCTCTTCCTCTTTAAGAACGAGACCCACAACCACCCCACCGAGATCGAGCCCTTCGGCGGTGCGGCCACCTGCATCGGCGGTGCCATCCGCGACCCGCTGTCCGGCCGCAGCTATGTCTATCAGGCCATGCGTGTGACCGGCGCGGGCGACCCGCTCAAGCCTGTCAGCGAGACCCTGCCCGGCAAGCTGCCCCAGCGCAAGCTGGTGACCACTGCCGCTGCCGGTTACTCCTCCTACGGCAACCAGATCGGCCTTGCCACCGGCCAGGTGGATGAGATCTACCACCCCGGCTATGTGGCAAAGCGAATGGAGATCGGCGCTGTGGTGGGTGCAACTCCCGCTTCCCATGTCCGCCGCGAGTGCCCCGCCCCCGGGGATGTCATCGTCCTGCTGGGCGGCCGCACCGGCCGCGACGGCATCGGCGGTGCCACCGGCTCCTCCAAGGCCCACAATCTGGGCAGCCTGGATCACTGCGGTGCCGAGGTGCAGAAGGGCAATGCGCCCATCGAGCGCAAGCTCCAGCGCCTGTTCCGCCGTGAGGATGCCTGCAAGATGATCAAGCGCTGCAACGACTTTGGTGCGGGCGGTGTTTCCGTTGCCATCGGCGAGCTGGCCGACGGCCTGTATATCGACCTGAACAAGGTCACCAAGAAGTATGACGGCCTGGACGGCACCGAGCTGGCCATCAGCGAGAGCCAGGAGCGCATGGCTGTGGCCCTGGCCCCCGAGGATGTGGACAAGTTCATCGCCATTGCCACCGAGGAAAACCTTGAGGCGACCCCCGTGGCAAAGGTCACCGAGGAAAAGCGCCTGAACATGGTGTGGAACGGCGTGTCCATCGTCAACATCAGCCGTGAGTTCCTGAACTCCAACGGTGCGGAGAAGCACCAGAACGTCCATGTGGAGCAGGGTACCGTCTGGCAGCCCCAGTGGGCCGGCATCACCTTCAGCCAGAAGATGAAGAACATGGTGGGCGACCTGAACATCTGCAGCAAGAAGGGCCTTTCTGAGCGGTTCGACAGCACCATTGGTGCCGCCACCGTCCTGATGCCCTTTGGCGGTGCTCACCAGCTGACCCCCCAGAACGCCATGGTGGCAAAGCTGCCCGTGGATGGCGAGACCAACACCTGCTCCGGCATGGCCTGGGGCTACAACCCCTACCTGATGAGCGCCAACCAGTATATCGGCGCACGGATGGCCGTGGTGGACAGTGTCACCAAACTGGTGGCCTCCGGCTTCCGCTATGAGGATGCCTACCTGACCTTCCAGGAGTACTTTGAGCGCCTGGGCACCAAGCCCGAGCGCTGGGGCAAGCCGCTGGCCGCCCTGCTGGGTGCTCTGGATGCCCAGATGGGTCTGGGCATTGCCTCCATCGGCGGCAAGGACAGCATGTCCGGCTCCTTCGAGCAGCTGGATGTGCCCCCCACGCTGGTCTCCTTTGCCACTGCCATCGGCAAGGCCAGCAAGGTGGTCTCCACCGAGTTCAAGAAGCCCGAGAGCACTGTTGTCCTCATCCGGCCCATTCTGGACCCCGAGACCGGCTGCCCCAACTTCTTCTCCCTGAAGGCAAACTACAAGATCGTGGAGCAGATGATCGAAGAGGGCATGGTGGCATCTGCCTGCGCCGTGGGCTACGGCGGCATTGCCGAGGCCCTGTTCAAGATGGGTCTGGGCAACCGCATCGGCTTCAAGATGCGCGCTGATATGCCCACCCACCGGATGTTCGAGCCCATGTACGGCTCCATCGTGCTGGAAATGGTCTCTGATTCCCCCGCAGGTGAGCTGCTGGGCGAGACCACCAGGGAGTATACCTTTGAGAGCTGCGGCGAGACGCTGGATATGGCTGAGCTGCAGGAGATCTGGGAGAGCAAGCTGGAGCCTGTGTACCCCTACCGCAAGGCAGGCCCCACCGTGGAAAAGATCAACGGCAAGCTGAACGCCCCCGCTGCCCCCAAGATCGGTGTGGCAAAGCCCAAGGTGATCATCCCCGTGTTCCCCGGTACCAACTGCGAGTACGACACCGCCAAGGCCTTTGCCCGCGCCGGTGCCGACCCTGAGATCCTGGTCATCCGCAACCTGACTCCGGCGGACGTTACCGCCAGCTGCGAGGCACTGGTCAAGGCCATTGGCGAGAGCCAGATCGTGATGCTGCCCGGCGGCTTCTCCGGCGGCGACGAGCCGGACGGCAGCGCCAAGTTCATCGCCTCCTTCTTCCGCAGCCCTGCGGTCACCGAGGCGGTCCGCGACCTGCTGCAGCACCGCGACGGCCTGATGCTGGGCATCTGCAACGGCTTCCAGGCCCTGATCAAGCTGGGTCTGGTGCCCTACGGCGATATCCGCCCCATCACGGCCTATGACCCGACCCTGACCTTCAACACCATCGGCCGCCACCAGAGCATGCTGGTGCGCACCCGTGTTGCATCCACCGGCAGCCCCTGGCTGTCCCACTGCGATGCAGGCAGCGAGTACGAGATCGCCATCAGCCACGGCGAGGGCCGCTTTGTGGCACCCCAGAACGTGCTGGATCAGCTGGTTGCCAACGGCCAGGTGGCTACCCAGTATGTTGATCTGGAGGGCGAACCCACCATGGATCAGCGCTACAACCCCAATGGCTCTCTGCTGGCCATTGAGGGCATCACCAGCCCGGACGGCCGCGTGTTCGGCAAGATGGGCCATTCGGAGCGCAGCGGCGAGTACCTGTACAAGAACGTCACCGGCGATAAATATCAGCCGATCTTTGAGGGCGGCGTAGACTATTTCAAGGTTTGATGGTAGAATAGAGAAAAACTCCTTCCGTCATCGCTGACGCGATGCCACCTCCCTCGGAGAGGGAGGCTGAAAGGCCCCCTCTTTGAGGGGGCTGCCGCCGGAAGGCGGCTGGGGGAGTTACTTTCAGGAGGAAACAACCAATGTCACAGCATGATCGTTATATCAGCCCCTTCTCTACCCGTTATTCTTCCGATGAGATGCAGTATATCTTCTCGGATGACAACAAGTTCCGCACCTGGCGCCGCCTGTGGGTGGCGCTGGCCCGGGCCGAGATGGAACAGGGCCTGACCAATATCACCCCCGAAATGGTGGCCGAGCTGGAAGCCCATGTGGACGACATCAACTACGAGGTCGCCATTGCGCGCGAGAAGCTGGTGCGCCATGATGTGATGAGCCACGTTTACGCCTACGGCCAGCAGTGCCCCAAGGCAGCAGGTATCATCCATCTGGGTGCCACCAGCTGCTATGTGGGCGATAACACCGATATCATCGTGATGCGGCAGGGCCTGGAGCTCATCCGCAAAAAGCTGATCGGTGTGCTGGCAAAGCTCTCCCGCTTTGCTGAGGAGTACAAGGACATGCCCTGCATGGCCTATACCCACTGCCAGCCTGCACAGCCCACCACCGTGGGCAAGCGTGCTACCCTGTGGGCCAACGAGCTGGTGATGGATCTTGCCGAGATCGACCACCGCCTTGCCACCCTGCAGCTGCGCGGTGTCAAGGGCACCACCGGCACCCAGGCTTCCTTTATGGAGCTGTTCAAGGGCGATGCAGACAAGATCCGCGCTGTGGATGCTTCCATTGCCAAGGAGATGGGCTTTGCCCCGGATGCCGTGATCCCCGTGTCCGGCCAGACCTACAGCCGCAAGGTGGATGCCTTTATCCTGAACGCCCTGGCAGGCATTGCCCAGAGCTGCATGAAGTTCGCCACCGACCTGCGCCTGCTGGCCAACTTCAAGGAGATGGAAGAACCTTTTGAGAAGAACCAGATCGGTTCCTCCGCCATGCCTTACAAGCGCAATCCCATGCGGTGTGAGCGCATCTGCGCCCTGAGCCGCTACCTGATGGTGGATGTGCTGAACCCCAGCTTCACCACCGGCACCCAGTGGTTTGAGCGCACTCTGGACGACAGCGCCAACAAGCGCGTTGCCATGGCCGAGGGCTTCCTGGCTGCCGATGCCATCCTGAACATCATGCTCAATGTCACCGACGGCATCGTGGTCTACCCCAAGGTAGTGCGCAGCCGCCTGATGGCAGAGCTGCCCTTCATGGCCAGCGAGAACATTATGATGCAGGCTGTGGAAAAGGGCGGCAACCGTCAGGAGCTCCACGAGCGCCTGCGCCAGCACGCCATTGCCGCTGGCAAGCAGGTCAAGGAAGAGGGCCTGCCCAACGATATGGTGGACCGCGTTGCGGCCGACCCCGCCTTTGGCCTGACCAAGGAGGAGATCGTGGCCGGTCTGGTGCCCGAAAACTTTGTGGGCCGTGCACCCCAGCAGGTGGAGGAGTTCATTGCAAATGTGCTCCAGCCCATCTTTGATGCCAACCCCGATGCTGTGGAACAGCACGCTTCTCTGAGCGTTTAAGGGTGTGGCCCGGTAGCTTTCTCCTCGGACACGGCTCGGGCCATTCCATCGCCCGCCCTACTGCCTGCGGCAGCAGGGTCCCACCCCAGCGGACGGTCCTCGGAGAAACTCCCGGTCCACTGAACTGCAAAATCTATCGCTGCGCTCCGCCTTTGGGCAGGGCGCAGCTTTGCTATAACCGGAAAAGGAGAACCTATGCGACTAGACAAATATCTGGCCGAGACGGCGCAATGCACCCGGAGCGAGGCAAAGACCCTGCTGAGCAGGGGACGGGTGACGGTGAACGGCGCGGTGTGCAAAAAGGGGGACACCCAGCTCAGGGAAGGGGACAGCGTGGCGGTGGACGGTGCGCCGCTTGCTTACCAGCAGTTCGTCTACCTGATGCTCAACAAGCCTGAGGGCGTGGTGAGCGCTTCCACCGACAAGCGGGATACCACCGTGGTGGATCTGATCGGGGATGCCTACCCCCGGCGGGAGCTGTTCCCGGCCGGCCGGCTGGACAAGACCAGCACCGGCTTTGTTCTGCTGACGGATGACGGCGGCTTCGCCCACGAGATCCTTGCCCCGAAGCGCCATGTCTCCAAGACCTATACGGTGGTCATTGACACACCGCTGACCGAGGAGATGCGCAGGGGCTTTGCCGAGGGCGTGACGCTGGCGGATGGCACCGCCCTCTCCCCGGCAGAGGTGGAAGCCCTGACCCCGGACGGCCTGACCGTGAAAGTCAGGCTCAGGCAGGGGGTGTACCACCAGATCAAGCGGATGTTCGGTGTGTACGGCGCGGGCGTGAACGCCCTGCATCGGGATGCCATCGGCGGACTTGCGCTGGACCCAGCCCTTGCACCGGGGCAGTGGCGGGAGCTTTCCGCGGAGGAAGTGACAGCAATTACCACCGGAGCCTGACTGCTTTTCACCTGATTTTCAAAAAAACATCACATTTTGCCGGTAAAATATTCACAAGAACCACGCAAAACAGTGCTTTTTGGGCCTGAAAATACCCCCGAAAGATAATTTCACCAAGAAAGTCAAAAATATTTTGGTGAAATATGTTGCAAAAGTAAATTCTTTTGTGTAAAATAGATAATGTAAAGCGGCGAAATTGTTAAAAACGACAATCTCGCCCCTGCGGCTTGCACAAAAGAGGAAAAGGGGTATCCATTTATGGCCAATAGAGTATTCCAGAGCGTGATCTACCAGATGAAAGACGCCATCGATCGTGTGGTCGGTGTGGTGGATGAGACCGGCGCTGTGATCTCCTGCTCGGAGCTGAACCTGATCGGAGAGGTGCGCGAGGGCTTTATGGCAGAGCGCCTGACGGCCGGTGACCGCTTTGTGCGGGATGGCTACACCTATCAGCAGTTCTCCAGCGCAAAGCATAACGACTATGCCGTGTTTGTGGAAGGCGCGGACGAGACTGCGGGCCAGTTTGCGGCCCTGCTCTCCATCAGCCTGCAGAGCATCAAGCAGTACCACGATGAAAAGTTCGACAAAGCCAACTTCATCAAGAACGTGGTGCTGGACAACATCCTGCCCGGCGATATCTACGCCAAGGCCCGTGAGCTGCACTTTGCCACCGATGTTTCCCGCGTGGTGTTCATTGTGCGCGTGACCTCCGGCGGCGACATCTCCGCCTACGATGTGGTCAGCAGCCTGTTCCCGGACAAGCAGAAGGACTTTGTGTTCAATATCAGCGAGACCGACACCGTGCTGGTCAAGGAGATCCGCAAGGGCATTGACCGCACCGATATGGAGAAGCTGGCTGCCAGCATCGTGGACACCCTGTCCGGCGAGCATTACATCAAGGCTGTGGTCGGCATCGGCACCCCCATCTCCAACGTGAAGGATCTGGCTACCTCCTTCAAGGAAGCCCAGATCGCCATGGAGGTCAGCAAGGTGTTCGACACCGAGAAGCAGATCATCCGCTACGACAACCTTGGCATTGCCCGCCTGATCTACCAGCTGCCCACCACTGTCTGCGAGATGTTCCTGCGTGAGGTGTTCAAGCAGGGCAGCATCGAGAGCCTGGATCAGGAGACCCTGTTCACCATCCAGCGCTTCTTTGAGAACAACCTGAATGTGTCTGAGACCAGCCGCGGCCTGTTTGTCCACCGCAACACGCTGGTGTATCGTCTGGAAAAGATCAAAAAACTGACCGGTCTGGATCTGCGTGAGTTCGACGATGCCATCGTCTTTAAGGTGGCGTTGATGGTCAAGAAGTACCTGTCCAACAACCCGGCCAAATATTAAGCAACCGCTTGCGGCGCAAAGCCGTCGGCGCAGAACCGGCCGCTCGAAACCGATGCTGGCCGGTTCTTTTTGGTTTGGAGAAAATTATTGGGAGCGAAAAACGCATGATAGATTTTGAACACGTTTCAAAGCAGTACAAGCACAACGCAAAGCCTGCCCTGGAGGATGTCAACTTCCATGTGGATGACGGCGAGTTTGTTTTTCTGCTGGGTCACTCGGGCGCGGGCAAATCCACCCTGCTCAAGCTGATCCTGCGCGAGGAGACCCCCACCGAGGGCCGCGTGCTGGTGAACGGGCAGGATGTTGCCCGCCTGCGCCGCCGCAAGATCCCCTACCTGCGCCGTCAGATGGGCATCATCTTTCAGGATTTCCGGCTCATCCCCACTATGACCGTTTACGAGAACATTGCCTTTGCCATGCATGTTACCAACATCGGGCACAAGCAGATCAAGGAGCGCGTGAATTACATGCTGGAGCTTGTCCACCTGGAGGACAAGGCAAAGGTCTACCCCGACCTGCTCTCCGGCGGTGAGCAGCAGCGTGTGGCTGTGGCCCGCGCCCTGGCCCACGCCCCCAAGCTGGTGATTGCGGACGAGCCCACCGGCAACATCGACCCTGAGCTGAGCCTTGAGATGATGGAGCTGCTGGAGCGTGTCAGCGAGATGGGCATCACTGTGCTGGTGGTTACCCATGAGCACGAGCTGGTCCGTCACTTTGACCGCCGCGTGGTCACCCTGTCCGGCGGACACATCATCTCGGATGTGCCCACGGGCTCCATGATCCCCCACCCGCCCGTAGACCCGAAGGAACTGGAAATGGAGGTGTCGCTGGTATGATGAAGCCTTCTACGTTCGGTTTCCTTGTGGTGCGCGGCGTGCGCAACCTGGGCAAGCACTGGGCCATGACCATTGCCTGCATCGCCTCCCTGAGCGTCTGTATGACCCTGAACACCTTTGCCACGCTGGCGGAAGTCAATGTGGACAGCATGGTGAACTATCTGGGCCAGCAGAACGAGATGGTGGTCTATGTGGACCCCGAAGCCGACGATGCCACCATCCAGTCGGTAGGGGAGCGCATCACTGCCACCCCGGGCGTGAGCCGGGTGCAGTACATGTCCAAGGAGGATGTGCTCAACCAGTACCGTGGGTACATGGCGGATTACGCCGTTCTGCTGGACGAATTTGAGAATGATAACCCCTTCAAGGCCAACTACCGTGTCTCTTTGGCGGATCTGAGCCAGATGCAGGCCATGAGCCAGAACTTCCAGAGCATTCCGGGCGTGTACAGCGTTACCGCCCCCATTGAGATGACCCAGACCTTTGTGGAGGTCCAGCAGGCCGTGACCAAGGTGGGCCAGATCGTGATCCTGGTGCTGATGGCGGTCAGCATCATCACGGTGGGCAGCACCATCCGCCTAAGCGTTTTTGCCCGCCGCCGTGAGATCGAGATCATGAAGTATGTGGGCGCAACCAACCACCTTGTCACCCTGCCCTTTTTTGTGGAGGGCCTGACCATGGGCCTGATCTCTGGTGCCATCACCTCGGTAGCCGGTATCTTCGGCTATGCCTACATCGTGCAGGCCTCCAGCACGCTGGGCGGGTTGTGGCAGCTGCTCATGGGCACCGCCATGGTGCCTGTGGATGCCGTCTGGCCCACCATCCTGACGTACAGTCTGGCCGGTGGTGCGCTGGTGGGTGCGCTGGGCAGCATGTTCTCCATCCGCAAGCATCTGAATGTGTAAGCGAAAGGAGCCTTCTCTGTGAAACAAGCAAAACACTCTGCGGGCTTCCGCCTGCACCTCATGTATACCCCCACCCACGCAAAACCCGCCCCCGGGCACAGCCGGGCCATGCGCGCCGCCAGCCTGTTTCTGGCAGCGGCCTGCCTGCTGCTGAGCGTTTCGGTCTACCCGGCCACGGCGGCTACCAGCATGTCCAGCCTGCAGAACAAGCTGGATAAGCTCTCCCAGTCCATTGTACAGCACAAAAAGGAACTGTCCAATGCAAAAAAGAAGGAGCAGGCCGCCAAGGCGCTGGAATCGGAGCTGAAGGAAAAGGTCACGGTGGTCCAGAGCCAGATCAGCGTGTTGAAGGGCCAGATCGCCGAGGTGCAGAACAGCATCGGCCTGAAGGAACAGGAGATCGCCGCCAAGGAACAGCAGATCACCGAAAAAGAAGCGGAGATCGCCGACCAGTGGGGGGATTTCAAGCAGCACATGGCCGCCATGCAGGAGCTGCGGGACGGCGGCAGCGTTGCCATGCTGTCCGCGGTGAACGACCTGTATGAGCTGCTGACCTTCAACGAGGTCATGCAGGACATCTCCATCAAGGACACCGAGATCCTGGACAACATGAAGAACGCCAAGGAAGCGCTGGAAAGCGATAAGCTGACGCTGGAATCCCAGCGCAGCGAGCTGCAAAGCAAAAAGGCAGATCTGGATGCCCAGAACAGCCAGATGCGTGCCAAGCAGAACGAGCTCAACTCCAGCGTGGCCGCCGCCCAGATGAGCGCTGCCGAGGCACAGCAGGCCCAGAAGGACGCGCAGGCCGCCATTGAATCGGACGAGATGAACTATGAGGCGGTCAAGAAGCAGATCCAGAAGATGATCGCTGCGGCCGCTGCCTCCAAGCCCACCCTGAGCTTTACCGGCTTCATCTGCCCGCTCAAGAGTTATAGCCGCATTTCCAGTGAGTACGGCTGGCGCAAGAACCCCGTTACGGGGGTCAACAAGCTCCACGCCGGTACCGACTTTGCCGCCCCGGGCGGCACGCCCATCTATGCAGCCGCCAGCGGCTATGTGCAGGTGGCGGGCTGGTCCAGCGGCGGCTACGGCAACTATGTCATCATCTACCACGGCAAAATGTCCGATGGCAACCAGTACAGCACCCTGTACGGCCACATGCGGTCGGTCGCCACCTCGGCGGGCAAGTATGTCCAGCAGGGTGAGATCATCGGCTATGTGGGCAGCACGGGCAACTCTACCGGCAACCACCTCCATCTGGAGGTCTGGAAGGGCGGCTCCAAGGCCAATGCCGTCAACCCCCGTGGTTATATCCCCATGAAATAATCTGCATTGTATCAAAGGAGGCCGTCAGGGCTTATGAAGGAAGAAAAACGCAAGCGCATCCTGCGCGTGGGCTGTCTGATCCTGGCAGGGATCTTTGCACTTTCCATGCTGGGCAGCGTGGTTATGATGCTGCTGGTCTGACAGAGGAGGGAAGAAGATGAACCGTAAGATATCGGTCGGCATGGCGGTCAGCATCGTCATTCTGGCCATGACCGTTACCTTTTCCATCACCATGCTGGTGGCGATGCGCCTGTTTGACAGCACCGTTTCCAGCGTGAAGGAAAAGGAAAGCATGTACAACAAGATCGCTGAGGTGGACCGCTATGTCCGCAGCAACGATTACTATCCCATCGACGAGACCACCCTCTACGACCGCCTGACGGCTGGCTACCTGCTGGGCACCGGCGACAAGTACGCCCGCTATTTCAGTGCCACCGCCTATACGGAGCTGATGAATACCCAGAACGGCACCCTGATCGGCATTGGCGTGGAGCTGGCTGTGGATCAGTCCGGCTACGCCAAGGTCATCAAGGTCTACGATGAATCCCCCGCCAAGGAGGCAGGCATTCAGGTCGGCAACTACATCACCGCTGTGGACGGCACCGATGTCAAGAGCATGAGCAGCGTGGATGCCATCCAGACCCGCCTGCGCGGTGAGAGCGGCACCACCGTCAATGTGACCTGGCTGGACAGCGAGGCCTCCGAGCATACCGCTGACCTGACCCACTCCGGCTACAGTTCCACCACCGTGGATTACCAGATGGTGCAGGGCAATGTGGGCTACATCCGGATCCGCCAGTTTGATTCCACCACCCCCAGCGAGCTGGATTACGCCATCCGCAGCCTGAGCGCCAGCGGCGCAGGCAGCCTGGTGTTTGATCTGCGCGATAACGGCGGCGGCCTGCTGGACGATGCCATTCAGTGCATCGACCTGATCGCCCCGGAGGGCACGCTGGCCTTTGCTGAGGACAAGAACGGCACCCAGACCCTGCTGGGCACCAGCACCAGCGAGTCCCGGATCGACCTGCCCGTGGTCTGCTTGGTCAACGGCAGCACCGCCAGCGCGGCGGAGCTCTTTGCCAGCAGTCTGCGCACCCTGAATGGTGCCCGTCTGGTGGGCACCACCACGCAGGGAAAGGGCACCATCCAGAGCAGCCCCCAGCGCCTGTCCGATGGCAGTGCCGTGGTGGTTACCGTGGCAAAGCTGGTCTGCGGCGACGGCAGCTGCTTTGACGGCACCGGCCTGACCGTGGATGTGGAGCGTCCCCTGACTGCGGACGAGCAGACCGCATACTATGATTACACTGTGGAGAACGATCCCCAGATCCAGCGTGCCGTGAGCACTGCCCAGCAGATGAGCGGCACCACCACCGTGAGCGGTGTCAACGAAGCGGCTTCCAGTGAAGCTGCCGACAGTGCCGCCGCCGAGAGCGTAGCGGAAGGGGATGCTGAGGCTGCATCTGCCGAGAGCACTCCGGCAGAGACTGCGCCCGCCGAAAGTGAAGCAGCAGGGGAGAGCACTGCATCCAGTAGTCAAGAATAAGAGAACAACCCTCTCCGTCAGCGCTGACGCGCTGCCGCCTCTCCCGAAGGGCGAGGTCTTGGCAATTCATGCAAAGTTTGCGGTTTTGCCAAAAGCTCCCCCTTTGGGGGAGCTGGCGAGCGAAGCGAGACTGAGAGGGTTATTTTGGAAAAGAAAGGATAGAGCCATGCCCGAACTGACCGACCTGTCTTATGTGCGCACCCTGTGCGAAAAATATGATTTTGCCCTCTCCAAGGGCTTTGGCCAGAACTTTATCGTCAACCCCGGCCTGCCCCCCAAGATCGTGGATGCCAGCGGTGTGGACAAGCGCTACGGTGTGCTTGAGATCGGCCCCGGCATCGGCGTGCTGACCCGGGAGCTGGCAAAGCGGGCAGCAAAGGTGGTCTCCATCGAGGTGGACGAGCGCCTGCCGCCCCTGCTGGCCGAGACCATGGCCGGTGTGGACAATTTCAAGCTGGTGCTGCAGGATGTGCTCAAGGTGGATCTGAAAGCCCTGATCGCGCAGGAGTTCCCCGGGATGCCGGTGGCAGTCTGCGCCAACCTGCCCTACTATATTACAAGCCCCATTGTGATGAAGCTGCTGGGTGACCGCCTGCCCATCGAGAGCCTGACCGTGATGGTGCAGAAGGAAGCAGCCGATCGTCTGGCCGCCGCCCCGGGCACCCGGGCCTCCAGTGCTATCAGCTGTGCGGTGAGCTATTACGCGACCTCTAAGATGATGTTCACCGCCGCCCCGGGCAGCTTTTACCCGGCCCCCAAGGTGACCAGCGCTGTGGTGCGGATGGAGATCCGCCCCACCCCCGCCGTGCAGGTGGAGGACGAGGAGGGCTACTTTGCCCTTGTGCGCGCGGCTTTTGGCCAGCGGCGCAAGACTGCGGCCAATGCCATTGCCAGCGGCCTGGGGATGCCCAAGGATGCCGTGACCGCTGCCATTGAAGCCGCCGGTTTCGATGCCCGCATCCGTCCTGAGGCCCTGACGCTGGAGGATTTTGCAAAGATCCAGAACGCACTGGCACGGTGACTTGCTTTAATAATTCGGTTTTCCAAAAGCAGGAGCTCTTCGCAAAGCGTGGAGCGCCTGCTCTTTTAGAATATAAAGCAAAAAATACGGTGTCTTTTTGACAAGAACAATTCCGGTTGTTTTGTCCGCAGCATTGTCTGTTAAATTTCCTGCACGCTTTACCATGTAAAAGCAAATATATTTCATCGTTTTTGCGCGGCAGACTTTGCTTTTTGAAGAAAAAGCTGTGTGTGTTCCATTGACATCTTTTTATTTCAATGGTACAATATATGACGTGTTAAGGTTTTGCGGGAGGAGCACAGGTGCAGACAGAGGGGTCTGTTTCTGCGCTCTTTTGTATTCCCTGGCAATACAGGATTCAAAAAACCTCCGCAGAATAGTGGGAAAACAGCAGGACATCCCGCCCTGCACCATGCACTGAAGCACGGAATTATTATAGGGAGGAAAACACAATGAACAACAACTACGAGTCTCATGCAATCAGCCGCCGCAGCTTTCTGAAGGCTTCCGGTGTCGTTGGTGCCGCCGGCATTCTGGCCGCCTGCGGCGGCAACTCTGGCAGCAGCTCCACCGCCGCTTCCTCTGGTGCTACCAGCGCTCCCAACACCACCGGCGCTACCCCGCTGAAGGAGTTCATCTCCTGGGAGAGCACCAACCGTGAGCTGGAGAGCTGGAACATGCTGTACAGCCAGATGGCTTCCGACATGAATGTCACCACCAACCTGTGGGAAGGCCTGCTGAGCTTTGACTGCTATGGCAAGGCTGTGCCTTCCGTGGCCAAGGAGTGGAGCCACAATGAGGACTCTTCTGTTTGGACCTTCAACCTCCGCGACGATGTGGACTGGGTGGATGTAAACGGCGAGGTCAAGGCTCACCTGACCAGCAAGGACTTCCTCGTGGGTCTGGAGTGGGTGCTGAACGCAGCCAAGAACCAGGCCAACAACACCTCCATGCCCAACGAGACCCTGACTGGTGCTGCTGATTACTATCAGAAGACCAGCGATATGGGCGATGCTGCTGCCGACCTGACCTACCAAGATATGCTGGATGCAGGCGTGGGCGTTGAGGCTCCGGATGACTACACCCTGGTCTTCACCTGCAAGAATCCCTGCCCCTACTTCGATACCGTTGCTGCCTACACCAGCTTCTACCCCGTCTCTGAGGATCTGATCAACGAGCTGGGCGTTGAGGGCTTCCGTGCCTGCGATTACACCAACATGTGGTACAATGGTCCCTATGTGGTGGAGGAGTTCATCAGCCAGAACACCAAGAGCTACATCCCCAACCCCAACTACTATGCAGCTGACGAGGTGTCCCGCTTCGACCGCTTCACCGTCACCATGATCAGCGACGGCACCGTCACCTTCCAGCTGTACCAGAACCGTGAGCTGGACGAGATGGATGTGGGCGAGAGCACTCTGACCACCATCCAGGCCGATCCCAACAGCGAGTACAATGCTCAGCTGTGTGAGAAGCGTCCCAAGAAGTACAGCTACCAGATGCACTTCAACTATCAGAAGAACAACGAGGACGGCACCCCCGACGACAACTGGAACAAGGCGATTGCAAACACCGCCTTCCGTCAGTGCTTCTACAAGGGTCTGGAGCTGACCAACTGGTATGCACGTACCAACAAGATCAACCCCCTGAAGTGCGAGAACAACTACTACACCATGCCGGGCGTCTGCTACAACACCCAGGGTGCGGAGTACACCACTCTGGTGGCCAAGGAGATGGGCTTCGACAAGGAGTCTTATGACGGCAAGACCATGATCCGTCTGCGCGCCAACAACGGCGACATCGCGGATCTGAAGAAGCAGGCCATGGACGAGCTGAGCGCCATCGGCGTCACTTTCCCCGTTCACGCTGCTTACTACATCATCGCCGGCAACTCCACCGCTCTGGACAGCGCAACCGTGCTGAAGCAGTGCTTCACCGACAGCTTCGGCGATGACTTCATCGTGCTGGACATCAAGACCTATGTTTCTTCCCTCACTCAGGAAGTCCGTAATCCTCAGCTGCAGAGCTTCGTCATCAACGGCTGGGGCGCTGACTTCGGCGATCCCATCAACTTCGTTGGTCAGGAGATCCTGCACGACGACAACGCTTACTACAGCTGGTACTACTCCAACATCGCCAAGATCGTGGAGGCCGGCCCCGCTGACTGGCAGAAGGATCTGGTGGCCTGCTACGAGGAGTTCACCGATCTGGTCAACACCGCAAAGGCCATCGTTGATGATACCGATGCCCGCTACGCTGCCTTCGCAAAGGCTGAGGCCAGCATGCTGAACAACGTTCTGGCCTGCCCCTGCTACTTCGATGTTTCCTGGACTCTGACCCACGCCAACGAGTACAGCAAGATCAACGCTATGTATGGTCCCTGCAACTACAAGGCTGTGAACTGGGAGACCAGCGAAGAGGCTTACACCACCGAGCAGTACGAGGAGTTCGCCGCTGCATTCGACGCAGCTACCAAGGCTTAAGTTCCCCGTTTCCCCGCCCGAAAGGGTAGAAATAAAAGTTAAGGGTTCGATAACATGTTAAAATACACGGTTAAGCGGCTGCTCCAGTCGCTTGTCACAATCTTTCTGATCGCAACAGCAGTTTTCCTGATGATGCGCTGCCTGCCGACGGACTACTACTTCACTGAGGAACAGCTCATGAAGTTTACCGATCAGCAGAAGACCGCCGCTCTGGAAGCAGCTGGCCTGACCGATCCCATCCCCACCCAGCTGGTCAAGTTCTACAACAGCCTGCTGCATCTGGACTTCGGCACTTCCCGCCGCATCCAGAACGGTGCCCCGGTGGTCAAGGTCATTGGTAAAAAGTTTGGTGTCTCCATGCGTCTGGGCCTCACGGCATCCGCCATCTCTCTGGTGATCGGCGTTCTGATGGGCATCCTGCAGGCGGCATTCAAGGACAAGGTATTCGACTGGATCGGCACGGCCTACACCGTGTTCGTCAACGCGGTCCCGTCGCTGGTGTCGTATTCTCTGGTGCTGGTCTTTGGTTCCAAGTACCTGGGATTCCCCACGCTGTACTCCACCCGCAATGTGAGTGCTTCCAGCGTGCTTCCCATCACCTGCCTTTCACTGGCATCCATTGCAGGCTATGCCCTGTGGACCCGCCGCTACATGGTGGATGAGCTGACCCGCGACTATATCAAGCTGGCCCGTGTCAAGGGCCTGAGCTCCCGCGAGATCATGTTTAAGCATGTTCTGCGCAACGCCATGGTTCCCATGGTGCAGTATATCCCCCAGTCCATCCTGCTGACGGTGGGCGGCTCCCTGCTGATGGAACGGTTCTTCTCCGTTCCCGGCATGGGCCCCCTGCTGACGGATGCCATCCAGCGCTATGACCTGAACGTTGTGCAGACCCTGGTCATCCTCTACGCTGTGCTGGGCATCGTGGGCGTGTTCCTGGGCGATGTGCTGATGATGGTGGTTGACCCCCGTATTACTCTGACCGGAAAGGAGGAGGCTCGCTGATGGCTAAGGCATCGGATTTTGAGGGCAAGAAGCCCGAAGAACTGTTCTACTTTGTGGATTATTCCCCGGAAGAAGCTGAACGCATCGGCTACTCCAACTATTCCTATTGGGGTTCTGTCATCCAGAACTTCCTCAAGCAGAAGGTCGCTGTCTTCTGCCTGATCCTGTTCCTGGCGCTGACGGTGTTCTCCTTCATTGCGCTGGGCATCGGCAAGTATCACTACACCACCCTGATCTCTGATTCCAGCAAGGCTTTCATCAAGCCCAACAGTGAGTACTGGTTCGGTACCGACAACCTGGGCCGTGACTACTGGTGCCAGGTGTGGTATGCCACCCAGGTTTCCATCCGTCTGGCTCTGGTGGTCGCCGTGGGCGAGAGCATCGTGGGCGTGATCTTCGGCCTGATCTGGGGCTATGTGCGCAGTCTGGACCGCTTCTTCACGGAGCTGTACAACCTGATCGACAATGTGCCCTATATCATCTATATGACCCTGATCGCCCTGATGGTGGGCCAGAGCTTCTGGATCATGGCCATCTCCATGATTGCCATCAACTGGCTTTCTATGGCACGCCGTGTCCGCAACATGGTGTTCATGTTCCGCGACCGCGAGTACAACCTCGCGTCCCGCTGCCTGGGCACCCCGCTGTGGCGCGTGCTGACCAAGAACATCCTGCCGTATCTGGTCTCCGTTATCATCCTGCGGATGGCACTGTCCATTCCGGGCACCATCAATCTGGAATCCACGCTGTCCTACCTGGGCCTGGGCCTGGGCATCGACACGCCTTCTCTGGGCCTGATCCTGAGCAAGGTGCGCGGCTTCTTCCTGGATTATCCGTACCTGCTGGTTTTCCCTGCATCCATCGTGTCCATCATTTCCATTTCCTTCTATATCATGGGCAACGCTTTGTCGGATGCGGCTGATCCGCGCAACCACGTTTGATAGATTGGAGAGAGAGACGTAAATGGATAGACAACCGATTATCTCTGCCAAAGACGTGGAGATCACTTTCAGCCTGCGCGGCCGCAAGCTGAACGCCATCCGCAAGTGCTCGCTGGACCTGTACGAAGGCGAGACCCTTGCCATCGTGGGCGAGTCCGGCTCGGGCAAGTCCGTATTCACCAAGAACTTTGTGGGTATGCTGGATGCCAACGGTAAGATCACCGGCGGCTCCATCATGTTTGAAGGCCGCGATATGACCAAGTTCACCGAGAAGGATTGGCTGGGTGTCCGCGGCAAGAAGATCGCCATGGTCATGCAGGACCCTATGACCAGCCTGAACCCGCTGAAGAAGATCGGCAAGCAGATCCAGGAGAGCATTGAGCATCACCAGGGTCTGAAGGGCGAGGAAGCCAAAAAGGCTGCCATCGAGATGCTGGGCAAGGTGGGTATCCCCGACCCCGAGCGTCGGTACGAGCAGTACCCCCACGAGTTCTCCGGCGGTATGCGTCAGCGTGTCGTCATTGCCATTGCAGCGGCCTGCCGCCCGCAGATCCTGATCTGCGACGAGCCCACCACTGCACTGGACGTGACCATTCAGGCACAGATCCTGCAGCTGATCCGCGACCTGCAGAAGGAGCTGGGCATGTCCGTTATCTACATCACCCATGACCTGGGCGTTGTGGCAAACGTGGCAGACCGTGTGGCCGTGATGTATGCCGGCCAGATCGTGGAATACGGCACCGTGGAGGAGGTCTTCTACGACGCATGGCACCCCTACACCTGGGCTCTGCTGCAGGCTCTGCCGCAGCTGGGCACCAAGGGTGAGGCCCTGCCCAGCGTGGATGGTACTCCCCCGAACCTGTTCAACGAGATCAAGGGTGACGCATTTGCGCCCCGCAACAAGCATGCGCTGGCAATCGACTTTGTGCAAGAGCCTCCGTTCTTCCAGGTGTCCGAGACCCACGCCGCAAAGACCTGGTATCTGGACCCGCGCGCTCCCAAGATCGAGCGGCCGCACTCCATCCAGAACCTGCGTGAGAAAATGGGAAAGATGGGAGGCGCCAACTTAAATGGCTGAACGCGAAAAGCTGATTGAGCTGAAAGACCTTCAGATCACCTTTGGCTCCGGTAAGAAGAAATTTGTCGCTGTCGATCATGTCAACTTTGACATCTATAAGGGCGAGACCTTCTCGCTGGTCGGCGAGTCCGGCTCCGGCAAGACCACCATTGGCCGTGCCATCTGCCGCATCAACCCGACCTCCGGCGGCGACATCTTCTTCAAGGGCCAGAAGATCAACGGTAAGATCTCCAAGGAACTGGACAAAGAGGTCATCCGCAAGATCCAGATGATCTTCCAGGACCCCATGGCTTCGCTGAACGAGCGCGCCAAGGTGGAGTATATCATTGCCGAGGGCCTGCTGAACCATCATCTCTACAAGGACCAGGAAGACCTGCATGAAAAGGTGATGAACGCCCTGCATGAGGTCGGCCTGCTGCCGGAGTTTGCCTCCCGCTTCCCCCACGAGTTCTCGGGCGGTCAGCGCCAGCGCATCGGCATTGCCCGTGCACTGGTCATGGAGCCGGAGTTCATCGTGGCCGACGAGCCCATCTCTGCACTGGATGTCTCCATCCGTGCACAGGTGCTGAACCTGCTGAACGAGATGAAGAAGAGCCGTGGCCTGACCTACCTGTTCATTGCACATGACCTGTCGGTGGTCCGGTTCATCTCGGATCGTATCGCTGTTATCAGCAAGGGCCGTATCGTGGAGCTGGCTGAGGCGGAGGAGCTGTTCCTCCATCCGCTGCATCCCTACACCAAAGCCCTGCTGAGCGCGGTTCCCATCCCTGACCCCAGCCTCGAAAAGCACAAGAAGCTGCTGGTCTATGACCCCTCGATCCACGATTACAGCGTGGATAAGCCGGTCTGGGAAGAGATCGCAAACGGCCACTTCGTGTATGGCAACCAGCGTGAGCTGGAAGGCTACCGCAAGGAGTATGAAAGCCAGCTGTAAGCTGAACCGCTTTCCTGTATTTTAACACAATGACCCCGCCGCGCTGGGAGCTTTCCCGCGCGGCGGGGTTTTGTGCTGTCAGGGAGCAAAAAAAGAACCGGACGCTTCAAAAACGTCCGGTTCTGCTTTTTGCGATTGGCTATTGGTTCACGCGATCAGGCCTGAGTGGCTGCGTCGAATGCGGCGGCAAACGCATCGTACTGTTCGGTGGTGTAAGCCTCCTCACTGGTCTCCCAGTTCACAGCCTTGTAGTTGCAGGGACCATACATAGCGTTGATCTTGCTGTACTCGTTGACGTGGGTCAGGCACCAGGTGATATCGTAGACGGTGGGGAAGATCAGGTTCTCGTCCAGGAAGTAAGCCTCGGCCTTGGCAAATGCAGCGTAGCGTGCATCGGTGTCGTCAACGATGGCACGGCCCTCGTTCACCAGATCGGTGAACTTCTCGTAGGCGGCAACCAGATCCTTCTGGTAGCTGGCGGGGCCATTGTTTACAATGCCTGCGATGTTGGTCATGTTGCAGCTGTAGTAAGCATTGTCGTCGTGAACGATGATCTGGGTCAGGAAGTTGATGGGATCGCCGAAGTCAGCGCCCCAGCCCATGTGGACGAAGCTCTGCAGCTTGGGCGCCACGACTTCCTTCATGGTGGAGGACACGAAGGTGTTGATATCCAGCACGATGAAGTCATCACCGAAGCTGTCGGTGAAGCACTGTTTCAGCACGGTTGCGCTGTCCAGAGCGGAGGTGGAGCCAGCCAGAATATAGTAGGAGCAGTGAACAGGGAAGGTGACACCAATGGCGCTCAGCTCTTCCATGGCCTGCTTCTTCAGCTCGGTGATGTCGCCGTTGTTGGTGCGCAGGCGCTTCATGGTCTTGCCATCGTAAGCCTCGCCGTCCAGACCCATCTCCTTGGCCACCAGGTTGGTGTAGTCGGTGCCGTCAGAGGTGTAGCACAGGCCCTTCATGGTGAAGAAGTCGTTCTCGCACTTCAGGGGATTGATGGGGTTGTAACGGGCGAAGAACTTGTTCAGCACCATGCCCTTGGAGAAGCACTGACGGAAGGCCTTGTTGGCAATGGCCTTGTTCCAGTTCTCATCGGGGGTGCCGTCGGTGTTCTTCTTGTCGTAGTTGAAGATGAAGCAATAGCTGAACTTCTTGGCACGCTTCTCGCACAGCTGCTGATTGTACTCGTTGGAAGGATCGGACTGAATGGTGGTGATGTTGCTCTCGCCCAGGTCCACCTCGTCCAGCTCGCGGCTCTGATACAGCTGCAGGCTGATGGAACCGTCGCTGATCATGGTGACAGTGAAGCGCTCAAAGCGGCTGACGTTGGCAGCATCGTAGTAGTTGGGGTTGGGGATGTAGCTCTTGGTGTTGCCCTGGATGTACTCCTCCACCACATAGGGTCCGTTGTACCACATGGTGGTGTTGTCGCAGCTCCGGAAGCCATCGACACCCAGTTCCTCGATCAGAGCAGGGGCCACGGGGTAGAAGCTGTTGTAGGCGGCAACGGTATCAAAGTAAGGGCAGGCGCTGGGGCAGGTGAACACCAGAGTGTAATCATCCGGAGCTTCGATGCCCACACCGGCAGCCAGCATGTCCTCGTAGGTCATGTCAGCAGCAGCGGCACCGGCTTCTTTGGTCAGCTCGTAGTATTCGTAAGCACCCACAATGGTATCGTTGGGCATGGAGGTGTTGTTGGCTTCGTTCTTGATGGCGTTCATCACCCATTCAAAACCAACCAGGAAGTCCTTGCTGGTCAGGTGAGCCTTCACCTCACCGTTGCAATCCACCCAGTCCACATCGTCCCGCAGGTGGAAGGTCCAGACAGTGGCATCCTCATTGTGCTCCCAGCTGGAAGCGATAGCGGGCACCACCTTGCCGTAGCAGTCAAAGCTCAGCAGGCCGTCCCACAGGTTGGTGACCACGTTGGCATCCTCAGCCTTCTGGGTGTACAGCATGTTCCAGCTTTCCAGCTCACGGTTGCCGCTCTCAAAGGAGATGAATTCCTTCAGGGGGGTAGCGCCAGTGGAGTTGGGGGCAGCAGCGCCGCTGGCGGCAGCACCATTGCCGGTGTTGTTGGACTTTTCGCCGCAGGCTGCCAGCAGGCTGGCGGCACCCACAGCACCTGCACCCTTCAGGAAGGTGCGGCGATCAAAATTGAAGCTCATTGGATGATCCTCCCAGATCTTGCGCGGACAGAGCCGCGAGTTTTTCCTTTTCCTAAACGCAGTGAGGCTGTCTGCCTTTCCAAAAAGTGCACAGGAAAGACAAAAGTCGCACCACTGTATATTTTAGCACTTTACTGAAAAGAAGTCAATCCGCCACAGCATAGAATTGGAAACAAAACGGTGACAAACACTTTCATGGGAAAAGAATGTGGAAAAAATTACTATAAAATGGAAAGAACTGTATATCTGCGAAGAACAGGCAAAAGAGAGAAACTGTTCACGCTGTGCGCACAAAACAGCTATCTTTTTTCACAAAAACATGATACAATAAAATGTATCTGTATCAATAAGGAGCGCACCATGAAGAAACTGACCTCGATGTACAAACGCTACATGTTCCACCCCATTTTATATAAGACCGTGACCCGCACCTCCATTGTGGCCGTGCTGATGCTGCTGTGGCAGCGCTATGTCAGCGATGGCACGTTTACCATCTGGGAGGCCCCGGGCTTTCTGTGCGGCGTGGTGCTGCTCATCTGGGCCTGGGTGGACTACCTGCGGCTGGATGGCGTGACCATCCACCATCTGCTGGAGGAATTCAAGGGGATGGGCAAGCGGCAGAAAAAGATCCACTCCACCCGCTCCATCATCGACTATGCGGATGAGAAGATCGTCTCTTTTGAGGAGCTGGAACCCGAGGAGCGCACCTATTGCAGCCTGCTCTCCAATCTGGTGCTGGGCCTGCCGCTGGTCGCTGCTGCGCTGATCGCCAGCGTGCTGTAAGGAGGCCGCGGCATGGAACAAGAGCACAAGCAGCTGGTCATCGGCATTCTGGCCCATGTGGACAGCGGCAAGACCACCCTTTCCGAAGCCCTGCTCTACGGCACCGGCACCATCCGCAAGCTGGGCCGGGTGGACCATAAGGATGCCTTTCTGGACACCGACGCGCTGGAAAAGGCGCGCGGTATTACCATTTTCTCCAAGCAGGCCCTCTTCACGGCGGGCGATACCGATTTTACCCTGCTGGACACCCCGGGCCATGTGGATTTTTCCACGGAGACCGAGCGGACACTGCAGGTGCTGGATTATGCGGTGCTGGTCATCAGCGGCACCGACGGCGTGCAGAGCCATACCGAGACGCTCTGGCGGCTGCTGCGGCGGTACCGCATCCCCACCTTTGTGTTCGTGAACAAGATGGATCTGCCCGGCCCGGGCAGGGAAGCGCTTCTGACCCAGCTGAACCGTCGGCTGGGGGATGGCTTTGTGGATTTTGGGGCAGAGCAGGCCGACCGGGACGAGGCGCTGGCTCTCTGCGATGAGCGGCTGATGGAGACGATGCTGGACCGGGGAAGCCTGACCGATACCGACCTCATCCCCGCCATTGCCCGGCGGCATGTGTTTCCCTGTTGGTTTGGCTCAGCCCTGAAGCTGCAGGGTGTGGATGCGCTGGTGGAGGGCCTTGACCGCTATACCCGCCCGGCCCCCGCGCTGGAAGCCTTCGGGGCCAAGGTGTTCAAGGTGAGCCAGGATGAGCAGGGAAACCGCCTGACCTGGCTGCGGGTGACCGGCGGCGCGCTCAAGGTGAAAGCCCAGCTCACCGGAGAAGCCGACGGGAAGCCATGGGCCGAAAAGGCCAACCAGCTGCGGCTCTACTCTGGCGCAAAGTTTACGCTGGCAGAGTGCATCGGCCCCGGCCAGGTGTGCGCCGTTACCGGCCTGACCAAAGCCCGCCCGGGCGAGGGTCTGGGGGCGGAACGGGACAGCGACCTGCCGGTGCTGGAGCCGGTTCTGAGCTATCAGGTGCTGCTGCCCGAGGGCGCAGACGTGCACGCCGCGCTGGGAAAGCTCCATCGGCTGGAAGAGGAGGAGCCCCAGCTCCATGTGGTCTGGAACGAGACCCTGGGCGAGATCCATGTCCAGCTGATGGGTGAGATCCAGCTGGAGGTGCTGAAAAGCCTGCTGGCCGAGCGGTACGGGCTGGAGGTCAGCTTCGGCCCCGGCGGAATCCTGTATAAGGAGACCATCACCGAAGCCATAGAGGGTGTGGGCCACTACGAGCCCCTGCGCCATTATGCGGAAGTCCACCTCAAGCTGGAGCCGCTGCCCCGGGGCAGCGGAATGCAGTTTGCCACCGACTGCCGGGAAGAGGTGCTGGACAAGAACTGGCAGCGGCTGGTGCTGACGCATCTTGAGGAAAAGCAGCATCTGGGCGTACTCATCGGGGCACCCCTGACCGATGTGAAGATCACCCTCATTGCGGGCCGCGCTCACCTCAAGCACACCGAGGGCGGCGACTTCCGGCAGGCAACCTACCGCGCCGTCCGGCAGGGCCTGATGATGGCAGACCAGATCCACAAGACCCAGCTGCTGGAGCCGTGGTATGCCTTCCGGCTGGAGCTGCCCTCTGACAACGTGGGACGCGCCATGAACGATATCCAGAACATGGGCGGCAGCTTTGACCCGCCCGAGACCGGAGCCGACGGGGATACCACCCTGCTCACCGGCACGGCACCGGCCTCCACCATGCGCAGCTACCCCATGGAGGTGGTGGGCTACACCCGGGGCAGGGGACACCTGACCCTGACGCTGGACGGCTACCGCCCCTGCCACAATGCGGCGGAGGTCATCGAGGCTGCGGGCTATGAGCCGGAACACGACCTCGACAACCCGGCGGATTCGGTGTTCTGCGCCCACGGGGCCGGATTTGTGGTACCCTGGGAGCAGGTGCGCAGCCACATGCATGTAGACAGTGGCTGGGGCAAGACTGCAAAGACCGAGGAAACGGTGCAGGCCCGTCCCCGCCGGATGGCCGCCTATCGTGCTACTTTGGAAGAGGATGCTGAGCTGCTGAAGATCTTTGAACAGACCTATGGGCCCATCAAGCGGGACCCGCTGGCGGCGTTCCGCCCCACCCAGAAGCGAGAACGCCCCGATTTCAACGCCGAGCAGTGGGAGATCCAGCCCGAATACCTGCTGGTGGACGGCTACAACATCATCTTTGCATGGGACGAGCTGAACGCACTCTCCAAAGAGAGCCTGGAAGCGGCCCGCCACAGGCTGATGGACATCCTCTGCAACTATCAGGGCTTTAAGAAGTGCGTGCTCATCCTTGTGTTCGATGCCTACCGTGTGCCGGGCAGCCCCGGCAGCATAGAGCAGTACCACAATATCCATGTGGTCTACACCCGGGAAGCCGAGACCGCCGATATGTTCATCGAGCGTGTCACCCATGAAATCGGCAAGGGCCGCCGCGTCCGCGTGGCCACCTCCGATGGCATGGAACAGGTCATCATCCTGGGCCATGGTGCCCTCCGTGTCTCTGCCCGCATGTTCCATGAAGAGGTGCAGGAGGCGGAGAAGGAGATCCGGAGGTGTTTGCAGGGAACGGATTAAACCTCTCCGTCATTGCTTGGCAAAGAGGGCGAGCTTTACGAAATGCCAAGGGCCCCCCTACTAGTGGGGGCTGTCGCCGCAGGCGACTGGGGGGTTGAGCCGCAAGCCCGACTGAGAGGTTGTACGAAGGAGAAGCCTATGTTCAAAACAACTTCTGATTTTGTTTGGCAAAAGATCCAGCCCCGCCCCCGGGATGCGCATAAGGGGACCTTTGGCTCCGTGCTGGCGGTGGCGGGCAGTGCGTCCTACCGGGGCGCGGCGGCGCTGGCCGTGGAAGGTGCCCTGCGCACAGGGGCCGGTATCGTTACACTGGCAAGTGTGGAGCCGGTGCTGGCAGCGGTGGCCGCCCGCCTGCCGGAGTGCTGCCTCTGCCCCTGCGAAGCGGGGGCAGAGGGCGGCATCTCGCCCCAAAATATCGACCGAATCCGGCGGCAAAAGGCCTCTGTTCTGCTGGCGGGCCCCGGGCTGGGCTATACGGCCCAGAGCGCGGCCCGTGCCGCCGAGACCCGGGCGCTGGTAAAAACGCTCCTGCCCGGTTTTTCCGGCAGTGCAGTGCTGGATGCGGACGGCCTGAACGCCGCCGCTGACCTGCTCCAAACGGAAAAAATGCTTCACCCTCAAGGAGAACTGATTTTAACGCCCCACCCCGGCGAGATGGCCCGGCTGACCGGACACTCTGCGGCAGAGATCAACGCGGACCGGGAAGGCACGGCGCTGCGCTATGCGAAAGTATGGAATGCTGTGGTGGTGCTGAAGGGGGCACATACCGTCATTGCAGGGCCGGATGGCCGCTGTGCGGTCAATCCCACCGGCAACCCGGGGCTTTCCCGGGGCGGCAGCGGGGATGTGCTGGCGGGCATGACCAGCGCCCTGCTGGCCTGCGGCCTGCCTGCCTTTGAGGCCGCTGCCTGTGCCGTTTATCTCCATGGTGCAGCTGCCGACCGTGCCGCTGCCCTGCACGGGGAAACCGGGATGCTCCCGCATGATCTGCTGGATGCGCTGGGGACCCTGTTTGCCGAAAACGGGCGCTGAGCAAGGGGACGATCCCATCAAAAAAGAAACGCTTCCTTTCCTCTGGATTTGTGTTATACTGGAGCTATCCAAAACACAACGATCTGCCGGAAAGGAAGCGTTTCTTTTATGGTTCCTGCACTGGAAAAAATCATTGCCGAGAGCGACCGCATCGTCTTTTTTGGCGGCGCGGGGGTCTCCACCGAAAGCGGCATCCCTGATTTCCGCAGCGTGGACGGCCTGTACCACCAGAAGTACGATTACCCGCCCGAGACCATCCTGAGTCACACCTTCTGGGAGGAGAACCCCGAGGAGTTTTACCGGTTCTACCGGGATAAGCTCATTGTGAAGGGGGCAAAGCCCAACGCTGCCCACCTGCGGCTGGCAAAGCTGGAGCGGGAGGGCAGGCTGAAAGCCATCGTCACCCAGAACATCGACGGCCTGCATCAGGCGGCGGGCTCCAAGACCGTTTACGAGCTCCACGGCAGCACCCTGCGCAACTACTGCGTGAAGTGCGGCGCGTTCTACGATGTGGACTTCATTGCCAACAGTACCGGCGTGCCCCGCTGCCCCAAGTGCGGCGGCATCGTCAAGCCGGATGTCGTCCTGTACGAGGAAGGGCTGGACGAGGAGGTGCTCTCCGGGGCCGTGTCTGCCATCCGCAAGGCGGATACTCTCATCATCGGCGGCACCAGTCTGGTGGTCTACCCGGCGGCGGGGCTTATCCGGTACTTCCGGGGCCGCCATCTGGTGGTCATCAATATGCAGCCCACCGGGGCCGATGCGCAGGCCGACCTGTGCATTGCCAAGCCCATCGGTCAGGTGCTGAGCGAGGACGTATTGTTGGAGGACTGAGATGAAAGCTGTCATTCTGGAAAGCTATGTCATGGAGGAAGGCGACCTCGACTGGTCGGGGGTAAAGGCGCTGGTGCCCGATACCGCCAGCTATGTCCGCACGGCCTACGAGGAGATCGCCCCCCGCATTGGAGATGCGGACATCGTTCTGCTGAATAAGTGCCGCATGGATGAGAAGATCTTACAGCAGTGCCCGAACCTGAAATGGGTGGGCATCATCGCCACGGGCACCGACAACCTGGATCTGGAAGCCTGCCGCCGCCACGGCGTTGCAGTGGCCAATGTGCCGGGCTATTCTACCTACAGCGTGGCCCAAATGACCTTCAGCCTGCTGCTGGCCATCTGCCAGTGCGCGGAGCGCTACAACCGTGCCGTCAAGCAGGGATGCTGGCAGCTGGATATCCCGGAGAGCATCGGCCTGCTGCCCCAGATGGAGCTCTATGGCAAGACCTATGGCGTTTACGGCTATGGCAGCATCGGGCGGCAGTCGGCCCGCATTGCCAGGGCCTTTGGCATGGAGGTGCTGGTCTGCACCCGCACCGTCCGGCCCGAATACGCCGCCGACGGTGTGGAGTTTGTGGATTATGATACCCTGCTGAGGCGGTGCGATATCCTCAGCCTGCACTGCCCGGCCACGCCCCAGACCCGGGGCCTTGTCAACGCGGAGGCGCTGGCGAAGATGAAGCCCGGGGCCATTCTGCTCAACACGGCCCGGGGCGCGCTGGTGGATGAGGAGGCCGTGGCAGCGGCCCTCCACAGCGGTCAGCTGGGCTTTTACGGAGCCGATGCCTTTGTCACCGAGCCTCTGCCTCAGGAAAGCCCCCTGCGGGCAGAACCCCACGCGATCCTCACACCGCACATTGCGTGGACGACCCGGGAGGCATTGCAGAACCTGATGGACATTACCACCCGGAACCTGCGCACCTGGCTGGAAGGAAACGGCGAGCACATCGTCAACAGATAAAAAGGAGAGATGAATCATGCAGGCAACCATTCACAACGAATTCCTGACCCTGACCGTGGATACCCATGGTGCCGAAGCAGTCAGCCTGAAAAATGCCGCCGGGCAGGAGATGCTCTGGCAGGCCGACCCAGCTGTCTGGAAGCGCCATGCCCCCATCCTTTTCCCCTGGACAGGCAAGCTGACCGGCGGGGCCTTTACCCATAAGGGCAAGACCTACCCCGGCGGTCAGCACGGCTTTGCCCGGGACGTGGAGCACACCCTGCTCTGCGCCGAGGGCGACACCATCCGGCTGGAGCTGCGCTCGGATGAAAAGAGCAAGGCAGAGCGCTTCCCGTTTGATTTTGTCCTGACCAGCACCTTCCGGCTGGAGGGCAGGACGGTGCACCACACCCTGACCGTCACCAACCCCGCCGATGCCGCCGAGGAACTGCAGTTCGGCATCGGCTACCACCCGGCGTTCCGCATCCCCTTTGATGACAAGCACACCACCACCGATTACGAATTCCGCTTCGACCAGCCGGAAAGCCCGATGATCCTGGACGCTTACCCCAACGGTCTGCTGACCGGCAAGTGCGGTTACCGGTGGAAGAATGAGCAGAGCATCCCCCTGACAGACGATCTGTTTGAGAACGACAGCTTCTGCATGGCCGGTCTGCGCAGCCGCACACTGGGCATCTACGAGAAGGACACCGGCAAGGGGATCGTCTGCAATGTGGAGGGCTACCCCTATACCCTCATCTGGTCGGCTCCGGCAAAGCCTGTGCGCTTTGTCTGCATTGAGCCGTGGCACTCCCTGCCCGGTGCCCAGACCGATCCCCAGGAGTGGAGCCAGCGCGCCGCTGCCGCCTGCCTTGCCCCCGGCCAGACCTGGGAGACCACCCTCAGCACAACGTTTGAGCGCTGAAGCAAAGTTTGGCAAAGAAATGTAGGAACCCCTTGACAGAGGGGACTGCATTCTGATTTAATTAGAATCGATAAAAGGGAGTAAAGGGCATCCCGCAGGGCCTGCGGGGATGCTGCATGGCAGCGTCATCACGGCAGAAATGCCCGATGTCATGTGTTGGCTTGAGACTTTTGTCACAGACAGAGTGCTGTGGCAGGGGTCTCTTTTTTCTTGCCCGGCATCGGAACACAAGGAGGAAAAATAAATATGGATCTTCTGAACACATTCGCCAGTCTCTTTTCCAATTTTGGGAATCTGACCTGGCAGATGGTGGTAATGTGGGGCATCGGTGCGCTGCTCATCTACCTTGCCATCGCCAAAAAGATGGAGCCGAGCCTGCTGCTGCCCATGGGCTTTGGTGCCATTCTGGTCAACCTGCCCCTTTCGGGTGCCATCACGCAGGGGGATACGGTGGGCCCCATCTCTGCATTGTTTGAAGCGGGCATGTCCAACGAGCTGTTCCCGCTGCTGCTCTTCATCGGCATCGGTGCCATGATCGATTTTGGCCCGCTGCTGGAAAAGCCGTGGCTGATGCTCTTTGGTGCGGCGGCCCAGTTCGGCATCTTCTTTACGCTGTTTCTGGCGGGCTTCTTCTTTGACCTGAAGGATGCTGCCTCCATCGCTGTCATCGGTGCGGCAGACGGCCCCACCGCCATTTTCGTGGCCAACACGCTCAACTCCCAGTACCTCGGTGCCATCATGGTGGCAGCCTACAGCTACATGGCGCTGGTGCCCATCGTGCAGCCGCCCGTGATCCGGCTGCTGACCACGCAGAAGGAGCGCCGCATCCGGATGTCCTATGAAAAGGGCAGTGTTTCCCAGCTGACCAAGATCCTGTTCCCCATCGTGGTCACGATCATTGCAGGCATGGTGGCTCCGGCCAGTGTGGCGCTGGTGGGCTTTTTGATGTTCGGCAACCTGCTGCGGGAGTGCGGGGTGCTGAATGTGCTGAGCGAGACCGCCCAGAATGTGCTGGCAAACCTTATCACCATCGTGCTGGGCCTGACCGTTGCCGGGCAGATGACCGCCGACAAGTTCGTGCGGCCCGACACCCTGCTCATCCTTGTACTGGGTCTGGTGGCCTTTGTCTTTGATACGGCAGGCGGCGTGCTGTTTGCAAAGCTGCTGAACCTTTTCCGGCCGGAGGGCAAAAAGCTGAATCCCATGATCGGCGCGGCTGGCATTTCGGCCTTCCCCATGAGCGGCCGTGTGGTCAACAAGATGGGCCTGGAAGAGGACAACCAGAATTTCCTGCTGATGTATTCCATCAGCGTCAACGTTTCGGGACAGATCGCGTCCGTCATTGCAGGCGGCCTGATCCTGACCCTGATGGCTTAACGGAGGTGATCGCATGCTTCATCTTACTTCGTGGATGACCACGCTGCCGATGATGCTGATCGGGATGGTCGGCATCATCCTTGTCATCGGCATCATTGTTCTGGCAGTGATGCTGCTGAACCGGCTGACGGGCCGGAAATAAAAGAAAAAGGCGATGCAGTTGTTCAAAACTGCATCGCCTTTTTGTTTGTGTAAGATTACAGAGTCTGGATGGCGGCCTTGATGCGCTGGGCGGCGACCTTGGTCTTTTCGGCATCGCCGAAGGCGGTCAGGCGGAAGTAGCCCTCGCCGCACTCGCCGAAGCCGACACCCGGGGTGCCGACCACGCCGCAGTTCTCCAGCAGCCAGTCGAAGAACTCCCAGCTCTTCATGCCGCCGGGGCAGCGCAGCCAGATGTAGGGGCTGTTCTTGCCGCCGCAGTACCACACGCCGCACTCGTCCAGCGCATCGGCAATGACCTTGGCGTTCTGGCGGTAGTAATCGAGGTTGGCCTGGATCTCAGCCATGCCGCTCTCGGTGAACACGGCGGCAGCAGCGCGCTGAACGACGTAGGGCACGCCGTTGAACTTGGTGGTCTGGCGGCGCAGCCACAGCTTGTTCAGGTTCATGCCCTCGCGCTCCAGCTCGTGGGGCACGATGGTGTAGCCGCAGCGGGTGCCGGTGAAGCCTGCGATCTTGGAGAAGGAGCAGATCTCAATGGCGCACTCGCGGGCACCCTCTACCTCAAAGATGCTGCGTGCCAGAGCGGGATCGGTGATGAAGCACTCGTAGGCGGCATCGTACAGGATAACGGCGTTGTTCTTTTTGGCGTAGTCCACCCAGGCCTTGAGCTGCTCGCGGGTGTAGGCGGCACCGGTGGGGTTGTTGGGGCTGCAGATGTAGATGATGTCAGCCTTCACGCTGTCATCGGGCATTCCCAGGAAGCCGTTCTCCTGACTGGTGCGGCCGTAAATGATCTTGCGGCCGTCGGTCACGTTGTCGTCCACATAGGTGGGGTACACTGGGTCCGGGACCAGAACGGTGTTGTCCACATCAAACAGGCCCAGCACATTGGCCAGGTCGCTCTTGGCACCGTCGGAGATAAAGATCTCGTCCTCAGCCAGCTGGGTGCCGCGGCCTGCGTAGTAGCCCTGAATGGCCTGCTTCAGGAACGGATAGCCCTGCTCGGGGCCATAGCCGTGGAAGCCCTCCTTGGTGCCCATCTCAGCGGCGGCATCCTGCATGGCGGTGACCACGCACTTTGCCAGAGGCTGGGTCACATCGCCGATGCCCAGGCGGATGATCTCCTTTTCGGGGTGTGCTTCCTGATAGGCGGCCACCTTGTGGGCAATGTCCACGAACAGGTAGCTTGCCTTCAGCTCGCCGTAATGGTGATTCATTTTCATAAGTTGTTCCCTCACTTTATATGATTGCCCGCCCTCTCAGGCCGCTTCGCGTCCAGCTCTCCCAAAGGGAGAGCCGATGCAGCGTCTACGCCAGCAGAAGCTGACCGTTGAGCCGCAATTGCCTCTCCCTTTGGGAGAGGTGGCATTGCAAAGCAATGACGGAGAGGGCGAGGATGTTAAACTTCCGCAACTCCCTCGTACACCGTGACAGCGCTGCCGGTCATCAGCAGCTGCCTGCCGGGCAGTACCCGGATGACCAGCTCACCGCCGCGCAGCTGCACATGGATTTCCTGCCCGGCGGGGCAGATGCCCAGTTCGGTCAGAGCCGCCACGGTGGCGCAGGTGCCGGTGCCGCAGGCCCAGGTCTCGCCGCTGCCGCGTTCCCATACCCGCATCTTCAGGTGGGCGGCATCCACCACCTGCACGAACTCGGTGTTGATGCGCTCCGGGAAGTTGGCGTGATGCTCGAACGCCGGGCCGATGGCTTCCAGCTTCAGGCTGTCCATATCCTCCACCACGGTCACGCAGTGGGGGTTGCCCACGCTGATGCAGGTCACCTTCCACACTTTTCCCTCTACGGTGAGCGGCTGATCCACCAGCGGGCTTTCGCCCATGTGGATGGCAGGCAGGTCGGCCGGCAGGGTGCTGTAAGCGCCCATCTCCACCTGCCACAGCTGTGCGCCCTGTCGGCTGATGCGCTTGACACCGCTGTTGGTATCGATGGTCAGGACAGGCTTTTCCACCCCGTGGGTGTAGAGCCACTCGGCCACACAGCGCACGCCGTTGCCGCACATCTGGGCCTCGCTGCCGTCTGCGTTGAAAATGCGCATCCGGCCATCGGCCCCAGGGGTCACAGGGGCGCAGATGCAGATGATGCCGTCTGCACCCACGGAAAAATGCCGGGCAGAGAGCCGCTGTGCAAGCGCGGCAATGTCTGCGGGCACACCGGATGCACGGCAGTCCAGATAGATGTAATCATTGGCACAGCCCTGCATCTTGGTAAATGACAATTTCATGGAGCATTCTCCTTTACAGGCGGGACCTCTGCGGCCATGCTGATGCAGCATGGCTGAGAGGTTTGGTTCGTCACATATAATCATAAGAATCAAACGGGCTTCTGTCAAGCAAAAAAGAGGGCTTTGTGCAATTTTCATCGGTTTTTTCTGCCCGTAAAGGGCCGGAATGCAAAACAGGGCTTGACAAGATACGGCCCATGGGATATAAAAAGAGAGAGTGCTTTTGCGCGCCGGAGAGGGCGTGCAGGCAGAGAAGAAAGAATCATTGACAAAAGGAGACCGCGACGATGGATACTTTTGAAAAGATCCGTGCACTGCTGGCAGAGCAGCTGGATATTGACCCTGCTAAGATCACGATGGAGAGCGACATTATGAGTGATTTCGAGGCCGACAGCCTGGATATCGTGGACATGGTGATGACGCTGGAGGATGAGTTCGGCATTGAAGTGCCGGACGATGCCATCGAGAATCTGCGCACCGTGGGCGACGTGGTGGAATTTGTGGACAGCCACAAGGGCTGATAACAGTTTTGCAAAAAGGCCCCGCACCCGCAGCGCTGCACACGGCGGCACTGCAGCGGGGCTTTTAATATGAGCTCGTGCGGAACGGCTGGAACACAGGCGTTTGGCGCACGGCTTAGGAGGATATAACAAAATGGCAAAAGACAACAAGAAGCTTGTGCAGGCGATCACCAGCCAGGAAGAAAACTTTGCACAGTGGTACACCGACATCTGCGTCAAGGCAGAGCTGGTGGAGTACTCCAGTGTCAAGGGCTTCATCATCCTGCGCCCCTATGGTCAGGCCATCTGGGAGCTGATCCAGAAGGACATGGATGCCCGGTTCAAGGCAACCGGTCACGAGAACGTGGCCATGCCCGTGCTGATCCCCGAGAGCCTGCTGCAGAAGGAAGGCGAGCTGGTCAATGGCTTCGCGCCGGAGGTGGCGTGGGTCACGATGGGCGGCTCCGACAAGCTGGAAGAGCGCCTGGCGGTGCGTCCCACCAGCGAGACCATGTTCTGTGACCACTGGTCCCGCGTGCTGCACAGCTACCGTGAGCTGCCCATGAAGTACAACCAGTGGTGCAGCGTGGTGCGCTGGGAAAAGACTACCCGTCCCTTCCTGCGCAGCCGTGAGTTCTGGTGGCAGGAAGGCCACACCATCCACGAGACTGCCGCTGAGGCCGAGGCTGAGACCCAGCAGCAGCTGAACTGCTACGCGGATGTCTGCGAGCAGGATCTGGCCATCCCTGTTGTCAAGGGCCGCAAGACCGATAAGGAGAAGTTTGCCGGTGCCGAGGCTACCTATACCATCGAAGCCATGATGAAGGACGGCAAGGCCCTGCAGAGCGGCACCAGCCATTACTTCGGCGATAAGTTCAGCAAGGCTTACGACGTGACCTTTACCGGCCGCGACAACCAGCTGCATCACCCGTTCCAGACCAGCTGGGGCGTTTCCACCCGTCTGGTGGGTGCCATCATTATGACCCACGGCGATGACGACGGCCTGATCCTGCCCCCGGCAGTGGCCCCCATCCAGGTCGTGGTCGTGCCCATCGCCGCCCACAAGCCCGGCGTTTCCGAGAAGGCCGCCGAGCTGACTGAGAAAATCAGCAAGTATGCCCGCGTCAAGCTGGACGACAGCGACAACGCCCCCGGCTGGAAGTTCTCCCAGTGGGAGATGAAGGGCGTGCCCCTGCGCCTGGAGATCGGCCCCAAGGATCTGGAAAAGAACCAGTGCGTGCTGGTTCGCCGCGACACCCGTGAAAAGATCTTCGTGAGCCTGGACGAGCTGGAGACTGCGATCCCGGCCCAGCTGGAGGCCCTGCGCAAGGACCTGTACGAGCGTGCCCTTGCCAACCGCGAGAAGCGCACCTGGGCAGCCACCACCATGGAGGAGGTCAAGGAGCTGGCCAAGGCCAACACCGGCTACATCAAGACCATGTGGTGCGGCGACCTGGCCTGCGAGATGAAGATGAAGGAAGAGGCTGGCCTGTCCAGCCGCTGCATGCCCTTTGAGCAGGAGCACCTCAGCGATGTCTGCCCCTGCTGCGGCAAGCCCGCCAGCAAGATGGTCTACTGGGGCGTGGCCTACTAAGCCGCTCCACAGTCAGAGCCTGATCAGATGAAAAAGCAGCTTTCCCGTCCAACGGGAGAGCTGCTTTTTTGTGTCTGCCTATTGACAATTATGTATCTACTGTATATACTGTAAATATACAGATGTAACGGAGGCGGCAGACATGAATCTTTTCATCGATAACAAGAGCGGCGCACCCATCTACGAGCAGCTCTACACCCAGATCAAGAACCAGATTTTGAGCGGGGAACTGCAGTCGGAGGAAGCTATGCCGTCCATCCGGGGGCTGGCGCGGGATCTGCGCATCAGCGTGATCACCACAAAGCGGGCCTACGATGAGCTGGAACAGGAGGGCTTTTTGTACGCCGTGCCCGCCAAGGGTTTTTTCGTGGCGGCGAAAAACACCGAGCTGCTCCGGGAAGAGAACCTGAAAAAAATCGAAGCACACCTGACGGAAGCCGTCCGGCTGGCGGTACCCTGCGGGCTGACCAAACAGGAACTGACTGAAATGTTGGAATTGCTGTGGGAGGAATGAACCATGAACGCATTAGAACTGCACGGCCTTGAAAAGCACTACCCGGATTTTGCGCTGGGGCCCATTGATCTGGAACTGCCCGGCGGCACAGTCTGCGGGCTGATCGGTGAGAACGGCGCGGGCAAGAGCACGACCATTAAGCTGATCCTGGACATGATCGACGGGGACGCTGGCACTGTGAAGCTGTTCGGGCAGGAGGGGATCACCCCGCTTGCCAAAGCCGATATCGGCGTGGTGCTGGGCGGCGAGGGCATCCCCACCTGCCTGACCGCGCCGCAGGTGGGGAAAGTGATGGCCGGCATCTACCCGAACTGGGATGCCGCAGCTTACGCGGATTATTGTAAGCGCTTTGAACTGCCGGAGAAAAAGCGCTACGCCGACTACTCCACCGGCATGAAGATGAAACAGTGCCTTGCCGTGGCGCTTTCCCACCACCCCAAGCTGCTGCTGTTGGACGAAGCCACCAGCGGCCTGGATCCGGTGGTGCGGGATGAGCTCATCGATCTGCTGCTGGACTTTGTGCGGGATGAGAACCATGCAATTTTGATCTCGTCCCACATCGTCAGCGATCTGGAAAAGCTCTGCGATACCATTGCCTTTCTGCACAAGGGGAAGCTCCTGCTCTGTGAGGACAAGGACACGCTGCGGGAGGAGTACGCCCTCTGGCACGGCACTGCCGGGCAATTGGAGGAGCTGGATAAAAACGCCATCGTCAGCCGTCGGGTGACAGCTTACGGGGCCGAGGCACTGGTGAAGAGGGAACTTGTCCCGGCGGGCAGCACCCTGACACCGGTGAGCATCGAAGAACTGTTCGTTTTGATGGTGAAAGGGGAGAATGTGCGATGAAAGGGCTGCTGCTGAAAGACTGGTATCAAGTCAAAACAAATATGCGGATGATGTACCTCACGGTGCTGGCCGTGCTGGCGATCTGGACCCTGAGCACTTCCGGGGATTCGAGCTTTGCGGTGAATTATTCAGCTGTTTTTCTGGGATTCATGCCCGCCTACCTGCTTTCCTACGACCACGCCAGCGGGTGGACGGAGTACAGCTTTGCCCTGCCGCTGAGCAAGGAACTTCAGGTGGCAGAAAAATATCTCGTGGGTCTGCTTTGCACGGCGGTCTCTGCGGCGCTGAATGGAATTTTCTGCGGCATCCTGTTCTGGATGGGAAAACCGCTTCCTGCGATGCCGATCGGCCTTTTGCTGGGGGCGGGCGCAGCTTCCATCCTGCTGATAAACGGGATCATGCTGCCGCTGTACTACCGTTTTGGCGCAGAAAAGGCGCGGATGCTCTACATGCTGATGTTTGCCGGAATGGGCGCTGCTCTGGGCGGCGGGATGGTCCTGATGGATGCCGTGCCGGAACCGGGCGCGGCCATTGCCATCGTCGGTGTGCTGGCAGCGGTGCTGGTGCTGTATGCACTTTCCTGGAGGCTGTCAGTGCAGTGGTATGGGAAGTATAAGAAGTAAGCTCTTCTTTGTGCAATATCGCAATAATCCGGTAAAAAAACTGTAAAAGGGGTTGAAAAATCCGGCCCGGCGTAGTATGATAACGGGGCCGAAAGAAAAATCTTACACCAAGGAGGAGTTTGTTTCCATGTCCAGTGACCATACGGATCACCCCAAACAACGCTTCTCCTGCGATGCGGGCCGTGCAAACGTGTTAGCCGCATCCTGAACTGCATGCCCTTTGTACACCGCAGGAGTTGTAACCAGACCGATGCGGTGTATTTTTTATGCCCGGAAACGGGAAACGGAGGGACCAAACCATGCAGAAGAAAAATTATGTGCAGGAGATTCTGGACATCATCCACAGTGGTCTGCCCCAGGCAGATCTGGCTGAAAAGCTGTCCGATTACCATGAAAATGACCTGGCCGATGCCCTGACGGCCCTGACACCGGAGGAGCGCCAGAAGGTGTACACCGCACTGGGCGTTGATACGGTGGCAGAGATCTTCTCCTATCTGGACGACGCAGAGCCTTACCTGAAGGAGCTGGACCCCGAGCGGGCCGCCCGGGTCATCTCCCACATGGATTCGGACGATGCCGTGGATGCTCTGGATGACCTGGAAGAGGACGATAAGGCAAAGATCGTCCACCAGCTGGACAAGGATGCCGCCGATGATGTGCAGCTGCTGCTCTCCTATCACGAGGACGAGATCGGCAGCTGCATGACCACCAACTACATCTGCATCCGCAGGGATATGACCATCCGGCAGGCCATGAGTGAGCTGGTGAAGCAGGCAGGCGAGAACGATAACATCTCCACCCTGTATGTAGTGGATGAGAACGAGCACTTTTATGGTGCCATCGACCTGAAAGACCTCATCGTGGCCCGTGCGGAGGAGCGCCTGGAAAAGCTGATCGCCCGCTCCTACCCCTACGTCACCGACCACGAGAAGATCAGCGACTGCATCGACCGCATCGTGGACTACGCCGAGCGCTCGCTCCCTGTCCTGAACGACAGCGGGAAGCTGCTGGGCATCATCACCTCGGCGGATGTGGTCGAGCTGGTGGACGACGAGATGGGCGATGATTACGCAAAACTCGGCGGCTTGACCAGCGAGGAGGACCTGAACGAGGGTGTGTTCCAGAGTGTGAAAAAGCGCCTGCCCTGGCTGATCGCCCTGCTGTTCCTCGGGATGCTGGTGTCCTCGGTGGTGGGTGCGTTTGAATCGGTGGTGGCGGTGCTGCCCATCGTCATCTGCTTCCAGTCCATGGTGCTGGATATGGCCGGCAATGTGGGCACCCAGTCGCTGGCTGTGACCATCCGTGTGCTGGTGGACGAGAACCTGACTACTGCCAAAAAGCTCCAGCTGCTCTGGAAGGAAATGCGGGTGGGCCTGACCAACGGTGCACTGCTGGCCGTGCTGGCGCTGGGCTTCCTGGGCTGCTACATCCACTTCTTCAAGGCCTACGCCTGGGGTGAAGCCTTCCTGCTCTCGGGCTGTGTGGGCGTATCTCTGGTCGTGGCCATGGTGATCTCCAGCCTGGTGGGCACGGTCATCCCCATGCTGTTCCATAAGATCCACATCGACCCCGCCGTGGCTTCCGGCCCGCTCATCACCACCATCAATGATCTGGTGGCTGTGGTGGTCTACTATGGCCTGGCCGCCGTGGTGCTGATCGATATGTTCCATTTGGGCTGAAATAGAGAAAGGCTGCTGCCGACAACTCCCTCAGTCACGGCTTCGCCGCGCCAGCTCCCTCTTGGAGGGAGCCTTGACGTAATGGCAATCTGTGAAAGCCTCCCTCATTGAGGGAGGTGGCATCGCGTGAGCAATGACGGAAGGAGTTTGGCAACAGCCTCTTTTTACTTATTCTGTATCCAATACCGCTGTGTCAGCGTTCCATCGGAGGAATCGAACTGCTCATCCTCCAGCACGCCGCCGTTGGCGCGGATGGTCTTTGCTGAGGCAACGTTGTAATGGTCGCAGCAGATGCGCACCTTTTCGATGCCTCGTTCTTTTGCCTTTTCCAGCGTCAGGCGAAGCATCTGGGTGGCGTAGCCGTTCTGCCGCTCCGAGGGGCGGACGCTGTACCCGATGTGCCCGCCGTAGGTCAGCAGGTAATCGTTGAGCCGGTGGCGCAGGTTGGTCATGCCCACCAGATGCTCATGCTCGTCCAGAGCCAGATACTCCGTGGCGGGCACGAGACCGGCGGGGGTTGTGGCCGGGTCTTTCAGCTTGCGGAGTTGGGCCAGCCAGGCATCGAAGTCGGCATATTTGTCCAGAGCCGAGGTGCCGTCCATCCGGGAGCCGATGGCCAAAAATTCTTCCCGGTAGGCCATTACCTGTTCCCGGTCGCCCTCATCCGGCTCCCGCAGGTGGATCTTCTGGGGTGAGGTGCGCCGGGTGGCGGTGCGGAAATCCGGAGCCTTCATCAGGCCGTGGCAGTTGCAGTAGAAGTAAAGCACACCCGCGCCCCGCAGGGAGAAGCGGGCAGAGGCATCTCCCTCGGGGTAGAGCTTGACCAGCTGCAGCTTATCGCCGGTGAGGTAGGCCAGAAACGAGATGTAATGGTTTTTCTCCATGGGGTGGTGCAGGGTGACGAAGAGCTCGTCCTCCACCCGCTCCACAGTCAACTGATGATGCTCGTCGGCATCCTCGGCTTCGGCGATGTCCAGCGCAGGCAGGGTGATGCCGCAGCAGCTCACCACAGCCTGTCCGGTGGCGTGGAGCACATTGCCGCAGAGAGGGCAGACGTAGAGCTTGCTCCGCAGCAGGTTGGCTGCCCGGTTCCGGTTGATGATGGGTTCTCCCTGCATCAGCTCCAGCACGCTGACCCCCAGAGCCGCAGCCAGCGGTTCCAGCAGGGAGATATCGGGCAGACCCTTGGCGGTCTCCCACTTGGAAATGGTCTTAGCGCTGACAGAAAGCGTTCCGGCAAGCTCTGCCTGGGTCAGGCCCTTGGCTTCCCGCAGCTGCCGGATGGTGCTGCCTGTGACGTATGTGTTCATAATGAATGAAACCTCTCAGTCTCGCGTTGCTCGACAGCGTACGGGTTGCGGCTCCCAGCATCCACTTCGCACAAAGTATTGTGCTCGTGTCTTGCTGGCCGCGGCCCCAACAACTCCTCCCTTCATCCGCCACTGGCGGCGGTCGTCGTCGTTGCCTAATAGGGGAGCCCTTGGCAAGTCGGGCAAGCGTAATTGTTGAACCAGAGTATACTATACAAAAAAACTCCACGCAACCTACGCTGCGTGGAGTTCGTGCTTTCTGGAATTATTCGGCTTCGGTCTCGTCTTCCTCGTCCGGGTCCAGCTCCATGGTGAACACGGCCTTTTTCAGCTTGCCGCAGCCCTGGGCCTTCAAGCCGGATTTGTACGGTTCCCCGGCCAGATAGAGGGCAAAGCGGCCCTCGCAGAGCATTCCGGCAATGCTGGTGCCGGCGGTGCCCACGGTGGTATCAGCGGCTTCGTCAGCGGGCCGGGTGGGGCTGAACTCGCCCAGGGACACTTCAAACAGCTCGCTGCCTTCGAGGTCGGTCTCAAGGGTCAGGTGGTTGTCGTGCCGGACAAAGGGGGCCTTGTCGCTGGCCTGCGGGGTCACGGTGCTCACCGTGACCACAGCCTTGTCACCATCGATGCGGGTGCGCCCGGCGGGCAGGTTGTTGATATCCCGCGCCATGATGAACTCGATGACGCTGTCCAGACTGCTGCACAGGCCCAGATAGTTGGGGAGATTGTTCAGGGTATCGTAGATCATGGATCAGTCCTCTTTCGGGTCGGTCAGAAGCTCCTTGATGCTGGGCACAACGCCGCCCAGATTTTGCAGCTCCGACGGAATGATGATCTTGGTGGCCTTGCCGTTGGCGACCTTGGCCAGTGCCTCCAGGCTGCGCAGAGCCAGCACCTTGTCGTTGGGCATGGCCTCGTTCAGCAGGCGGATGGCATCGGCGTTGGCCTTCTGCACCGCGAGAATGGCCTGCGCCTCGCCCTCAGCTTCGAGAATGCGCTGCTGTTTGACGGCATCGGCACGGAGGATGGCGGCTTCCTTTTCGCCCTCGGCGGCGGTGATGGCGGCCTGCTTCTCACCGTCTGCCTTCAGGATGACGGCGCGCTTTTCGCGCTCTGCCTTCATCTGCTTCTCCATGGCTTCCTGGATCTCGCGCGGCGGGATGATGTTCTTGACCTCCACGCGGTTGACCTTGATGCCCCACTTGTCGGTGGCTTCATCGAGGATGGCCGTGATCTTGCCGTTGATGACATCGCGGCTGGTCAGGGTGTGATCCAGCTCCATCTCACCGATGATGTTGCGCAGGGTGGTGGCGGAAAGGCTCTCGATGGCTGCGATGGGCTGGTTGACACCGTAGGTGTAGAGCTTGGCATCCATGACCTGGAAGAACACCACGGTGTCGATCTGCATGGTAACGTTATCGCGGGTGATCACAGGCTGGGGAGGGAAGTCCGCGACCTGCTCCTTCAGGCTGACCTTTTTGGCGATCCGCTCAATGAACGGGATCTTGACATGCAGGCCGGCCGACCAGGTGTCGGAGTAGCTGCCCAGACGCTCCACAACGTACACCATGGACTGAGGCACGATGACGATGTTGGTGACGACGATGAGCAGGATGACAAAGATGAGCGCGAGGATCACGAACAGCATGATAGGCATAGAGACGCTCCTTTTTTCAGTGGTTGATGGATTCGGTCAGGATGGGTTCCACGATGAGCAGGGTGCTGTGGATCTCGGTGACCCGGCAGGCCTGCCCGGGGGTCAGGGTATCGCCGGGGGTGGCGCAGCGGGCGCTCCAGTCCACGCCATCCAGACGCACCCGGCCCGTCTGCTGGGCAGAAACGGGGGTCAGCACCTGGGCTTCCCGGCCAAGGGCGCGGTCACCGTTGGTGGGGGTGGGCTGCTTGTGCAGCCGTTTGGCCAGCGGCTTGAATGCCAGCAGGCAGACCGCGCTGGCCGCAATGAACACCACCGCCTGCACCCGGAACGAGTGGGTGAACAGGCAGCAGAGCAGGGCTGCCGCGCTGCCTGCCGCAAACCAGACGGATACCATGCTGAAGGTCATACCCTCCAGCGCCAGGAAACCGACGGCGGCAAGGAGCCAGAAAATGGGGTCAATGGACATCGAACATCCCTCCTTCTTCGTTTATTATATAACAAAGGCGTGGAAATGACAATATGTTGTTATTTAAGGGCGAGTGATGCTTTGTCCAACCTCTCAGTCGCAGGCTTCGCCGCGTCAGCGAAGATGACGGAGAGGTTTAATCCGTCTCCTTATACATAATCATAGTAGCTGTGGTTCGGGTTATGCCCCACCTCTTCCACCACGATGGTGAAGCCCATGGGATTCACCTCAGTGCTCTTGCCGCTGGCAAGGGTCTCCACGATGATATGCTCGGTGCGGTTGACGATGATCTCCGCAGTCTCCACCTTGCCCACCCGTTGGTAGTGCAGGATACCGTCCTCGGCACGCAGAACCCGCAGCTGGCCGGTGCGGAAGGCCTCGCAGGTGTGGCGGAGCTGTGCCAGCTGTGCCAGCACGGGACGCAGGCGCTGTTCGTGGGCATCCCACCGGAAGAAAGCCCGGTTGAAGGGGTCCCGGTAGCCCTGCATGGCAATCTCGTCGCCGTAGTACAGGCAGGGCACACCCGGCAGGGTGTAGATGATGGCGTAGGCCATCCGCAGGCGGAGCAGGCCCTCCTCGTAGGCATCGCCGGTCACACAGCGGCCGCTCTGCCACGCGCGGCCCCGGCCATTGGCGGGCTCGTCAGCGATCACGGTCAGGGCACGCTCGGTGTCGTGGGTGGAGAGGAAGTTCAGGGCGGTGTCCATGGCCGGGGCAGGGTAGTGCTCGCAGATGGTCAGGATCTCCGTCATGGCCTGCTCGGCGGGCTTGCCCTTGACGAAATCCAGCACGGCGTTCTTGAAGGGGTAGTTCATCACGCTGTCCAGGCCCTTGCCCAGCAGATAGGTGCGGCGCTTATTGAAGCCGAACTTGGTGGTGGCATCCTCCCACACCTCGCCCAGCAGGAACTTTTCGGGGCTGACCCGCTTGACGGCGGCGCGCACCTTCTCAATGAATTCGTCGGGCAGCTCGTCGGCTACATCCAGCCGGAAGCCTGCCGCGCCGCGCCGCAGCCAGGTGTCGATGACACCGCCCGGGCCGGTGATGAACTCCACATAGGAGGGGGTCTCCTCGTTGACCTCGGGCAGGGTCTCAAAGCCCCACCAGCTGCGGTAGCCGCCCTTGTACTGGGGGCCGAAATCGTACCAGCAGCGGTAAGGGGAGTTGGGGTCCCGGTACGCGCCGCCCTCACCATAGCGGCCCTCGCGGTTGAAGTAGCGGCTGTCGGAGCCGGTGTGGCTGAACACGCCGTCCAGCACGATGCCGATGCCGTACTTCTGGGCGGCGGTGCACAGTGCCTCAAAATCCTCGTTGGTGCCCAGCAGGGGGTCCACATTCAGGTAGTCGGCGGTGTTGTAGCGGTGGTTGGAGTGGGCCTCAAAGATGGGGTTGAGGTAGATGAAATCCACCCCCATCTTGTGCAGGTAAGGGAGCTTTTGCTGGATGCCCTTGAGGTCACCGCCGAAATAATCCTCATTCAGGTGACCACCCACCTCGTTGGGCTGCCAGAAGGGCTCGGCGTGCTTGTCGGCCTGATAGATGCGGTCGGCAAAGGGCATGGGCTTGTTCTCCACCCCTTCGCAGAAGCGGTCCGGGAAGATCTGATAGAACACCTTGCCCTTGATGCTTTCGGGGGTCTCAAAGTCCTGCTCATAGACCGTGATCTGCCAGCTTTCGCCATCCTGCCAGCTGATCACGCCGCAGTTGTCGGGGCCGCGCACGATGCGGCGGAAGTCGGTGTAGAGGTCGAAGTAATAGAAGTAGAGGCCCGGGTCATTCAGAGGCACTTCCACAGAAAAGTGGTTCTGCCTGGGGGTCTGGCCATCGAAGTTCATCCGGTAGTAGACGGGAACATCGAACTTACCCTCTTTTTTCAGGACAAGGTGCGGGTCTACATAGCCCAGCTCCTCGGGGATGCAGAGCGACAGCCGGACAGTCTGCCCGGCGCGCACCGCACCAAAGGGCTGCTTGAAATAGGGGTCAAAACTGTTGAACAGACAAGACAAGTGGGGTCGTTCCTTTCTCAAAAAAAGCCCCGGTTCCGTAATGGCTCCGGGGCAGAGATATATTTGTGCTAAACCCTTCCGTCAATGCTTCGCATTGCCACCTCCCCTAGTAGGGGAGGCCTTGGCAGAACGGTGAAGTCTGTGCGTAAAGGAAAAGCTGTAAAACTTCCCGTAACGCCAGAGGCCCCACTACTAGGGGGGCTGTCACCGTAGGTGACTGGGGGGTTGACCTTTCCAATTACTTCACAGCAGAAGCGTGCCAGATGTCGCGGGCGTAATCCAGCACAGAACGGTCTGCGCTGAAGATGCCGCTGTTGGCGGTGTTCTTCAGGCTCATCTGTGCCCACTTCTCGCGGTCAGCATACAGGCGCTGCAGGTCGGCCTGAGCACGGCGGTAATCCTTGAAGTCGGCCATGACCATATAAGGATCGCTGGTGCGCAGGTTCTCGGTGACCTCGTGGAAGTCCTCGCCGTTCCAGCCGCGCTCCAGGAAGTTCAGAGCGGCATTTGCCACGTCATCGCCCATGATGAAGGCGCTGGGGTGGTAGCCCACCTGCTTGAGGTTGTTGACCTCGGGGGTCAGCATACCGAAGATCAGCTCGTTCTCCTTGCCGGCGGCATCGGCAATCTCAACATTTGCGCCGTCCAGCGTACCCAGCGTGATGGCACCGTTCAGCATGAACTTCATGTTGCCGGTACCGGAAGCCTCGGTGCCAGCCAGAGAGATCTGCTCAGAGACCTCGGCAGCGGGCATCAGGTGCTCGCTCAGGGAGACGCAGTACTCTTCCAGATAGACCACGCGCAGCTTGTCGCGGACGGCGGGGTCATTGTTGATCAGGTCGCCCAGCTTGCAGATCATCCGGATCATCTGCTTGGCCATGTAGTAGCCGGGGGCAGCCTTTGCGCCGAAGATATAGGTCTTGGGGATGAAGTCGGCGTTGGGGTTCTCTTTCAGATACAGGTACTGAGCGGCGATGTTCAGGGCGTTCAGGTGCTGACGCTTGTACTCGTGCATCCGCTTGACCTGGCAGTCGAAGATGGAATTGGGGTCGATGACCTGGCCGGTGCTCTTCTCGAGATAGGCGGCAAAGTTCTTCTTATTGTCCAGCTTGATCTCGTTGATGCGCTTCAGCACGGTCTTATCGTCCGCATACTTGTTCAACTTGGAGAGGTTGGAAGCGTCGTGCTTGTACTCCTCGCCGATGGTCTCGTCCAGCAGTTTGCACAGCTCAGGGTTGGAGGCCAGCAGCCAGCGGCGGTAAGCGATGCCGTTGGTCACATTCTTGAAGGCCTGAGGCTTGAACAGGTAGTAATCGTGGAACACGCTTTCCTTGATGATCTCGCTGTGCAGCTTGGACACGCCGTTGATGCTGTTGGCGGTGTAGGCGCAGATGTTTGCCATGCGGACCTGGTTGTCGCCGATCAGGGCCATGTAGTTGATCTTGCCCTCGTCGCCAGGGAATGCCTTCTCCAGCTCCTCGCGGGCACGGCGGTTCATCTCGACCACGATCTGGTAGATGCGGGGCAGGGTCATCTTGAAGATGTCCACATTCCACTTCTCCAGAGCCTCGGCCATAACGGTGTGGTTGGTGTAGGCAAAGACCTTCTGGCAGATCTCAAAGGCCTTATCCCAGTCAAAGCCGCACTCGTCCAGCAGGATGCGCATCATCTCGGGGATGGCCAGCGTGGGATGGGTGTCGTTCAGCTGGATGGCGACCTTGTCGGCCAGATTCTCCAGCGTGCCGTAGGTGGACAGGTGGTTCTGCACGATATCGCCGATGGATGCGGCAGAGAGGAAGTACTGCTGGCGCAGGCGCAGGATCTTGCCCTCAATGTGATTGTCGTTGGGGTACAGCACCTTGGAGATCAGCTCGGCGCTGGCGTTCTTGCTCATGGCAGTGTTGTAGTTGCCCAGAGAGAAGCTGGACATATCAAAGTCAGGAGCCTTGGCCTGCCACAGGCGCAGCTTGGCAACGCCCTTGCCATCGTAGCCCTGCACATACATGTCGGAGGGCACAGCCATAACGCTGTTGTAGTTGGTGTGCTGGATATAGTGGAAGCCGTGATCCCAGTTCTCGCGGATCTCGCCGTCAAAGCAGACCTCGATGGCCTGATCGGGGTGGCTCTTCAGCCAGACCTGACCGCCGGGCAGCCAGTTGTCAGCGCGCTCCTGCTGCCAGCCGTCCACGATCTTCTGCTTGAAAATGCCGTATTCGTACAGGATGGAGTAGCCGGTGCCGCAGATGCCGGTGGTGGCCATGCCGTCCAGATAGCAGGCAGCCAGACGGCCCAGACCGCCGTTGCCCAGGCCTGCATCGGGCTCTTCCTCAAAGATGCCCTCGATGTTGATGTCGGCATCAGCCAGCACCTTCTGGGCAACATCTTCCAGACCCAGGTTGAACAGGCTCACCTTCAGGCTGCGGCCCATCAGGAACTCCATGCAGAGGTAGTATACCTGCTTGGTACCGGTGCCAATGGCCTTGGACTGGAACTTCTTGTGGTTCTCGCTCATCATCTGACGGCAGATCAGGGCAAGAGAACGGTAGATCTGCTGCTTGGAAGCAACGCTCAGATCCACGCCGTACTCGCTGGTCAGCTTGTCCTGAAGAATTTTTGCAAATTCTTTTGTAGTCATAAGGAACTCCTATCCGCACACACACTTGTGCTGTTTTGAAATATCGCAACAGGGAATTTCTCCGCTTTCCCTCTCCCTGTTACCACAACAAGAACATTATAATCAGTTCTATTCGTAAATGCAAGGAAAAACGCCGATTTTTGCCGTAGCTGACATTTTTGTCACAATCTTTCTGGTAAATATGCAAAAAATTCAAAAATAACACTTTCTCTTGGAGCGCATTTATATTATAATAAGAAGTGAACGGTTGTCCCGGCGGGGGCAAAAGCGTGCACCGGGGCAGGAAACTCGGCCACAAACTCCGCTCAGAGTAATTATTAGTGAGGATACGATGGTTAATAAAGTGAGAGTGACCATTGCGGGCGCGCCCTATGCGATCGCAACGACGGATTCCGAAAAGTATATCGCCTCTCTGGCCAAACGGTTGGATGAGGATATCACCAAGCTGCTGGACACCAACGAAAACCTTTCGGTGACCAAGGCGGCGGTGTTCTGCGCCATGGATTATCTGGACGAGTACAAAAAGAGCACCGGCAGCGCCGAGAATATGCGCAGCCAGATCCAGGATTATATTGCCGATGCCGCTAGGGCAAAGCTGGCTGAGGATAAGGTGAGAACGGAAAATGAAACGCTGCGGCGTGAAAACGATGCCCTGCGGGAGCAGCTGGCACGCCTGCAGGCCAAGCAGAAGGCCGACCGGGAAGCAAAGACGGAAGCGTGAATGGAGGCGCGGTGAGTGCGCCGGAACAGAGGGAGTATTATGCCAAAGATCGAGATCCTTGCCCCGGTGGGCAGTGAAGAGATGCTCCGCGCCGCAGTGTTCAGCGGTGCGGACGCGGTATATCTGGGCTTTTCGGGCTTCAATGCCCGCACAGGGGCCGGAAATTTTGATGCGGACAGCCTGAAGGAAGCGGTCCGGTTCTGCCACGCGCGGGGTGTCAAGGTGCACGTGGCACTGAACACCACCGTTTACGGCGGGGAGCTGGCCGCGCTGGCCGGTGCCGTGAAGGCTGTGGCCGAGAGCGGCGCGGATGCGGTCATCTGCCAGGATCTGGCGGTGGCGCAGCTCATCGGGCGGATCGCCCCCGGCCTGCCCCGCCACGGCTCCACCCAGATGAGCGTCCATACCCTGCAGGGCGCGCTGGAGCTGAAGGAGCTGGGCTTTACCCGGGTGGTGCTGGCCCGTGAGCTGAGCCTGCCCGAGGTGGAGCACATCACAAAGCACTGCGGCATCGAGACCGAGTGCTTTGTCCATGGCGCGCTCTGCATGTGTGTCAGCGGCCAGTGCTATATGTCTGCCTTTCTGGGCGGCCGCAGCGGCAACCGGGGCTCCTGCGCCGGGCCCTGCCGCCTGCCCTTTGAGGCAAACCCGCTGCCCGAAGGCAAGCCGGGCCGTCTGCACCACCTTTCTCTGAAGGACAATTCCGTCATCGACAAGCTGGATCGGATGCAGGCCGTCGGCGTGGCATCGGCTAAAATCGAGGGCCGTCTGCGCACGTCGGAGTATGTGGCGGCGGCGGTCAGCGCCTGTCTGGCAGGCCGTGAGGGCCGCGCCTACGACCGTGACCTGCTGAAAAATGCGTTCAGCCGCTCCGGCTTCACCTCCGGCTATCTGGATGGAAAGATCGACGGTACCATGTTCGGTGTGCGCAGCGAAGCCGATGCGGAGCTGACCAAAAAGACCCTGCCTGCCCTGCGCGAGCTTTACCGCCGCGAGCGCAGCCGGGTGCCGGTGCAGTTCAGGCTGGAGATCGAAGAGGGCGGCGAGAAGCTGACCGTGACCGACGCGGACGGCAACAAGGCCTTTGCCTACGGCGATGCGGAACCGCAGCCTGCCCGCACCGACCCCACCGAGAGCCTGCAACGCAGCCTTTCCAAGACGGGCGGCACCCCCTTTGCGGTGGAAAAGATCGATGTGGAGATGGACGGCGGCCCCTGGTTCGTGCCGGGCAGTGCCGTGAACGAGCTGCGCCGGGATGCGCTGGAGGCCCTGCTGAAAAAGCGGGAGGTCCTGCGCCCCTGGCCGGTACACGAGGCGGAGCTGGATGCGCTGCCCCTGCGCACTCTGCCGCCCCGCCGCACCCTGCGCGCCCGTTTTGAAGCTTGGGAGCAGGTGCCGGAGCAGGCCCTGAGCGGGGTGGAGTATCTCATCCTGCCCATTGCGCAGGCCGACCGGGTACCCCGGGAGTGGCGGGAGAAGACCCTTCTGGAGCTGCCGCGCGTGATGTTTGGTGCGCTGGAGGAGGACACCGCCCGCCGCATTGCCGCCACCCAGGATGCGGGTTTTGCAGGCTATGAGGTAAGCAACATCGCCCACCTGCGGCTCTGCCGTGGCCTGCCGATGACCGGCGGTTTCGGCCTGAACGTCACCAACCAGATGGCAGCACAGTTCTACGCTGACCACGGCCTGAACAGTGTGCTCATCCTGCCCGAAGTCAAAGACAGTGATATCAGCACCATTGCCCCCACCCATAACGGCAAGCCTGTGCCCACCGGTGTGCTGGTCTATGGCCACATGCCGCTGATGGTCACCCGTGCCTGCCCGCTGCAGAACATCCATGACTGCGCCCACTGCAATAAAGCAGGGGAACTGACCGACCGCAAGGCCAAAAAGTTCCCGGTGCGCTGCGGTATGGGCGTGCGGACGATCTATAACCCCGTACCTATTTATATGGGTGATAAGCCCGGTGCTCTGACTGTGGACTACGGCGTGGCCTACTTCACACTGGAATCCCGGGAAGAAGCAGCCGCCATTCTGGACAACATCCGTGTCCACGCACCCTTTGAGGGAGAGTTTACAAGAGGACTTTATTTCAAGGGAACGAATTAAACCTCTCAGTCTCGCTTCGCTCGCCAGCTCCCCTAGTAGGGGAGCTGGCAAAGCCGTCAGGCTTTGACGGAGAGGTTTAGCAACAATTTATGAGGTATACTATGGAACCGATCACCGTAAACTATAAAGTATTGGACCCCCGGGCCAAGGTGCCCGCCTATGCAACGCCGGGGGCAGCGGCGGCCGACCTGTGCGCTGTGCTGGATGAGCCCCTGACACTGGCCCCCATGCAGCGGGTGTTGGTGCCCACCGGCCTTGCCATCGAGCTGCCCGGCCCCCACGCTGTGGCGCTGGTCTATGCCCGCAGCGGCCTTTCCATCAAGCACGGCCTGTGCATGGCAAACGGCGTGGGTGTGGTGGACAGTGACTACCGCGGGGAACTGAAGGTGCCCATGATCAATCTGGGCACCGAGGCCTATACCATCCAGCCCGGTGAGCGTGTGGCACAGCTCTGCATTGCACCGGTGTATACCGCTGCCTTTGCTCAGGCGGCCGAACTGGGGGATACCCAGCGCGGCGCGGGCGGCTTTGGCTCAACGGGGAAGTGAAGCGTATGAAAGATCTGATCCTGGCTTCCCAGAGCCCCCGACGGAAAGAACTGTTGAGCCTGTACACGACGGATTTTACCGTCTGTGTCAGCGATTTTGACGAGGATGCCGTGACGGCGGATACCCCCGCCCGGCTGGTGGAACAGCTTGCCCGGGGCAAGTGCCTTGCTGTGGCCAAGGAACACCCCGGTGCCGTGGTGCTGGGCTGCGATACCGTGGTGGATGTGAACGGCGAGGTGTTCGGCAAGCCTCACAGCCCGGACGATGCCAGAAGGATGCTCCGTGCGCTGTCCGGCGCGACCCACTATGTGCACACCGGTGTCTGCGTTTCCGATGGCACCCGCACCGAGAGCTTTGTGGATACCTGCAAGGTCACCTTCTTCCCGCTGAGCGAGGAGGAGATCGAGCGGTACGCCGCCACAGAGGAGCCCTACGATAAGGCCGGTGCCTACGCCATCCAGGGCCGCGCGGCGGTCTGGCTGGATGCCATTGAGGGGGATTATTACACCATTATGGGCCTGCCCGTCAGCCGGACGGTCCGCCTGCTTGAACAGTTCTGACAGTTTGTGCGGCGGAACGCACAGAAAAATGAAAAATACGGAAAAACTTGACAAAACGCTTGAGAAAACGTTGACTTGCGGCTATAATAGAAACGTGTTATTCTGCGATGGGCGGTCAAACCCTGTGGAGTTTGGGCTGCTGTGCGTTTTGGAATAGACCGGAAATACGAAGGAGAGCTTCATTATGAGTTTTTTGTCAAAGGACGTTGGCGTTGATCTGGGTACTGCCAATACCCTGGTTTACATGAAGGGCAAGGGCATCATCATGCGGGAACCCTCGGTCGTGGCTGTGGATACCAAGACCGATGAGGTGCGCTGCGTGGGTGCTGAGGCAAAGGCTGTCATCGGCCGTACCCCCGGCAGCATCGTGGCGGTCCGCCCCCTGAAGGATGGTGTCATCGCCGATTTCGATATCACGGCAAATATGCTGGAGAACTTCCTGAAAAAGGCCTGCGGCAACAGCATGTTCTCCCGCCCCCGCGTGGTCATCTGCATCCCCTCGGGCGTGACCGAGGTGGAGCGCCGCGCTGTGCGTGAGGCGACCCTCAAGGCCGGTGCCCGTCAGGTCTCCGTCATCGAGGAGCCTATGGCTGCTGCCATCGGCGCGGGCCTGCCCATCAGCGAGCCCACCGGCAGCATGATCGTGGACATCGGCGGCGGCACCGCTGAGATCGCTGTCATCTCTCTGGGCGGCATCGTGGCCTCCCGCAGCGTCCGGATGGCCGGTGATATGTTTGATCAGGCCATCATCGCTTTCATCAAGCGCAAATATAACCTGCTCATCGGTGAGCGCACCGCCGAGCAGATCAAGATCGAGATCGGCTCTGCCTACCCCATGGACCCCGAGATGACCATGGAGATCAAGGGCCGCAACCTGGTGGACGGCCTGCCCAAGAACATCGTCGTCCACTCTGAGGATGTGCGCGAGGCCCTGCTGGAGTGCCTGGTCAAGATCACCAGCGCCATCAAGGAGACCCTGGAGCGCACCCCGCCTGAGCTGAGTGCCGATATCATCGACCACGGCATCACCCTGACCGGCGGCGGTGCCCTGCTGCGGGGCCTGGATCAGCTGATCCAGAGCGAGACCGGCATTGATGTCCATGTTGCGGAGGACCCGCTGGATTGCGTGGCCAAGGGTGCCGGTGCGGTGCTGGATCATGTGGATGTTCTGCACGACGTGCTGGATACCGATGGAGCTCATATGTAACGATGTAACAGAGGGTGCGGACGGCTCTGGGCTGTCCGCGCCCTTTTGCAATCGGAGGAAAACCCCTTGAAAGACTTTTTCGATACCTGGAAATTCAAGATCCTGGTGGGCATCGCGGTGTTTCTGGTGGGCATCATGGCCTACGCCGGTGCCAATGGCCGCCTGACTGCCGCTCCGCAGGAGCTGCTGAGCGTGGCGGCCGCTCCATTCCAGAAAGTGGCGGCCGTGGTCAGCGGCGGTGTGGCTTCCCTGTGGGAAAAGTACACCAGCATCGATGACGTGATGGCTGAGAACGAGACGCTCAAGGCCGAAAACGCCGAGCTGCGCCAGCAGATGGTGGATTACGACCGCGTCAAGGCCGAGAACCAGGCCTACAAGGCACTGGAAAGCATCCAGAGCCAGCGGCCAGAGATGAGCTATCTTTCCAGCTTTGTCATTGGCCGTGACCCACTGGATTCCTTCTATGGCTTCACACTGGACCGCGGCACGCTGGATGGCGTGGCCGTCAACGATGCCGTGGTCAGTGACCAAGGCTACCTGCTGGGCATGGTGGTGGAGGCTGAGCCCACCAGCTGCAAGGTGATGACCATTCTTCACCCCAACTTCAACGCGGCGGGCGTGGTATCCCGCACCCGTGACAACGGCATCGTCACCGGCAGCTCCGAATATGCCGCCGATGGCCTGTGCGTGCTGACCAACCTGGCGCGCAACACCCTGACGGAGAAAAGCGACCAGGTGGTCACCACCGGGCTGGGCGGGGTGTTCCCGGCTGACCTGCTGGTGGGCGTGGTACAGGAACTGGTGCCCGAGGTCAGCGGCAAATCGACCATTGCCGTCATCAAACCCGGTACCGACCCCCGCACGGTGCGCCATGCGTTCATCATTACCAGTTTCTGAGGAGGGACCCTGATGGAATCACGCCGGAAACGCAGCCGGGGCCAGATCGTCAAATGGATCTGCTATGCGCTGCTGGGCCTTCTTTGTGCTGTTTTGCAGACCACGCCCGGGCTGTTCCAGTTCGGGGCGGCAAAGCCGCTCTGGCTGCTGCCGCTGGCGCTGGCGGTCGCCGTGTTCGAGGGCGAGTTCGCCGGGGCTGTCTTTGGGGCGGTCTGCGGCCTGATGTGGGACTGGCTGGCCGGGCGCACCGTGGGCATGCTGGCGCTGGAGCTGCTGCTGCTCTGCTTTGCCGTTTCGGCGGTGATGCAGCTCTACTTCAAGAATTCGGCCGCCAACTTTGCACTCATTGCGTCTGCTGCCGCTCTGCTGGTGCTCACGCTGGACTGGCTGTTTTTCTACTATATGCCCGGTTACAGCGGCGCGGCCAGCCGCTGGCTGTGGTTCGTGCTGCCCACGGCGGCGCTCTCGGTGCCCGTCTGCTTCCCTCTGTTCGGGGTCGTGCGCCGCATCCACGAAGAATTTAAGATCGACAACGGCGTGGTGTAACGCACCCCGCGCCGGAAGGAGAATCCATGAACCAAGAAGAACGGAAAACCGCCATCCGGCGGATGCGTGTCCTCGTTGCCGCCGCCTGCATCCTCATGCTGCTGTATGGGCTGCGGCTCATCTTTTTGCAGCTGGTCAACGGGGATGATTTCAAATCCCAGGCCACCAACACCACCGACTACAAGTTTACGGTCACGGCGGCACGCGGTGACATTGTGGACAGCCGGGGGGAGCGCATTGCCACCAGCGTCACGGGCTACAACGTGGTGCTCAACAAGCTGCTGATGGGAGACGAAGATCTGGACGGGATGCTCCAGAAGATCGTCGAGCTGCTGCGTGCCAACGGTGAGAGCTGGAACGATACTCTGCTCATCAGCCAGCCGGATGCAGCGGGCAATTATACCTTTACCGCCGAAGAGGGCAGCACCAAGGATCAGAAAGCCCTTGCCGCCATGAAGGACAATCTTGGTTTACAGCAGTATGCAACGGCCAATGATGTGATGGAGAAGCTGGTGGAGGACTACGACCTTGCCAGCTTTCCGCTGAGCTGGCAGCGCACGCTGGGCGGCATCCACTATGAGATGCAGCTGCAGGCGTTCTCCAATGTGAACAACTTTATCATGGCGGAAAACGTCAGCGAGGCCACCGTGGCGACCATCAAGGAGCACAGCCTCTCGCTGCCGGGTGTGGAGATCGTGGAAACGAGTACCCGCAGCTATGAGCAATCCACGGTGCTGCCCCATGTGCTGGGCCGGGTGGGCAAGATCACCGCTGAAAAGTGGAAGGTGACCGATGAAAACGGCCAGACCACCTACCCCCTGCGCGAAAAAGGCTACAACATGAACGACATCATCGGCATCTCGGGCCTGGAATCGGCCTATGAGGACGAACTGCGGGGTAAGGATGGCGTGGAGACCATCACCCGCAACTCCGATGGTGTCATTGTGGATACGGCCCTGACCACCGTGCCTGAGCCGGGCCACACCGTGCAGCTGACCATCGACAGCCGGTTCCAGAAGGCGGTGGACAAGGCGCTGGCCGAGAACATCGACATGATCAACCGGGTCTACAACACCGGCAGCATGAAGGCCGCCGCCGGTGCCGCTGTGGTGCTGGATGTGAAGGACGGCAGTGTATTGGCCGCATCCAATTACCCCAGCTTTGACCAGAACCTGTATGCCACCCAGTACAGCGAGTACAGCGCCGACGAGAGCCTGCCCCTGTTCAACCGGGCCTTACAGGGCCTGTATACTCCGGGTTCCACCTTCAAACCCGCTGTGGCGATCGCCGCGCTGGATACCGGGCTCATTAACCGCTATTCCACGGTCAACTGTACCAGGGTCTATACCTACTATAAGGATTACCGCCCCAAATGTACACAGCACGGCCATGGCAACGGCCCCATTGATGTGGTCAACGCAATCAAGTGGAGCTGCAATATCTTCTTCTATGATGTGGGCCGCCGCCTGACCAGTGATGTCTACGATGCCTACGCCTATAAGCTGGGCCTGGGCCAGCGCACCGGCGTGGAGGTCAATGAGGCTACCGGCCGCCTGACCACCAAGAACGACTCCAACTATATGGAATCCCTGGATATCCAGGCCGCTATCGGTCAGGGCAATACCGTCGTCACCCCCGTCCAGCTGGCGACTTACGCCGGCACGCTGGCCAACCGGGGCGTGCGCTACCGCACCCACTTCGTCAAGGCCATCCTCGACACCAACACCGGCAAAGTCCTGCAGGAGACCCAGCCCGAGGTGATGGACGTCATCGAGGACCGGGGCGACACCTTCGACCTCGTGCGGCAGGGCATGATCGGCATGTCGGAGACGATGTCGGGCCTGAAGAACTACCCCGTCACCATCGCCTGCAAGACCGGCACCCCTCAGCGCAGCGAGACGTACTACGTCGGCAGCACCCGCAAGCACTACACCAACACCATGATGGTGGCCTACGGCCCGGCCGAGGACGCTGAGATCGCCCTCGGCATCGTCATCGAGTACGGCGGCGGCGGCGCCCGCGCCGGCAACCTCGTGGCCGACATCTTCGACGCCTACTACGCCATGAAGGACGGCAGCCTGAATGAGGATGGCACCATCGGCAAGCAGGAGACCGCTGCAGACAGCACTCCCGCTGACCAGACTGCCCCCGCCCAGACCGAAACCGGCACGGATACGGCCACAGACCCCGCCGCAGGCACCACGGATGCTGCTCAGGAGACCGCACCTGCCGGGCAGGATGCTTTAGACAATTGAAGAAGGATAAAACGCTGAAACACTGCTTTTGGTGAATTCTGGCGCTTTTTTCCGAAAAAAGTATGAAGTTTGTCTAAAAAACGGTTGTAAAAGAACGGAAACTGTGATACTATGATATATGCAAGAAAATGCCCACTGGCAAAACAAAGGAGAGGTTGACCGATGACGATTGCACTGATTGCGCATGACTCCAAAAAAGAGCTGATGGTTCAGTTCTGTACGGCGTATTGCCGGATTTTGAGCCAGCATAAATTGGTGGCTACGGGCACCACCGGCAAGCTGATCTCTGAGGCAACGGGTCTGCAGATCCAGCGCTTTCTGGCAGGTGTTCAGGGCGGTGATCAGCAGATCGCATCCCGCATTGCCTGCAATGAGGTCGATCTGCTCCTGTTCTTCCGCGATCCGATCAACGCAAAGCCCAGCGAGCCCAACGAGATGACCCTGCTGCGCCTGTGTGATGTGCATAACATCCCGCTGGCCACCAACATCGCCACCGCGGAGGTGCTCATCCACGGTCTGGAGCGTGGAGATCTGGATTGGCGGGATATCGTCCACCCGCAGAACTGAAAACTGGAATAAAACACAAGCCCCCGCATGTTGGCCGGAAAACCAACGTGCGGGGGCTTTTTTACATCCCTGTGATGGTTACAGGAACGTGACGGTTTCAGACAGAGGCTTGCGGGAGCTGTGGTTGGGCAGGGGGCCTGCACCTTCGGCAGCGTGGCCCAGATCAAGGAGCATCACGATCTCCTCGTTTTCGGGCAGACCCAGCGCTTTTGCCAGCTTGTCCGGGTCAAAAAAGTTGACCCAGCAGCTGTCTACGCCTGCATTGGCAGCGCCCAGCAGCAGGTGGGTGGCCACGATGGCGGCATCCTCCATGCCGGAGTTCATCCGCTCGCCGGGGTAAGTAAAGGTGTGGTTCTTGTCATAGGCGACCACCAGACAGACGGGGGCACCGTAGCGGCAGGGAGTGGCAGCATCGATCTTTGCCAGCCCCTCTTCGGACTGAACGACGTAGATGCGCTGTTCCTGGGTGTTCTTGGCGGTGGGTGCCAGCCGACCGGCCTCCAGAATGGTGTGGAGTGCTGCAGCGTCTACCTCGCCTGCACCAAAATTTTTGCAGGAATACCGCTGTGCAATAAGCTGAGTGAATTCCATAACGATCTCCTCCTGACTTGGATTGGACGGAACAGAGCGCCGCTTGCGGGTGCTCTGTTATGCTGATTATACCACACTGCGCCGGTGGTGCAACCCTTAAAAGATATCCAGCATGTTGTCCAGATAGATCGCCTCCCGGACGTGGATCTGATACTCTGGCCGGGTCAGATAATAGAGCAGAAACTCCAGCACCAGCGCGCTGCCCAGCCCGCGCCCTTCCAGCTTGAAATTGGAAAAACCCAACGGCAGATAGCGCTTCCGGATGTCCGCAGTGCCGATGAACCCGGGGCTTTCCATCGCCTTGGAAAAGCGGTAGCCCTCCTGCGCGCCGGGGGCGGTGCACCGATGTTCGCAGACCTCCCCCAGATTTTTGCGGCTGACGGCTTCGTAGCAGCGCCTGCGCTCGGTGCAGCCGAACCAGCAGCACTCGTTGCAGAGAAATTCTACCTTGTCCTTTTCGGGCTGGGAGAGCGTATCCAGGGCATCGAAGGACTTGTTCAGCCGGAAGTCCGGCACGACATACCGGAACTCCGGCCGCCGGACCTCTGCCTGAAACGCCTGAAGATCTGTCAGGACCTTGGTGGTGGAGGATACGAGATAAAGCTCTGGGTAATGCTGCTGCAGGTAGTTCAAAAGCAGCTCGGAGTGGACGATGACCCCATTCTGCACAGTGCCCTGCTGGGCAAACTGCTGACACACTGCGTTGCATTTCCGGTCTGAGAGGTGCTCCGGGCGGAGCAGGGAATTGCTGAATGTGAGCCGGGCAGAGATGCCGTATTCCCGGGTCAGAGCCAGAACTTCGGCGGGGGAGTGCTCCCCGGCCTCCACGCGGCCCCCGCCCCAGATGCAGTCCGGCGGAGCGCCGTAGATGGAGCCGATCTCGCACCAGTCATAAAAATATTCCCGGTGCTCCCGGAACAGGGGCAGGAACAGGCGGTAGAGCTCGTAGAACTCGAACAGTCCGGGCAGGTGATAGCAGGCGGTATGTTTCATTCTCAGATTTCCTCGGTGTCAGAAGGTGCGGCGGTGATATCCCGGTAAAAGATCGCCCAGGCCGCTTCCTCGTAGGGGTGCAGAAAGAAAAAGCCGGCGCTCAGCGGGATGGACAGCAGGATCAGCGGAACAAGGACCGCATCCGCCGAGCGGGTGAAGGCAAAGACGAGAGAGAAACCAATCAGCATGGGCAGGGTGCAGAGCAGCTCCCAGCCCAGAAAGCTGAGATCGAGGCAGAATAGCCGCCACTTGTTGCCGTCCATGATGCGCCGGGATTCAGTGATGGCTTCGTTGGCCGTCAGGCCGGGGTGCTCGGCCATGATATAGGGGGTCATGGCATAGCTGTAGGCTTTTACCACGCCGGGGATGAACAGCAGCAGCGACCAGAGCGCCACATAAAGCCCCTGCAGGAAATTCATGCAGAAGCCGTCCCACAGGCGGTGCTTCTGGGAAGCGAGGTCGGAGAGGGCAGCGTCCCTGCCGTCTGCAAGGTTCAGGTTGAACCGGGCGTAGCCCAGCCGCACCGCACCGCCCACGATGACGGTGAACACTGCCCAGGCAAGGATGCAGATCACAAGAACCGCCAGCACGCCGCCGCTGCCGGTGGAAAACAGCCCGACAAACCCTGGGGTGTCGCCGTTGGCGTTCTGGCTCATGTTGGAGATGACCCTGTCTGAGCTGCTCACAATGTTGGCTCCCAGCAAACTGGCGATCAGTCCGGCCAGAACAGCTGTCTTCCATCTGCCGCGTAGGGCATCCAGCGCAAGGGCACGATAATCAGCAGAAAATTTCATAGAGCTTTCCTCCTGTCTGTAATGGAGATCGTTCGTTGAAAAAACGGCAGCTGCCGTTTTATATAAAATACGTTTCAACCTGCACAAAAATTGCAGCCGGGACTTCTTTTGCAAAGGCTCATCCCCGGGCATCCTGCCGGGTGGAGCTGAAATATTCCTTGGGGGTCATGCCGTACTCCTTTTTAAAGGCGCGGAAAAAGTGGTTGTAGCCCCCGAAGCCGCTGGTTTTGTACACCTCGGTGATGGGGAGGCCCTGCTCAATGAGGGTGCAGCAGCGGTCCAGCCGCGCCTTTACGATGTAGCGGTGCACGGTCTGGCCGGTCTGGCGTTTGAATTCCCGGGCAATATGCTCCCGGGAGACGAAAAACTCCTTTTCCAGACGCTCCAACGTCAGTTCCTCGGTGAGATGGGCCTGAATAAACAGGAAAACCTCATCCAGCATCAGGTGGTGGCGGCTGACCGAAGCGGTGTGGAATTCGGCATGGATGCAGGCACGCAGTGCCAGTACCACGAACATCTGCAGGATGCCGTGCTCGAACGCCGCCGCGCCGAACTGACTGCTCTCCTGGGGGAGAACCAGCAGCTTCCGGGCAAGATTTTTCAGCAGCATATAGATCTGGCTGTCCGGCCGGACAGCCACCTGCCGGAAGGGCACCACGTTGAAGCTTTTTTCAAAGTCGGTGTCCTCATCCGACAACTGCGCCAGCATCTGGGGAGACAACTGCACCCGGATGATCTCCAGCGGGCCGTAGGCTCCGGCATATTCCAGCCTGCCGCCCTGCCCGGGCTTGAGGATGATCAGATTCTGCTGCTGGGCGGGCAGCACCACCTCGCTGCACCGGAACACACCGCTGCCCCGCATGACCAGAAACAGGTCATAATACGCGCCGGAAAAGAATTCCCGAACAGTGCTTTGTTTAAAAAGATAACGTTTGGCTGTATAATTCACCAAAATTCCCTCCGTGGAACTGTCAGATGCGACAGTTTGTTGTACACAACTGAAAAGTACAACTGTCATAATTGCATAATACATCAATTTGCGATAGTTTTCAATCATTTTTTGGATATGCTTTGACGCAAAATTAACGTATAATACAATCGAAGAGAAGAGGCTTGTGTGAAAAGCCTCGTGGTTTCATCTGTTTTTTAAGGAGGATAAAACGAAATGGACCAGAAAAAGACCGTTCGGCCCTTCTCCATGAAGGACAAGATCGGCTATACACTGGGCGATCTGGGCTGCTGCTTCACGGAGCAGTACCGCGCCATGTATCTGTCGATCTTCTACACCCTGATCCTGCAGGTCAACCCCTTCCATGTGGGTATCCTGCTGCTGATCACCAAGATCTGGGATGCCGTCAACGACCCCATCATCGGCGCGATCGTGGACTCCCGCAAGGCCACCAAGGGCGGCAAGTTCATCCCGTGGATCCGCGCTTTCTCGTTCCCCATGGCAGTGCTGTGTGTGCTGGCCTTTGTCAATGTGGGCAACATCAGCTACGGTCTGCGTCTGGCTTACATGTTCATCACCTATGTGCTGTATGAGGCACTGTACACCTGCGTCAACGTGCCCTTCGGCACCCTGTCCAGCGTGATGACCGATGATGTGAGCCAGCGCACCGCCCTGTCCCGTTACCGCAGCCTGGGCGGCACCATCTTTATGACCGTCATGGTCATGGTCGGCCCCCTGTTCCTGTATGTGGACAACCAGCCTGTGGCTGGCCGCTTCCTGATGCTGGCCTGCATCTGCGCCATGCTGGGCCTGCTGTGCCTGCAGATCACCTGCGTGTGGTGCAAGGAGCGTGTGGAAGTGCCTGAGCGTCCGCAGGGCGAAAAGCTGAACTACCTGCACGTTCTCAAGGAGATCTCCCACAACAAAGCCCTGCTGGGCGTGATGTTCTTCAGCCTGACCGGCATGATCGGTGCATCCGTGGTCAACGGCCTGAACACCTACCTGTACAAGGATTTCTTCGGCAACGTTAAAATTCAGGCTGTCTCCGGTATGCTGAGCGTTCTGTACGCTGTGCTGTCCTTTGCCATCACCCAGCCTCTGGCCAACAAGCTCGGCAAGAAGGAGTGGTGCTGCATGGGCGCAGGCTTTGCTGCCGTCGTGTTCGGCATCCTGTTCTTCTTCCCCATCCATAACCCCGTGGCCTTCATCGTTATCAACGGCATCTGCTACCTGGGCGCTTCCGGTATGCAGGTGCTGATCTGGGCCATGGTCAACGATGCCATCGACTACCATGAGCTGCAGACCGGCGAGCGCAACGAGGGCATCGTCTACTCCACCTACTCCTTCTTCCGCAAGCTCGCAAGTGCCATCTCCGGCAGCCTGTCCAGCTTTGTGCTGGGTGCCATCGGTTACAACGTCACCGCAGGCGCTGTGCAGACCGCAGGTGTTGTGAACGCCATCTGGAAGAGCTACACCGGCATCTACTTCCTGGGCTACGGCATTGCAGTGGCCATCCTGTTCTTCGTCTACCCCCTGACCAAGCAGAAGACGGCCGAGATGCTGGCAGAGCTGAAGAGCCGCCGTGCCGCAAAGGAGAGCAAGTAAATGAAGATTTTACAGGTCCAGTTTCAAAACCGTAATGGTCACACCCTGCGCGGCATCGTGACCCTGCCTGATACGGAGGGCAAGGTGCCCTTTGTGGTGCATCTGCACGGCTTTGCCGGCAGCTGCAGCGGCTACAAATCTATGTACACCCACCTGTCCCGCGCTCTGGCAGCGCAGGGTATCGGCAGCGCCCGGTTTGATTTCTACGGCAACGGCGAGAGCGACGGCGAGTTCGAGGATATGAGCTTTGACGGCCTGCACACCGATGCACAGGATATCTTTGCATGGGCAGCCCAGCAGCCCTATGTGGACAGCGAAAAGATGTTCCTCTCCGGCCAGAGCATGGGCGGCTACATTGCCGCCTCCTGCGCTCCGGTGATCCAGCCCCACGGCCTGATCCTGCTGTGCCCGGGCGCAGGGATGTGGTTCGGCTGCGCCCAGCGCGCCGACGGTGTGACCCAGACCGGCAAGGACTACGCCGACATGGAGGGTCTGTGCTACAAGATGGCCTTCAACTATGAGATGGCCAAACACCCCGATCCCTTTACCGAGGCCAAGGGCTACAACGGCCCGGTGCTTCTGCTGCGGGCCGATGATGACCGTCTGGTGGACGAGGGTACCTGCAGCCGCTATGCCGAGGGGTACACTGCACCCGAGGTGGACACCATTGCAGGCGGCGGACACAACTTTGCCACGCTGACCGCTCGTGCCGCCGTGGAGGAAAAGACCGCCGCATTCATCAAAGCACATCTGTAAGGAGGCATTTGTATGGAAAACATGATCCTGCAGCCCATTGTAGTGGGCGGACAGACCTTTAAGAACCGCATCATGTTCCCCCCGCTGACCACCGGCTACGAGAAGAACGGCATGATCAGCGAGCAGGACATGGGTTTTTACACCCGCCTGGCCAAGGGCGGTGTGGGTTACATCGTTCTGGGCGATGTGGCACCCATCAACAGCTTTTCTCCCACCCCCAAGCTGTTTGACGACAGCCAGATCCCTGCCTTCAAGGCACTGGCCGACAGCGTCCACGCTTACGGCACCAAGCTGGGCATCCAGATCTTCCACCCGGAGTACGATGTGGACGCCATCAACAGCCTGTTCATGCAGAAGAAGTTTGACGAGATGCGTCAGCGCCTGCACCACGACATGATGTTCTTTACCGATGAGGCCAGCGAGGAGATGCTGATGTCCATCATCGATAAGATGTGCGCCTGCGCAGTGCGTGCCCAGAAGGCCGGTGTGGATGTCATTCAGATCCACGGCGACCGCCTGAACGGCTGCCTGTGCTCCACCCGGATGAACCACCGCACCGACAAGTTCGGCGGCAGTCTGGAAAACCGGGTCCGCTTCGCCCGGATGCTGACCCGCGCCATCCGCAAGGCTGTGCCGGATATGATCATCGACTACAAACTGTCCATCGTTACCCCGCAGCGCGGCAAGGGCGGCATCGACGAGGCCGATGCGGTGCAGTTCGCCCAGTGGCTGGTGGAGGACGGTGTGGATATGTTCCATGTTGCCCAGGCCAACCACACCGGCAACATGGCAGACACCATTCCTCCCATGGGTGTGCAGCCCTACGGCTTCTTTGTCAGGATCGCCGGGGACATCAAAAAGGCTGTCAACGTGCCGGTCAGCGCCGTGGGCCGTATCGTGGATGCCGAGATGGCAGAGCGTGTCATCGAGAGCGGCATGGCTGATATGGTGGCTGTTGGCCGTCCGTTGCTGGCAGACCCTGATTGGGGCGCAAAGATCGCTGCCGGTAAGGCCTGCGATATTCGCCGCTGCATCAGCTGCAACAAGGGCTGCACCGATGCCATCCAGAACCGCCAGTTCCTGTCCTGCGTGCTCAATGCCGAAAATGGCTATGAGAACAGCCGCAGCATCCAGCCTGCCGCACAGAAAAAGAAGGTTGCTGTTCTGGGCGGCGGCCCTGCCGGTCTGGAAGCTGCCCGTGTGGCAGCCCTGCGCGGTCACGATGTGACCCTGTTTGAGAAGACCACCTCTCTGGGCGGTCAGCTGAACATCGCCTGCGTGCCTCCCCGCAAGGAGGAGATGCGCCGCGCCGCACAGGATCTGATCCGCGCGGTTTGCAATGCCGGGGTTCACCTGTGCATGGGACAGACCCGCACGGCAGAGCAGCTGCAGGAGGCCGGTTTTGAGGCTGTCATCAACGCTGTGGGTGCCCACAGCGCCGCACCCCGCATCCCCGGCATTGACGGCGTGAACGTGGCCGATGCCTGGAAGGTGCTGGCCGGTGAGCAGCAGGTCTACGGCACCGTGGCTGTCATCGGCGGCGGCATGGTGGGCTGCGAGACCGCAGAGTATCTGGCTGCCCGGGGCTGCAAGGTGTCTGTCATCGAGATGATGGACAAGATCGCAGCAGGCGAGAGCACCACCATTCTGCCCACCCTGCTGGAAAACTACAAGACCTACGGCGTGGAGCAGTACCCCAGCCACAAGGTCAAGGAGTTCCGCATGAATGCCGTTGTCTGCGAGAACAAGGACGGCGCAGAGGTGACCATTCCCTGCGATTACATCGTGCTGGCTATGGGCGCGCGCTCCAATGAGTTTGACGCTGCTGCGCTGGAAGCTGCCAATATCCCGGTGTATTCCATCGGCGATGCCGCAGGCAAGGCTGCAGATATCTCCAACGCCATCCGTACCGGCTACGATACCGCCTGCCAGCTGTAAAGTAGTCTGAGATGCGCACAGCGCATCACCAAAAGTGCAAGCCCGGAAGGTCTGTGTGCCTTCCGGGCTTGCTTTTTCGGGAAAAGACGTGATCATTGGCCGCCCTCTGCGATATTTTTCCGCTGGTTAAGCCTGGATATGGAAATCCGACAAGAGTTGTGTTAGAATAAGGCATCCGGGAGCGCCATGCGGCGGGTGCTCCGCTTCAACATGAAAAATGGAGGCTTCTTATGAAAAAGACCTATCGCTCGTTCTTTTGTCTGCTTGCAGTGCTGCTGCTCAGTGTCAGTGCACTGCCCGCTGCCTCGGCACTGTTTTCGGAGCGGCTCTACTACTATGGTACGGTAGAAGAGATCAGCCGCGCTGCGGACGGTACAGTGGAGTCTGTACTGGTGACCGCAGAGGGGCAGGAGACCTATGAAATGGTGATCACTGAGCGCACCCAGTGGCAGGACCATGACGAAAAGACCACCTCCGACCCTGCTACCCTTGCAGTAGGGGAGCAGATCTGCGTGGTGCACGACCCTGCCGTGATGATGTCGCTGCCGCCGCAGTCGGTGGCCTATACCGTCATCCGCAATTTCCCCGAAGGTACGGATCTGGAGCAGGAAGCCCGTGATGCTGCCTGCCCGGTGAAGCAGTTCTTTGCAAAGACCCGCAAGGCCATTGAGGACTGGTTCTACCAGACCATGCCCATTGCAGAGTGAATCTGACTGCATCGTAAAAAAGAAAAACATCTGCTGTCCCACGCCGGAGGCTGTCACGTCCGGCAAGGGGGCAGCAGATGTTTTTTTGTGTGTAATCCTGCCTTGTTCAACTTACGATTCATCCAGTTGGGCAGCAGTGCAGAAACACTCAGTTCCGCTGGAACCCAAGATAGCGGGTGCCTTGAAAACTCAGCTTTCCAATGTCGCCCTCCACAAGCATTCCGTAGTCCGAACCACTTACGGTAAGTTCCATACGGTCGCCGCTTTCCACCTGAAAGGTCACATAATAGGTGGTAAACGTATGCATCATCGTGTTGTCCGTGTGGTGATGAGAGACCTCCGTGCGCTTTGCCACCACCGCTGCCGGAACGGTGAGCCGCGGCGAATGGTTGTTTTTATTCCAGGTGCGGATATTTCCGATGATGGCATACAGGATCATGCCCAGAACCACAAGGAACAGGATGGGAAACAGGATGCTGAACAACAGATCAAATCCAGCGAAAAACATCTTACTCCTCCAAAATTTCTTCCAGCAGTCCCTTTACGTCCTCCAAAAAGGATTCCTCTCCAAGGGTGTTCACTTTGAAGAACACCGCCTGACTGCCGCCTGCGGTGATGGCGGATAACCGGATCGGGCTGTCCCCGTTCTGAAACATGGTCAGCGTCAGACTCAGGCGATTGCCGCCCATCATGCTGTACCGTTCAAAGACGCGGACGCTGCACCGGGCATCGCCCTCTTTGAAATCACTTCCGGCTTCCAGCTCTGCCGACCAGCTGCTGGCCGGAATTTCGTTTTCCAACTTCCAGAGCAGCTGATCAAATTTCTTGTTTTGAATGGTCTTTTCAAAGATCGCCATAATGGTTCCTCCGTTTTACCAACAAAATTCGGTCCCTTATCCTTAATACGAACGAACCCGCAGGAAAATTGCAGAATGCCATCCCTGCGCTCCGGATTCGGAGGAATACTTTGTGATCTTCCAACAGCATACAGTAGCACCAGGGGGTGCTGTGTATGCTATTAACGCTGCTGCAATTTTTCGCTACAAAATTTCTGGTGCTGGCGCTGCATCTGGAAGCGGGGAGTTTCCCAAAGCCGCTCAGTGCACGGGAGGAGATCGAAACCTTTGCGGCTCTGCGGGCGGGGGACAGGAGTGCGCGGGAAAAGATCATCCGCCACAACCTGCGGCTGGTGGCCCATGTGGCAAAGAAATACTACGCCCAGCCCGGCGACCAGGAGGACCTGATCTCAATTGGAACCATTGGGCTGATGAAGGCCGTGGATACCTTTGACACCACCCGCAAGGCGCGGTTTGCGACCTATGCCAGCAGATGCATTGAGAATGCTATCCTCACCCGAGCGAACGCCGGACGGAGAATCGGAACCATCTCCACCGCCCTCGGGGTCATTCTCGTCCTCTTCCGGGTCTACTGGGAAGGTGGTCCAGTCGATCTCATCCTCCGGTGAACCAAAGAGCACCACATGAGCCACTTTGCCGTCCCACACTACCTTGCGCACCACCGTGCGGATGGCAGCACGCTTCTGCGTCACGGTCATGTCGTCGATGTTGTCGTGGAACACGGTCAGCAGCTGCCGCATCACGTCAAACTCGATGCCGCCCAGAACACCGCTGTCGGTGAGGCTTTCCAATTCCCGGATGCGGGAACTCAGGGTGGCATCCTGTGCATTCAGTTCCTCGATGCGCTTTTTCAGGTGGACAGCAGCGGTGCTGTCGCTGAAGTCAGCCAGCGAATCGATCAGTGCATTGATCTTCCGCTGCGTCTCGGCCTGCTCTTTGCGCAGGGTGGAAAGCTTGGTCTCAAACTCGGAGCGGTTGCCTGCGTGGGCGGACTTTGCCTTTTCCAACTGCTTCATAAAGTCGCTGGAATGGTCGGCAAGGTGCTTGACCTGTTCGCAGATGGCAGCATCCAGCAAATTGCCGTTGGCATTCCGGACATTACATAACTCTCTCCGGCTGCGCTCCTTCAGTTTGCACATATAGGGAAAGACCACCTGCCCGTCGGCAGTTTTGCGCCCGGTGACCTTCGGGTACATCCGGCTGCCGCAGGAGCACCACAGCAGACCGGTGAGCAGAGCTTCGTTGCCGCGGGACTTGTGGTAGGACTTGGATTTGTTCCGCTCCAGCGATTCCTGCACCCGAATCCACCGGTTCGAGGAGATGATGCCGGGGTGTTCGCCCACCGAAACGATCCATTCGCTGATGGGATTGTAGACCGTAGCACGGCCTTTTTCCTGGTCGCTGCGGTTGTAGGCCAGCACGCCGCGCACACCGTCGAAATCGGACTCCGGGGCGAACAGTTCTGCCTCATTGTCCACAAAATACTGATAGGCGTCCTTGTCTGCAATCAGGTAGACAGGATTCTGCAAAATCGACTTGATGGAAAACCGGGTGAACGAACGCCCGGTTTTTGTTTTGATGCCCTGCCGCAGCAGTTCGGTCTCGGTCATGGTCAGGGAATCGTACTGCTCGTAGAGGTCGAAAATTTTGTAGATGATCTCTGCTTCGTCCGGCAGCAGCTTGAGCTTACAGGCCTTTTTGGTCTTGCCGTCCACCGTGATGCTCTTGACGCTCTCGGAAGCATAGCCAGTGGGGGTCGTGCCGCCCAGCCAGCGCCCGGTCTTTGCCAGCTCGTGCATGTTGTCCCGGATGCGCTCCGCGATGGTCTCACGTTCCAGCTGACTGAACACGGATGCGATGTACATCATCGCGCGGCCCATGGGGCTGGACGTGTCAAAACTTTCACGGATGGACACAAAGTCGATGCCCAGCCGTCCCAGTTCTTCAATCAGGCTGGAAAAGTCGCTGATGTTGCGGCTGATGCGGTCCAGACGGTAGACCACAATGGCCTTGAATTTCCGGTCCTTGGCCGCAGTCATCATCTTTTTGAAATCCGGGCGGTTCAGGTTGCCGCCGGAAAAGCCCTCGTCCTCAAAGACAACGGCATGTTCCGCGGCGGCATCGCCGTAGTGAGTGCGGATATATTCGCGGCAGAGGTCGATCTGATTTCCGATACTTTCGCCCTTGCCGGTATAGCGGGACTTGCGGGAATAGATGGCAATGGTGTCGGCAGTTTTGGCCATGAGATACTCCTTTCCTGTTGTCCGGTGGCCGTAGATGCGGCTATTGTAGCATGGTAGGCCGTCTTTGTAAAGAAAAATAACGATAGTCATACATATTTCATCATACTACGAACGGAGGTGTCAAGGATGTGACAAGGCAGAACAAGCGAGGAAGTCAGGATGTTTGACTATTTCTATGGGCAGTCGGGCGAGATGTTCTCGTATTTCCGGGTGCCCAAAATTTTATTCCGGGACATAAAATTCAAGGACCTGTCCACTGATGCCAAAACGCTGTACGGCATCCTGCTGGACCGCATGGGGCTGTCGGTGAAAAACGGATGGCTGGATGAGCAGGGAAGGGTGTATATCATTTTTCCTGTGCAGGAAGTGATGGATGCACTGGGCTGCGCAGACAACAAGGCAACCAAACTGTTCCGGGAATTGGAAAAGTTTGGACTGATTGAGCGCAAACGGCGTGGGCTGGGAAAACCAAATCTGATTTACGTCAAAAACTTTGCAGACCCGCGTTTCCGGAATCGCAAAAAGAACGGTTCCGGTGCCGCGGATTCAGCGCAGCCGGAGGCGGCAAAATCACGAGGAAATAAGACTGAGTGGAATAAAACCGAGGGGAGTGAACCTGATCCTTTCTCTTCCGATGCGGAAAGCGAACCGGATGAGCGCACACGGCTGGAAGCGTATTTTATGCAGTTGTTGGAGGTGGATTTGCTGCTCCGGGTCTGCCCGGATGAGGAGGACACCATCCATCAAATCGTGAATCTTCTGGTGGATTTTCAAGCTGAAAACAGGCCGGGACTCGGAAAAGGAGTCTCGGCCTGTTTGTGTTTCCGGCGCAAAGGAAAGGATTGAACAATGCGATTTGATGCAAAAGAATTCGGCGGACGTATCCGCGATTTGCGGAAAAAGAAGGGGATTACACAGGAACAGTTGAGTATAATGCTGAACGTTAGTGCGAACCATCTTGCAAAAGTTGAAACGGGAAGCCGCTGCTGCTCGATTGAGTTGCTGCAGGATCTTTCGTTCTGCCTGAATGTCAGAACGGACTATCTGCTGAACGGAGATGCACCGCATAACAACCATCTGAGGGAAAGACTGACGTTTCTTGCACAGGAATTAGAAAAGATTACGGCGGACCTCCCGGTATGGGGATAGGAAAAAGCAGAATCCTCTTTTTCAATGCCCAAAAGCGTGGTAGAATAGGTAAAAGATTCAGTATCTGAAAAACGGAGCGCGCAACAATGAAGATTCTGGTCAGCGCCTGCCTGCTGGGCGAAAACTGCAAATACAGCGGCGGAAACAATTACAATCAGGCGGTTTGCGATTTTGCGCGGGGGCATCAGGTGGTTCCGGTCTGCCCGGAGGTTTTGGGCGGCCTGCCCACACCGCGGTGCCCGGCGGAAATCGTGCAGGGCGTTGTCACGAACAAAGAGAGCATCAATGTGGACCGGGAGTTCCGAGCGGGCGCAGCCAAGGCCCTTGCCATTGCAAAAGAAAATGGGGTGGAGCTTGCCATCCTGCAATCCCGCAGTCCCAGCTGCGGCGTGAAGGAAATCTACGACGGAACGTTTTCCGGGACAAAGATTCCCGGACAGGGTGTTTTTGCCAAGATGCTGATGGACGAAGGCATCCGTGTTCTGGATGCCGGGGAATTGCCTGAAATTATCTTGAAAAATGAGGACGGAAAATGTCAATCAGACTGATTTGCAGCGATATTGACGGTACGCTGCTGCAATACGGAAAAAAGGAACTGGAAAGCGAGATTTTTGAACAGATACGGGAGCTGCACCGGCGTGACATTCTGTTTTGCCCGGCATCCGGTCGGCAGTATACCAGCCTGCGCAAGCTCTTTGCACCGGTGGCGGACTGCTGTGTGTTTCTCTGCGAAAACGGCGGCGTGATTTATAAGGACGAGCAGTGCATTGCCAAGAATCCGATGCCGCGTGCATTGGTCGAAGAAATCGCCAACGACCTGTGGACCCGCAGCGACGGGCAGGGCGAGGTAATGCTTTCCGGTCAGAATACTGCATACCTGATGGAGCGGGGTCTGGGAATGCTCAAGCGTATTCAGTTCATCGGGAACAATTATCAAATCATCCATGACCCTTCCGAGGTGACGGAGGAGATCACAAAAGTATCGGTGTATCTGCACGAAGGCGTAGAATCTTACACGGAACGGTTTGTCCCACGATGGAAAGAGGCGAACTGCGCTGTGGCAGGGCCGTACTGGATCGACACCACCTTTGCCAACAAGGGCATCGGTGTGCGCAGCATCTGCAAGACTCTGGACATCGACCTTGCCGATGTGATGGCTTTTGGCGACAATTATAACGATGTGTCGATGCTGGACATTGTGGGTGTGCCCTACATTATGGATGGTGCCGCCGCACCGCTGCGGGAAAAGTACCCGAACCATACACCTCGCCCAGAGGATGTGCTGCGGGAATTCTTGAGACAGAACTGAATTTTGCACGCATGTGTGCAAAATTCAAAATGATACGATATAAGGAAATATTTTGACATGACGAAAGTGCTTTTCATCTGCCATGGGAACATTTGCCGTAGCCCAATGGCCGAATTTGTAATGAAAGACTTGGTGGCCAAAGCCGGACTTTCCGACCAGTTTGAAATCGCATCCGCCGCCACCAGCACCGAGGAGATCGGCAACCCGATCTATCCGCCCGCCCGGCGGAAGCTGGCCGAGCACGGCATCTCCTGCGAGGGTAAAACCGCCCGGCAGATGACCCGGCGGGATTACGAAACCTACGATTACCTGATCGCCATGGATCACAACAACCTGCGCAATATGGCGCGCTTTGTGGGCGGCGACCCGGAGCATAAAGTGTCTCTGCTGATGGACCATACCCGCCGCCCCGGCGATGTGGCCGACCCATGGTATACCGGGGACTTTGAAGCTACCTGGCAGGATGTGCTGGAAGGCTGCACGGCTCTGCTGGAAGAACTGCGCTGACAGGAGAATTTTATGACAGAGCGTTATTGTGAGGGTGAACGGTTTGCTGACCTGTCGTTCACCGAGGGGACTTTTGAGGACTGCGACTTTACCGACTGCGTGTTTGTGAATTGCTCCTTTACCAAATGCGAACTGGATCATACCACGCTGAATGAATGCAAATTCGTGCGGTGTGAGATCACAGGTCTGCGCAGCACCCATTCTTCGGTGCAGTCGCTGGATTTTGAGGACTGCCGCCTGAATGAAATTGAGTGGGCACCGCTGATGTCCAATGGTGCCTTCCCGGACCCTATCAATACGCTGAAAGAGTGCAGTCTGAAATATAACACCTTCACCGAAATGAACTTTAACCGCTTCGACTTTTCGGATGGCAACGAAATTGTCGGCTCAATGTTTGCCAAATGCGAGATGCAGTTGGCGAATTTCAAGGACGTGGAACTTCACGAAACGGAATTCTACCAGTGTGACCTGCGCAAGGCGGATTTCCGGGATGCCGCCGGTTATAAGGTGGACATTCTGGGCAGCCGCCTGAAGGATGCGAAATTTTCCCTGCCGGAAGCGGTGAATCTGTTGGCAGATTTGAAGATCAAGCTGTCGTAAGAAGGAGAGAAAATGCGTCAACTCATCATTGCCCGAAAAGACCTGCAGATGTCGCCTGGCAAGCTGGCGGCGCAGTGCTGCCACGCTTCGCTGGCATTCCTCACCAACCCCATCGGCATGGGACAGGGCGTGGAACCCATTGAGAAAAACGGAGAAATTACCGGCTATCGGGCAGAAATCATGTTGGAGAAAGCAACCTATGAAGAATGGTTCGATGGCTCTTTTACCAAAACCGTATGTGGGGCCAAGAATCGAAATCAACTGCTGAAAGCAAAGACAATTGCCGAGGAATTGGGCCTTGTGGAAAACAAAGACTTCTTCCTTATCCGGGATGCCTGCCACACCGAGCTGGAGCCGGAAGAATTTGATGAAAACGGAGAAGGCATGACCCTGACCTGCATCGGTTTCCGCCCGCTGCCGGATGAAATTGCACATCAGATCAGCCATAAGTTCCATTTGTATTGATAGAATTCCTTTATTTTATAAGCATTTTCCACAGTCACTGCAGCCGTTGCAGATCAACTTGCTGCCGCAGGTCTCGCAGTTTGCGCGGAAATGGGGCATATAGAGATCTTCCTGCGGGATGGGGTAGCCCCAGTCGTCCACGAGGTCAAAACGGATGGGCCTGCCCTGAAAATTCATGCCGGATTTATAAGCCATCCGGCTTTGCAGCTGCTTGTTTGGCAGGTGGTAGCGCCTGCCGTCCTTGATGAACACGGTGCCGGTCTCGATAAAGCAGAAGGTCACATTGGCATCCACGCATTCCTGCCGGAGAGACTTGACCCAATCAAAATTGCAGGGGCGGGCACCATCATAGTTTTCGCCGCCGCAGATGACCTGCTCGATTTGCCCGGCGGAAAGGTACTGCCGGATGCTTACTGGCCCGATGAAGGGCGCGCACATGATGCCCTTGTGCTTGAAGGGCAGGTCAAACAGAATGGGAATGCGCTCATCGGCGCGGCGCTGATTTTCACAGGTGACGTTGAAAAAGATGTTGTCCCAACCGCTGCCCCAGTCCGGCGGCAGGCACTCCCGCACCCGCTGCGGCCGCTTTGTGAGCAGGAAAAACACCACATCGCTGCGCTGGCGCATGATGTCCCACGCCTCAACCCGCCACGGGTCGGCTTCTTCCAAGAAGAAATCCGAGGTCATGCAGACCCGGATCTGCTCACCACTCTGGATTTTGTAGTGTCCGGTGCGGTCTTTCTGGAGCGGATAGGAAAAGCCGCTTTTCGTTTTGTAGATCTCGGCTCCGTTCTGGTCCCGCATCCGGTCGAGAAAATACATGTAGCAGTTCTGGCAGCCCTCGCTGCACTTGACGCAGCCGTGCCATGGATTCCAGATGTCGTGCAGGAAGCTCACCTTCTTTCGGTACCTATTATTATAATAGCTGCGCGGACAGGAAACAAGAGCACCCCTTGCACCGCCCCATCGGATGTGATAGGATGAAGAAAACCATGTGAGGGAGGAACCACCATGCCGTTTCTGATGATCCGCAACGACATCACCAAAGTGGCGGCGGATGCCATTGTCAACCCGGCCAACCGGAACCTTTTGCAGGGCAGCGGCACCAGCCGCGCCATCTATCAGGCAGCAGGGGAGCAGGAACTGACTGCCGCCTGCGAAGCCATCGGGCACTGCGATTTGGGCATGGCGGTGTGCACCCCGGCGTTCGGGCTGCCTGTAAAGTATATCTTCCATGCGGTCTGCCCGGCATGGAAGGGCGGCGGCTTTGGCGAAGCGGAACAACTGGCTGGTGCGTACCATTCTGCGCTGGAATTAGCAGCAAAGTACCACTGCGAAAGCGTGGCTTTCCCGCTGCTGTCCAGCGGGAACTACGGCTACCCCAAGGAGCAGGCCTTCCGCATTGCGGTGGACACCATCACGCAGTATGTCATGGAGCACGACCTGACCGTGTATTTGGTGCTTTACGACCGGGACTCGCTGGCCGTGAGCCGGAAGCTGTTCGCCTCGGTGGAGGAGTACATTGACGACCACTATGTAGCACAGAACGATGAAAGCTACGGATTTGGCCGTCGGCGCAGAGAATTGTCAGAGCGGCGGAGGCTTCTGGAAGAAGATGCCGCCGTGCCGATGCTAGGTGCAGTTCCGGCACCCGCCGCGGCACCCAGGACAGCCCGCAGTCTGGAAAGCCTGATGGATAATCTCGGTGAAAGCTTCACCACTCGTCTGCTGCGGCTCATTGACGAGCGGGGGCTGAAAGACTCCACCGTGTACAAGCAGTCCAACATCTCCCGGCAGCATTTCTCCAAAATTCAGTGCAATCGCGACTACAACCCCAAAAAGAAAACGGTGCTGGCCTTTGCGGTTGGGCTGCACCTGTCCGAAGATGAAACCATCGACCTGCTCAAGAGTGCGGGCTATGCCTTCTCCGATGGCTCCAAGCGGGACTGGATCGTGCGGTACTGTCTGGAACACAAAATCTATAACATCAATCAGGTCAATACGCTGCTGTTTGAATACGATCAGGAACAGCTGGGTGCGTAATTTGTCGCCTGCCCGTTGACCTTTTGCCCTCCGGTTTGTGGTATCCTTTTGCCAACGAAAGCGATACACCACAAAACGGAGGGCATTTATTATGAAGAAAAATCTTACCGAGCTTGTTTTCATTCTGGACCGCAGCGGTTCCATGGGCGGGCTGGAGCAGGATACCATCGGCGGGTTCAATGCTATGCTGATCCGGCAGAAGGAGCAGGAGGGCGAGGCCAATGTGACCACCATCCTGTTCGACCATGAGGTGCAGCTGCTGCACGACCGTTTTCCGCTGAAGGCTGTTGCGCCGCTGACCGAAAAGGACTACTACGTCCGGGGCTGCACGGCGCTGCTGGATGCCATTGGTTATGGCATGGAAAAGATGGTGAATATCCAGCGCCATCTGCCGGAGGACGAGCGTGCCGAAAAGGTCATCTTTGTCATCACCACGGACGGCTTGGAAAACGCCAGCAAGCGGTTTGGCTATGAGAAGATCCGCCGGATGATCGAGCGGGAAAAAGAGCAGTACGGCTGGGAGTTCCTGTTCCTCGGTGCCAACATGGACGCCGTGAAGGAAGCTGCCCGCTTCGGCATCTCGCCCGACCGGGCTGTGCGGTTTGAGAATGACGCACAGGGCGTGGCGGTCAACTACCACGTTGTCAGCGAGACAGTCTCCCGGATGCGGGAAGCACCCTGCTGCGCGTCCATCGGCGCAGAGTGGAAAGAACAGATCGAAGCTGATTTCCAGAAGCGGCATCATAGGTAAGGGAGGAAACAGCCATGTTAGGAGCAATCTTGGGTGACATCGTGGGCAGTCCCTATGAATTTGACCACAACAATTACAAGCACAAGGATTTTCCGCTGCTGAGCGAGAAATCGCACTTCACCGATGATACGGTCATGACCGTTGCGGTGGCACGGGGTTTGATTGCAGGTAAAGGCATCCCGGAGAGAACATTTGAAGAAACAAAGAGCGAGATGCGCATTTGGGGAGAAACATACCCTCATGCCGGTTACGGCGGGATGTTCCGCCGGTGGCTGCACGCAGAAAATCCGAAGCCCTATGGCAGTTTCGGCAACGGCTCGGCTATGCGTGTGTCGGCAGCGGGCTGGCTGTTCGATACGCTGGACAAAACGCTGGAAATGGCAAAAGTGACCGCTGAAGTTACCCACAACCACCCGGAGGGCATCAAAGGCGCGCAGGCCACGGCTGCAGTGATTTTTCTGGCCCGTACCGGCCACAGCAAGCCGGAAATCAAACAATATGTGGAGCAGACCTTCGGTTATGACCTGAACCGTACCTGCGATGAAATTCGGCCGACCTATCATCATGTGGAGACCTGTCAGGAAACTGTGCCGGAAGCAATCATTGCTTTTCTGGAAAGCGTCAGTTTTGAGGATGCACTTCGCAATGCGGTCTCTCTGGGCGGCGACAGCGACACCCTTGCCTGCATCACCGGCGGCATTGCCGAAGCTTTTTACGGGATGCCGCAGGAACTGCGGGACGAGACTTTGAAACGTCTGCCGGAGGATATCCGGGAAGGATATGAGTTGTTTCGGTGGAACATCGGCCAGAGATAAGACATTCGGAGAACCAAGGAGCAGAAACAACACACTCGTGATGTGAAGTATCTGCTCCTTGGTTTTTAATAAGACTCGATGAAGGGCGTCTTGCATCGTCCTGAAAAATCCGATATACTGAACCCAGAGAGTATATCGAATTTTTTGGGAAAAGGAGAGAACGGTATGGAACATCTTTATGAAAAGGCACTGGAAAGTGCGGAATATATCAAGACGCACACGAAAAAGCGCCCGAAGATCGCGGTGGTGCTGGGCTCCGGCCTTGGCAAGCTGACCGCGGACTTTACGGACACGGAAGAACTGTCCTACAAGGATATCCCCAACTTCCCGGTATCCACGGTGGCAGGACACAAAGGCGCATTGTTGGCTGGCAAACTGGGGGACACGGAAGTCTACGCCATGGAAGGCCGCTTCCATTTCTATGAGGGCTACTCCATGAAGGAAGTCTGCTACCCGTTCTATGTGTTCAAGCTGTTGGACGTGGAAAAGGTGGTGTTGACCAACGCCTGCGGCGGCATCAACCGGGAGTTTGCGCCGGGCACCCTGATGCTCATTACCGACTTCATCAACATGATGGGCACGAACCCCCTCATTGGCCCCAACGATGAGCGCTTCGGCCCCCGCTTCCCGGACATGACCGAACCTTACAGTCTGGAACTGCGGAACCTTGCCAAGCAGACCGCCGATGAACTGGGCATTGCCTACAAGGAGGGCGTTTACATGGGCTTTATGGGCCCTTGCTATGAAACGGCGGCTGAAATTCGCGCCTTTGCGGGGATGGGAGCCGATGCCGTGGGCATGAGCACCGTGCCGGAAACCATGGTCTGCAACTACATGGGCATGAAGGTGCTGGCCGTCAGCTGCATCACTAACATGGCCACCGGCATCCAGACGGTCAAGCATAGCCACGCCCGCGTGCTGGAGATCGCAAATCAGGCAGGCGATACCCTGTGCCGATGGCTGGGTGCGGTGATTCAGAAGATGGAAGGATAGGGTAATTCGGATGAGAGAAAACATCGTTTTTGATTATTTGCTGGCAAATGCCTGGGGGCTGCCGCTTTGCCGTGTGTCCGTGTCAGAAGATGGCTTCGTTCAATGTCAGGAGAACAGAGAAAATACACAAGGACTGCAACTGGAAAAGGCAGAAGTAGATAAAATCAAATCAATCGTTTCAGAACATGCGCATATATTGGATTATGACAGTAAAGAACTTGAGTCGCCAGATGTGTTTGATGGAGTTATGAATTTTTTTGATTTTGAGGCATCTGATGGACGAAAAGTGAACTTGATGGCTTTTAATATTGGCGAAGTGAAAACCCCTGGCATGAGCTTTTCAAAAGGTCTCCTGGAGAAAGGAGAACCGGACGAAATCGTCGTTCCGGTAAAAGCAATGGAGGTAGTAAAGACATTCGAGGAAATCGCTGCTACTCTGGTGGCGAATGGAGTGGATGCCAAATGCTTAAGGCTGACATATGCCTGAAAAACGCCTAAGATTACATGAAAGATTATCAGAAAATTATCTTTCTGTGAATTTTAGCACTCTTCTATTGACACTGCTAATGAACGGTGCTATAACAGTGGCGTGCTCAGGAGGAAGGGCAAAAGGAGAGCCGCAAGGCTCCCCGGAAAGCCCTTCTGAATGGACGCTTCAGATTTTTTGCCCCGACCCGAACGCCGGGATTGGAGGAATGATTTATGCTTATGCCGACTGTTTTCCATGAAAACCTGTTCGATGATTTCTTCGATCCGTTCTGGAATGACGCTGCACTGGAACGTATGATGAACCGTGAGGCTCGTGATACCTTTGGTAAGCGCGGTGCAAACATGATGAAGACCGATGTCAAACAGACGGACAACGGCTACGAAGTAGCGGTTGACCTGCCGGGCTGCAAGAAGGAAGACGTTCAGATGGATCTGAACGACGGCTACCTGACCATTCAGGCAGTGCGCAGCCACAGCAACGACGAAAAGGATCAGAAGGGTCGCTATGTGCGGCGCGAGACCTTCTCCGGCACCTGTGCACGCAGTTTCTACGTGGGCGATGTGAAGAAGGAAGACATCCATGCAAAGTTCGAGGATGGCGTCCTGCATGTTGAGCTGCCTGCTCCTCAGCAGACGAAGGCTTTGCCTGAGAACCCGAATCTGATTGAAATCGAGTAAAATGCCGGTCGTGTGTGCCAAGTCACACACGCACATAAGATGCCCCCGGAGAGCCGCAACAAGCCCTCCGGGGGCATTTTTGTTTCGCTATCTTTTCCGCAAGAGAAAAACATGGTATACTGAGAACAGCAACTCGGAATTTATGGAGGTACTTCACTATGGAATACAAACGCTTTGGCGGTAAGCTCCTTGTCCGCATCGACAAAGATGAGGAAGTCGGTGAAACAAATTTGATTTTAGGGGGACAAAGATGAGTGATGTAAAAGGAAAGACCGGCGCAGTCCTGAGGGAGACGGCAGTCCTGACCGGGGCGGTGGCGATCATTGCGACGGGCGTTTTCTTTTTTCTGGTGCCGAGCCATACATCCGTCAGCAGCATTTCCGGCCTTGGCATCGTGCTGTCCAATTTTGTGCCGCTGCCCTTGTCGGTCATTACGATGATCCTGAACGTCGTGCTTCTCATCATCGGGTTCTTTACCTGCGGCAGAGAATTTGGCGCAAAGACCGTATACACCAGTGTGCTGCTGCCGGTGTTTCTGGGGCTGTTTGAAAAGCTGTTCCCGGAGTTCGGCTCGATGACCGGCAGTCAGGAGCTGGACGTGCTGTGCTATATTCTGGTGGTCAGCATCGGGCTGAGTATTTTGTTCAACCGCAATGCATCCTCCGGCGGGCTGGATATCGTGGCAAAGATCATGAACAAGTACCTGCACATGGAATTGGGAAAAGCCATGTCTCTGTCGGGAATGTGTGTGGCGCTTTCCGCGGCCCTGGTCTACGATAAAAAGACCGTGGTGCTGAGTATCCTCGGTACTTACTTCAACGGCATCGTGCTGGACCATTTCATCTTTGATAGCAGCATCAAACGCCGCGTCTGCATCATCACCGAAAAAGAGGAGGCGCTGCGTCAGTTCATCCTCCATGACCTGCACAGCGGTGCGACCATGTACGAGGCCATCGGTGCGTACAATCTGGAAAAGCACAACGAGATCATTACCATCGTGGACAAGAGCGAATATCAGAAGCTGATGAACTTTATCAACCGGGAAGACCCCAAGGCTTTTGTTACCATTTACAATGTGTCCAGCATGCAGTATCAGCCCAAGATCTGATCGGCGGAGAGCTGCGTGGTATACTCAAGTCCGGAAATATCAAAGCGCATGGAGGTAAAAAGCATGCTGACCTATACCTATGTTTCAGAGGGGACGTTTGCAACGGTGTACAAAGGGAACATAATAAAAAACTTAATAATGGACTGCCAATCTTACACAAAGTACCGCCCAAACGAGACTACGGGCGGTATTTTTGTATCATGGCGGAGAAAGGAGGAACTTCCCACGGGGGCTTGACTGAAAAGTTGAGCCCCTTTTTTCATGCCAAAAAACAGGAGGTAAATGCTTATGGCAGATGATAAAACCACAAAAACGCCGGAACAGCCGGTAACGGATAGCGGGCCGGGCAAGGAAACGCCTCCCGCTCCCCCAAAAGAGCCGGGGAAGGTTTCCGTTTCCCCGAAGCCGGAAAAAAAGACGGAACCAGAGGTAAAGAACCCACAGGTTTCTGTCTATAACTTCGCTGAAATTATGAAGGAAAAGAAAGTCGAGGAACGGGCGGCAGCTCCCGGCGTGGAAAAGCCTGACCCGGCAAAAGCGGAGAAACCGGAAAAGCAGCCGGAGGCTCCGAAAAAAGCAGAGGAAAAACCCAAAGAGCCGGAACAGCCGAAGCGCCGGGGCCGTCCCCCGAAAGCAAATAAGGACAAGGACGCAGCCCCGAAGTCCAAAGCTCCCGCACAGAAACCGGAAAAGGCGGTCAAAAAGGAACCGGAGAAAAAAACGGCTCCAACGATACAGGCCGCTCCCGCTCCGAAAGGACCCGAAAAGCCAAAGGATGCTCCACGCCGGGGCAAGGAGCAGATCGTCTATATCAAGCTGAACGAACTCCACGCCTTCAAGAACCATCCCTTTGAAGTCCGGGATGATGAAGAAATGCGGGCTATGGTGTCCAGCGTCAAGGACAAGGGCGTGACCCAGCCCGCTATCGTCCGTCCCCGTGAGGATGGCGGCTATGAGATCGTGTCCGGCCACCGCCGCCAGAAAGCCAGTGAGCTTGCCGGATATGCGGATATGCCCTGTATCGTCCGAAACCTGACAGATGATGAAGCCATCACACAGATGGTGGAGGACAATCTGAACCAGCGTGAAGAAATCCTCCCCAGTGAGCGGGCCAAAGCCTTAAAAATGCAGCTTGAAGCCATCAAGCACCAGGGCTCCCGCACTTCGGGCCAGATTGACCCGAAGGACGCAGGTAAACGCTCCAACGAGATCGTGGCCGAGCGGAACAAGATGGCCGTCAAGCAGGTGCAGCGGTATATCCGTCTCAATGAGCTGGTTCCAGACCTGATGAAGCTGATGGATGAAAAAAAGCTGGGTTTTACTACGGCGGTGGAGCTTTCCTATATCGGCAAGAAGAACCAGAACTATATCGCCGTCGCCATTGACAGCCAGCAGTCCTCGCCTTCACAGGCGCAGGCAAAGCGTATGCGTGAGTTGGACGAAAAGAAGCTACTCAACGGGGACGTGATCGACGGCATTATGATGGAGGACAAAAAGGAGGTAGACAAAGTGATTTTGACAGGTGCGGAACTGAGCAAGTATTTCGGCAAGGAAACTACGCCGAGGGAAATGAAGGACCAGATTATCAAGCTGCTGGACGACTGGAAGGGCCAGCAGAAGGAACACGAAAAGCCGGAGAAGAAAAACGAACAGGAAAAGTAAGCCGAAACTTCGGGTCAACGTGGCTCGAGGATTGCGGGGCTCTGCCCCGCGCCCCGAAGCTCTGGAGATATAAATTATTCCCCGTCGCCAGTTATTCCGTAGCATAGCCGGGAAAATCAGTCAAGGGCAGCGCTGCCGCAGGCGGTGCCAGAGGCACCCTTGACGGATTTCTCCCGGTTATGCTTTTTCCCGATCAAGCGACGGGGATATAAATTCTCCAGAGCCGTTCCCCTTCCCGGGGGAAGGGGCGGAGGGGTTGGGCGATACCTTGCTTTTCCCTAAACCAAAACAGAAATGGAGGTTCAACCAATGAAACGACCTTTAGCATACCTGACCGCCGCATGGAGCGGCGAGCCGGATGTTGATATGGAGCTGGCGACCCACTACTGCCGCCTTGCTTATGAGGCGGGCTTTTCCCCGATCTGCCCGCTCTTGTATCTGCCGCTGTTTTTGAATGACAGCGTTCCCGAGGAACATAAGGCCGGGATCGATATGCGCCGGGATATGCTGCGGCGCTCCCACACCCTGATCGTCTGCGGCAGCGCTGTGGACGAGGATGTGAAAAACGATATTGCGGTTGCCGGACGGCTGGGCATTGCGGCGACAACGCTGGAAGGGGTGCTTGCCGTGAAGGGACACGGCACCCCGGGCCATGCCGGACATTAAGCTGGGGAGCCTTTTCGACGGGATTGGCGTGTTCCCTCTGGCTGCTTCCCGGTGCGGTATCCGTCCGGTCTGGGCCAGCGAGATTGAAAAAGCGCCCATCTCCATAACCAAAAGGCACTTTCCCGACATGGTGCATTTGGGGGATATTACGAAGGTGGACGGCGGGAAAATCCCGCCGGTCCATGTGATAACCTTCGGCTCTCCCTGTCAGAACCTTTCTCTGATCGGCAACCGCTCCGGCCTTGCCGGGGCAAAATCAAGCCTGTTCTATCAGGCGTTTCGTATCATACAGGAAATGAGGGATGCTACTGATAACCTATATCCAGCTATCGCTGTTTGGGAAAACGTCATGGGAGCGTTTTCTACAAATGACCGGATGGACTTTAGAGCCGTCCTATCCGCCTTCTCGGACACCGAAGTTCCAATGCCTCCTTCGGGAAAATGGGGAAACGCCGGAATGGTGCGAGGGGGAACGCCTGATGTGTGCTGGCGGCTCATGGACGCCCAGTATTGGGCAGGCTCCCGAAGGCTGGCACGAAGGCAGCGGATTTTCGTCGTGGCGGATTTTGGAGGCAGATGTGCCGCAGACATACTATTTAAGCCCCGTCCAATGCTCCCACTTCCTCCGCCTTGCGGAGAGGGCGGGCGGGCCGCCGCCGAAGGAGATCGAACAGCTTCTTTTGAAACAGGGCGGCAGATACCAGTCATCCACCCATTTCAGTGCTTCCGTATGCGGGGAGCGGCAAAAAGGCAGGAAGAAACGGCCTTCCGAAACAGCTTCGGATTACCAACTGACCCTTTTCCCACTCTTTTAGCCAGTGATGTAACGCCCTTTGCCTTCTGGTATGAGGGCGACCCGGAGGGCGGCTGTATCCGTTTTCTGACGGAAACAGAAAGCGAACGGCTGATGGGGCTGCCAGAGGGCTGGACAAAGTACGGGGCGGACGGCGTGGAGATTCGGCCTCTGCAACGCTACAAGGCGCTGGGAAATGCGATTGCCCTCCCTTGCGCCGATTACATTATGGCCGGGATTTATGAGGTGCTGGCTGACCGGGCCGGAAAGGAGGAATGAGCCCATGTTTGAAGCCTATATAACCAATACAGCCCTATACCCCTTAATGGGGATTGAGGTAGGGACAACGGTACATTTCCCCATGACGACACAGGAGTTGCAGGCCGCCCTTGCCAAAATCGGGATAGACGGAAAACGGTACAGCGAAGTGTTCTTTACCAGCTTTGACAGTGATGTGCTGGGGCTCTACGATCATCTCTACGAATGTGAGAACATCGACGAGCTGAACGAGCTGGGCCACGCCCTGCTGGAAGTACGGGATAAGGGCGGACTGGAAACCTTTGAAGCCGCTCTTGTCTTAGGAAACCACACAAGGAGCGTGAAGGATTTGATAAACCTGACGCAGAACCTTGACCTTTACCGCTTTTACCCGGATATTTCCGATGATGAAGGGCTGGGCCGTCTTTACGCCGACGAGCTTGGGACTATCGACATACCGGAGCACATTCAGAACTACTTCGATTATGAAGCATATGGGCGGGATGTGCGTATCAACGAGGGCGGCGTATTCGCTCCCGGTGGGTATGTGTCGGCAGTCCCGGAGGGCTTCAAGGAGTATTACCACGGGCCGCAGGACATTCCGCCGGAACACCGGATATTTGCCTATCCTGAAAAGGCCGAGCCTGTCCACTCCATTCTCGCTGCACTCAAACGGTTTCAAGAAGCCCCGCCCGCTCCGAAAAAGGACAAGGCGGGGCCTTCCCATGAAGAACGGTAAGACTTCGGGCCAGCATGGCCCGAAGCATGAAGGAGGTGCATACCATCAACTATTACCCTATCAATGAAGGAGCCGCCCGCCGGGCAAAGGAAATGAACAGCTTTTCCGACTACAAGGAAGGGAGCGCAACGGCGGAATACCGGGCAATGGTGGACAAGGCCGCCGCCATAGCGGAACAGCAGAAATCCCGGGTGGACCCCATGTACCATGAGAAGATCGACCATCTGTTAGACACCTACGCCCGCAAGCTGGCCGAAAACATGAACCAGGGCTTTGCCATTGACGCAAGGGTTCCCTCTGTGATGATCGCCGGACCTGCCAATTTCCCGGTGGGAAAGAAGGAAAAACAGAACCGGGCCCGGGACAGCAACATGGAGGAATGGCGGTATATTCAAGGGCTGCTGGATAAGATACGCAGTACCGGCATGGGCGGGATCAGCGCCGATGACCCGGCAGCGATTGAAAAACTCCAGAAGAAGCTGGACGGGCTGGAACGCTCCCAGCTCATTATGAAGGAGGTCAACGCCTATTACCGCAAGCATGGCAAGCTGGATGGCTGTGCGCTGCTGTCGCCGGACCAGATCGAAAAGCTGAAAGCAAGCATGGCGGCAAACTGGCGGAGCGACCCGAGGCCCTTTGAAAGCTACCAGCTTACCAACAACAATGCGGAGATCCGCCGGGTAAAGACGCGTATCGAACAGCTCTCCAAACAGGCGCAGCGGGAGTTTTCCGGCTGGGAGTTCGACGGGGGCCGTGTGGAGATGAACCGGGAGGACAACCGCTTGCAGGTATTCTTTGATGGAAAGCCTGACGCGGACACCCGGGCCGAGTTGAAAAGCAGCGGTTTCCGCTGGGCTCCCAGTGTAGGCGCATGGCAGAGGCAGCTCACGGACAACGCCATCCGGGCGGCTGACCGTCTGGAATGTATCAAGCCGCTGTCCGGCGAAAAGCCCTCCCAGCTTCAAAAGAAGCCCTCTATCTTGCAGACCATGCGGGAACAGGGCGAAAAAATCCAGACGGAGCCGGAAAAGAAAGCTCCGTCCGGCAGAGATGCCGAGCGGTAAGCCTCGGGCCACATTGGCCCGAGGTTTTCTGTTCCCCGAGATTGTACGGGGGCCTCCCGGATAGCGGGAACCCCGACGGAAAGGAGGTTTTATGCAGGAAGAAGTAAACCAAAAAACGGTTGCCCTTTCGATCAGGACAACGAAGCTCACGGGAAAAGTGCTGGCTGCCGCTCTTGGGAAGGTAGCGCGGGCGCTGCAAAAGCACCACCGGAAGGCGCTGACCCCGCAGGGACGCCAGAGTGTAAAAAAGCTGATGAACCACTATGGCGGCAAAAGCGCCATGCCCTATGTGGGAGCCCCAAAGGATTTTGACCGGATCGCAAAGGAGTTCCATGTGGACTACGCTTTCCATAAAGTGAGCCCCGGTCATTACCTACTGTTTTTCAAAGCCAATCAGGCGGACGCTATCACGGCGGCCTTCCAGAAGTACAGCGCAAAGGTGCTGAACAAAGAGCAGGACAAGGCTTCCATCCTCGGCCAGCTTCGGAAATTCACGGAGCAGATCAGGACGCAGGCAAAGGAAAAGCAGCGGACCAGAGAGGCGGTGAAGGACGGACGTTGAGTGACAAGATTAGAAAATATGTGCTCCCAAACCTGCCGTACCTCTTTGTGTTCTGGTTCTTCTCCAAAATCGGGACGGCCTACCGGATCGCCCCCGGCACAGACTTCGGGACAAAGCTCATGGGGATGCTCGATACCTTCCCCAAAGCCTTTGAAACCTACTGGCCGGGGCTTGGCGGTATTGACCTGCTGGTGGGCCTTGCCGGTGCGGCTGGGGTGTATCTGCTGATACAGTCAAAGATCAGGCAGGCGAAAAAATTCCGGCGGGATGCAGAGTACGGCACCGCCCGCTTTGGAACAAAGGAGGATATAAAGCCGTTTGTAGACCCTAAATTTCAGAACAATGTCATTCTGACCGGGACGGAGTTCCTGACCATGAACACCCGTCCGAAAATACCCGCCAATGCCCGGAACCTAAACGCCTGTGTCATCGGCTCGTCCGGTTCGGGTAAGACAAGGTTCTGGCTGACCCCGCAGCTTCTTCAAGCTCATTCCTCGTATGTGGTGGTAGACCCGAAGGGCGGCACCCTCGATCAGTGCGGGCGGTTCCTGCAACGGGAGAAATACAGGGTGCGGGTGTTCAACAGTATCGACTTTTCAAAATCCATGCACTACAATCCGCTGGCCTATATCAAGACGGAAAGCGATGTTTTGAAATTCGTTACTGCTCTGATCGCCAACACCAAAGGCGACGGCAAGGAGGGCGACGAGTTCTGGACTAAAGCTGAAACCCTCTTGTACTGCGCCCTTGTGGCCTACATCGTCTTTGAGGGGCCGGAGGAAGAACGCAACATGAATACGCTGGTGGAAATGATAAACAGCATGGAAGTCCGGGAGGATGACGAAACCTTCAAAAATGCGGTGGACTATATGTTTGACGGGTTGGAACGTCGCAGCCCCCAGCACTTCGCCGTGAGGCAGTATAAGAAATACAAGCTCGCCAGCGGCAAGACAGCCAAAAGCATCTTGATTTCCTGCGGTGCAAGACTGGCTCCCTTTGATATTCCCCAGCTTCGGGAGATCATATCTTATGACGAACTGGAGCTGGATAAGCTGGGGGATGAAAAATCAGCGCTGTTCTTTCTTATCAGCGACACGGACACCACCTACAACTTTTTGGTTGCCCTCGCTTTTTCGCAGATGTTCAACCTTCTGTGTGAACGGGCTGATAACACCTATGGCGGGCGTCTGCCCTACCATGTGCGGGTGCTATGGGACGAGGCTGCCAACACCGGGCAGGTGCCGGGGCTGGAAAAGATCGTGGCCGTCATTCGTTCCCGGGAGATCAGCCTGACGCTCTTTTATCAGGCTATGAGCCAGTGCAAGGCATTGTACAAAGACCATTCCGAAACCATCATGGGAAACATGGACAGTATCGTGTTCCTCGGAGGCCGGGAGGCTTCCACCCTAAAGGATATTTCGGAAAACTGGCTGGGCAAGGCCACCATCTCTATGCAGACCGAGGGCCGAAGCCGGGGACAGTCTGAAAGTTACAGCCAGAATATGCAGCGGCTTGGCCGGGAACTGATGACCACCAGCGAGATCACCACCATGCCCGGGGATAAATGTATCTTGCAGCTTCGGGGGCTCCCGCCCTTCCTGTCCCCGAAGTATGACTTGAAAAAGCACCCGAATTACAAGTACACAGCCGAATTTGATAAAAAGAAAAACGCCTTCCGCTTGGAAAGCCTGTTCCGCCACCGGCCATTGAGACTAAAGCCGGAGGACGAATACACGGTGTACGAAGTGGACGGCTCCGACACGGACGAAGAAGCTGACCTGTTGAATTTCGATGATCTGGACAGCGACGAGTTTGTGTAACTTCGGGCCATGATGACCCGAAGCGCCGCCGATGTGGGCGGCTTTTTTTGTACCCAAAACCATCAAACAAACAAAATGGAGGAACGTATATGGAATTTTTCAATCAGGCAATCGACATTCTTAAAATTCTGGTCATGGCTCTTGGCGCTGGTCTGGCGGTATGGGGCGTCATCAACCTTCTGGAAGGTTACGGGTCGGATAACCCTGCGGCAAAATCACAGGGCATTAAGCAGCTCATGGCGGGCGGCGGTGTCGTTCTGATCGGCCTTCAGCTTATCCCTCTGCTGTCCGGCCTGTTCAGCTAAGTGTCACCCGTTGTCCCTTTTCCAGAAAAGGAGCTGATGTATGGACTTTATCATCGACGCAATCGTTGAATGGCTGAAAGGTCTGCTCGTCGATGGTATCATGGGAAATCTGGATGGCCTTTTCGATAACGTCAATCAGAGCGTTGGCGAGATCGCCACACAGGTAGGCACGACCCCGGCGGACTGGAACGCCGGGGTCTTTTCCATGATACGACAGATCTCCGAAACTGCCATTCTGCCAATCGCCGGGGTCATCCTCACTTTTGTTATGACCTATGAACTGATACAGATGCTCATAGAACGCAACAACCTCCATGAAGTTGACACATGGATGTTTTTTAAGTGGGTGTTCAAAACCTTTGTGGCTGTGATGATCCTGACGAATACCTTCAATATCGTGCTGGCGGTCTTTGATGTGAGCCAGCATGTGATACAGCAGTCAGCGGGCATTATCCAGAACGGGACAGAGATCACGCCGGATGTGCTGGACAGTCTGCGGACAGAGCTTGAGGCGATGGAGTTAGGCCCTCTGTTCGGACTCTGGCTCCAGTCCTTCCTGATCCAGCTTACCATGATTGCCTTAAACATCGTGATTTTCGTCATCGTATATGGCCGTATGATTGAAATTTATTTACTCACAAGTTTAGCGCCTATCCCGTTTGCCACAGTCCCCAACAGGGAAACCGGACACATGGGGCAGAACTATTTCCGCTCCCTCTTTGCGGTGGGCTTTCAAGGTCTATTGATCTTAGTCTGTGTCGCCATCTATGCGGTGCTGATCCAGAGTATCGCCACCGACGGCGACCCCATCGGGGCGATCTGGGGCTGCGTGGGATATACGGTGCTGCTGTGTTTTACCTTATTCAAAACAGGCAGTCTTGCAAAATCCATCTTCGGCTGCCATTAAGAGACTTCGGGCCATGCTGACCCGAAGCGGAAAGGAGGCGGTATGCCTCGGCGTTACAAACAGGGTGCGGACGGACAGCCGCACCCGGCTTTCTATGGAAAGCTCCCCGAAGAATTTTCTAAAGCAGACACCATGCGCTTTATGGTGGAAACCGATCTGAAACTGTCCGGGTGCGTATCGGCGGACACGCTGGCGGCACTCCGGGCGGAAGGCTATGACTACAAGGACGGGAACCTTGTTCCCGCCGGAAAGGAGGAAACCATGCAGGAAAAGGTTGCAAACACCACCCCGGCCGCACCGTTGAAGCTGGATGTAAGCGTGCGGGTCATCGAACCTGTGAAAAATCTGATGGGCTTTGCCAGCGTGAAATTCAATGACTGCTTTGTGGTGGAAAATCTGAAAATCGTACAGGGCAGCAAGGGCCTCTTTCTTGGGATGCCCAGCCAGCCGGACGGCAAAGGCGGCTACCGGGATATGGCCTACCCTGTCACAAAGGAGTTCCGGGAACAGCTCAACACCGCTGTTCTGCAAGCCTATGAGGCAAAGCTGGAACAGATGGCGGAGCGCGGCTCTGTGGGGCGTGCGTCCATCAGCGACCAGCTCAAAGCCGGAAAAGCGGCTGCCGAACAGGCAAAGGCAGAACGGCCTCCGAAGGAAAAGCCCAGCCGCAGCGCAGAGCGTTGACCTCGGGCCATGCTGGCCCGAAGCAGAAAGGAGGCGGAAACCATGCCACGCAAACGGACGGGCTATGACGCAGCCTGCTATTACGACGGAAAACTGCTGGGCCGCTGTACCAAAGCGGACAGCGATGCCTATACCCTGTTGATGAACGCCTGCGGCGGGGACGCCGCCCGTGTCCTGCGGGAATACGCCTACTTTTCCCCGGAGCTGAAGGCCATCTTGGAAAAGGCGGCTCTCATGCAGGCGGACCGGAACCGGACGGGCGGAATGTTCCATGCGCCGAAAAGCTCCCCGTGGGGCGAGGTGCAGAGCTGTGAAGTTCTCTGTCCGGGGGTGTTTCTGGTATCTACCGCCAGCCACGGCGGAACGATGGTGGCAAACGAGGTAGCCGCCGTTCTCTCCCCAGCGGCCAAAAAATGCGGCTTCAAGGACAAGGGCTATATCTGCTATGAGGAGGACGCACAGGAAAGCGTAGTGCTCCGGGAGCTGCTGGACAAAAAGCTGTGGAAAATCCCTGACCGCATTAAGGACAAAGGACAGTTTGAAGAAAAACTCAATCAGTCCATCCGGCAGTATCACCCCGAATACTGGCGGGCAAGGCAGAGCGGACGAGAGGCCGCCGAAGCTGCCCGCAGCACAGCCCCGGCCAAAGAGGCCGCAAGATAACCTCGGGCCATGCTGGCCCGAAGCAATAAAGGAGGTGTACCAAAATGGCCTATGTGCCAGTACCAAAAGACCTTTCCAAAATCAAGACAAAGCTGGCCTTCAACCTAACGAAGCGCCAGCTTGTTTGTTTTTCCAGCGCGGCGGCGGTGGGCCTCCCGGCTTACCTGTTTTCCCGTGGCAGTATCGGGAACAGTGCCGCCATGTTCCTGATGATCGGCCTCATGCTCCCGTTCTTCTTTCTGGCTATGTATGAGCGGGACGGCCTGCCGCTGGAAAAAGTGCTGAAAAACATCATCCGCACCCGGTTCCTCTATCCCCGGGTGCGGCCTTACAAAACCGAAAACTTCTATGCGCTGCTTAGCGCAAGAAAGGAGGCGCAGCCGATTGCGAAACAGCAGAAGGGCCGGAAAGCCCGCAGGCAGAAAGCCTGAAAAGCAGGGCCTTACCGGCCTGTTCACGAAAGGAAAGAACATTCCCACCACCGCCCAGCAGACCCTCCCTTACCGGGAAATGTACCGGGACGGAGTGTGCCGGGTAGCGGACCGCTATTACACCAAAACCATTGAATACGAGGACATCAACTACCAGCTCGCACAGTCCGAAGATCAGGCGGCCATCTTTGACGGGTGGAGCGCCTGCCTTAACTACTTTGACAGCAGCCTTCCGTTCCAGCTTTCCTTCCTCAACCACCGGAGCCGCCCGGGCAGCCGGTACAGCGTGAACATCCCCATGCAGGACGATGATTACAACAGCGTCCGGTGTGAGTATGTGGAAATGCTGGAAAACCAGATCGCCAAAAGCAACAACGGCATTGTCCGCACAAAGCTCCTGACCTTCGGCGTGAACGTGGACGACCTTCCCACCGCCAGGGCAAGGCTGGAACGTGTAGAGGCGGACATTTGCGGGAACTTCAAAAAGCTGGGCGTCAAGTGCCGTTCCCTTTCGGGGCTGGAACGGCTGGAGCTTCTTCACGGGCAACTCCACCCCGGCAGCGGCTCCCCCTTCCGGTTTTCATGGGATATGATCCCCAAAACCGGGCTTTCCACCAAAGACTTTATCGCCCCGGACAGCTTCGATTTCCGTTTCAGCCGACTGTTCCGGGTGGGGACGACCTGGGGCGCTGCCTCTTACTTGCAGATTTTGGCCTCGGAGCTCTCGGACAAGCTGCTGGCGGAGCTTTTGGAAATGGATGCGGAAATGACCATTACCCTCCATATCCAGACCGTCGATCAGGCCGCCGCCGTAAAATCCATCAAGGCCAAAGTCTCCGACATTGACAAGATGAAGGTGGAGGAACAAAAGAAGGCAGCCCGGTCAGGGTACGACATGGACATACTTCCGCCCGACCTCGTAACATACAGCAACGACGCAAAGACCCTTCTGGAAGATTTACAGAGCCGGAATGAAAGAATGTTCCTGCTGACCTTCCTTGTGGTAAACATGGCCCCGACCCGCCGGGAGCTGGACAATGACCTGTTCACGGTGTCCGGTATCGTCCAGAAATACAACTGCACCTTGAAGCGGCTGGACTTCCAGCAGGAGGATGGTTTTCTTTCCAGCCTTCCGCTGGGCCATAACGGCATTGAGATCAAGCGCGGCATGACGACAAGCTCCACGGCCATTTTCGTTCCCTTTATGACGCAGGAGCTCCGCATGGATGGCGAAGCCGTCTATTACGGGCTCAACGCACTTTCCCATAACGTCATCATGGCAAACCGGAAGAAGCTCAAAAATCCCAACGGCCTGTTCCTCGGCGTGCCGGGCTCCGGCAAATCCTTTGCCGCAAAGCGGGAGCTTGTGAACGTGTTCCTTGCCACCCGTGACCGGATCATTGTGGTTGATCCGATGGGCGAATATTCGCCCCTTATCAAGCGGCTGGGCGGACAGGTCATCGAGATCGCCCCGGACAGCCCCCACCACATCAACCCGATGGACATTGATTTGAGCTTCGACGAGGAAAACCCGATGGCGCTGAAAGCCGACTTTATTCTGTCGCTGATGGAGCTGATCGTTGGCGGCAAGGACGGCTTGCAGCCGGTGGAGCGTACCGTCATTGACCGCTGTGTACGCCAGATGTACCGGGAACACTTGCAGGACCCGGAAACAAGCAAAATGCCGACCCTCCAAACCCTGTATGACCTGCTCTGTTCCCAGCCGGAGGGCGAGGCGGTACGGCTGGCAACTGCCCTTGAAATTTATGTGTCGGGTTCTCTTAACGTGTTCAACCATGAAACCAATGTGGACTTGAACCGCCGTTTGGTATGCCTTGACTTAAAAAAGCTGGGGGCCGGGCTTCGGACGATTGCCATGCTCATTATGCAGGACTTGGTAAACTCGCAGGTGTCCATGAATTTCCTGCGTGGTATCGCTACATGGTGCTACTTCGACGAGTTCCATGTGCTGCTCCGCGACCGGCTGACGGCAAGCTATTGTGTGGCGATCTGGAAAATGCTGCGAAAAAAAGGGTGCGTTCCGAGTGCTTTAACGCAGAACGTAAAGGATTTTCTGGCAAGCCCAGAGATTGAGAACATCTTTGAAAACTCGGACTTCCTTGTGCTGCTCTCGCAGGCACAGGGGGACCGGCAGATTTTAGCTAAACAGCTTGGGATCAGCCCCCACCAGCTTTCCTATGTGACCCATACCAATTCCGGCGAAGGGCTGCTGTTCTTCGGGAATACCACCATCCCGTTTGTTGACCGCTTCCCGCAGAATACCGAGCTGTACGCCATTATGACCACCCGCCCGGAGGACAAAAAACAGGAAATGAACCGGGCATAACGCACTTCGGGCCATGATGGCCCGAGGTTTGGAAAGGAGGGATACATCATCGGAAAGAAACCGGATAAACGGAATTTTCAAAGGCCGGGGCCGACGGAGGATACCGGGGGCAATCGCCCCGGACCGGCGGAACGGGAAGGGCCTTCCCACGCACCATCCCGACGCCTGCGGTTTGAGGACGAGGATACCAGGCAGGACAGCCCTTCGGGCCACGATGGCCCGAAGTCCAAAAGCGGCAAGTTTCAAGAGGACAGACGGAAAAGCCGTCCCTCTGACCGCATGAGGCAGGAAGATGAAGCGGACGGGCCGCAGGATACCGGCAAGGCACAGGAGCCGGAGGGCTCCGCCGAGAAGGCCGGGAGCAAAAAGGACAAGTACCAGAAAGCACAGGCAAAAGCGGAACACGCCGGGGAAAAGCTGGGAAAGGCCCGGGAGAAACTGGACAAGACCGAGGCAAAACGGGCAGCGAAGAAGCCGCCGGGGCTTGCAAAAAAGGCAGTCCGGGGAGCCCGTACAGAAGCATGGTTCTATGTCCACAACAAGATACACGAGGTCGAGCATGAAAATGTGGGTGTGGAAGGAGCCCATAAATCCGAGCTGGCCGCAGAGGCCGGAACCCGGAAACTGACCCGCTATGCCAAACGCCGCTGGCAGGAACACCCGGCCCGGAAGGTGGCAAAGTGGGAACGGAAGGACATAAAAGTCCGGGCCAATGTGGATTTTCAGAAGATGGCCTCCGAGCACCCGGAACTTGCCAGCAATCCGCTTTCCCGTGTGCAGCAGAAATGGAAACTGAAACGCCGGTATTCCAAAGAGGCAAAGGCGGCTGCAAAACAGGGTGCAAAGGCCGCAAAGAAAACCGCTGCCGCTTCGGAAACTGCGACCCGTCGGGCGGCGCAGTTTGTGACCCGACATCCCGTGGCGGTGCTGGTCCTGCTCCTGCTGTTGCTGCTCTGTTTTCTTGTGTCGGCGGTAAGCTCTATCTTTCCCACGCTTGGCAGCGGCCTTGCCAATGCGTTATCCGGCACCTCCTACGCCTCGGAGGATACGGACCTGCTGGGGGTGGACGAGGACTATACAGCGTTGGAAAACGAGCTGGCGCAGACGGTGGCGAACATTGAAAGCACCCATCCCGGCTATGACGAGTACCGCTATTCCGTGGACGAGATCGGCCATAACCCCTATGAGCTGGCATCCTATTTCTCTGCAAAGTACCATGTCTATTTCCGGGAACAGGTGCAGGACGAACTGCGGGAGATTTTCGAGGCACAGTATGAGCTGACCTTGACGGAGGAAGTCGAGATACGCTACCGCACCGAAACCAGCACCGACCCGGAGACCGGGGAAACCACCACCGAGGAAGTCCCCTATGAGTATTACATTCTCAATGTGACCCTCACAAACAAGACGCTGCCCGCCGTGATCCTGCCGAGGCTTAACGAACAGCAGCGGGAAATCTACACCGTTATGCAGCAGCTCAAAGGCAACAAACCCTATCTGTGGGAAGGGATTTACAACGGCGGCGAAGATACCGGCCCCAGCTATGAGATACCCGGCGAGGCGCTGGATGACCCGGCTTTTGCGGCGCTCATGGAAGAAGCCACAAAGTACATCGGCTGGCCCTATGTGTGGGGCGGCTCCAGCCCGTCCACCTCCTTTGACTGTTCGGGCTTTGTCTGCTGGGTGTACACGGCCAGCGGCGTCCACAACCTGCCCCGTACCACGGCGCAGGGCATTTATAACCAGTGCGCTATCATTTCCCCCTCCGAGGCAAAGCCCGGCGACATTATCTTTTTCACGGGAACCTATGACAGCCCCGGCCCTGTGTCCCATGTGGGGATTTATGTGGGCGACGGGATGATGCTCCATTGTGGTTCGCCCATCCAATACGCAAACATCAATTCAAGCTACTGGCAGACACATTTCTATGCCTTCGGGCGTTTGTGAGCCAGAGGAAAGGAGTCCTTGCATGAACAAGATCGACAAGCTCGATAAGGAACTGGAAAAAGCCCGGGAGAAGGCTGCCGAGTGGCAGGCCAAAATCCGGGAGCTGGAAAAGCAGAAACAGGAGGAAGAAAACAGCCAGATCGTGCAGGCGGTGCGCTCCCTTAAACTGACGCCCGCCCAGCTGATGGCATTTCTGAATGACCCCAAAAACAGCCTTACCGCTTCGGGCCATACTGACCCGAAGCCGGAGGCACCCGAAAAGGAGGACACAGCCCATGAAGAAAACTAAATACCGCAGGCTGGCGGCGATGGCTGCCAGCCTTTTGTGTTGCCTGATCTTTACGGTCCCGGCCTACGCCCAGAGCAGCGAGCCACAGCCGGAGACAGCTCCCGCCCCGGCGGAAACCGAAGCGGAGCCGGAAACACAGAACCCCTTTACCCCGGACGGGACGGGAACCGTGGTGGACAACGCCACCGACGAGGACGGTAAAGAGTTTTACACCATTACCACAGCAGACGAGAGCGTGTTTTATCTGGTGATCGACAAACAGAAAACCAGCGAGAACGTCTATTTCCTCAATACCGTTACCACAGACGACCTTCTGCCTCTTGCCGAACAGGGTAAGGAACCGCCCAAAGAAGTGACCCCGGAGCCAGAGCCAAAGCCCACCGAACCGGTGGAGGAAGTACCGGAATCCGAGCCGGAGAAAAAGGACAGCCCCCTTCTCTCTCTGCTCCTGATCGGTGCGGTGGTGCTGGCCGGCGGTGGGATTGGTTACTATTTCAAGATTTACAAGCCGAAGCATGAAGCCCCGGATTTGGAAGATGATTACTGCGAATATGAGGACGGGGAGCTGGAGGAGATCTCAGAGGAACCCGATGACGAAGATACCCCGCCATGGGAGGAAGATACGGAGGAATGAGAATGAATTTTACAAGCAGCCCTTTTGAACGAATGATGAAGGAAGTACCGCACCCCGGCTGGAACAATGACGACCCTTGTAAGGGATGCCGTTATCACAAGGAGTGCAAAGGAAAGAAAAAACAGTGCCGGAAGAAGTTCCGGGCGCTGATCGTGGAGTCCCGCCCTTCGGGCCATCGTGGCCCGAAGTCTTAAATGGACGCCCGGGAGCTGACCCGTGACGAGAAGAAGAAAATCCGTTCTCTTGTCACGGGGATGTGCGCCAACTATGACCGGGAAAGCGGCCTGTGCCTTCCTCTTGACTGTGCCTGCTATATGCTGCACAAGTGCTGGACAGGGGCGTACTGCCGTTATTTTCGTGTGGCTGTCCTGCCTCTTAACCCGGAGCTTCAAGCGTCGTTGACAACGGAAGGCATCTCCCCGGAGCTGCGAGCCTGTGCGGTCTGCGGAAAGGCGTTTTTGCCCGAGGGGCGTCAAGCCTACTGTTCCGACGCCTGCAAGGCCGAAGGGAACCGCCGAAAAAGCCGGGAACGCATGAGGAAAATGCGGGAGAAAAGGCCGGGCGGCTGTTACGATTTGCCGCCTCCAAAGGCTTGATATTCCGGGCTTTTTTGAGGGTGTTTCCGGGGTGGGAATATCTTATTACATTTCTCCCCGGTCTGCCCTCTTATTTCGTAACATCCAGCACTTCGGGTCATGTTAGCCCGAGGCACAGAAAGGAGGTATCTCTTGGAGACAGTACAAGGATATGTGATTTTGAAAGCTGCCACCTTTGAAACCGGACACGGCTTTGCGCTGGGGCATAATCCGGGAGCGCCGAGCCCCTTTGTGACCTGGCAGTTTACCGAGGGGGAAAACGGCCATCGGGATTACTACTGGGGTCGCTATGGAACCAGTCAGGCATGGGCGCAGAGGGACTTTGACCGTCGGATGGACGACTATCAGCAGTTTTACCATGCGGCGGTCAAGCATACCGAGCTGGGACCGGAGGGCGTTTACCGCTATTATTCCACCCAGCGGCCCGTGGACATAGGAACTTACCCGAAGCTGCCGGATAACCAGCCTCTTTCCATCGTCAACTACGACGATGACAGGCGGCGTCCTGTGGCAGACGGCAGTCTGATGGCATGGGGCGAACTGACCTACGCAAAGCCGCTGACCGAAAAGCAGATGGAGGATTATGAACTGAAACCAGCACCGGGCAATCCTGACCGGGTGCGCCCATCCATTACCGCCCGGCTCAAAGAAGGAACCAGAGGGCAGGAACCCCCGAAGGAGCCCGGCCAGAAGCGGAGCCATAAAAACCATGAGGAACGATAAAGGAGGAACGCCATGCACGAAAAAGACAACTATCTGAAAACCGCCGAGCTCTCCACGGAGCAGAACTGCAACATGATCGACGGCGTACCCAACAACACGCCCATCCCACCCACGCCCCCGGAGCTGGACGCAAAACCGCTTGATAAGGTAAAGGAACCAAAAGAGCGCCGGAAAGGCCGGGAGCTGGAACGCTGATGGAGAACCGCAAGCGGAATGTCCATCTGCACGTCATGGTAACGCCGGACGAGCTGGCAGCCATCCATGAACGGATGGCTGAGGCGGGCATTTCCAACGCCGGGGCTTATGTACGGAAAATGGCTCTGAATGGGTATATCCTGCACATCGACCTTGCGCCCGTAAAAGAGCTGATCTCTCTGCAACGGCGCTGTTCTAACAATCTCAATCAGGTTGCCATACACGCACATACCTATGGCGTGTACCCGGAGGAAATCGACGGATTGAAGCGGGACTATGAAAAGCTGTGGGGCGAGGTGTCAAAGGTGTTGCGGGAGCTCTCCGAGCTGGTGGCAAAGTAAGACGAGGGCGGCAGGCTTCCGTTGCGGGGCTTGCCGCCCTGCTCTTTTTTTACCACTTCGGGCCAGTATGACCCGAAGGTTTGGGACAGGATTCACTAATCTTTCGCAACATTTATGTCCCCGGGCAGGCATGATAAAATAGAGGTAGGAAGGATAGATAAAGGAGGTTTTGAAGATGAAGATACTGCTGAAAATATTGGTTGCTCCCTTTGCTTTGGCGTTGTCCCTTCTGGCGGCTCTGCTGGTGTTCCTGTTTGATATTTGTGCCGTCCTGCTGACGATTGCCTCTGTGATCCTGGCGGTGCTGGGTGTCGCTCTCTTTTTCACGCCGACGCCCATAGGTGGGATTGTATTTCTGTTTCTTGCCTTCCTTCTTTCGCCGTATGGACTGCAAGCGGCGGCGGGCTCCCTTCTTTGGGTGCTGGACGGAGGCAAATCCGCTCTGTACCGGTTTCTGGCAAGTTAAGCAGCCTCGGGCCATACTGGCCCGAAGTCGGGGCGGTCTGAATGGGCCGCCCCTTTCTCATGGAAAGGAGGAATGATTTTTGGCTACCACAACTTTGTTACAGCGCCATGCGGGCGAAGGCGAAACGATTGCTGAGGCTATCCGGGATTGTCTGGACTATGGCAAGGACCCGGAGAAAACAGAAAGCGGAAAGTATATCTCCGCTTATGAATGTGATCCGGCCACCGTGGCGGACGAGTTCCTTTTGGCAAAGGCCAGCTATGCCGCTATGACGGGCCGGGAACAGAAGAAAGAAAATAATGTGCTGTGCTATCAGATACGACAATCCTTCTATCCGGGCGAGATCACCCCGAAGGAGGCGAACCGTATCGGCTATGAGCTGGCTATGCGCTGGACAAAGGGGCGGCACGCTTTTATCGTTACCACGCACACCGATAAGCAGCACATCCATTGTCACATTTATTACAACTCCACCACCCTTGACTGCACCCGGAAATTCCGAAATTTTTGGGGCTCCAGCTTCGCCCTTCGGCGGCTCTCTGACAGGCTGTGCCTTGAAAACGGGCTGTCCATCGTGGAGAACCCGAAGCCCCGGAGCAAGAGCAAGTATCGGAACTATGGGGAGTGGCAGAAAGACCGGAAAGGGCCGCTTTCCTATCAGGACCGACTGCGCCTTGCTATTGATACTGCGCTGGCGGAACGCCCCGCTGATTTGGACGAATTTCTCAATTTGATGAAGCGGGCCGGGTATGAGGTCAAGACGGTTCGGGGCGGCGGTATCAGCTTCCGGCTGACCGGGCAGGGACAGGAACGCTTCACCCGTCTGCGGGCTTCCACGCTGGGAGACGGCTACGACTTGCAAGATGTTCTGTCTGCCATTGAGGGCAAAGAAAAACGCCCCGGGCGCTCGGAACGGAAAATCAGTCTGGCGGTGGATATTCAAGCAAAGCTGGCTGCCGGTAAGGGGCCTGGATATGAACGCTGGGCGAAGGTATTTAACATTAAGCAGATGGCCGCCGCTCTTGCCTATATACAGGACAATAACCTGACCGATTATGAGCAGTTGGCGAAGAAAGCCACCGAGGCGGCAGACCGTTTCCATGTTATTTCCGAACAGGTCAAGCAGACGGAGCAGGCCATGAAAACCAATGCCGGGCTAAAGGCCGCAACGGTTCAGTATGCCAAAACCCGCCCAGTCTTTGAGCAGTATAAGGCGACGAAGTACAGCCGGAAATTCCTTGCGGAGCATGAGGCCGACCTTGAACTGTACCGGGCTGCACAAGCGGAAATGCGCTCTCTGCTGGGCGGGGCGAAGCTCCCTAAAATGGATGTGCTGAAGGAGGAAGGCCGCAAGCTCACAGCAAAGAAAAAACAGCTCTATGGAGAATACCAGAAGGCACGACGGGATATGCAGGAGATCGTCACGATCAAGGCGAACATTGACACTCTGATGGGCTACACCGAGCCGGGAAGAAAACAGGAAAAGGAGCGTTAAGGTTATGAAAATAAGGAGCAAAGCGACGCTGACACTTCGGGCCATGTTGGCCCGAAGATACGGGTTTGGGGCGAGCCCCAACAAGCCGCCTTTGTGCCACTTGTGGCCACAGAGGCATTGCTTGCCACTTAGCGGCAGCCCCTAAAATGGCGCAAAAAAACAGAGGCCCTTATTCTGGAACCTCCGTTTCTCTGGCTTTCTTAATGCCTTCGGCTGTGGCTTCTATCACGACAAGCTCTTTTTCATTCATGGAGTTTAGAAGAACATCAATGTGCTTTCTGCAAGAGCTTGACCTTGCCCCTCCGTCCGCATGAATAAACTGGTCAACTGAAACGTCAAACATAGTAATGAGTTTAACAAAAAGGTCGAAGCTGGGATACTGACCTTTGTTCTCAATATTCATAATGGTACGGGAGTCACGGTCTACTAATTCCGCAACATAGGCTTGTGTCCATCCCTTTTCTTCTCTGGCTCGTTTGAGAGCCGCCCCGAGGCCGTGGAAGTCAAACCTTCTTTCATCTTGGTTCATTTTCATATCACCCTATATCATTCTACATTTCGGGTTGGATTATGAGAATGTAATGAAATTTTACATAAAGTAGTATTTCATTTCATCAATGTGCAGCCTCCAACTTGTACTATTCGAGGTAAAGAACTATAATGTATTCTGTGGAGGCGCGAAATGGACTATATGACATTGAAAGGGGCCGCCGAAAAGTGGGGCGTGACACCTCGTAGGGCAAATTATTATTGTGCTGGTGGACGTATCCCCGGTGCTGTGAAAATGGCTGGTGTTTGGCTGATCCCTAAAGCTGCGGAAAAGCCGATTGATGGCCGGACAAAACAAGGGAGGTTGCTGAAACATGAATAGTGTTTTGATTATAGACGATGACAAGAAACTTTGTGCCTTGATGAAAAAATGTGTGGAACAAGAAAATTTATCTGCGGTAGTAGCACATGGCGGCTTAGAGGGTCTGAGGCTACTGGAAAAAAACAAGGATACCTGTTCACTAATTATTCTGGATGTGATGATGCCAGATATGAACGGGTTTCAAGTATTGCAGAAAATCCGAGAGAAAAACAATGTGCCGGTGCTGATGCTGACCGCCAAAAGCGACGAAGAAGATAAGGTTTCTGGTCTGCGGCTGGGAGCGGACGATTATCTGACAAAGCCGTTTGGAATTAACGAACTAATGGCTCGTGTCAATTCTCTAATCCGGCGCTATACCACCTTAAACCCTGTGACCGGAAACGAAGCCGCCACCATGCTTCTGAAAGATATGGTAATTGATAAAATCAACCGAACCGTAACGGTTCAAAATCTCCCGGTAGACTTGACCGGCAAAGAGTTTGATTTGCTTCTATTTTTGGCGTCCAACAAGGGTCGGGTCTTTACTAAAAAACAACTTTATACGCAGGCGTGGACAGAAGAATATGATTTTGACGACAATAACCTCATGGCATTTATCAGTAAACTGCGAAAAAAAATCGAGCCAAATCCAGAACAACCTTTTTATATTCAGACTGTCCGCGGTGTAGGGTATCGCTTTAACAAGGAGGCATGAGCATGGAAATTAACCTTTATCTATTGTTGTCCTTATTGATTGCTTTGCTGGTAATCAGCTATCTTTTGGGAAAACTTCACCGCGTCCGTGGTCAGCTTTTTCTTATTAGGGATGCCCTAAACGATATAAAAGCCGGGAATTTGAACCGCCGTGTATTGGTGCGGGAAAGCGACCTGACAAAACAAATCTGTTATGATATTAACGAGATTGCCATGAGCAGCCAATCTCGGCTTATACAGCAAAAGCAATCCGAACAGGCTTATAAACGGCTTATGACAAGCCTTTCCCATGATGTAAAAACCCCTCTTGCTTCTCTGGTTGGATATTTGGAGGCTGTGGAAAGCAAGATGGTAACAGGAGCTGAGAAGGAAGAATACATTCGGGTGGCTATGGAAAAAGCCCACCACCTGAAAGATTTTGTGACCGCCCTGTTTGAATGGGTGAAGCTGGATGCCGGGGAACAGATTTTTCATTTTGAGGTCTGCGACCTGAATGAGCTTTCCCGTGACATCATGGCTGATTGGGTGCCGCTGCTGGAAAACCACGATCTTAGCTATGAAATTGAGATACCCGAAACAGAATACATGACACGGGTTGACTCTACCGCCTACACTCGTATTCTCAATAATTTACTGCAAAATATTCTGACGCACAGTGATGCAAGCAAAGTTTTCCTGACCGTGACTGAAACTGAGCAGCAGGCAAAAATCGTTGTTGCTGATAACGGCAACGGGATTGCCGCCTCTGATCTCCCGCATATCTTTGAACGGATGTATCAATGCGATCACTCCCGTTCTGCCAAAGGGAACGGGCTGGGCCTTTCGATTGCCAAAGAGTTAGTCAGTATTCATAAAGGAACGATTACAGCCGCTAGTGTTCCCGGAAACGGAACAACCTTTATCATCATACTTCCGAAAGCTCTGTGATCCCACGGAGCTTTTTTTGAAAAAATTTTATCTCGGCAAGGTTATGGCAAGGTTTGCGTTTTATAATTGGAACCATGAAAGGAGGAAACCGTATGACGATTATTACAACTGAAATCCAGAAATGGAAACGGAATAAAATTGTCTGGTGCATTTTGGCTCTAACACTTCTGCTTGGAGCGTTTGCGATTGAAAGGGCTTGCAGCATTTCAAGGAGCAGTCCCTTTATGGATAGTTTTGGCGACCTTTACACACTGGCCTTTAAGAATCTGTCCAGCCTGTTTCTGCCGATTGTGCTGGGAATGTTTGCAACGACACTGTTTTTCGATGAACACAAAAATGACACGATGAAAGAACTGCTTATCATCCCTATTACAAAAGCACAGCTATATTTTTCAAAAGTCGCTGTGGTTATTCTGATGTCCGTAGGACTGTGCCTGATTACTTTTCTTTTGTGTGTTGTCGGTGGGCTGATTGCCGGAGGCTTTCCCGATCTGAACGCCCAAACACTGATGGACGCTGGTCTTTTGTATCTGGCAGGTGGTATTCTGATTCCCATAGCCATGCTTCCGATTGTGTTTCTTTCCACGCTGTCAAAGGGATATATCCTGCCCATTGGCGCAACGCTGCTTTATCTGATTCCCGTAGTCATTGCCCCGGCTTATCTTACGGGAATACACCCGCTGGCAAGCGTGATGGGGATTTATCCCCATATTTCCGAAGCGGCCGCAGCTATGGTAGAAAGCCTGATGCAAGGCGTTTTATTCAATACTTCGCCGCTTGTTTGTGTCGGTTCGCTGCTCTTGATCGGTGCTACATTTGCCGCCGCATCCGTAGTGGCTCTAAAAAAGCAATCTTACTGAAAGGAAAGACCTATGAAACGATTGAGTTGTTTATTACTCGGTATTCTGCTTGTTTTTTCTCTTTGTGCCTGCCAGCAGGCCGCTCCATCTTCCGGCGAGGCTCCCGACCAACAGGCCATTACGGAAGAAGCAACCGAATACTTTAACCAAATGATGGATGGAGATTTTGAAACTTTCTTCAATGCGTTGCCGCAGGGCGTACAGGACAATATTTCTGCGGAGACGATACAGGAAACATGGGAAGAAGAAGTCGATAAGCTGGGCGGGCTGCCGGAGAACACTTCCCCGGATGTGTCCTGCTATGTGCCGGAACACTCTGACCAAATCCGTGTTGAATTTGTCATTCCTTGTGACAAAGGCAATTTCAAAGTATTCATCAACTATTTCCCGGATGGCAGCCTTTACAACTATGTTATCTGGAAGAACGAAACAAAATGAGAAAGCGAGGCATTTTTATGAGTGATCTTGTGATTGAAACCAAAAAGCTGACAAAGATTTACGGGGAACAAACTGCCGTTAATTCTGTGAATCTTCATGTAAAACCGGGCCGGATTTATGGACTTTTAGGACGCAACGGAGCCGGTAAAACCACAATTATGAAAATGATTTTGGGCCTTACACCAATCACTTCCGGCGAAGTAGATGTGTTCGGACAGAACATCAAAGGCCATGAGAAACGCATTTATCCCCGTATTGGAGCCATCATCGAAACTCCCGGTTTTTATCCGAATCTGACCGGCACAGAAAACCTTGAAATTTTTGCGAAGTTACGAGGGACACCTCAGCCCAATGCCGTCAAGAACGCGCTGGAAGTTGTGGGATTGCCCTACAAGGACAAAAAGCTGTTCAGTAAGTATTCCCTCGGCATGAAGCAGCGCCTCGGTATTGCCAACGCTATTCTGCATGACCCGGAGCTTTTGATTTTGGACGAGCCGACCAATGGACTTGACCCTATCGGTATAGCCGAAGTGAGGAACTTTATTAAGAATTTAAGTGTGGAGCGTGGCAAAACCATCCTAATTTCCAGCCATATACTTTCCGAAATTTCACTGTTGGCAGATGACATAGGCATTATCGACCACGGGGTTCTGCTGGAAGAAAGCAGCATGGAAGAATTAGAAAAGAAAAATCGGAAATACATCCAGCTTCAAGTGTCGGATATTCCAAAAGCCTCTTTAATTTTGGAAAGGCAATTCCATGTGACCGATTATGCGGTGCAGGACGAACACAACCTGCGGCTTTATGACACCGCACTGGATATGGCGGCAATCAACAAGGCCCTTGTGGTGCAGGATGTAGCTGTTATCAGCTCCCAAATCTGCAATGATACCCTTGAGGATTATTTCAAACAGATCACAGGGGGAGAGGGAATTGCTTAAACTGATACAAGTTGAATTTCTAAAACTGCGCCGGAGAAAGTTTATCTGGCTCATGCTGCTGGCGGCGCTCTTTATGCCACTGGCTGCCGTATTTTACTTTTCAAGTGTCAAAGGAACCGGTGTGGACCCCATTATGTTTTACAAATGGACAGCGTTCAGCTATACCCCGTGGATCATCCTACCGGTAGTGCTGGGGATGTTGTGTACCATGCTGATGTATAACGAAAACCAGTATGATATGCTCAAACAGCTTTGGATTGTACCGGTCAATAAAATGGCATACTTTTTCAGCAAGTTTGCTGTGGTGCTGGTGTATTCCATTTGCTTTATGCTAGTTACCGCAACGGCGTCCATTCTGACCGGCATACTATCCGGTTATATTCCCTTTGACAGTGAAAGTGTCCTTTATCTTTTGCGGAAGTGTATGGAAATTTCTCTGTTGACCGCCTTTGCGGTGTTACCAGTACTGGCGGTTGCCGCAGCGCAAAAGGGCTATATTCTCCCTGTTTGCCTGACGCTGATTTATACATTCCTCGGCTTTATCCTCTTGATGGTGAATATGTACCTACATCCGCTGTCCAGTATGACCGCTATTGTTATGTATGATATTCCGGGTGTTGTATTCGATCAGCCATTAAATATTCCAGCCGCATTTCTGTGTATTGGTGTATGGGCTGCTGCTTCGGCTGTATTGGCGAATGTGGCATTGGTTCGGAGAAAGTGAGGTGCAAAAAATGATGAAAGATTTGCTTTGGGCGGAGAGTCAGAAACTCCACCGTTCCAAAATACTCTGGATTGCTGGGTTTGCAACAGTCATGGTAGGGTTGATCGTCTTTGCACAGGGACAGTTTACATTCTATGACCGCCGATATATTGACGGGGCTGGATGGTTTATGACAGCGGCCCAATCCCTTGCTACCTTTTATGTTCTGCCTGCTGTAATTGCCCTATTGGGAAGTTATATGATTTGCCGGGAGGAACAGGAGGATACCTTAAAATCTCTGCGGCTCATTCCCGTAGATGAAGTGAAACTGACACTTGCCAAAATGATACTTGCCTTTGTGTTCAGCGTTCTGATTTACCTTTTACTTTTTGCAATTACCTTTCTTGTCGAGGCAGTTTTGCATTTAGAAGCACTTTCCGTTGGCCTTGTGTTAGAAAATCTGAAAATATATTTTCTGGATGGGGTAGGCGTATTCTTTGCAATTTCGCCTATTATCGCTCTGGTAGCGCGGATGAAAAAGGGGTATTGGCTGGCTCTGGTATTTGCAGAAATTTATTCGTTTGCTGGATTATTTGCGAGTATGTCCCAGCAGTTAAAGACGGTATATCCCATGACAGCCGTTTTCAATATCTCTGGTTATTATAATGCAAATATGTTTCAGGTTTTAATCGGCGTTGTAATTCTGATGGTTTGTGTGATTTTGTCATTGTTAATTTTGAAAGGATTGAACCGCAAGACTAAATAAATGCAATATATCTAATGATCTGCCGGACGACGGCAAAAGAAAAAAAGCCGTCGTAAAGCAGACACATTTTCACGCGCCTATGAAGCGGCGGCTTTGATTTTCAGAGCCGCCGTTTCTTTTCGTCTATCCTAAACCAACGACGACCTAACACCGTGTAAATCCACGGCGGCATATAGGAGGATTGCCGCCGTGTCTATTTTTGTCTTTTTTCACAGTACCCATGATCTGCACCAGCTAAAAAAAGCGTAGCTCCCCCTCCGGGTTATTCCGGCTATGTATGCGAAATTTGTTGGAACCTTAACTATCATGTCATTTCATGCGTCCGTGTGGCTTCATGCCGCCCGGGCGCTTTTGTGTTCTTATGGGGCTGCTTCGGGTCATGTTGGCCCGAAGTCATTCCCCGGTGCCGATCCCCGCCGCCTTCGTTTCGGTCACTCGTCAACCAACAACCGAAACGGAGGTCAATATGACTATTATCAATTTGCGGGACTATTACCCATTCTATACATCGGATTGCTTCATGGAAGTATCGGAAGAAGTTGCAGAAATGTTCAAAGAGTTTGATCGTAAAGAGGCTGCTTATCGGCTGCGTACATACCGCCACAAAGCCTACTATTCCCTTGATCGGGATGACGGGCTGGAGCATGAGGCTGTCTTTGTCGCTTTATCTCCCCATGAACTGTATGAGCGGAAAGTGACCATGCAGGAACTTCACGCAGCGATTACCAGTCTGCCAGACAAACAGGCAAAACGGATTTACGCCCATTTCATTCTCGGCATGACCAAACAGGACATTGCCCGGGCAGAGGGCGTCCATGAAAAAGTAGTTCGTGTCGCAATCGAGCGAGGTCTGCGTCGCTTAGAAAAAATTTTGAAAAATTCTTTGTAAGGCGTACCGATTTAGGCCGGAAAATGAAATGGCTTATGAGAGGTAAAACACTTCGGCTCACAATGGCCCGAGGTTCAGACAAGCCTCATGCAGATTGAAAATTGAATAAAAAGACACCCGGATACGAAGGGGAACGCGCTGTGTGACAGACCCGCCATGACCTCGGATTTCAGAGAATACAGTCTTTGTAAAACTGAGCGAGCGAACAGGTCCATGCCATAGGTGGGGCAAGGCTGGCTCCACCGGAACAGGCGCAGAACCCGGATACTTGCGTTTAGTCACAGTCCGAGCGTTGAAGCGGCCTTGCAAGCCGTGAGCCGTCGCAGGCAATGAGAACGCCTTGCCATCAGAATGGGGAGAGTTGAAATACTATGGGGCATGAAGCCTATGTCCGTCCGATGTGTCTGAAATGAAGTGAAAACCTATGGGGAGCCCCCGGCAATGCTGTCTGATGATAGGCCAACCGATCCGGCGTGGCTCCCCATCTTTTCAAAAGAGGAGCACTTTATGGGAAATGCGTTTGGAATGATCCCCGGCTTGGAACCGGACGAATGGAGCAATGACGCCTGCCGTGGTTATGTCATTATGGCAATGGAGAACTGCGAATTTTCAAAGAAGGATATACGGCGTGTTGTGGGGCAGCTTTATGAAGTATTTGACCTCAACAGCGTGGAGGACGCCAAAGAAAAGTACCATTCCAGTCCTTACTGACCTCGGGCCACATCGACCCGAAGTGGAGAAAGCTCAAAGGGCGGCACCTGCGGGGTGCCGTCTTTTGACATTTCCCCACGGGACAAGTGGGAAAGGCTGGCATATACACGCACTTTCGCAAAGGAGGTTTTCAATGACGCAAGCTGTCACTTATGAACGAGAAACAAAGGCTGTCGCATTTCAAGGGAAGATCATTGTGCTGGAAAGCCTCACGCCGGTACTTCCCCCGAAGGAGAAAGCACAGCGCAAAAAAGAAATTGAGCGTTGTCTTTATGAGGTGTTCAGCAAATATGGGGACAGATTTCCCTAATCATTCGCAACATTGTTGTCCGGGGCTGCTGATGGTATAATATAGTTGTAAGGTTGGTATCTCCATTCCAACAAGGAAAGGAGCCCAATATGGAATTTATCAGAGAAGATTGTATTTACGCAAGACAGTCAGTAGACCGCAAGGACAGTATCAGCATTGAAAGTCAGATTGAATTTTGCAAGTATGAATTGAAAGGTGGGAACTGCCGGGTATTCAAGGACAAAGGCTATTCCGGTAAAAATACGGATAGGCCGGAGTTTCAAAAGCTGTTGGGCGAGATCCGCAAGGGAAAGGTCAGGCGGGTCATCGTGTATAAACTGGACCGTATAAGCCGCTCTATTCTGGACTTTGCAACGATGATGGAGCTGTTTCAAGAGTACGATGTGGAGTTTGTATCCTCCACGGAAAAGTTTGATACTTCGACCCCGATGGGCCGGGCCATGCTGAATATCTGCATTGTATTCGCCCAGCTTGAACGTGAGACAATTCAGAAGCGTGTCACAGACGCCTACTATTCACGGTGCCTGAAAGGCTTCCACATGAGCGGGCAGGCGCCATACGGTTATCAGTTAGAGCCTACTGTGGTAGAGGGTATCCGCACAAAGAAAATGGTTGCCGACCCCGTAGCCGCCGACCATGTTCGGCTGATGTTTGAAATGTACGCTGAACCGGAAACCTCCTTCGGAGATATTACCCGATACTTCGAGGAACATGACATAAAAATTTATGGAAAATCCATGTTCCGTACATTTCTTTCCCAGCTTTTAAGAAACCCCGTTTACGCACAGGCCGATTTGGAGCTGTACGAATTTTTCAAGAGTCAGGGTGCAGCGATTGTCAATGACGCTTCTGACTTTGCCGGAACAAACGGCTGCTATCTCTATCAGGGGCGGGATGTGAAAGAGGACAAGGACAGGTGCTTAAAAGACCAGATACTTGTTATCGCTCCCCATGAAGCACTCATTTCCTCTGACACATGGCTGAAATGCCGGAAAAAACTTATGGCAAATACCACCTTCCAGCAGGGACGGAAACCGAAGAACACTTGGCTGGCCGGAAAAATCAAATGCGGGCATTGTGGGTATGCTCTGAAAGCCACCCATGTACCAAACAGCACCGGATATTTCCGCTGTACCAAACGGACGGAAAACAAAGGCTGTCCGGGCTGCGGGAAAATCCGCAAAGAAGAATTTGAGCAATTCATTTTCTCGGCCATGCAGGAAAAGTTCAAAGACTTTCAGATCCTCCACGGCAGAGAGGAAAAAGTCAATCCGAAACTGACCGCCTATCAAGTGGAGCGGGCACAGGTGGAGGCAGAAATTGAAAAGCTGCTGGATATGCTAACCGGAGCCAATGCGACCTTGCTTGCCTACGCTAACAAAAAAATTGAAGAACTGGACACCCGACGCCAGACCATTTCAAAGGCAATCGCTGAATTGAGCGTTGAAACCATATCGCCCCAGCAGATAAAGAAGTTGTCCTATTATCTCGACAACTGGGAGAGCATAGATTTTGACGACAAAAGAAAAGCCGCCGATGGTTTGATCTCTACGATCAAGGCCGCCAGCGACCGTGTTCAGATAGAGTGGAAAATCTGACATTTCCGCTCTATCGCCCCTCATTTCTATTTTATCTTGTTTGTACCCCTTGTACACCGATGTTTGCCCTGATGGAAAAACCAAAGCCGGTGCTGCAGCACGAGCGGGATGCCATTGTAAAGGTGACCCTTGCCAGCATCTGCTCCAGCGACCTGCACATTAAGCACGGCAGCGTGCCCCGGGCGGTGCCCGGCATCACCGTAGGGCACGAGATGGTGGGCATCGTAGAAGAAGTGGGCAGTGCGGTGACCAATGTGAAACCCGGCGACCGGGTGACGGTGAACGTGGAGACCTTCTGCGGAGAGTGCTTCTTCTGCAAAAAAGGCTTCGTGAACAACTGCACCGATCAAAACGGCGGCTGGGCACTGGGCTGCCGCATCGACGGCGGGCAGGCGGAGTATGTCCGGGTGCCCTTTGCGGATCAGGGACTGAACAAGATCCCGGACGGCGTCACCGATCGGCAGGCGCTGCTGGTGGGCGATGTGCTGGCCACTGGCTTTTGGGCGGCACGCATCTCGGAGATCACCCCCGAGGATACCGTGCTGATCCTCGGTGCAGGGCCGACTGGCATCTGCACGCTGCTGTGCGTCATGCTGCACAGCCCCAAGCGCATCATCGTCTGTGAAAAGGACGCAAGCCGCCTGCAGTTCATCCGTCGGCACTACCCGCAGGTGCTCACCGTGCAGCCGGAGGACTGCGCCGCCTTTGTGCGTGCCCACAGCGACCACGGCGGGGCCGATGTGGTGCTGGAGGTGGCAGGGGCAGACTCCACCTTCCGGCTGGCATGGGAGTGTGCACGGCCCAACGCCATTGTGACGGTGGTGGCACTGTACGATAAGGCACAGACCCTGCCGCTGCCGGAAATGTACGGCAAAAACCTCACCTTTAAGACCGGCGGCGTGGACGGCTGCGATTGTGAAGAAACGCTGCGTCTCATCGCAGAAGGCAAGATCGATACCGAACCGCTCATCACCCACACCTACCCCCTGTGCCGGATCGCAGAGGGCTACGAGCTGTTTGAAAAGAAACGGGACGGCGTGATCAAGGTGGCAGTGGAGTGCTGACGGTGTGCGCCAAGTCACACACGCACATAAGGTGGCCCCGGAGAGCTGTAACAAGCCCTCCGGGGCCATTTTTGTTTCCCGACATCTTTTCCGCAGCGGCAAGGCGTGGTAGAATAAGGGCAGAACCAATCCACAGGTGAGAAAATCGAACTTCAGAGAGAGGAGATGTTTCTATGCAGTTCGATGAACTGAAACGCCGGATCTCGGCAGGCAGAGGAGATGCTTTGGCCGATCTGGTTTTGAAAAATGCCAGAATCGTCAATGTATTTACCGATGAGATCGACACCGCTGACATTGCCATCAGCGGAAATTCGATCGTGGGCGTGGGTGCGTATCATGGCCGGAAAGAAGTTGATCTGCACGGCAAATATGTCTGTCCCGGTCTGATCGATGGGCATATCCACATCGAAAGCTCCATGCTCTGTGGTCCGGCTTTCGAGCAGGCAGTGCTGCCCCACGGTACCACTGCGGTGGTCACAGACCCACACGAGATCTCGAACGTTGCGGGGCTGGAAGGCTTGGATTTTATGCTGGAAACGACAAAAAATCTGACCCTTTCGGTTTATTTCATGCTGCCCTCCTGTGTGCCGGCCACGGATCTGGATGAATCCGGTGCGGTGCTGAACGCAGAACAGCTCCGGCCTTACTACGGCGATCCCCGCGTGCTGGGGCTTGCGGAACTGATGAATGCCTACGGAACGGTGCGCTGTGACCCGAAGATCCTGCAGAAGATCCGCGACTGCACCGAAGCGGGAAAGATCGTGGATGGACACGCACCGCTCTTGAGCGATAAGGACCTGAATGCTTATATTGCGGCAGGCGTTCAGTCTGATCACGAGTGCTCCAACATTGAGGAAGCCATGGAAAAACTCCGGCGCGGACAATACATCATGATCCGGGAAGGAACGGCTGCAAAAAATATGGAGGCCCTGATGCCGCTGTTCCGGGAGCCCTATTGCAGCCGCTGCATGCTGGTGACGGATGATAAGCACCCCAGTGACCTGCTGGACAGCGGACACATCGATTCCAACATCCGCAAAGCAATCCGGTTGGGGGCAGACCCGGCGGTGGCCGTCAAAATGGCAACGCTGGTCCCGGCACAGTATTTTGGGTTCAAGCAGCGCGGTGCCGTAGCACCGGGGTACCGGGCAGATCTGGTTGTGGTTCCTGATCTGGAATCCTTTACGGTCGAACAGGTTTACAAGAATGGCACGCTGGTGGCCGAGCACGGAAAAACGCTGAAACCCGCACCGCTTGACATCGACCGTGTGAGATTTTCCCACGTTATGGATTCCTTTGATCTGGATGAGATCACACTGCAGGACCTGGAACTTCGGGAAAGCGGGGAGCAGGAGCGTGTCATCTGCCTGAACCGGGGCGAGCTGCTTACGGAGGAAAAAATCATCCCGTTCCAACGGCATCCGGGCAAAGCTCCCGGTGTGGACCCGGAACACAACATCGTAAAACTGGCCGTTTTTGAGCGACATCATCACTCCGGCCATGTGGGCATTGGCTTTTTAGGAAACTTCAGCCTGAAATGCGGAGCCGTTGCATCGAGCATCGCACATGATTCCCATAACCTGATTGTGGCAGGGGACAACGATACCGATATGATGCTGGCCGGCAACACCGTGCGGAAAAACAAAGGCGGACTTGCGTTTGTGGCAGATGGACAGGTCGTGGCAGAACTTGCGCTTCCGGTGGCCGGATTGATGAGCACCGAAAGCGCAGAGAGCGTTGCGGCGAAAATGCAGGCGCTGAACGATGCCCTCAAGGCACATGGTGTAGCGGAAGATATCGGCATCTTTATGACCCTCGCCTTCGTCAGCCTTCCGGTCATTCCAAAACTCAGACTGAATACATACGGCATCATCGATGTAGCGCAGCAGAAAGTCGTTCCGGCTGTTTTTTAATACGCGATAACAAAAATACTGCCGGAGACCGACCCGAATGGTCCGTCTCCGGCAACAGAACAGTTCGTTCCTACTCTTAGAAGCGAGTCGCGTCAAGAGAAAAATTGACAGAAATTCTTATTTGATAAATCGGAATTTGTGCGACCGATTACAGGAAGGAGAAGGATAATGGCTATCACATTAAAGAAAGCAACGAGAGAAGATATAGAAACCATCTGGAAAATGCAAGTAGAGGCATTTACAGAGCTTTTAGATAAATATCAAGATTTCGATATGAGTCCGGCAACTGAAAGCTTAGAAAAAATAATCGCTAAATTTGAACAGCCTTGGACAACTTATTATTATATCGTTGAGAATGATATAGTTGTTGGTGCAGTACGAATAGTTAATAAAAACGATGGAAGTAGAAAAAGAATTTCGCCAATTTGGATTATGGGTGAATTTCGCAATAAAGGATATGCTCAACAAGCAATGATTGAACTTGAAAATATATATGGTTCTGACCATTGGTGTTTGGATACAATTTTACAAGAAAAGGGAAATCTACATCTATATGAGAAAATGGGATATGTTCAAACTGGAAAGGTTGAGCATATAAACGAAAAAATGGATATAGTATTCTATGAAAAAAATTGACGAAGAAATCAGACAGACAACTTCGCGTTTATCAAGGTGAACATTTAAGTATTAAAAACGGGGAGTGAAACAAATGATGACCATTGCACAGATCATGGAAAAGATGATCGCCTTTTCCGAAGGGAATATCCATGACATCACGCACCTGAGCTGCGTGTGGACCTATGCCAAAACCATTGGTGAGCTGGAGGGGCTGGACGCAGACACGCAGTTTATTCTGGAGGTGGCGGCCATCACCCACGATATCGCCTGCCCGCTCTGCCGCAAAAAGTACGGCAACACCAATGGTAAATATCAGGAGCAGGAGGGTGCCCCGCTGGTGCGGGAGTTCTTGGCGGATACCGGCATGACGGCAGAACAGATCGACCGTGTGGCCTATCTGGTAGGGCACCACCATAGTCCGGCGCAGATCGACGGCATTGACTATCAGATTCTGATTGAGGCAGATTATATCGTCAATGCGTCCGAAAGCGGGTACGACCAGCAGGCAATCCGAACCTTTATGGAACATACGATGAAGACGGCAGCAGGTATCCGGCTGACAAAAACAGTGTTTGGAGTGTAAAAATGATTCAGAAGCATTGCTTTGAATGCGGCACGGCATTGATTGAAAAAGAACTGGAAGAAGAGGGCATTGTGCCTTACTGCCCGAAATGCCAGCAATACCGTTTCCCGATGTACAATGTGGCAGTCAGCATGATTGTTGTGGATGAGGAAACCGGGAAAATTCTGCTCATCCAGCAGTACGGCAAGCCCTCTTATATTCTGGTGGCTGGATATGTGAACCGCGGTGAGGCAGAAGAACACGCCGTGGTACGGGAAGTCCGGGAAGAAACCGGGTTGGAAGTAGAGCACCTCCGGTTCAACCGTACCAAGTTTTTTGAGCCGTCTAACACGCTGATGTGCAACTTTACGGCTTTCGTCAGAACCGCAAAGGCGCTGCATATCAACCACGAAGTGGACCGCTGCAAGTGGTTCACCCCGCAGGAAGCCAGAGAAAACATCCGTCCCAACAGCCTTGCAGCGGAATTTTTGAATGCGTATCTGGACGAAGTGGGGAATAAGCCGATGGAGATGTGATTCGTGACGGAACCACGGGAATTTTGACGGGGAGTATGGAAAAAAGGTTGGTTCGGCCTGTTTCGGTTGACTTTTTTATAAAGAATCGGTATATATGATACTATATAGTATCAATAAGTATCAACTGCGAGGTGGACAGAATGGATGGGGCACAGTTTGCCAAAATGCTTTCAGATAAGCATTTGTTTGAACTCAATCGGATGGAATACAAGTACTCGACTGTCAGCGTCAAAGAATTTGCCGAATTGCTGCGGCAAAACTTTGCGCAGCCTCTGCCGTTGACTGATTTTTCTGGAAATAAGCTGTTTTACCTGCCGAACCTCGCGCAAATTTCAACAAATGGTATGAAGCAGTTGCTCTCTGCCCCGGTCAGTGGACAAAACTTCGGTTTGTCGGCGATGACCGAGGAAATTTATGCTACTTTTCAAATTGAAAGTATCCGCTCGACCCGCAGCAGTATCCGTTATATCCTCGATGGTTATGCCCCTCGTGATGAACAAGAAGCCCGCATCTATGGTATGAAGCGCGGACTGGAGTTTATCGCGAATCGTCAGAATACGATCACCGAGGAGAATCTGCATTACCTATATCAGATCAGCACAGGGGATTATCTCCCGGATGAAGATCGATTACTGCCAAACCACTTTTATCGGCATGGCGAGGTTTTTATTGTGGGCGGTGAAGAACCCAGACCGGGACTTCCGGCAGAGCGGCTTCCCGGTGCTATGAAATGTCTTGTCGATTTTGCGAATGCCAATGACGGCATCAATGAGCTGCATAAGGCTGCCATTCTGCACTTTGCTTTTGCATACTACCACCCCTATTTTGACGGGAATGGACGCACTGCACGGCTATTCCACCTCTGGTATCTTGTTCAGCAGGGCTATCCTGCGGCACTATTCACGCCGTTTTCCCGATACATCGCTGAAAACAAGGACGCATATTACAAAGCCTACGAACGCGTGGAGAGAAATGCTCTGATTTCCGGCTATACGGATGTGACTCCCTTTCTGTTCTACTTCTGCAATGAGGTCTATAACCGCCTGCAGGTGGATGCAGTCCCGCCGAAAACTGATCTTGAGGTATATCAAACTGCTCTTGCGGAAGGAAAAATCACAGAAAAAGAACGGCTGCTCTGGGAGTATGTTCTGTCTGCTTATGGTGCAGAGGAGTTTACCACAAAGCAGCTGGAAAAAGATTTCCGAAACGCTGCGTATGCAACCATTCGGACGTTTGTGATGAAATTCCATGAGATGGGGCTGCTTACTGCAAGAAAAGCAGGAAACAGGGTGTTCTATCGTGTCGGTGGGACTTCTGACGGTCGGCCATTATAATGAATCCAAAAGGAGAACGTTATGAAAACGATTCGTGTTGTGGCCGCTGTGATTTGCGACTCCATGCAGGAAAAGTACAAAATCTACGCCACCGCCCGTGGTTATGGCGACTATAAAGGCCAGTGGGAGTTTCCGGGCGGCAAAATCGAGCCGGGCGAAACCCCGCAGAAGGCTCTGAAGCGGGAAATCGAAGAAGAACTGGACACGGAAATCGCCGTGGAGGAATTAATTGGTACAATCGAGTACGATTATCCGGCGTTTCATCTTTCCATGGACTGCTTCTGGTGTGAAGTGGTTTCCGGCGATCTTGTTCTGAAAGAAGCGGAAGCTGCACGATGGCTGACAAAAGATGACATTGATTCCGTTCCGTGGCTTCCGGCGGATCAGACCATTTTGGATGTTATCAGAAGTTCAATGCAGCCAGTGAAACCACTCCATACCAGCGAATATGACAACGAACCTCTGCAGAGATGCTGAGGATTCCCGGAATGAAAGATGAACTGGGCCGTCCCATGACGCTGCTGGTGAAAGCCGCTATTCCGAAAAAATTGTAAAAACAGAGGCCTCTGAATCTTTTCCTAATAAGAAAGAGACTCGGAGGCCTTTATTGGTTGATTTAGCTAACAGTCGTGTCGAAAGACATCCCGTCTGAGGGCAAAGCGAAGGTTTTGCTTTTCAGGCGGGATTTTTTTGCTTTTTGGGACTGTTGTATACAATATATGGACTAAGAGGGTGGGTGACTTGGACTACGAGTCCATAAACTTTTGCTCGAAAGTACGATACACTATTGTCACAGCAGCGGCCCAGCTCCGAAAGGGAGCGGGAGCCGCAGCCGGGCGGACCTTGAAAATTGAATATGCAGCTTCAGGTACTTCCAGATAATGATACTTCCGTAATTCGCGGCCCGGTCATAAAGAAGACGGGGTGGCCGAGAGGCCAATGGAGTGGTGCAAATCCAACGCCTGAATGTTTCCCTTTCTCAGGGGTGCCGGGGGCAAATTAAGAGAAACCATGGGCACACCCGCTACCGCATCCTGAAAAAGCACGGCTTTATCAAGTTTGAAGTGGAAGAAATCCAGCTTGCGAACAAGTACGAAGCGCTTGCATGGATCTGCAAAAATCAGCTTGGCCGCAGAAATCTCAGCCCAGAACGAAAGAAGTTTCTTCTGGGCAAGGAGTATGAATCGACCAAGCTGGCGGTGGGCGCACCTCTCGGCAGCAAACATGGAATACGAAAATGTGGTCAAAATGACCACATTTTCACAGAATCCAGAACCTGTCAACGCATTGCTTCCGAGCACGGCGTTGGAGAAAAGACGGTGCGACGTGCCGAAAAATACTCGCAGGGCATAGATGCCGCTGAGGAAGCGGTGCCCGGAGCACAGGAGGAGATCCTGACCGGGCGCATCAAGGCAACGGATGCACAGATTGCTGCTTTGCCTGCGATCCCCAAGGAAGAGCGTCCGGCCATTTTGGACGAGCTTCGGAAAGAAAAAGGCAAACGGAACGAGAATCTGCTTTCCAGACCGAAGCCGGAGCGTCCGCCGCCAAAGTCTGCGCCGCCGAAACCGCCGGAACCTCCGCAGAACGAGGAACCCGCAGCACCGGAGCCGGTGACACCCTCCCCACCGGAGGAGGAAATCGAACCTGCCAGCAACGGACCACCAAGTTTTCTTCAGAAGATACAGGGGCACAAGCGCCACCTCTCGGAGGAGGACATGGCACGGTTGAAGGTATCGGTGGACAGCCGGTACCGAGACCGCATTGCAAAAAGTGGTTCCATCATGCTGTGCGAGTTGCAAGGCGCAGCAGAGGATTTTATGTTCCGATGGGGCATTATTTTCCAGAACTATCCGGATGTTTTAACCAATGAAACCAGCAGGGAAGACGTTTCTGCATTGATCGACCGAATGACGACCTACCTGAACACTGTAAAGGAGATGTAAATATGTTGAATTCCAACCTGAACCTCAGCACCCTGCCCGAAAGCACCTTTACCTACCAGTTCGTGAACAGCGCATTGCTCTTCCCCTGCATGGAATACCAGCGCCTTCTGCGCACGGAGAAGGTGGCATCCATTGCGGAAAACTTCTCGGAGTACATTGCGAATGATCCGAAGGTCAGCTTCCGGGATGGCCGCTATTACGTTTTTGACGGGCAGAACACGGTGGAGGCACGTCGGGCCTGCAACGGCGGTAAGGACCTGCCCATCCGCTGCAAGGTTTTCCTTGGTCTGAGCAAGGAGGACGAAGCAACGCTCTTTGCGTTGCAGACCGGCATTTCCACCTGCCTGACGGCGGGCGAACGTCTGCGTGCTAATCTGGTGGCAAGAAACCCGGATGCAATCCACTTTGTGAGAGCCACCGTAGATACCGGTGTGGAGTTTGCCTACGACGGCATCCGGGCAGCCTGGAAGATCTACTGCATCGAAACGGCATACGAGCTGTACAAACAGTATGGCTGTGAGCGCTACGTCGAGATGCTTCACATCATCAACGAGGCGTGGAAGGGCAATGTGGATTCCTACCTTGCCGGTGTGATCCGGGGCGTGACCCGGTTTATCTCCGTCTATGAGGGCGAATACGACCGGGAACGGCTGGTGCAGCAGTTGGCACGAACCCACCCCAAGACCATCACCCAACTGGCGCAGAAGGATACCGGCAGCTCTGCCAACCGTCATATGCGGCAGATTCTCCGCCTCTATAACGGTGCCAGCCGTGAGATGAGTCTGCCGCTGAAAAACTGACAGTTTCGTTTTACCTCCTGAACAACAGCCGTCGTGGTATCCGTCTGCGGCGGCTGTTTCTTACATAAAAAGGAGGTTGATTTTTATGTTACCGAACAATTGGAGATATCTCAGAGGGGACATCTACTATGCAGACATGGAGCCGCATATCGGCTCGGAACAGGGCGGGAAACGCCCTGTGGTAGTTCTGCAGAACAACATTGGAAACCGTCATTCGCCTACATTGATCGTTGCAACTGTTACCACCCGGACGGAAAAGAAGAAAAACCAGCCCACCCATGTGCTGGTGGATTCCAACCCGGCCTTTGAAGAACCGTCCATGATTCTTCTGGAGCAGATCTTCACGATCGATAAATCCCGCATCGAACGCTTTATGGGCTATGCCAGCAAGGCTGAAATGCTCCGCATTGATATGGCTTTGCTGGTCAGTCTGGCTCTGAATGTTATGAGCGGAAGCCGCAGCGAATAGCGGACAACCAGTAACCCGTAAAAATGAGGTGATAGCAATGTAATCGGAGGTGAGTGAGCCATGCGAAAGAGTGCCCCCATTGAAGTGGTGGTACATTACCCCAAAACGAAAGAGGGATGGGACGAACTCGGAAAACGGGTCGCAACCGCCCACGCCAACTATGTGATCGAAAAAATCGACCGTCTGAACTGCCCCACATGGCAAAAGCTCGAATTGCTGCAGGCGGTGATCGATACTACCAAAGGAACTTACAAACCCAAAGAACACCAAAAGCCCGGTTGGCAGCCGAGCCGATAAACAAAGCCCCACGCTCAACATATGCTTTTCTGCTCTGACCAGAGACGGTCAGATTCAGAGGCAGTGTTGAGCGTGGGGCTTTTTGTGTTACATAAGTTTTTGGAATTTTGCTGACAAAATAAAATCATTGATTGTTGGCGGCCAATATGGTATTCTTTTTGCAAGGGAAGGTGAAGTGCATGAATCGTCGCAGCGTGAAAATTATGAGAAGAAAAGCCGGGGGAACAGCAGGAAAGAATGCAGAAAAGTATTCGGTCAATCTCCCGGCAGTGTGGCTTCATGCGATGGGACTTTCAAAAGAGGACCGGGTAGAACTTTCTTTTGACGGTGAAAAAATCACCGTCCGACCGCTTGCATCAACAGACTCGGAACTGTTCCGCAGAAATGCAGAACAGAAAGGACATCAGCTGAAAGAATATCGGTATTATGACGGAGATACGTTGTGTACCGTGATTTTGGCAGATTTTACAGCGGAGCAGATCTGCATCGAAAACAAAGTTGACGAAATACTGGATACTGCGTTTGGTGTGAACGAAACGCCCTCATGGGAAGACTTCCTGGCCTTTCTGGCAGACCGATGCATTCCGAAAACACGAAAGGGCTTGGATTACTATCTGGATGCTGTTGGCGTTCCGGAATATGACCCGGTTCTGCTTGTTGAAAAGACGCAGGGAAGAATGGCGGAGGATCACAAATGGCTGGAAATTATTTGACGCTGCATATTACCCCAAACAGTTCCACTTTTTGCTGAAAGAGCGTATCGAAACCGTCCTGATAGAGCAGCAGAAAAAGCTTTTTGAAAAGTAAAAGCTCTTGCGTCCCGTGAAAAAAGAAGGTAATATAAATACAGAGCAAGACACAGAACGCAGGGAGGGATGAAAACCATGTTTTACGAGATCATGCACCGGGAAAGCTGTGTGGCACAACTCAGCACGACAGGGGAATGCAGGGTCTGCCTCGAGGATTTCATGCCCTATGATCTGGTTCTGGTGGAATCGGATGATTTTGACGAGCGCATCAATAATGTAACGAACTTTTACTATTGGTGCGCCTCCCGGATGTTGACGTTGGATCGCACCTACGCCAAGGAAATCCTGAACAGTATCGGTGCATCTCAGAGTGTTACGGACAGGGAACGAGCACAGATTGCATTATCCTACCATTGTCTGTCTTTGCTGGATGTGTTCTGGGTGAAAGAAGAAAACGAGAAGATTCGATTCGAGGATATCAACCTTTTTGCACACTCCTTAAGCAATGCGCTTGTGGATATTGCGCTGCGGGGGCACCAAATGACGGTGACAAACGCCCATCTTCTGGCAAATGACCTGTCTACGGGCGGCTTGTACCCCAAGGCGTGGGTGCGAAAAGAGGATGGCTTCTATCTTTACAAGGATGGTGGCAGGGAAGCGGTGGAACGTGAAGTGCTGGCAAGCAAAATCTGCCGGTGCTTTGACTGCCATCAGGTACTGTATGAGCAGGGGATGTTTGAAAATGAGCCGGTTTCTATCAGCAAAATCATGACATCTCAGCGATACAGTCTTGTGACCTATGCAGCCTATGACGTCTACTGCACGAACCGTGATTGGAATACGCTGGATAAGATCTTAGAGCTGGATGCTCCCGGCTACTATATGATGAACATTCTGGATTATCTGGTGGGCAATACCGACCGTCATTGGGAAAATTGGGGTCTGCTGGTAGACAACGAAACCAATCAGCCCATCCGTCTGCATGACCTGATGGACTTCAACCGGGCGTTTCAGCAGTACGACACGCCAGAAGGCGCAAACTGTCTGACCGTGGGAAAACGCCATCTGAGCCAAAAAGATGCTGCAGTGGAAGCGGTGCGGAACATCGGACTGAACCAAGTCCGTCAGGTGGGGCACACCGTATTCTCCGAGCATCCGGCATGGAAAGAAACGTTTGAAGAACGACTGCGTGTTTTACGGAACGCCATGTAAGTCAGAGCGAATATCAGAATAATTGAAACAGAATGATTCCATAACGAAAGCCCGTCTGCGCTGCCACATATCGTGGCTTGCAGACGAGCTTTTTCGTTTGGCCGGAGAAAAATTACCATACCTCACATGCGCAGCATAGAAAGAAAATCGGGCCCAAGATTTTCGGCCAGAAGCCGGAAACACTTTTGGCTGATGGTTTTCTGTCCGGTCTCCCAGCAGCGAATACTTGTCCTGCCTACCTTGGCATGGTCGGCAAGCTGCTGACGGTTCCAGCCTTTTGCCTCCCGGTATCTGCGGAGGAAGGCTCCTCCGCCCCGGTGCAGAAACAGGGTGTAGTCGTCCAGAATATCCTCCACCGGGATGCCGTAAAGGGCGGCGAGCTTGTCCGCAAGTTCCGGCGTAAAGCTGCGGTGAAATGCGCCGCTTTCCAGATCCCGATAGAGCCATTCCTCCATGCCCACCATGGCAGCAACCTCTTTTTGCAGCAGGTCAAGACCATAGCGGCACCAACGCAGACGGTCCCATGGGTTCGGGATGTCGGCGTAAGAGTGGTACATACGGTAGAACGCCTGCGCCTCTACGGTGGTGCGGGGGCCTGCCAAAGTTACCTGCAAGATGTATAGAGGGGTTAGGCCACAACCCTCACATGACACCCTCTGAAGCAGAAAAAAGGAACCGCTCTCTCGGTTTCAAAAAATCCATTTTGACGTAGATGCGTCATTGCGTGAAAGAGGGGGATTCTCTTTTCCATCCCAAAGTGCGCTGGGGAGAGGATAGCAAATGAGCTGCGGATGCATTTTCGCAGGGAGCGCAGAAATGGTGTGGTCGTTTCCCTGCAGGAAACACTGGAAGCGGGAAAGGAGGACAGCGCACTGACCCTTTCCGATGTACTGCAGGACGGTTTCTGCATGGAGGATGCCTGTGAGCGGCAGGACGAGGCCCGGCGGCTGCGCAGGCTGATCGAGGGCCTGCCCGCCCGGGAGCGCAAGCTGATCCTGCTGCGGTACGGGCTGGCGGGTCAGCCGCCCCTGACCCAACTGGAAACGGCACAGCTGCTCCAGATCAGCAGAAGTTATGTCTCAAGGCTCGAGACCCACGCACTGGAACAGCTGCGCAAAGGCTGGCTTCAAGAATCACCGGGAGAATAAAGGGTGCCGCCTGCGGGCGGCGTACATATCCTCTTTTACAATGGGATTGGGTGTGGTATACTGAATTCGTAAAATTGAAAAACGGGAAGGTGCAAAATGAAATGAAAATCCGTAAGGCAGAGGAAAAAGATATTCCCAGACTTCTTGCGCTGCTGGGGCAGGTATTGCAGATCCATGCTGAGATCCGACCGGATGTTTTTATTCCCGGCACTACCAAATACACTGTCTGCGAACTGACTGAACTTTTGAAGCAGGAAGATAAACCCATTTATGTTGCCGTGAACGAGGAGGGGGTGTGTATGGGTTATGCCTTCTGTCAGATGCAGGAGCAGCCATTTTCTACGAATATGGTGCCCTTTAAGTCACTGTTCATCGACGATTTGTGCGTTGACCAGCAGGCACGAGGACAGCATATCGGGGAAAGCCTGTTTGAATATGTGAAGCAGCAGGCAAAAGAGCAAGGCTGCTATGAGGTGACGCTGAACGTCTGGGCAGGAAACACCTCGGCAGAGCACTTTTACGAAAAAATGGGCATGAGGACAAAGGAACGGCAGATGGAATATATCCTGTGAACCGGGTGGCTTATCTGGTGGGGCACCACCATAGCCCGGAGCAGATCAACGAATACCGCCGAGGAGCTTTCCCAGTTGGGAGGCATCCTCGGCGGATTTTTTAGTTTATATAGCAGCTTTGCGGAGCATTGCGCCTGTTACCCGTATATTTTCCCCACGATCTTTCCGCGTGCTGTGACGGGAATGTTGATCTGGTTCGAGTATACCGCATCGCAGGGCGGCTGTCTATACTGATAGCCGGATTGTGGAAAAGTACAGGGATCAACTTGCGTAAATTTTCACGCAGATTGGCCTCTCTTTTTTGCACAGCCAATGCCAATTAGCACTTGAAAACGAAATGCTGCGCAAGTATACTATACTAGTTATACTGTACAAGCTTGATCACAAATCAGTATGCCAGTTGACCACAAAAGACATACCAGAATTGAAGCGTGCGGCGGGATCAAAACCCTACGAGGATGAAAATGAAATTCGATAGAAGACTTACAGATGAAATCTACACTTCCGATACGGTAAGGCTGGGAAAAAATGCATTTCAGGCAATGCGGGAGACGATCTATCATAATGGCGGTGTCGGAACCATTACCGGGTACTATGATGCCGAATTGTCGATCCTGTCGGTCAGTGATCTGTTGCTGCATAATCTGAACCACAGCTATGCATCCCTGATGGAGCAGACAAAGGGTTCGCTGAAGAATCTTTTCTATAAGAAAGATGCCGCATTCCTTGACAATGCACGCTTTCGTCAGCTCCAAGGCGAAGGGGAAGGCCGGATCCTTACAGCAGATGGCTCTCCTGTCTATGTGCGTCTCTACAAAAAAGATGCAGTCGATACGGATGGAACACCGATCTGGATCATGTCAGTACAGATGAACTGGGCGTATGAGAACCTTGCGCTGGTTAATGAATCCATCCATTCTGCACTATGGTATTTTGAGTGTAATGAAAACGGTGAGATCGTTCATGTGAACTGGAGCCATGCGTTCCGGCAGATCCTTGGATATCATGACATTCTGGATTTTCCGAACAAACTGGATTCGTGGTCGAACCTTCTGCACCCGGAGGACTATGACCGGGTAATGCAGCTGCTTTTGGAAACGATTGCGGACAAAACCAATACTACAAAGTATAATGTTGAGTACCGGCTGAAAATACAGGATGGCCAATACCACTGGTTCCGGGCATCGGCGGAGGTGATACGCCGTCTGGATGGCTCGGCCAATCGAATTGCCGGAATCATCAGCAACATTGACGTGGAAAAAAGAAGCCGGATGCAGGCGCAGCGGGCAGCGGCATTTCACCGTGCATTTACCAGCGCAAACCTCTGCGAATACTATGTAAATCTGGAAAAGAATACCTTTGATGCTTTCAAAGTGGAGCCCTCTTTGATGACGGCCTTTGAGCAGAACCACACATGGGATGGACTGGTCAGATTCTTTGTGGATAACTATGTGGTTGAAGAGGACAAAAAGTCTGTAACGAATTTCTATAATCGCGCCTACATCACGGAAAAACTAAAGGGGCTTGAGACGGAGCTGCGTCAGGAGTGCCGCATCGTTCTGGATGGGGAGGAACGATGGGTCAGCAACGTGGTCATGAGCGGCGAGATCGAAGATTCCGAATATGCGATGATTTTTCTGCGGGACATCACAGAGTCCAAAGCAGAGACGGCACGGCGGATGCAGATGGCCTCAGATAACGCATCGATGGATCTTTTGATCAAGAGTATGGTGCGTCTGCTGGACCGCTTTGTCGTCTGCGATCTGGAGAATGACCGGTATCGGTTCTATAACCTGCAAGGCGACATGATCTATGCGCCGACGGGGGCTTACCATGATTTTGTGGAGCAGGTGGCTGCAAGGTATAAGACGTTGGAGCCATTGGCGGCGATGGACGCATTGTTCTCACCGGAAAATATCCGCAGGAATTTGCAGGGCGAGAACGACATCTACAAATTTGAATACTGCTCCATAGATGAAAACACCTATAAGATCGGTTCCTTCATTCCGCTGGAGTGGGATGGCACAAAGCTGGTCAAAGCACTGTTGGCATCTATGGATGTGTCACAGGAGAAAAAGGCCGAAATCGAATCTCATAAGGCACTGAAGGATGCGTACCGGGCGGCGGAAAACGCAAGCCGCGCCAAGACGGAATTTCTCTCCAATATGTCCCATGATATCCGTACACCGATGAATGCAATCGTTGGCTTGACCGCCATTGCGGGTGCGAATATCGAGAGTCAGGACAGGGTGGTCGAGTGCCTTGGCAAGATCACAAAGTCGAGTCGTCATCTGTTGGGACTGATCAATGAAGTGCTGGATATGGCCAGAATCGAGAGTGGGCGAATAAGCCTTGCCGAGGAGGATTTCAGCCTGCCGGAGCTGGTCGATAACCTGCTCACCCTCACAAAACCGGCAATCGACGAGCACCACCATCAGTTCGAAGTCCATGTTGAGCACATTGAGCACGAAGCTGTCTGCGGCGACAGCCTGCGCATCCAACAGGTCTTTGTGAACCTGATGAGCAACGCCGTCAAGTATACCCCGGATGGAGGAAACATCACCCTTACGATCAAGGAAAAACCGAACGGCTTCTCGAAGCTTGGCTGCTACGAGTTTTCCATCGAGGACAACGGCATCGGTATGACACCGGAATTCCAGAAGATCATGTTCGAGCCGTTCAGCCGGGCAGACGATCACCGGACGACCAAGGTGCAGGGCACCGGTCTTGGCATGGCTATTGCAAGAAACATCGTCAACCTGATGAATGGTGACATTCAGGTCGAAAGCGCTCCCAACAAGGGAACGAAGATCACGGTCACGGTCTATCTGAAGCTTCAGGAGAACGAGAAGGAACAGAAAAAAGAACTGCTCGATCTGCCGGTACTGGTCGTGGACGATGACAAGACCTGCTGCGAAAGCACCGTTGCAACCCTTCAGGAGATCGGCATAGAGGGCGAATGGGTCCTGACCGGCAAGGAAGCCGTGGAACGCTGCGCGGCGCGGCACAAGACCGGCCGCGACTATTTTGCGGTGATCCTGGACTGGAAGATGCCGGAAATAGACGGTATTGCAACCGCCAGAAAAATCCGGGAACGGGTAGGAGAAGATGTCACGATCATCATCCTGACTTCCTTTGATTTCAGCGAGATCGAAGAAGAAGCCAGAGCAGCGGGCGTGAATGCGTTTATGGCAAAACCTCTGTTCCGTTCCCGTCTGACGGCAACTCTGCGGCAGTTTACATCCGGGAAGAAGGAGGAAAACGCCCGGAACTATCTGGAAGACTTTGCGAAGGAAAACTATGCGGGTAAGCGGATCCTTCTTGTGGAAGATAACGAGCTGAACCGTGAGATCGCAACCGAGATCATAGGAATGACAGGCGTGACCATCGACAGCGCCGAAAACGGAAAAATTGCAGTCGAAAAGGTGATGGAAGCGCCAGAAAAGTGGTACGATCTCATTTTTATGGACATCCAGATGCCCATTATGAATGGTTACGAAGCCACTGCTGCGATCCGTGCCCTTGCCGGCAGCCGGGGCAAAGTGCCCATCATTGCCATGACGGCAAATGCCTTTGCCGAGGACGTGCAACTGGCAAAGAACACCGGCATGAACGAGCATATCGCTAAACCGCTTGATTTGAATAAGCTGAACGATGTGCTGAAACAGTGGCTGTGATCTGTGCATTGCAGTAAGGCGCGTGATACTGTTGACCGGGCAATCAAAAAGCATGAAATGAAGAACGCCGAGGAATCCCTTCCCATGTGGGAGGAACCCTCGGCGTTTGTATAGACGGACGCACTGCTTGCTGGTACAATGATGTTTCTTTTTGAGTCGGCTTATCTGTCTGTTTGTTAAAATTCATGTTGTGGTTATGCATTCATAAGTGTGGTGCTAAAGATTTATGGCAGTAGCACATTGCTTTTATACAAATAAAAGTGTACAATAATAACAACTTTGCAAGCAATCCCCTTCAAGGAATCAACTGGAACATGGGTGGAGACTGTACCTGTTAAGCGGAATTGTTTGAATGAATTCAATTCAACATAAAAGACAGTTGCTCATTTGTGAGTAGGAGGAATATATGATGTTTGATTGTGGTTTACAGAATATTTTCCGGCTGAAAAACGGACAGTCCCGTTCCATCAACTGGGAAAACCGGAACGGAGAAAAAGGAAAAGGCGGCATGGCATCCAGCGATCTTGGTCCGTCCAGAAAGGGTTCCCCGTGTATCCCGAAAATAGAAGCAGGAGAGACCGTAACACTTGGTGAGATCCAGGGAGAAGGCATGATTCAGCACATCTGGATCACCGTTACAGACCGTACCAGTGAACGTAACCGTTATGTTCTGCGGGATCTTGTTCTGCGCATGTACTGGGACGATGAAGAATTCCCATCCGTTGAATGCCCGCTTGGCGATTTCTTCTGCTGCGGCTTCGGTGTTTCCTACCAGGTAAACTCAGTCCCGATTGCTGTCAATCCGACCCGTGGTTTCAACAGCTATTTCCCGATGCCGTTCCGTAAAAACGCCCGTATTACCATTGAAAATCAGGGTGATGAGCCGATTCCGGCCTTCTTTTATCAGATCGACTATTGCCTGACAACGGTTCCGGAGGATGCTGCCTATTTCCATGCCCAGTGGCGTCGTCAGCGTATAACGGAAAAGGCAAAAGACTACGTTGTCCTCGACAACATCAAAGGGAAAGGCCAGTACGTTGGAACTTATCTTGCGCTTACCAGCCTCGAACGCTACTGGTACGGAGAAGGTGAGATGAAATTCTACATCGATGGAGACAAGGATTATCCAACCATTTGCGGAACCGGAACAGAAGATTACTTCGGCGGTGCCTGGAGCTTTGCAACACAGCAAAATGGCCAAACCGTTGAAAATCAGTACTGTACTCCGTATCTTGGCTATCCTTACTACTCTAGCCACGATACCTTCCTTCATAATGATTACCACAATGATGATCAGATGCCACAACGCAGCTTCTACCGCTGGCACCTTCTTGATCCTATCCTTTTTGAGAAGGACCTTAAGGTAACTCTGCAGCAGATTGGTGTCAGCCACGGAGGTCTTTTTGAACGTCAGGATGATGTCGCTACCACAGCTTACTGGTACCAGACGCATCCTCATGTACCATTCGCGCCACTCATGTCCAGAAAAGAGCGCTGGCCAAGATGATTTTTGACGCTTTTCCTATTTTATATGTTTCATGACTTTGCATATCGGCTACAAGAGCCCGTTCCGAACAAATCTGCTTCCAACGAATTTGTCCGGAAACGGGCTCTTTCTTTTTTATATGGTATTCAAAAAGCAATCTGGATTACAGAGATCCGTCTTTTCACAAGCCTTTCACATTTTCCGTCCATTCTTTACGGTCAAAGTAGAAGGATAATCGTCAGTCATTACGTAGTTCCTACAGAGTGACAGCGTTTCAGCTTGAAATGCTGCCACTCTTTTTTGTTGTCTATATCACAGATAAAATAGCGTTCCATCTTGAAAACAGTGCAACTATTTATTATAATAAAATAAATAGTTGTGACTTTTGCAAAGGAGGGCTGAAGTATGGCAGCGCAGCGCACCTATCTGGCAATCGATCTGAAAAGTTTCTATGCCTCGGTGGAGTGCGTAGACCGCCATCTGGACCCCCTGACCACCAATCTGGTGGTAGCGGATGCCTCCCGCACCGAAAAGACCATCTGCCTTGCGGTGTCGCCCTCCCTGAAAGCCTACAAGATATCTGGCAGAGCACGGCTGTTTGAAGCCGTTCAGCGGGTGAAGGAGGTCAACGCCCAGCGGCTGCAAACTGCCATCCGGCAGAAAAAGGCGGTGCGTGGGGAAGATGGCAAATACCACTTTGCCAGCACCTCTTTTGATGCCAATGCCCTGAACGCAGACCCTGCACTGGGGTTGAGCTACATTGTTGCGCCGCCCCGGATGCAGCGGTATCTGGATGTTTCCACCCAAATCTACAAGACCTACCTCAAATATGTGTCCCCGGCGGATATCTACCCCTACTCCATCGACGAGGTTTTCATTGATGTGACGGGCTATCTGCCCTATTACCACATGAGTGCCCATGAGCTTGCCATGACCATGGTGCGGGAGGTGCTGTACAACACTGGAATCACCGCAACGGCAGGCATCGGCACCAACCTCTACCTTGCAAAGCTGGCCATGGACATTGTGGCAAAACACATCCCGGCGGACAAGGATGGTGTCCGCATTGCGGAGCTGGACGAGCAGTCCTACCGATATCTGCTGTGGAACCATCGCCCGCTGACGGATTTCTGGATGACAGGCCCAGGCACCGTGAAAAAGCTGGAAGCCCACGGCATTTATACGATGGGGGATTTGGCACGGTTTTCTATCCACGGAGAAGACCGTCTGTATGAAATTTTTGGCGTGGATGCAGAAATTCTCATCGACCACGCATGGGGCTATGAGCCCTGCGGTATGGCTGAGATCAAAAGCTACAAGCCCAGCACCAACAGCATCAGTGAGGGACAGGTGCTGACCTGCCCTTACCCCAACGACAAAGCCAAGCTCATCGTCCGGGAGATGGCGGAAATTCTGATGTTCCGGCTCACGGAAAAGAAACTGGTGACAGAATCCATCACCTTGGAGATCGGCTACGACCGGGAGAATGTGGACAAGGGCGGCTACCGTGGTCTGACCCAGACCGACCGCTACGGCAGAGTCATCCCCAAAGCGGCGCACGGTACCGTCCGGTTCGATGTCCCCACCAATCTGGGCAGCACCCTCATCAACGAAAGCGCAAAGCTGTTTGAGCGCATCACCGACCCGGCGCTGACGGTGCGGCGCATTACCATCAACGCCAACAAGGTCACGCCGGACGAGGGCATCTATCAGGTGGATTTTTTCACCGACACCAAGAAGCTGGAAAAGGAGAAAAAACTCCAGCAAGCCATGCTGGGTATCAAGAATAAGTACGGCAAAAACGCCGTGCTGAAAGCCAGCAGCTATGAGGAAGGTGCCACCATGCGACAGCGCAACGCGCAGATCGGCGGGCATAGTGCGGGAGGTTCAGATGGAAAACTACAAAAATAGCAGGATCGGGCTGGAGACCGCCCAAAAGTACGGGGACATCCTGGAGATGGAACGTCCCCAGACCGAAGAATCCCTCCGCAAGCACCCTCGCATGACTTTACAGAACCGTGCCAAAATTTTCTCGCCCTTCTCTCCGCTGCGGGGCTACGACGAGCAGCTTGCCGCAGAAAAGCAGCGCACGGAGCGTGTAACCAAGCGCATTCTGACCGAGGAAGAAATGTCCGCCCTGTCCGATCGGCTGATGCAGGTCACCAAGGGCATGACCATCACGGTGCGGTATTTCAAAGAGGATACCGCCCACCCGGAGGTTCCGGCGGTGGGCAATTACCTCACGCTGACCGGAAAAGCGGATCGCATCGACCCGGTGTTCCGCACCTTGCAGGTGGGAGACACCGTGGTGCCCTTTGAGGACTTGGTGGAGGTCAGCGGGGAAGGTATCATGGACATTGATGTGTATCTGGGCATCGGGGAAGAATGAGATGACAAAAATGCTGAAAGAGATGTTTATAGGACAGCTCTTTCAGTAAAATGACCTCAGAAGAAGCAAAACACACTTCAGATGGAGGAAAATACAATGGCAAACGGTGATTACGGCTATTTCGGCAAAGGCGACACGGGCTATGCCCAGTACATGACGGCTTTCAACCGCAACTTTGGCGGTTCGTCCGGCGGCGGTGGCGGCGGAAATCACAACAATGGTGGCGGCGGTGGGGACGGCAGCGGGTGCGGCTGCCTGATCGCTATTGCAGTGGTCGCGGTGCTGATCCTGATCGTCTTGGGTGGCTGAATCAATCCCTGCAGGTGAAACACAGGTTTTCCCTGTGGGGATTTTTTGAATCCGATTGTAGAAAGAAACGGTCTATGGTAGAATGAAATCAAAGAAAAACAGGAGGGCTTACACATGGTTTTATTGGTTGTGGATACACAGAAAGGTATCGTGGATGAACGCCTGTATGCGTTTGAAACGTTTGTCAGCAACATCAAGGAGCTGATCCGGACTGCCCGCGAACAGGGAATCGAGGTCGTCTATGTCCAGCATGACGATGGGCCCGGCACCGGTTTCTCCATTGGGGATGATGAGTTTGATATCTATTCTGAGTTTGCACCACTGCAGACCGAAAAACGGTTCGTCAAGACTGTATGCAACGCTTTCAAGAAAGAGAGCGGATTGCTGGAATATCTGACCGCAAAGGGCGAAAAAGATGTGATGGTCTGCGGCATCATGACCGACTTCTGCATCAATGCAACGATAGAAGCAGGCTTTGAGCACGATTTTCATATGATCGTCCCTGCCTATGCAAATTCCACGCAGGACAACGAATACATGACAGGAGAGCAGAGCTATCGCTATTACAATGAATTCCTCTGGCCGGATCTCTATGCTAGCTGCGTGCCTATGGATAAGGCACTGGAACTGCTCAAAAAGTGAGGTGTCTGCAACGATTCCCCCAAAAATCAAGAATCAGATTCAAGTAGTGCAGGGAGACATTACCAAGCTGGACTGTGACTGCATCGTGAATGCGGCCAACCGCAGCCTGTTGGGCGGCGGTGGCGTGGATGGAGCAATTCACCGGGCAGCAGGGCCGGAACTGCTTGCCGAGTGCCGCACCCTGCATGGCTGCCGCACCGGCGAAGCGAAAATCACCAAGGGCTACCGGCTGAAGGCGAAGTATATCATCCATACGGTGGGCCCCATCTACTCTGGTACCTCGGAGGACACTGTGCAGTTGGCAGACTGCTACCGCAATTCGCTGGAGCTGGCAAAGACCTATGACATCCACAGCATCGCCTTCCCGGCAATTTCTACGGGCGTGTATGGCTATCCGCTGGATGCCGCCACCCAAATTGCGGTGGATACAGTGACCGATTGGCTGCAAAACCACGCCGACTACGATATGAGGGTCATCTTCTGCTGTTTTGATGCCCGGACGGCGCAGGCGTATCAGACAAGAATGGAGTAAACATTGAAATACAGAGAGATCGCGGACGGCATTTTTCTTGACCGCCCCAACCGTTTTATTGCCCATGTAAACGTGAACGGTGTGGTGGAAACCGTCCATGTCAAAAACACCGGGCGGTGCAAGGAACTGCTGCTGCCCGGTGCGGCGGTGCGTCTGGAAGTGTCGGACAACCCGAAGCGCAAGACAAAATACGACCTTGTGGCGGTACACAAGCAGGAACTTGGTTGGGTCAATATGGACAGTCAGGCACCCAACAAGGTGGTAGGGGAGTGGCTTGCAAAACAGGGCTACGACTATATCAAGCCGGAATTCACCTATGGCAAGTCCCGCATCGACTTTTACATGGAAAAGGGCGAACAGAAGTACCTGCTGGAAGTCAAAGGCTGCACATTGGAAGTGGGCGGCATCGGTTATTTCCCGGATGCACCCACCGAACGGGGCGTGAAGCACTTGCACGAGTTAGCGCAGGCACAGCGGGCAGGGTATCGGTGCGCAGTAGCCTTTGTGATCCAGATGGAAGGCATCACCGAGGTGAGGCCGAATGTTGGCACGCAGCCGGAGTTTGGCACAGCGCTGGCCGAAGCGAAAGCCGCAGGTGTGAGCGTGCTGTTTCTGCTTTGCCATGTCGGGCGGGACAGTCTGGAAATCGTGGAGCAGCGGGAAATGTGAAAAACCACATGAGGGAGGAACCAGCATGCCTTTTTTGATGATCCGCAACGACATCACCAAGGTAACAGTGGATGCCATCGTCAACCCGGCGAACCGGAACCTTTTGCAGGGCAGCGGCACCAGCCGTGCCATCTATCAGGCAGCAGGGGAGCAGGAGCTGACCGCCGCCTGTGAAGCCATCGGGCACTGCGAGCCGGGCAGGGCAGTGTGTACCCCGGCATTCGGGCTGCCCGCAAAGTATATCTTCCATGCGGTCTGTCCGGCGTGGCAGGGTGGCTGCGGCAGGCTGGCTGTTTGATACGCTGGACAAAACGCTGGAGATGGCAAAGGTGACTGCCGAGGTCACCCACAACCACCCGGAGGGCATCAAGGGCGCACAGGCCACGGCGGCAGCGATCTTTCTGGCACGCACCGGCCACAGCAAAACACCCGCCTGCGTATTGTGTGCAAAGCACAGTACATGGGCGGGTGTGGTTTTGTTGTGGTTTGTTCACACTGTCAGAACAGGTCGAAACATAATTTTTGTGGAGTTCCGTCCAGCAGATACCGGATATAGAGACGGCCGTTTTCCGCTTCTGCCTGCACCTGTGTGGCGTGCTCAAAGAGGGTGCGCAGACGGCGGTACTCTGCCCGCTGCGCATCCGTGTAGTGGGACGGCATATCCGAGGTAAGGAACACATTGCCCAGCAGGGCATTGACTGTGGCAAGGGTGCGTTTTTGCTCTGCCGTCAACTTGCAGTTTTCCTCCCGGAGGAAGAACACATCCGGGTCGCTGCCGTAGGCACGGCCATTGAGCTGCCGCCGGAATAGCGTGTTGTTGATGGCCTGCTTTGTGGACACCCGCTCCCGGTGGAACAGGCGCATATACCACACATCGTCCCAGTCCAGCCCTACGTCACAGCTGACACGGCAGTAATCCACCAGCCCGAAAGCCGGCATCACCGGTACGCCGCAGCCAAGGATGGTCTTTTGTCCACACCAACTGCGCAAAAGCTCCATAGCACGGTACATCCGGGCTGCCCGGCTCTCGCGGGCGTTGCCAAAGGGTGCAGCGCCGTACAGAAAATCCAGCTTGACAAGGTCGAACCCCCAGTCGTTCAGCACCCGGTCAAATACCCGGCGCAGATAATCCAGCACGGCCGGGTTGTCGAGATCCAGCGCATAGAAACTACTCCAGTTGCAGCCGCAGCACCACGGCGCACCGTCCACTTTCAGCAGCCAGTCCGGGTGCTGCCGGAAAAGGGCAGAGTCCTTTTCGCACACAAAGGGTGCAAGCCATAGCCCAGCCTGAAATCCGGCGGCATGAATTTCCTCCACCATGCCTTTCAGCCCGTGGGGGAATTTCTGTGCATCTGTTTCCAGCCAGTCGCCCACCTTCGGCTCCCAGCCATCATCGATCTGGAACAGGTCTCCCAGACAAAGCAGGCTGCGACATCCGGTCAGGTCCTCCCGGATGGTATCCTCGGTGATGTCCTGATAGCGGTTGTACCAACTGGAATAGCCTGCCAGCTTCTTTTCAGTCCGGGGCTTGATGCCCATAGCCTGATACCAGCCGTCGAACACCTCGGTCTCGCCGCCCTCGGCAAAAAACAGGTCAAGGAGTGGGAAACTGCCGCCGGGATGCTCCACCCCGGCGCAGTCACGCTCCAGCGTCAGCAGGGCTTTGCCGCTGTCGTAGCGGAGGATGGTGTAGCCCGGGGTCTCGTCCAGCGATGCTACCAGCCGGAACTGCGCTCCCCTGCGGAAATAGCAGTAGGAAAAGCCGTGGCTTTGACCTTTTTGATTCCCGTAAGGTACAAAGTGATAATCGCCGTAGCGGTCAAAGGCATATTTTTTGCGCAGAAAGCCGGGGATGTGGTCGGTGCCGCGCAGCTTGCCGTTCCGGTCCAGCTCCGGGCTGTAGGTCCATGTCTGGTAGCCGTTCATAAACAGACGCTCGTCTGCTTCCATCGTCCACGGCATCTCGGCACGCACCGCCTTCAGCGTCCCGGCGGGCAGGTCAGTGCAAAGATGCACCACGCCGCAGCCCGGGTGCACCGGGGCTGCGCCCTGCCGTACGCCGCCGGTGGTCTCTGCGTACCAGTGCAGCGTTTCAGTCATGGTGCGTTTCCTCCCCGTGGAGCTGTGCGCTGATCTCGGCAGCGCGGGCATCGGTCAGAACAAACTTGCGGCGGAACAGCACCAGCGCACCAGCCAGCACCAGCATGGGCAGAACGGTCATCATCAGGCGCAGACCCAGCAGGGTTCCGGCGCTTTGTACTGCCACCGGGCCGGTCTCCTCCGTGTTGCCCACAAGACCGATGAGGTCCAGCCCGATGCCGGTCAGGAATACCGCCACACCGGAGGCAGCCTTGACCACAAAGGTCTGCATGGAAAAGATAACGCTCTCCTCCCGGCGTCCGGTCTTGAGCTGACCGTAATCCACGCTGTTGGAAAGGAACAGGGTGGTCAGCACGGTCAGCATTCCGTTGCAGGCGAACACGACAACGCCCGGAATGCACAGCAGGGCAAGGCTATGGGAAAGGCCGGTCAGGCAGAACACCAGCAGCATGCCGTAGCCGCACAGCGCCAGCAAAAGGCTGAGCTGAAATACCTGCGTGCTGCTGAGCTTTTTGCGCAGCAAGGGGTAAAGCACCATCATGCCAAGGATCTGCGCCGCACCGCCCACGGTGGAAAACAGGGTGTAGGTGGCTTTCCAGCCTGCACCGCCAAGGTCGTATTTGAAGAAATAGATGATGAAGTTGGAGGTAAGGTACAGCGCCGAGTTGATCAGCACGATGCTGCCCACCACTACCATAGCCTGATCGTTGCGGAACAGGGCGGAGAACATCTCCTTTACGGTGGCGGTTTTCATCTCACTGTGGGTGGTTTTTTTCATGGAAATGCAGCACACCAGCTCTGTCACTGCAAAAATTGCCGCTACGATCAGCGCCACCCAGCGGAAGCCGGCGCGCTCGCTGTCGCCGCCAAGGGCTCCCACCAGCAGCATGGTAAACATGGCAATGAGTGCCGAACCAACGCCCGCACAGGTACGCCCCACCATGGAGAGGTTCTCCCGGTCTTTTTGGGTGCGGGTCACGGCCGGGATCATGGACCAGTAGGGGATATCCATCATGGTATAGGTGATGCCCCACAGGACGTACACCGCGCTGAAATAGACCATCAACGCCGCTTCGTCCAGCACCGGGGCGGCAAACAGGGCGTAGAGCACCAGCGCATTGAGCAGCGTGCCGGAAAAGATCCACGGACGGAAGCGTCCCCAGCGGGTGCGGGTCTTTGCCACCAGAACTCCCATAAAGGGGTCGTTGAAGGCATCAAAGAACCGGGCCGCCATGAGCACGACGCCCACAAAGCTGGCCGAAAGCCCCAGCACATCCTGATAATAATACATGACGTAAGAAGCCGACAGAGCATATACCATATCCTTGCCCACGGCACCAATACCAAATGCGGTTTTCTGTTTCAGGGTCAGTTCCATACAGCGTCCTCCTTTTCAATGGTGAACCGCAGCACAACGGGCTGGGTCTGCGGTGCAGAAACGGTCAGCAGGGCTTCTCCGGCAGTGCCCACGGTGCGCAGATAGGTTCCGGTCATGCCGCCCTCGGCAACGGCGGTCTGTGGACCCACAAGGGCAGCGCTGCCCTCCACCGCAAACTGCACCGGGAACTGTGCGTAGGGGGCAGGGGTGCCATTCTCGTCCAGAATGCGCACCCGGACAGCCGCCATATCGTAAGTATCTTTTTCCCGAAGAGCCGTCCGGCTGACCTTGACTTCCAAGTGCAGCTTTGCACTGGGGCAAAGGGTCACGCTGCGCACCACGTTGCCGTTCTGCACGGCATCGAACCGCCAGCGGGTAGCCTCGCCGCCCCAGTTGCCGACGTACTTGCCGTAAAGGGCCACGCCATCTGCAAAGCTCATTTTGTAGCGCAGCATACACCAGCCGAATTTGACCTTGTAGGCCAGCGGCAGTCCCGCCAAGCCGTATTTTCCGGCGGCCAGCAGGCAGTCCCGCACAGCGGCAGCCTTGGCGGGGGAAAAGTGCTCCTGCGTTTCCAGCAGCTCGCCAATGGGATCGTCCATCATAAAGGGAGGGTGGGGCAGCGCCGTCCACTCGCTTTGGCGCAGGGTGGTGACGAACACGTCGTTTTTGTAAAGCCTTACCTGTTGGGCATTGCTGAAAACATAGGCCGTGCCCAGCTGCCCGGCGGGGTTATCGCCGATGTCCATGGAGGAGCTGACCGCCAGCACCGGGTCAGTATCGCCCTGACTGGCATAGACCGCTGCCGCCAATTTGGGGTTGCGGAAGCTGTCCAGCACCCCGTGGTAGCAGATGCGATCCCCGGAGCCAAAGTCCTTGTGGGTCTGGTAGTCGAACATACACCAGCCAAAGCACCCGGCGTGCTCTCCGCTGGCATAGGCGGCGTTCTGCACCCGGACGTGCCGCAAGGCGTGTTCCTGCCGGTGCGGGCCATCGTCAAAGGCTTTGGTGGGGTACATGTGACCGTTGCACTCCGAGATGAGCAGCGCCTTGCCCATATCGGGGGTCACGTCCTTTTTGGGCTTTGCGCCGGGCGTTACGCCGTTGTGGGAAAAATCGTTGTAGGCGTAGACGTCCTCCAGCAGATGGCTTTTTTCCAGATACCGCACACCGGAGGTGGCGCGGCTGGGGTCCAGCTGATGGGCAATTTGATTGGTGCGGGTATAGAAGGCATCGTCGTCCACGCTCTCGTTGATGCGCACGCCCCACAGGATGATGCTGGGGTGGCTGCGGTTCTGCAAGATCATCTCTTGTAACATCGTACAGGCGGCGTCCTTCCAGTTGTCGTCCCCGATGTGCTGCCAGCCCGGCAGCTCGGTGAACACCAACAGACCCCGCCGGTCGCACTCGTCCAGAAAATATGGACTTTGAGGGTAGTGGCTGGTGCGCACGGCGGTGCAGTGCAGCTCCTCCTGCAAAATGCGGGCATCCTCCCGCTGCAGGCTTTCCGGTGCGGCGTAGCCGATGTAAGGGTAGCTCTGGTGTCGGTTCAACCCCCGCAGAAAGGTCTTTTTGCCGTTGAGGTAGAAGCCATCTGCCTTGAATTCCGCTGTGCGGAAGCCAAACGTCACCTGTTTGCGGTCGATGGGTTGTCCGGCTGCGTTCAAAAGCTCTGCCACGGCATGATGCAAAACCGGGTGCTCGGTATCCCACGGCTGTGCGTCCGGGACGGAAAGCTGGCTCTTCCCGGTTTCTGCCGCCTGTGCGGTCTGCTCTGCCAGCAGAGTGCCGTCCGCGGTCTCCAGCCGGATGCGGACCGCCACGGCTGCGGGTGTGAGCTCTGCCGTCCACTGCACCACGGCATCATGTAGGGTGGGCGTGTAGACGAACAAATCGGTCAGGCGGCTCTCTGCCGTAGCTTCCAGCCAGACCTCCCGGTACAGCCCGCCGTAGGTCAGGTAGTCGATGACAAAGCCAAAGGGCGGAATAGCCGGGTCTTCTCTGGTGTCCAGCTGCACGGTCAACAGATTTTCACCCTCCCGATCTACAAGGTCGGTGATCTCCACCGTAAAGCCGGTATAGCCGCCCCGGTGCTGCCCGGCAACCCTGCCGTTGACCCGCACCACCGCCTGATGAGCAGCTCCGTCAAAGCGGAGGAACAGCCGGGGCGCAGCCTGCACCGGCGGCACCCGGAACCGCTTGCGGTAGCCGCAGACCATCTCATAATCGGCGGGGGAGGCATAGTGCAGTGGCACCTCCCGGCAGGTATGGGGCAAGCGGACGGTTTGTTGTTTTGGCACCGGCAGCCCCTTGCCAAAGGCTTCCGTCCAGTGTCTTGTAAACTCCCAGTCCTCGCAAAAGCTGTGTTTCATCGCGGCAACACTCCTTCCAGTAGAATCGAGATCATTTCCTCCAGTACAGCCACATAATGCACCCCGCTTTCTGCCAGACTGCGGTCTGCCAGAAAGCTCTCAATGGACGCGGTGATCATCTGCCGCAGCACCGGCAGGGACACCGGGCGCATGACCCCCTCTGCCACAGCCTGTTCCAGCAGCGCCATGGTGGGTCCCCACCCGTTTTCCAATTGACTGCGCACCCGCGCCGCCACCACCGGGTATTTCTCGTCCAGCTCCTTCATCTGCCGCAGATCCAGCGCGGCATACTCATCCGGCATGGCAATGATGACCGCCCGCAGCTTTTCCTGCAAAGTACCGCTGCCTGCCAGAATTTCCTGCTTGCAGCGGTGGATGTCCGCAAAGGCGTGGTCTACCATGTCCAGCAGAAGGGCCTCCTTGGAGGGGTAAACGGTGTAGATGGTTTTTTTGCTGATGTGCAGCGGCTCTGCCACCTGTTGCATGGTGAAATGCAGCCCCTGTTGACGGAATAACTGCATGGCCTGTGTGCGCACCAGCGCATCGAGCTTTTCCTGCATGAACGTCCTCCTTGTGGAAACTGCGCTTGCTTTTCTGGTTTCCATTCTAGTGCGGAAACCGAGCTAAATCAAGCGGTTTCCGCATTTTCTGCGTTCTGCCAAGAAAGTGCAGACATTTTGCAGCAGAATGACAAAAAGAACCCCGGCGTGCCTTGAAAGCTGCCGGGGTCTTTTGCGTGCAGGTGCTTTTCCGCAGCGGCAAGCCTCGTCAAAACTCCGGGTGCCATTCGTCCCGGATGCCAATGTCGGCACAGACGATTTTTCCGCACAGCGGCGCAGAAGCTTCTGCCATATGCAAAGGCTTATAACTGTCGAAGGTTACGGTCAAATCTGCATGGGCAGCACCCTCGGCAACCTCCCCGGTATCCGTATTGATGCCGCTGGGCAAGTCTACGGCCAGCACAAAGGCACCGCTCTTGTGCAGACGGCGTATCAGCCCGCAGGCAGCAAGACCGGAAGGCCGAAGTTCACCATGGAACCCGGTGCCGTAGAGGGCATCCACAGCAGCATCAAAGTACTGGGTTTCCAGTACAGAACCGTCGGTGCAGATGTGCACCGGCAGGGAGTGCAGACGCTCAAAATTGAGGATGGCATCAGCAGTTTTCGGCTCGCCCTCAGCCAGAAAAACGGTCACATTCCAACCGTCTTTTGCGGCGGTGCGGGCGATCACAAACCCATCACCGCCATTGTTGCCCTTTCCGCAGACCACCAGCAGCCTGCCGGGATGTGGGAACTGCTTTTGCAGTTCGGCGTAAGCCGCCAGTCCGGCATTTTTCATCATTTGCAGGTAGGGCAGACCATGGGCATCCCCGGCTCGTTCAATTTCCTTCATCTGCGCAGCCGTCACAATGCGATGTTTCATGTTGGCACCTTCTTTCTATCTCTATTATAATGGATGAGAATGCTTGGAACAAGATGAAAGATACCGGTGCATAGAATCTGTCCCCGGAGAGTTGGAACAAGCCCTCCGGGGGCATTTTTGCTTTTCACTATCTTTTCCGTAGGGGAAAACCATGGTATACTGAATCCAAAGTATAGCAGTTTGTGTTTTTGATGCTCAAGCAACATCCGCAAACTGCATATCGCAAATATGCCGTTTTGATCGGCACTATTTTTGAAAATTGCGATAATAAACAGGGAGGTACCGTTATGAAGTGGGGAATTTTAGCCACCGGCACCATTGCCAAAAAGTTTGCGTCTACGGTGGAACAAATGGGCGCAGAGGGGGAGCAGCTTGTTGCCGTGGGGTCACGGCACATGGAAAGCGCACAGGCGTTTGCACAGCAGTACGGCATTCCCCGCCGCTATGACTCCTACGAAGGCCTTGCCGCAGATCCGGAGGTGGAGGCTATCTATATTGCCACCCCCAACACCCTGCACTACGAAAACTGCAAGCTCTGTCTGGAGCAGGGCAAGCACGTTTTGTGCGAGAAGCCCTTTACCATCCGCCCGGAACAGGCGCAGGAGCTGTATCGTCTGGCGGAGGAAAAGAACCGCTTTCTCATGGAGGCGTTCTGGATCTGGCTGCTGCCGCTGTACGACCGCCTGCGCGAGATCCTTACTGCTGGCACCATCGGGGAGCTGAAGCAAATCACCTGTCAGTACGGCTTTGTGGCCTCCGGTGCCCGGAAGGACCGCAAGTTTGATTCCGGTCTGGGCGGCGGTGCGCTGCTGGATATCGGCATCTACAATCTGGGCTTTCTGCGCATCCTTACCGGGCAGGACCCGGAGAAGGTGGAGACCAAAGAGGTGCACATCAATGAGTATGGCACCGACGATTACAGCCGCCTTGCGCTGACCTACCCCGGCGGCTGCATGGCAGAGTCTGTCCAGACCATCGGGCAGGAGCTGGAGCGCAATGCCCGCATCCTTGGCACCAAGGGCAGTATTTTCCTGCCGGATTTCCAGCACGCCGAGACCATGACGCTGGAAGTGGAGGGCAAAGAGCCGGAGGTCATCCGCTGCCCGGTGGACATCAACGGCTTTGAGTACGAGATCCGGGAAGCAAGCCGCTGCGTCAAGCTGGGGCGTACCGACAGCGACCGCTACACCCCGCAGGACAGCCTTGCCCTGACCCGCCTGATGTACGACACCCGCATGAGCTGGGGCATGAAGTTTGCGGGCGAGGTGTAAGCGCACAGCTTGCCGCAAAGGGCTTTTTTTGCGTGCGGAGACTATGGCATACGGAGAGCGACAACTCGGAATTTAATGGAGGGAGGTTTCTATGAAATCTTTTGTTTGCAGTTTGTGTCACAATGGCATAGTTGGAGGAGGTCTGTACCTCGATAGTCAGTCGCTTACTTACAAGACAAACAAGCTTACAGTTGGCAAAAAATACAGAAATTTAGTTTTGCCGATGCAGGAAATAAAAGAAATCTCTTGGAAGTGGATAGTCTTTCCAATTGCAACAGTTAATATGAAAAATGGAGAACTATATAAATTCATTATTTTCAATAAATCACGCTTTATAAAATGGTTTCAAGAGTATTCTCAATAAATACAAAGTGTCAAATTCCAGCTTGCCGGGCGGACAGGCAACTGAAAACTACACAAAAAACGAAGGAGCAGCCATGGTACTTTATTTTACGGGAACCGGTAACAGCCGATATCTGGCGCGGCGCATTGCCGAAGGGCTGGAGATGCCGCTTTACGACCTGAACACCTGCATCAAGGCAGGAAATACCGCCCCGGTGCAGACCGGGCGGGATGTGGTGCTGGTCACGCCTACCTACGCATGGCGCATCCCCCGGGTGGTGTCAGAGTGGCTGGGCAAGACCGCGCTGACCGGGGCAGAGCGTATCTGGTTTGTGATGGACTGCGGCAGCGAGATCGGCAATGCGGCAGGCTATAACCGGCAGCTTGCGGCGCAAAAGCAGCTGCAGTATATGGGCACAGCCCAGATCATTATGCCGGAAAACTACATTGCCATGTTCAATGCGCCCCAAAAAGAGCAGGCAAAGAGCATCGTGGAGCAGGCAGAGCCTGAACTTCAGAAGGTGCTGACCCAGCTCAAGGCCGGGCAGGAATTTCCCCCGCCGAGAGACAACCTCTACGACCGCTTTATGAGCGGCCCGGTAAACCCGGTGTTCTATCGGTTTTTTGTAAAAGCGGAGGCCTTCCGGGCAACGGATGCCTGCATCGGCTGCGGTAAGTGCGTGGAGCTGTGCCCGCTGAGCAACATCCGTCTGGAAAACGGAAAGCCGATCTGGGGCAAGAACTGCACCCACTGCATGGCGTGCATCTGCTACTGCCCCAAAGAGGCCATCGAGTACGGCAAAAAGAGCAAAGGTAAGCCCCGGTATCACTTTGAAGCGCTGGAAAGGAAGCAGCAGGACGTGTGAAGGAGAGCGGAAATTAGATGAAGTTTTTATACTTGCATGGGTTGGGACAAAAACCAGACAGTTGGGATAGAGTGATAAAAGAAACGACGGTCTCGGATAGAAGCGCCAGCTTGAGCTTGGCAGAGATGCTGGAAGGAAAAGCGGCTACCTATAAGGAGCTGTATACTGCATTCTCAGAAGAGTGCAACAAGGAAAATGACGAAATCGTCTTGTGCGGGCTTTCCTTGGGTGCTGTTCTAGCACTTAATTATGCGATAGACCATCCGAATAAAGTAAAGGCACTGGTGCTAATTGCAGCACAATATAAAATGCCTGAAAAGCTATTGAAGTTCCAGAATATGCTGTTTCGCTTTATGCCGAATACAATGTTCAGGCAATTTGGCCTCAAAAAAGCCGATGTGATCAGCTTGTGCGGTACGATGACGGAATTGGATTTCAGGGATTCATTATGTAAGGTGTCCTGTCCGGCATTGATCGTTTGTGGGGAAAAGGACAACGCAAACAAAAAAGCCTCAAAGGAACTTGCCAGTTATTTGAGCGATTCCCACTTCCATGAACTTCTGAAAGCAGGTCATGAAGCAAACATAGAATCTCCGGAGGAATTGGCAACAGTGTTACAGGAATTTTATGATAATGTCGAATAAACTACGATTCATCAAAGAAAGAGGACTGTAAAATGAACATCGAAGAACGGGCGGCACAGGCTGCCGCATGGAAAGCTGCTGGACAGTGCAACTGTGCACAGGCGGTGATGAAGGCATTTGAGGACAAGCTGCCGGTGGATGCCGACACCCTGATGAAGCTGGGCGCAGGCTATGCCGCCGGCATGGGCTGCATGGAGAGCACCTGCGGCGCACTGATCGGCGCTGTGATGGTGGCGGGCATCGTCACCGACGGCAAGGGCACACCCCGCATTTCTAAGGAACTGCTGCAAAACTTTCAGGAAAAGTGCGGTGCTACCATCTGCAAGGATCTGAAGGGGATAGAGAACGGCGCACCGCTGTGCCCGTGCCCGGAGTGCGTCCGCAACGCTGTTCTGGCACTGGGCGAGGTGCTGGGAGAGTAAGATGAAGAAGATCTTGTTTGTTTGCCATGGCAGGATATCTGTGAGAACTTCAAGACCAAGCAGCGCCGGGTTGCCACTGCCGACGAGCTGATGATCTTCCCAAACACCCATGAGGCCATTGTGGATCAGGATACCTGGAACATTGCCCACAAGCTGAGGCTGTGGAAACGGCCCAAAGCAGCCAACGGGACCTAGTAGAAGAACTCCAGGATCAGGCTTTCATCGCCCAGTGCGAGGAGAATGAGTGCCACTTCAAGATTGGCTTCTCAGCTGGGCTGCTGGTGCAGCAGGAAGCGGTGGAGCAAATGAAGGAAATGGGCACCACAGGGTGAGCTGCCCGGTATACAACTTTTGGCCCCATCAATAATTGGCAGGGGGCCTGACAGATCATCTGTCAGGCCCCCTGCCTTTGGTAGAAAAGAATGGTCAAATTGGAGGAAAGGTCAATCCTGATGGGAACAGTCTTTATTCTCCTTGTCTATGCCATCGTCTATATCGGGAAGATATTGATAGAACACCTTTTTCTCAAGGACCCACCGGGCAAACAGTGCATATCCGGCAGGTGCCAGAAGGATCAGCGGCGGGCAGAATGCTGTCAGCAGGCCGAACGCAGCCAGCACCACCAAAAGCAGCAGACTTTTGTCAAAATGGAGCAATGCCATGGCACCGGACTGCAACACCGTCTTTTTGACCGGGTCGTCGAATCTTGCCGCATAGGCTGCGTTGTAGATCATCCAGGCCAGCCCACAAGTACTCAGCACCGTAAAAATGATCCAGAGATTACCCGTCACTGCCTGTTGCCCCTTGAGGTAATGGGTCATAAAGCAGTCAGCCAGCAGAATGCTCTCCGGCACTGCCAGAGCAAGAAAGCTCAAAGTTGCCTGTCGGAAGCTCCGGCGGTAGGCCCGGAAAAATTCCTCGCTGACCGTTCCCCGGTCCTCAATTAGGGACTTGTTCACTGCATAATAGAGGGCTGTGCTGGAAATGCCCAAGGTAAACAGCGGCAGGCTTCCTATTAGCCACAGCAGGCTGAGAATCACCATATCCGCAACCCGGGTTAAGAAACGGAACAGAGGGGCATCCAGGTCGAAAAAGTCATTCATAGGGTATCACCTGGTTTACTTCTGGAGCACAAAGGCCTCATAGGGGCGCAGGGTCACAGCGCCGGTGGAAGCGGTGTCAGGATAATTGCCGATCAGGCGCCGGGCCCCCGCAAAATCAGCGGGAATTGTGAAGGCCGCGTCCTTGTCTGAGAAGTTGCAAGCGATCAGGTAGTTCTCGCCGGTCTCGGCCAGGGTACGCCGGTAGGCAAAGACCTGGGGGTTCTCCTCGGCCAGAAGCTGGAAGGAGCCGTAAATCAGCCCCAAATGGCTCTTGCGCAGGGTGATCATCTGCTTGTAGTAGTTGAGCACCGAGTCCGGGTCTTTTTCCTCGGCGGCAGCGTTGATGGCGGTATAGTTGGGGTTGACCTCAATCCAGGGGGTGCCGGTGGTAAAACCGGCGTTCGGGGAGTCATCCCACTGGACCGGGGTGCGGGCGTTGTCCCGGCTGCGGAGGGCTAGGCACTCCATCATTTCGTCTGCAGAAATCAAGCCTGCGCCGGTCAGCTCCTTGAAGGCGTTGAGACTTTCGATATCCCGGTACTGGCTGAGATCTTTGAAATAGGCGTTGGTCATCCCCAGTTCATCGCCCTCATAGATGTAGGGAGTACCCTGCAGGCTCAGCAGGCAGGTGGCCAGCATCTTGGCGGAGAGGGGCGAGTCATCGCCCCAGCGGGATGCAGCCCGGGGCTGATCGTGGTTGTCCCAGAACAGGCTATTCCAGGCTTTACCGTCCAGGCCGGTCTGCCAGTGACTGAGAATTCTCTTGAGCTGCATAAAATCGTAGCGCTGGGTGGTCCACTTGCCCAGGGGTCCGTCCCCAATGCCGACGTGCTCAAATTGGAAGACCATGTTCAGCTCCTTGCCGTCCAGCCCCGCATACTGGGGAGCGTTTTCCACCGTGGCACCGGGGGTCTCGCCCACCGTCATAATGTCGTATTTCGAGAGGACCCGCCGGTTCATCTCCTGCAAAAATTCATGGATGCGGGGCCCATTGACATAGTAGGGACCGCCATTGCCATACAGTCCGTGTTTCTCGCCATCCGGAAAGCGCTGGTCCTTGGAAATCATACTGATGACGTCCATCCGGAACCCGTCGATGCCCTTGTCAAACCACCAGGTCATCATGTTGAACACTTCGTCCCGGACTTTGGGGTTCTCCCAGTTCAGGTCGGGCTGCTTGGGGGAGAACAGGTGCAGGTAATACATATCGGTCTGGGGGTCGTATTTCCAGGCCGAGCCGCCGAAGCTGGCGCCCCAGTTGTTGGGCTCGTGGCCGTCTTTGCCCGGCTTCCAGATATAGTAGTCTCGGTAGGGGTTATCCACCGACTTACGGCTCTCGATAAACCAGGGGTGCTCGTCCGAGGTGTGGTTGACCACCAGGTCCATCACAATGCGGATGCCCCGCTGATGGGCCTCGGCCAGCAGGGCGTCGAAGTCCTCCATGGTGCCAAACCGAGGGTTAATGGTCTGGTAGTTGGAGATGTCGTAGCCGTTGTCATCCATGGGGGAGTCCATGATGGGGCACAGCCACAGCACATTGACCCCCAGATCCTTCAGGTAATCCAGCCGGGAACGGATGCCGTTCAGGTCCCCGATGCCGTCCCCGTCCGAGTCCTGGAAGCTGCTGGGGTAGATTTGGTATACGATGCTTTCTTTCCACCATTTGCGGTCCATGGTAATGCCTCCTTATTCTGCGGGGATAGTGACCCCGTCGTCGTCGTAGCGGTCATAGCTGGCCCCGGGCCAGCCGATCATCCGGATGGTGGCGGGGTCGATGTCGGCCACCGTCTGGGCGGGGTCCGCCACCGGGATGCAGGCGCCTTTGCGGATGAACAGGGGCACCTCGTTGAGGGCCACCTTCACAAAGTGGGTGCCGGCGGGGAGGACTTCCTGTGTGATGCGGCCCTCGGGGCCGAACTTGACAAACAGCATCTCCTCGGGCAGATACACCATCCGTCCGGTGGCGTTCTGGGTGTAGACCGGGGCAATCATCACCTCATTGCCCAGCATCAGCTGGTCCTCGGTCTGAAGGGCGATCTCGTCTTCTGGGTAGACGAAGGCCAGGGGCTTGAACAGCATATCACCGTTCAGCGCTGCCTTCATGTATTCGCTGTAGAGGTAGGGGATCAGCCGGTAGCGGGTCTCGATGACGCTGCGGAAGTCCTCGGGGCCCTCAAACTGGTAGAACTCCTGCCGGCGGGTGTCGCTGCCCGAGTGGTTGCGCATCAGGGGGGTGAACACCCCCAGCGCCAGCCACCGCAGCAGCAGATCCCGGCTGGTGTCGGCGTTGAAGCCACCCAGGTCGGCTCCCACATACAGGAAACCGCACATATTGAGGGAGGGCAGCATCTTGAGGTTCAGCAGCAGGTGGCTCCACCAGGAGTGGTTGTCGCCGGTCCAGACGCCGCCGTACCGGTGCATCCCGATGCAGGAAGACCGGGAGAACAGCAGAAACCGTTTGCCCGGGGCAATGCTGGCCAGCCCCTCCGAGGCGGCCCGGGTCATGTTGTAGCCGTAGAGGTTGTGGACCTGGTCGTGGCGGACCATTTTGCCGTCCACCTTGTGATAAAAGCGGGCGTAGTCTTCCGGCGCATTGGACAGATTGAGCCAGCCGATGGCCTGGCCAAAATGATCGATGGTGCCGTCTTCATGGGGAACCGGCGGATGATCCAGCCGCTCGGCCAGCCCCTCCCGGGAGTAGAAGATGGCGGGCTCGTTCATGTCGTTCCAGAAGCCCTCGATGCCGCAGTCGGTCAGAGCCTTGTACTGGCTGCCGAACCAGGCCCGGGCCTCGGGGTTCAGCACGTCGGGGAAGTGGCTCCACCCCGGCCAGACGGTTCCCTCAAAATCGGTTCCGTCGGCCCGCTTGCAGAAGTAGCCCTTTTCCTTGCCCTCGTCGCAGACCGAATAGCCCGCTTCCTCCTTGACGCCGGCGTCGACGATGGGCACCAGCCGGACGCCCTGCTCTTTCATCTTGGATACAAAGCCGGAAAAATCGGGGAATTCCTCCGGGTTGACGGTGAAGTCCTTGTAGTGGTCCATGTAGTCGATGTCCATGTACACCATGTCCAGGGGAATGTGGGCCTGGCGGTGTTTGGCAACCACCTCTTCAAAGTCGGCCTGGGTCTTGTAGCCGTAGCGGCTTTGGCCAAAGCCAAAGGCAAATTTGGGCGGGATGTAGCTGCGGCCGATGATGGCCCGGAACTGCTTGACCACATCGCAGGCGCTGTCGCCGGTGATGACGTAAAGGGCCAGGTCGGCCCGCTCACAGGTGACTTCCAGCCAATCCCTGCGGGTGAAGCCGATGTCAAACCGAATCCGGGCGGGATAGTCGAAGAACAGCCCCAGATTCTGCTGGCCCAAGATCACGATGAAGTTGTGGGCGGCGTACATTCGCTGCTTGTTTTCGGTGTGGAGGCCGTCGTCTACATTGTCGCTGACGTAGACAAAGCCCCGCTTGTTGATGCCGCGGTTGGCTTCGCCCAGGCCGTAGACCCGGTCGCCCTCCGCCAGGGGGCAGGCAAAGCAGAAGCCGGACTCGCTGGTTTTGACCGTTCCCACAGGGGGTTCGCCTTGGCTTGCAGGGATTGGTGCGACCACCGATTCGGTATCAAAGGGGACACCATAGAGATACTTTTGAATCATACCGTTCTCCCAAATAAAAGTGATTGAATGGTTGTTTTGTCAGACAGAGCGCCCCGTCTCCGGAGCGCTCTGAAAGAATATAAATTAGCAAGAATATAAATTAGCCCTTAACCGAGCCCACCACAATGCCGGAAACGAAGTACCGCTGCAGCAGGGGATAGATCAGCAGCAGCGGGATAACTGCAACAACGATCTTGGCTGCATTGAGGTTGGTGTTGCCCAGGGAGGCAGAATCCACCACGGCAGACAGATTGCCCTGCTTGATCAGATCTTCCACGTTGATCTGCAGACTCTGGATATAGGTCATCAGGGGATAATAGGCGGCTTTGGACATGTAGATCAGGCCGCTGTAGAAGTCGTTCCAGCTGCCCACAATGCTGAACAGGGATACGGTAGCCAGAACCGGCTTGGAAATGGGGATGAAGATCTTGGTCAGAACCTGGAGCGGGTTGGCGCCGTCAATGAAGGCGGCTTCCTCAAGCTCTTTGGGAACGGCAGCAAAGAAGTTCATCACCAGGATGACATTGAAGATGGGCACGGCTCCCGGCAAAACCAGGGCCCAGACGGTATTGAGCAGGCCGTAGGATTTGACAAGCAGGAAGGTGGGGATCATGCCGCCGTTGAAAAGCATGGCAAAAATCATCAGGTTTGCATAGATGTTGCGGCCCCGGAACTGTGCGTTGGTTTTGGAGAGGGGATAAGCCATCAGTACGATCAGCACAAAGTTGATGATCAGGGTCAGCACAACCCGCTCCACCGAGATCAGGAAGGAGTGCCAGAACTGGGAGTCCTCCAGGATCTTCTCATAGGCTGCGGTGCTGAATCCCACCGGGATCAGCCCTACCATGTTGCCTTCCACTGCTGCAGAGGAGGAGAAGGAGATGGCAACAATGTTCAGCAGCGGCAGCAGACAGACTAGGCCCAGCAGAATAATAATGATGTAGATGATGACAGTGCGGAATTTATCAACTTTCATTGCCGGACGGACCTCCTTAGAAAATTTTGCTGTCGGTGTACTTCTGAGCCAGCTTGTTGGCGCCGATCATCAGAACAAAGGCGATCACGGACTTCAAAAGGCCCACGGCGGTACCGAAGCTGTACTGCAGGCCCTGCAGGCCGACGCGGTACACATAGGTATCCAGAATATCACCGGTGGCATAGACCGATGCGCTGTACAGGTTATAGACCTGGTCGAAACCGGCGTTCAGGATGTTGCCCAGATTCATGACGGCCATCAGGACGATGGTGGTGCGGATGCCGGGCAGGGTGACATGCCAGACCTTTTTCCACCAGGTGGCGCCATCGATGGAAGCAGCCTCGTAAAGGGTCGAGTCGATGGAAGTGATGGCTGCCAGATAGACGATGGAGCCATAACCGAACTCTTTCCAGGTGTCGGTCAGGATCAGCAGGGGCTGGAACAGGGAGTTGCTGCCCAGCCAGTTCAGCGAGGTGCCCAGCATTGCGTTGATGGAGCCGTCCACACTGAACAGATTCTTGACGACCAGAGCCAGCACAACCCAGGACAGGAAGTGAGGCAGGTAAACCACCGTCTGAACCGACTTTTTCAGGGCCCGGTTCTTGACCTCGTTGAGCAGAATCGCAAAGGCGATGGACATGATGGTGGTAAGGACGATTTTGCCCAGGGCGATGATCAGGGTGTTGCGGAACAGCTCAAAGCTGTCTGGCATTTCGAACAGGTATTTGAAATGTTTGAGGCCCACAAAGTCAGAACCGAAAAACCCTTTGGCGGGTCTGTAGTCCTGAAAGGCCATGATGACGCCGAACATCGGAACAAAGTTGAACAGAATCAGGAAGATGAAACCAGGGAGCATCATGCCGTGGTAATACAGTTGATAGGCCTGGTTTGCGTGGCTCTTTTTGACCTGATTTTTCATCCGGTTCCACCCCCTTTATTACTGTGCAAAGTATTCCTGGACTTCCTGGGCGATTGCGTCGCCGCCCAGACGCTTCCATTCGCTGACAAAGGTATCGAAATAATCGATGGGCTGTGCGCCGGTCACGATTGCCACATAGGCCTCCAGCTCGGTCTTGTCCAGGGTTGCCTTTTTCTGCTCGCTGGTGGGGGTGGTGGGGGGATACTTGGGGGTGATCCACTCGGCGTTGCCGTTCTTTTCCAGCGCCTCGATGGATGCGCCCAGGCCGATGATGCGGGACTCATAGAAGTGCCAACCGCCCAGGGTTTTCTCGGTGACGTTCTGGGGATCCTTCAGGTAGTCCAGAATGGCCTGGGAAGAGCCTCTGTTCTCGGCAATGGTGGTTTCCTCAGGGGTCATCTCGCCGTTGATGACGGCCATATGCTCGGTGTAGTAAATGGAGGGATTGTTGGAGGGCAGGACTTCCATGTAATAGGGACGGCCCTCGTTGTGTCCGCCGGCGTTGATGTAGGCGATGACATCCGGCGCGGTTTCCGCGGTGGCGCGGGCCAGATCGTCATAGAGGATGTTCAGAATTTCCACTGCCACCTGGGGATACTTGCAGTCCTTGCTGACCACCAGGAACCGGTCGGCGGCGTTTTCGTGGTAGGTGTGGACGATGCCGTTGTCATCGGCCACCGTATAGGCGATGTACTCGGCCTCCGGCACCAGGGCCTTGACGCTGCTCAGACGCCAGTCGGGGATATGCCATGCGCCAAAGACGATGCCCAGCTCGTTGTTGATCATCATGGCGTTGATGTCCTCGGTGGTGCGGGTGCCGAACTGGGGATCCAGGATGCCCTCCTCGTACCACTCGTTCATCTTGGCCCAGGCAGCTTTGACTTCGGGCGCCAGGGTGGACCAGCTCATGGTGCCATCGGGATTTTCGATCCATCGGTCGATGTAGCCGCCCATGGCGTTGGCGATGCACATGGCATCGGCGATATCATTGCCGGAAAAAGCCATGCCCACGGTGTGGTTGCCGCCGCTTACATTGGCGTCCACAAAGGCCTTGGCCACAGCGGCGATGTCATCCAGCGTGATGCACAGGTCGCCGTCGGGGTCGGGGTTGATGCCCAGCTTGTCCAGCCAGTCCTTGCGCATCCAGCACAGGACAGGGACGCTGTTGTCGGGGTTCGTGCCGGGAATACCCATCAGCCGGCCGTCAAAGGTTGCCATGCCCAGGCAGCGGCCGTCGTAGGAATCGTAGAGGCTCTTGATGTAGTCAGAGGCATACTCCTCGTACACATCGGTCAGGTCATAGGTCAGGCCGTTGTTCACCATCTCGACAAAGGTGTCGTAGCTGTTGACGGTCAGGATGTCGGGCAGTTCACCCGAGGCGACGCAGGTGGCCAGCTGGTTGGTGTAAGCGTCGCCGCCTGCTTCAAAGCTGTCCACCAGATCCACGTTGAGCTTGGATTCAATGTAACGGGTGTAGGCGTTGTCTTCAAAAGTCTGGCCTTCAGGGAACAGGGCAGCGGCAGAAGGTTCCGCAAAACGGCCCAGGGTGATGGTCAGGGTGTCCACATAGGCTCCGTTTTCGTCCTTGGCCACGGAAGCGGCGGCAGATTCATCGCCGCCTCCGCAGGCGGTCAGTGCGGTGAGTGCGCAGGCAACGGTAGCGGCCTTCAAGAATGATCTGCGCGAAATCTTTCTCATGATAAAATCCTCCACGATGTTCAGTCAGATTTTCCGGAATTCATTTTTTGTCTGCTCCATCCAGGATACAAAAAACAAATCCTCTTCCAGTTTGTATATGTCTCGTTCTGACAGGCTGCGCAGCGTGTCTTTCTGACGAGTTCATTATACAAAACCGAAGAGGATTTGAAAAGGGTTTTGCGCAACGTTTCCTACGAAACTGGCAAATACCACAAGAATTATTTGTGGGTTTTGTGCAGATTTTTTGACCAGGGCGCGGCGTTGGGGGTTGATTCGCGCACCGAGCTGCGGCGGATCAGTTCAACAGGCTGAACATAATTTTTACACTCCACCGGTTCCTGCCGAATCAGACGCACCAGCAGTTCCACGGCGGCCTCTGCTTTGGCCGGGACGTTCTGACGCACGGTCGTCAGAGGGGGATGCATGAGTTCTGCATAGATGCAGTCGTCAAACCCGGTGACGGAGACCTGCTCCGGCACCTGTATGCCGTGGTCCTCCAGATAATTCATCACTTCCGCCGCATCATAGTCAGAGGCCAGGGCCACAGCCCCGGCCTGGACAAAGCAATCCAAATAGTGGCCGTACATGACACGGCGCAGAGAAAGATCCTCGGGGAGAAGAATATGGCGCTCTTCTCCGCAGTCAATCCCGGCAGAGCGCATCTGATGCTGAAATCCTTTCCAGCGGTAATGGTCTGCGCCGGTATCACACTCGGCGGCAAAGATGGCCTGGGTGTACCCGTTGTCCAGCAGATACTTTGCAATCATGGCGCCGCCGCCAAAATCATCAGTTCCCACGTTGACGTAGTGGTACTCCGCCTCGGGATAGGTGTCAATCAGGACCATATATTTGTTGAGTTGCCTGCGCAGCTCCTTGTATTTCTTTTCGTCCAGTCCCAGGACGACAAGACCATCCACATTCCATCGGGAGGCAATCTCTGCCATCCGGTCCGTATTTTGGTCATGGCCATTGATCAGCATGACATAATATCCGTTTCGATGGGCTGTCTCTTCTACACCAGACAGAAATTCTGCCACAAAGGTATCGCGCAGAGAAGGGATGCCGTGGATACAGCTGTAGCCCAGCACCAGTCCAATGATGCAGGACCCTTTGCGGGTCAGCTCATGGGAAGATGTATTCGGGACATAGCCCTCCTGGTTCAGAATTTCCGAAATTTTCCGGATCATTTCCTTGGAGACTTTTTTGGTGTTGCCGTGCAGCACATTGGACACTGTTGTCCGGCTTACACCAACTTGATCTGCAATATCCTGCAAACGCTTCATGGCTGTTCATACGCTCCCTGTTTGATCAGTTGAAACACAAATGGTTTTCAATGTAATCATAGCATATTCATACAGTAATTGCAATCCGAATGATCCTTTGATCTTCAATGAATTCTGAACTCAAATAAAGACTTTTTTGATATTAATACCCAGTAGTGCTTCATCGTCTGTTTGCAGGATGATGAAAGCAAGAAAAATGCCTGCCTTTTCATAAGCCCGGCAGAATGAATGCAGCATAATGAAAATCGTTTTGTCTGTACGCGCGGGGGGATGCTGGAAAGTTTTCTGATCTGCCCGGGGGAGCTGACCGATGACCAGGTGATGGAGCTTTTGAAAAGCTGGTTTTGAGCATGGCTTACACATGATTGTTCCTGCCTATGCAAATTCTACGCAGGACAATGAGTACATGACTAGGGAACAGGCTTACCATTACTATAATGAATTTCTCTGGCCTGAACGATATGCAGACTGCGTACCAATGGACGGGGCATTGGAATTACTCAAAAAATGATATAGCGTAAACGGTCTTTGCTGAATACCTTTGTTACCGAAATACATTACATAAACTTCAAGATTATGTTGCAGTAAATTCAATAAATCAGTATCATGTGAATATCTGCCGCAGCCCTATGGCGGAATTTGTGATGAAGGCCTTAGTGGAAAAGGCGGGGATTTCTGCACAGTTTGAAATCGCCTCGGCGGCCACAAGCACCGAGGCATCAGCCTGCGCAGCATGACAGACCTGTTGGGGCAGAAGTCTTCCCTGTAAAAATGGTACGCCGGAGCGTCCGCAGATGCTCCGGCGTATCGAAATGATAGATTTCCCAGCCAAAAGGAGGCTGCTGCACAAATACTGCGCAGCAGCCTCCTTTTTTAGTTCAGATGAATCGGCAAAAGCCCAGCCAGCAGCCCAGCAGGAAGAAGAGCAACACTTTACCCAGCACCGGCAGCCACAGGCTCTTGCACAGGGCCATATCCCACCGGTGGATGTTCTGCTTGGGGCAGGTGCCAACGCAGGCTTCACAGGCGATGCATTCCCCGCTGCGCAGGCTGGTTTCCTCCAGCTTCAGGCACACCGGGCACTGCTGTTTGCAGGCATTGCAGCCCGGGATGCAGCTGTCGCTCTGCCGGTGCAGCCGCGCAAATGGCAGCACCGGCAGCAGGGCAAACACCGCTCCCATGGGGCAGAGGAACTGACAGAAGAACCGGGGCTGCACCGCCATACCCAGCAAAATGAGCACAAGCAGCCCGATGCCCACACCAAAGCCCTCCGGCGGCAGATGCAGAGCCGTCAGGCGGGAAAACACCTCCCACGGGCTTGCGCCGGTCAGCAACTTTTCCTGCCGGGTCACATACAGTGCTACCAGCCATGCCAGCAGCAGATATTTGACCTTCTGCCCCAAAAGCACCGCCCGCTCCGGCAGACGGAGCTGCTTTTTGCGGTGGAACAGCTTTTTCTGAATAAGCCCGGAAAGCGCCCAGACGGCATCGCCCAAGCTGCCGAAGGCGCAGGCGTACCCACAGAAAAAACGGTCGAAAAGCAGGGTGAAGCCGCACAGCCCCAGCAGGGAAAGTGTGAAGCTGTCCACAGAGAGCACCTCGCCTGCACCGATGTGCAGAAAGATCTGTTTTACCCCGGAAAACCCGGCCACGAATGCGCCCGGCATGGACACAAAGAAGAACAACTGCACCCCGGTGCGCAGCCATGTACGGCGCTTTTTGTCCCGCTGACGCTGCTGCGCCGCTGTTAAAGGCTTTGCCTGTGTTTTTTCCATCATCCTGCCGCCTTTCCCAGTGCGTTCTCTACCGCACCGATAAGTCCTTCTGCCGTGAGGGTAGCGCCGGAAACAGCATCCACCTCAGCAGACTGCACTGCCAGCATCTCGTCCAGCAAAGGCAGCGCCTGCTTATAGTAGGGCTTATCCTCGCCGGAAGCATCCAGCACAGCAATATCGGTCATTTTTCCGTTCTGGATCGTCACCGACACCCGAATGACATCGCCAAAACCATAGGCGCTGCCCTCATAGATGCCGTCACGGTAGCCGCTCTGCTCTGCCTGTGCTGCGCTCTGCGCCTGCAAAACGAAAGCATTGTAGGCTTCAACTTCGGCAATTTCCTGCTTGCGCTGGCTTACCGCTGCCGCCCGGATCAGCGCCACCTGCTGGTATTGCCACAGTACCCCCAAAATTAGCAGCAGGTTCACCGCCCGGAGGAGAAAATTTTTGTATTTCATTCTGCTGCTCCTTCCGTTTCAGATTCAATCCCGGTCTCTTCCGGCGGCAGCACCGTTTCGGAGGCTGGCAGCACTTCCTCAGAAGATGCCGGTTCCGGTTCAGAGGATGCCGGTGCATCTGCCGGGAAAAGCTGCTGCCATACTTCCTTGAGCCACACGGGAACGGCGCTCTTTTCCTCCGGCTGCACCACCTCCACGGTGGGCGCGGTGACCGGCGTTTCCCCGGGCTCTGCTGCTTCAGACGGCGCGGCTTCTTCTGCCGTCTCTTCCGATGCAGTCTGCTCCGGAGCGGTTTTCTCTGCCGGGGCAACAGCGGCCTTTGCCAGTGCCAGCTTGACTGCGTTCAGAATTCCGGTGGAGGAGTAGGTGGCACCGGAAACAGTATCCACGTTGGGGCTTTGTCCCTCCAGAATGGCGGGGATGACCTGTTTTGCCCGGGAGAGATATTCCTCCTCGTCCTCGGCGCTCAGGATCGTGATATCGGTGATCTTATCCTCTGCCACCGTGACCTGTACCGTAATTTTGCCCTCAAAGCCCATGGCTTCGGCAGTGTAGATGCCGTCCAAGTAGATGGAGGGAGCCGTAAATTCCTCCACCACAAGCGTTGCAGCGGGCTTTGGCTGGGGCGGCAGGGGATTGTTGACCACCTCGCCGGTCAGGGCGTTCTGCACTGCGCCCAGAATGCCCCGGCTGGTGTAGGTGGCCTCGGAAACGGCATCCACCTCCCAGCTCTGAGTCTCCACCACGGTGGTCAAAAGCCGCTTGGCACGCCGCAGAAACTGCTTGGTCTCGTGGGATGCGTCCAAGATCTCCACCTCCGTGATGCTGCCGTTTTCCATGGTGACCTGTACTCGGACGGCACCGCCGTAGCCCCGGGAAGAGCCGACGTAAACGCCGTCGGCATAGGGCAGCTTGGGCAGGGTTTCTTCCTCCGCTTCGGAGGAAGCGGCTTCCACAGGCTGCTCCACCACGGTTGTCAGCTTTTCCGGCACGGCGGCCAGCACCGGAACGGTGCGGGGCAGGGCAAAAAGTACAGCTGCCGCTGTCGCCACCGTCGGGAGCAACTGCACCAGCGGCAGCAGTGTATGGCATCGTTTTTTGTTCATTCCAACTCCTCCTGACACGGAAAAGCAAGGCCGCCTGATGCCAAGCGACCTTGCCGTTTTGTACTGTATTTGCTAAATCAGGCAGCCTTCCGCAAACTTACAATGCCACGCTGACCGGCAGGACATACACGCCATCGGCGGCGTAGAAGGTGATCTGAGTAATCGTCTTGCCGATGATGGATGCAAAGTAAGGATCATCGGCATTGAAGCCCAGCTTGGTACCATGCCAGATGTTGGTCACATGATGCAGGCCGTACTCACTGCCATCGGCGGTGGTCAGAACTACGCCGTAGACCTTGTTGGCCTTGTAGTCCAGATCAAAACCGGAGATTTTCATCTCGTAGGTGGTGTGGTGACCGTTGGTATTCAGCTCCACAGTGGTGCCCTCCACGGTGGTCTCGGTGGCGTTGACCTTGCCAAACTCCCACTTGCCGCTCAGCAGGTTATACCATGCGGTGATGTAGTAGGCAGGGGTCTCACTGAGCTTGTAGTAAGCGTAGCTCTCGTTCTCAAACAAGGCATCTGCGCCGGTGTAGGTGGTGGTGGATTCCTTGCCCTTCAGGGTAACGGTAATGTCGTAGCTGTCGGCATCGGTGACCTGCTTTGCGTTCTCCAGCGCCCACGGGGTCAGCACCTTGACCGGGAAGGAAACGCCGGTGATGTCGGTGCCATCGGCGTTGACGTGGTAGGAACCGGCGGCAAGGTTGCCTGCACGGGTCTTGTTCTTGGTGGCGCTGGTCACAGCGTCGATCTCAGATGCGTTGTCCACACCGGCAGCTTTGTAGAAGTCGGCGTAGGGGATGTTCATCTGGACATAGCTGGAGGTCAGGCAGTTTTCCTGTTCCACCTCTTCCGCAGCGAAGGCCGGGACTGCCACAGCGCATACCAACATAGCGGCCGCAAGTGCACCTGCAAATACTTTTTTCAATCTCATAGTAACACACCTCTATCTCAGTTTTGAAAAAACAGTTAGCTTTACCTAACAATCGATGCAAAAAATGCAGGGGCAAAGCCCCTCAGATGGTTAGTTAAAACAAATTCACAAAGTAAAAATAGCACTCCCACCGGGCGTTGTCAAGCAGAAACAGACAAGTTTACAGGGGCGAAATTTTTTCGATGCAGGAAACGATCTGCATCCTCTATATCGCAAAGCCCTTGACCTTTTTGCCGGAGCGCAGTATACTGCTTGTATGGTTAGCTATATTTAACCGCAAGGAGGTACTACATGATACAAGACGCATTCTGGGGGATTTTAATCCCCTTTCTGGGCACAAGTCTTGGGGCGGGCTGTGTGTTCTTTTTGAAAAACTCTCTGCGTGACGGCATCCAGCGCGCCCTCACCGGCTTTGCTGCCGGGGTCATGGTGGCGGCATCGGTATGGAGCTTGCTGATCCCGGCTATGGAGCAGGCCGCGGATCTGGGCAGGCTGGCATTTTTCCCGGCGGCGGTGGGTTTCTGGCTGGGCATCCTGTTTTTGCTGCTGCTGGACCATCTCATCCCGCATCTGCACCAGAACAGTTTGCAGGCCGAAGGGCCAAAAAGCCAGCTCCAGCGCACCACCATGATGGTTCTGGCGGTAACGCTGCACAACATCCCGGAGGGCATGGCAGTGGGCGTGGTCTACGCCGGGTACCTTGCCGGAACTGCTCAGATCACCGCCGCCGGGGCGCTGGCACTTTCCCTTGGCATTGCCATCCAGAACTTCCCGGAGGGTGCCATCATCTCCATGCCCCTGCGGGCGGAAGGAATGAAAAAAAGCCGGGCGTTCTGGGGCGGCGTGCTGTCCGGCATCGTAGAGCCCATCGGGGCAGTGCTGACGATTCTGGCGGCAGGCATCGTGGTGCCCACGTTGCCCTATCTGCTCAGCTTTGCTGCCGGAGCCATGCTGTATGTTGTGGTGGAGGAACTGATCCCGGAAATGTCGCAGGGGCAGCACTCCAACGTTGGCACGGTATTTTTCGCGGTGGGCTTCAGCGTGATGATGGTGCTGGATGTGGCACTGGGGTGACGGTTGGGGGTTCCCGAAAGCGAAATCTCTTTCAGAATCTCCGAAAATGCATAAACTTCTTGACAGAGGAGATAGCAGGGCGTATTATTTTGGCAGAAGGACCGCTGAGAAGCGGCTTTTTATAGAACAGAAAGTTAGCTTCTCCTAACTTGAAGCACGAGAAATTGCTGGCCTGTCACCCGGAGCAGTGGGCGCATCTGGTAAAAAGCATTGCATTGTGAACGGTAAACAGAAAGAAGGTGGCATTATGTCCTTTTTTGAAAACACCCGAAAGCCCGTAGGCCTTGGCGGGAAGATCATGGTTGCTATGATGAACTTTGGGCACAGCGCAATGGCAGAATGGGGGCTGCGCTTTTTACAGCCTGCCCCGGATGCCATGGTGCTGGACTGCGGCTGCGGCGGTGGAGCGAACATTAAAACGCTGTTGAAACTGTGCCCCAACGGCAAGGTGCAGGGCATCGACTACTCAGCCGTCAGCGTGGAAAAAGCGCGAAAAGTCAATGCCAGAGCCATTGCGGCAGGACGGTGTACCGTGCAACAGGCAAGTGTGGCAGAGCTGCCGTTTGAAGCGGAGCAGTTTGATGTGGTGACCGCCTTTGAAACGGTCTATTTCTGGCCGGAGCTTGCGCAGAATTTCCGAGAGGTTTATCGAGTGCTGAAGCCCGGCGGAATCTTTTTCATCTGTAACGAAGCAAACGGCGATACGGACAAGGACAAGAAGTGGACGGAGATCATCGGCGGCATGACCATCTATACGGATACTGCATTGAAAGAGTATCTGGAAAAAGCGGGATTTTGTCAGATTCAGAGCCACAAAAATAAAAAGGGCTGGCTTTGCATCACAGCACAGAAATGAGGTGTGATCATGTCGAAAAAAGCAACGGAATTTCAAAGAAAAGCAATGAGCTGGATGTACCGGGGCAAGGAGATCTTTAAGCCTTTGAACACCGGCTGGATCGATGAAAATGTCGCTTGTGTGCGAGAGTGGGTGGCAAATATCTTCTTCTACCGCAAGGGCGATACCACCATTATGATTGATGCCGGATACAACTATGACCGTCTGGCGGAGAAAATGAGCTGGCTCAGTATCGACCCACATTCCATCCGGCACATCCTCATCACCCATCAGGACACCGACCATGTGGGCGCGGTGGAAGCAGACAGTCCGGGGCTGTTCCGGAATGCGAAGCTGTACATCGGCGAGATCGAGAACCGGTATCTCACCGGCGAGGAGCGGCGAAAAGTCATCTATCATCTCTATAAATTGCCGCAGGTCACGATCAACAACGAAAAGGTACTGCTGCACGATGGGCAGGTACTTGACATTGACGGCGTCAGGATCGAGTGTTTTCTGGTTCCCGGTCATACATGGGGACATATGGTCTACCTCATTGACGATAAGTACCTTTTTACCGGCGACACGCTGTGGTTTGGCGCGGACGGCGGCTACAGCTTCATTTCCTCGCTGGCGGAGGACAATAAGCTGGCTGTGCAGTCACTGGCGGAGCTGGAGCGGAAACTGCGCGCACGTGGGCTGCATCCATATTTCATCACCGCTCACACGGGATGGACGGACAATTTTGCCTTTGCGTTTGCCCACAAAGACAAGCACTGTTCACCATTCAAAAAACGAGTACACGACTCATCGGCACCCTATGATGCCTACGACGAATCGGACGACACCGAAGAAAATGCAAAGAGCGGTTTTCTGAAAGGCGTGGGAAGATGAAGGACAGCGAATTACAAATTGACCGTAGCTGCCATGTGCTATATTCCAAACCCTGCAAAAAGGAAATTCTGGCGAAAATCACTCTGCACTATCCGGAGGTGGAGCGCGAGGCGGTCTGGGAGCAGGTGCAGCTGAGATACGCAGAGCTTCTTTCCAAATGGCGCACTGACCTCGGCGGTAAAAAGAATTTTCATAACGGCGTAGGCGGCACCTACGACTGCATCGCCATCATGTGCTTTTACGATGTGTGCCGGGATGTGGTCACATTCCGCGAAGTGGAAGAGATAGAAGAAAATCTGATCCTGCCGTCCTTCCGGAAGCTGCGATTCGTTGACATCAACAAGCCATTCTGGAAAAAGCTGATGTATCGGGCATTCAGCACCGCCCAAAAGCACTGTGACACATGGCATGATTACGAGATGGATGTTACGCCTTACGAAAACAACAAGCCCATCTATTATGAATTTACGGCGTGTCCGGCGGCGGAATTTGCCAAGCGGTTCGGATTTGCGGACATTATGCCCGCCCTGTGCAATGTGGACTATGCGTCCATGGAACTGCTCCATGCCAAGCTCGTGCGGACGACCACCTGCGTGGACGGCTGCCGATGCGACTATACCATCTGCGGCGATAAGGATCCATACGTAAAGGAACATCCAGAATACCGGGACGAAAACGGATACAGGAGGAATAAGTAATGCTTTTACAGGTGATTCTGGAAGGTCTTGGGTTGGGGGCTTTGCTGTTTCTTGTCTGTGCCGTGGGCATCCGCAAAGGGGCTGTTGGGATGGTGCATCTTTACAGCCCGGCGGTGCAGCAGCGGTGCGTGAAGCTGGGACTTACAACACACGAGAAAATCAAGCGCAATTCTCTACTTTTCAAAGCCGTCTGCGTCCCCGGCTATATCAGCTATGTGCTGGTCTGTGTCTATGGGATAAACAGTGCAAAGGGCTTTGTTCAGGGTTTCTGGCAGCTGCTGGTCATCTTGTCCGTTATGAATCTCATGGACCGCCTGTTGGTTGACGGCTATTGGGTGGGGCACACGAACGCATGGACGATTTCAGGAACAGAGGACCTGAAGCCCTACATTACTGCAAAAGACAAACAGAAAAAATGGCTTTTCGGTACGGTAGGTATGGCAGTCATAGCGGCGGCGCTGGCGGTCCTTATGACGGCTTTTATTCACTGAGGAAAGGAGAGACAATGAAGTTTAAGACATTGGGAAATCGGAATGCTCCCGCTGTTTTGTTTTTTCACGCAATGGGCGTGACGGGGGAGAGCAGCGAACCGGTTGCAAACTATTTACAGGATCGGTATTTCTGCATTTTACCTACCTCCACCGTGTACTGCAAAGGGCAGAAATATGTCAGCAAGGCGGACGAGGTTCGTCAGGTGGAAGAATACCTGAAATCGCAGGGGGTGGAACGCCTTGAACTGGTTGTGGCTTCTTCGATCGGTGCTGATCTTGCCATGGCGTTTTTGACAGGCACGAAGCTGCCCATCGGGCATGTTTTCTTTGACGGCGGGCAGTTTGCACAAATCGGAAAAGGTACGCGCCGCATGATGACACCGTTTCTGTATCTGGCCATCAAGAGCATGTACTGGTCAAAGGGCGGCACATTGAAAAAGATCCTGTGGTGTGACGATGATTCCATAAAGCCGTATTTTATAGCCGCAGGGAAAAATCTGACCTACACAAATTTGCGGCGACAGATTCTGGACAGCCTGGAGGATAAACCCTTTCCAGCACTTTCCGAAGAACTGCAAAAGCATCTCTATTTCGAATTTGGCAGCATAGAAGATCATTTCAAATACCGTCAAGCGGTGATAGAAGCCTATCCCTGCGGCAATTACCCCATATTTGAAGGATACGATCACATGCAATACCAGATTCGTGATCCGAAGGGCTTTGCTGAAATGCTGGCATTTATCGCTGAGCAGGACGGTATGCCGAAGCTGCCGTTTATCAGAAAGTGAGAGGACCCGATATGAAATACAAAATTGAGAAAAACACCGTGCAGGAGACGCTGATCCTCCCGCTGTATTCCCGGAAGCTGTGTACGGAGTTGTATCCGAACCTTTACCGGGACGAAACGGCGGTGCGTCTGATCGACCAGATCGACTACGACTTTTCAGAGGCAGAGAAAAACTCCCGCAGCCTGATGCAGCGGTTCGGTGCGCTGGAGGTCGCCATGCGGCAGAATGACCTTGCCTTTGAGGTGCGGGCGTACCTGAAAAACCACCCCTGTGCGGCAGTGGTCAATTTGGGCTGTGGGCTGGATAACACCGGCAGAGCCTGCGACAACGGCAGATGCAAAATTTACAATCTGGACTTCCCGGATGTTATCGCCTTGCGGCAGCAGCTGCTGCCCGCCGGGGAGCGGGAGCAAAACATCCCCTGCGACCTGAAAGACTCCGCATGGTTTGACAAGATCGATGCCTCCGGCGGGGCGGTGTTCTTTGCCTCCGGAGTGTTCTATTACTTCCTGACCCAGCAGGTCCGGAATCTGGTGCGGGGGATGGCGGATGCTTTCCCCGGCGGGGTACTGGTCTTTGATGCCGCCAACCGAACGGCGGTAAAGATGATCGCCAAAACGTGGCTCAGGACGGCGAAAATCAAGGATGTAGGGGCATATTTCGCGGTTTCGGATGCGAAAAGCGAGCTTTCCCTATGGGACAGCCGTTTGCAAGTGTTCAGCCGGGGCTATATGCTTGGGTACAACGATTTGAAAGATCCTTCCGTCAGCGGCTTTTTCCGGTTTCTTGCAAGGGTCGGGGACAACGGGATGAAAATGCAGATCGTGAAGATCGGATTTGGAGACAGACAATGAAATATGCCGGAATGCCCTTTGGAATGTGGGCGCTGTTTGCTGGCTCCTTTCAAAAGCAGCTGACCGTTGTGCTGGGCTATGATGCGGCCACCGCAAGAGCCATCACGAAAAAGCAAAGCCGCAATACCGGCAGATCATCCGCAGGCTGCCGGAGTTCGAAAAAGCTGACCGCTTCAAGATGAACATCGTCAACTGCGCAATGCTCGGCGCGTTCATCCTCTCCATGCCGCAGCGCCCGGAGGTGGACAGGATGACGGATTACTATGCAAGATCCATGATGACAAAGCCCATGCAGTGGTTCTGCCGCAAGAGCGGAAAAAGCAAGTTTACCCCCAAGGACATTGCCGCCATGAAGGCCACCGCTGCTCTGAAAGCCGCCGACCGCAACCCCTACTCGTGGAACATGGAGTTTTACGAATACCCTGACGGCAGCGGCTACGAGGGACGCTTTACCAAGTGCGGCATCTGTGTGCTGATGAAGGAGCTGGGTCTGTACGACCTGACCCCAGCCCTGTGCCGTCTGGACTACACCATGAGCGAAGCGGGCGGTGTGACAAATTTTGTGCGGCAGTATACCCTTGCCTCCGGCGGGCCCTACTGCGACTGCGGGTACAAAAAGGGTATAGAAAAACCATAAGTCATCTGCCACGGTCAACGGAGTAAGAACCACACACCCAGCAGGATCGCAAGGAAGATCAGGTTGGACAGGGTGAACAGCCCAAAATACTGCTTCTTCCCCTGTGGCAGTTCCCGTGCAATCTGCCGGTAGGAGATAAGACTGGCCATGGATGCGATCAAAGTGCCAAGACCTCCCAGATTGGTGCCGATGATGAGGGCTTGTGTCTCTGCTGTGAACCCGGACAGCAGCAAGGCGGCGGGAACATTACTGGTGACCTGCGAAGCAAGAACCGCCACCAGCACTTCCCGGCCGGTCAGAAACTCCTGCAGCCAGCCGGAAAAGGCCGGAATGCGCCCCAGATTGCCAATGAAGATGAAAAAAGCCACAAAGGTCAAAAGCAGGGAATAGTCCACTGCCCGTAAGGTGTGCGGGTCTGCAAAAAGAACGCAGACGAGTACAGCGGCAAAGGCAATGCCATAGGGCAACACCCGGATCACGGACAGCAGGCAAACGGCAAACAGAACCAGATACAGCAGGATGATCTTCTGATCCCCCTGAGACGCAGAGGAAGAAACAAGCTCATCCACGGAGAGGGCGGCAGAGGTTTTCCGGCAGACCATTGCTGCCCAAGCCAGCAGCAGGAGCAGAGAGACCAGTGTGTAGGGCAGCATAAGAAGCACAAATCCCCCGATGCTCATGCCGCTTTTTCCGTAAAGATAGAGGTTCTGCGGGTTGCCGATGGGGGTCAGCATACTGCCAAGGTTTGCCGCAATGGTCTGCATACAGACCACCGGGACCAGAAGGGAGCGGCGGACATCCGCTCCCAAACGGCTCAGGACCACGAACGTAAAGGGAACGAAGGTCAGCAGGGAAACATCGTTGGTGATGAACATGCTTCCGAAAAAGCACAGCCCGACCAGTACCAGTGTCAGCTGAAAGGTGCTGTGGGTGCGGGACAGCAATGCCCGTCCCAGGCCATCAAAAAAGCCCTGCCGCCGCAGCCCGGCCATGACCGTCATCAGGGAAAACAGGATTGCCAGCGTGCGCAGGTCGATGTAGCCGAGATACTGCACATCCGGTGGAACAAAGAAGGCGGAGACAACGGCCAGCACAGCGGCTGCGGTGAGGACCGTTTCCTGCTGAATGAATTGTTTGAGTAGTTTCATAGAGACACATCCTTGTAGTTGTAAAGGCTGCCCTGCTACGGTGCCGGACGGCCTTTTTTCGTATTTCAGAGCAACAGCTCAAACAACCCGATCATCAGCGGCATGGTCAGGATGGAAAGCAGCGTGCTCAGGACATAGATCGCGCTGGAATGAGAAGCATCCCGGTCATAGAGCTGTGCCATGGAGGTGACTGTTGCACAGGCGGGGGTAATGGCAGAAAGGTAGACCGTCATCAGGATGGACTTGCCGTCCGGGATCCAAAGGGATGCTTGAACTGCCCAAAGCAGCAGGACGATGACCAGCGGAACACCCAGCAGACGCAGAAATACCGGCAGATAGTTACGCGGGGTGCAGAAAACCTTTTTGAGGGGGACTTCCGCAATGGCCATGCCTGCCAGCAGCATTCCCATGGGGCCGATCATATTGCCGACACTGCTCAGTGTGCTGGTGATCAGGGCGGGCAGCGAGATGTGCAGCAGGTACAGCAGAGCACCGGCTGCAATGGCGATCAGATTGACATTGGTAAGGAGCTTGCGCCATTCCAGCCGGGCAGACCCCTGCAGGCAGGCGCTTGCATGGGTCCAGAGCAGCACCAGCTGTACAATGACAAAGGCGCAGGAGTAGACAACATATTCCTCCCCCAGCAGGGCCTGCACGATGGGAATGACCAGCGCGGCGGCATTGCTGTAAATGATATTGACCTGCTCCACGGCGTCCAGCTTGAGAGCTTTGCGGAACAGCGCATTCAGAAGCAGAAATACAACGTGCATTCCAACGGCGATGCCCATGGAATAAAGCAGCCCGGTGCGGATCTCCGGTGTATCCTTGATCTGAAAGGCGTTCAGAACGACACAGGGCATGACCAGATAGACAAAGACCACAGACAGCACCTTACTGTCCGATGCCTTCAACAAGCCAGTTTTTACAACGGCATATCCCATCAGCAGAATCAGAAATAGCTGCGCGATCTGCTGCATCAATAAAAGGCTGATTTGCATTTGAATCTCCTCTTTTGCAATTCGTTTTTGCAGCACCATCCTACTCCATTGGCGGGACATCGTCAAGAGAAAACAGAGAAAAAACATGTTTCAGAAGGATGGCATAGAGCATTTTTATGCTCAAAGCAAAAACCTATTGACATAATATGTAAGTGGGCATATTTTATGGATAAAACATTCACCAATTATCGACGGGGTTCTGCCCGTGTATGGTGTGCCTGAAAGCGAACTGTCTGACTATCTGCGGCCGGAAGGTTTATTTTTGTTTATACAGGCACTTGGAAAATGTGTAAAAAGTGTTCTGCATATAGCAGCAATATGAAAGCAGTATTTCACAGCGGGGCATTATGAATCTATAATAGGTAGTTGGAAATAAACAGAAAGAGGGTCTTTTGATGGCAACGATATTTCCAAGAGAAGAAAAGGCAGAGGCACTGTTCGGGGAGATCCTGAAAAATCCAGAAGCCTGCCACCGCCTGATGGATACCTTCAACGACTCGCTGGACATGGCAGACGTACTGGATGCGCCGGCCGTGAGTGCACAGCAGTTTGCCGCAGCGCTGTTCAATGCCTACGAGAACAAGGATCTGTCTGCCTTTCTGATGGCGATCTGCCAGCACAGTATGTTTGACCTGCTACGGAACGCTGCCCTGATCCCGTTCAAATTCAACGCCGATGGTCAGCCGAACCCGGTGATCCTGACGGATGATGCCGGCGTTCTTTTGCCGAACAACGAATTTGCCGTGAGCAGCAAAGTATACGACCGGTTCATCCGGGTGTTCCAGAAGCAGGAAAAGGTAAAAATGTACCTTGCCAGCGGCTACTGCAAGTATCACGGCTACGACGAAGGCTCGATGGATGTGGTGGAGTACCACTACAACCAGCATTTGGGGCTGCTGCTGATCTACGAACTGCCGGACACCGTGAAGCAGAAGGTGACGGAAGCGGAGGCCTACTCCACCGTCTGGGATATCCAGATGAAGCTGCAGCACGCACTGCCCCGTTCCGTGGTCTACTATGGACAGGATACGCTCAAGGACGGCGGAACCCGCTACGATGAACTTGGCGTTTTTCTGCCGCTGGAACACTTTGCCGACCGGCTGGAACGCCATGTGGAAACTGCTACCAAGATCGTTTACGGCGAGTAAACGCCCTGTAAACGAACTCCCTTTATAAGTGCATTACAGCAAAACAAAACGCAGCGAACCGTTAAAAGATTCGCTGCGTTTTGTTTTATAAGGGAGAATGGAAATGCTGCACATCAGGTGCAATAACGGAAAGTCTTGTCAGTGACAATACGGGCGAAGATCAGCCCTAACGGCAGTGCCACGATGATGAGAATGGCATCTGCAAACCATGTGGCGGAGTCCATCAGAGACAGGATGCCCAGATTATAGATGGCACGGTAGAAATACAGTCCCGGTACCATGATAACGATGGATGGCACGGTGACGGAGATGCGGGGATAACCGACGGCGCTCTTCAGGCAGGAGGCCAGCAATCCGGACAGCAGTGCGCCCAGAAACGCTGCAATAGCGGGCGGAAAGCCCGCAAGGCTCACCAGCTCCAGCCGGAACGTGTTCGTTACCGCACCGATAAGGGCGGCGCAGACTGCCAGGTTCCGGGGACTGTTGAACATGAGCGAAAAGCCGAACACACCGCCAAAACTTGCCAGCAGCCGGAACACGATCTCTTCCGGGAGTGTCAGGCTCAGGGCAGGGAACTGCACCGGCTGCAAATGCAGTAGCAGTGCCATGATCCAAGCCGTCATGGTTGCCACCAGAATGATGAGGACGGCGTAGGCCAGACGTTCCAGCCCGGAGCGCATATCCAGCTTGGCAAGGTCGATGCCGCTGGTAATGAACGGAAAGCCCGGAATGATGAAGAGCATGGAGCAGATATACCCCGCCTCGTGCTGCGCCGATACGGCAAACAGCACCTCTGCCAGCTTCAGCAGGATGGCATACACGAGGCTTGCTGAACAGACCGATGCCGTAATGCCCAGAAACAGGGTGAAATGGTGTTTTGTCAGCTTGCACCGTACAAAGTTGCCGATGCCTGCACCGCAGAAGGCACACAGCATTTCCACAATGCCGCCGCCAAGCAGAAAGGTGAAGCAGCCGCAGGCCAGTGCGGCTGCAAAGCCCAGTGCGATGGGCGAATACAAGCCGTGGATGCGCTCGATCTCATCGAGGTGGCTGTGCAGCTCTTCACCGGTCATAAATTTCCCTTCCCGGTCGAAGTCGTTGACGAAATGCTCCAGCCGGTTCAGTCGGGAGGTATTCACGCCCGTATTTGTCAGACAGAGTGACTGGGTATAACACTGGTCACCGTCAAAGCAGGTGAACTCAATGGACAACAGGCCGATGTCCGCTGTTGTTGTGACTCCCAGCTCCCGCGAAAGGGTGTTCATGGAGCTTCGGACACGCCATGCGCCGGTGCCGCATTCCAGCAGCATCAGCCCGGTGCGTCCAATGACGGAGGCTTTTTCCACAAGCCCCGCCTCGGTAATGGAAACGCCTTTGCTGGCCGACGCATAGTCGTGCCAGTAGACTTCCATGTGATTTTTGATGATCTCACTTTGCCGTTGTCCCATACCGGAAAGCCTCCTTTGTGATATGGGAATGTTGCAGCCGTTTCAAGACTGCGGTGCTATTATAAGGGAAATTGCAGGGCGGGTAAAACGTATCTTGGATATGCCGGCAATGTTTGTTTGGTATTTCAAAGAAGAAAATATGTTGCGTTTTTGGCGGCTCTGCGGTAGGATAAAAAAACACGCCGAAAGGAAACTACCGTGACCCTTCAACAACTTCGCTATGTCACGGCTGTTGCCGGCACCCCGGCCCAGCGCAAAATCCCAGGTGGATACCCCTGCGCCGGGTGTCTGCCGCTCACTTTTTCCGCGTGGCAATGTCCTGAAAGCAGAAATAGTCCGGTTGGTGGCGGGACTGGGTGTACTCGAACAGCATCCCGTCCGAGTTGAAGGTCTGGTTTACCACCACTGCCACGCAATCATAGCCGTCCATATCCAGCAGCTTTTCATCACGGGCAGTTGCGTGTTCCACCGTGATGCGCCGTTTGCTGGTGATGATCTGCATTCCAAGCACGTTTTCAATAAAATCATAGATGGAATGGGATGCGATTTCCTCTGTCAGTCCGGGTACAAATTCCTTTAAAAAGTAGTTGATGTCCAGAATCAGTGCTTTTCCGTCCAGATAACGCACACGCTGTACCGCCCACAATTCATCGCCCTCAGAAAATCCGCTTTCCGCGGCAAACTGTTCCGTTGCGATAATGGTCTCAAACCGAATGACGCGGGTAACGGCATGCAGACGATTGCGGTTAGCGGTCTCCTGAAAGGTCTCTATTCCACCGATGGTAAAGGTCGTCTTTCCCACCGGCTGGTAGATGACCCGCACGCCGCGCCCCTATGAGTGCGTAGTGCTGAAAAAGTGAAGGCTACCATATTATCTTTTCGCTATTGGGAGTTGACCGTATCCTTTGCGACAGTAACCTCATAGTGAGCAAGACAAAAGCACTTTCCCTTATTTGCAATGCAAATATAAGGGAAGGTGCTTTTTTGTGTTGATGCCGCTGGGCAGATCGACGGCCAGCACGAATGCGCCGCTTTCCATCATTTGCAGATATCTTCCACCGTATAGTCCCGATCTGAATCCCATTGAAAAGCTCTGGTCGAAGGTAAAGGTCCTTTTGCGCAAATTCAAAGCAAGGACGCTGGATGCTCTTCCAAATACGATTCAGACATCCCCGGCATTAGCAAGGTCTACTCCGCCGGTATCATCCGAGAAAATCCTGACCTGCTAAATGAATATCGCCGAGGATTCTTCCCATGTTGGGAGGTATCTTCGGCGGCTTTTTGTCAAGCACTAATAATAGAAAACTAGTAGCCTTTACAAGCAAAATCTCTTGAAACGCATCCGCGATAATGTTACAATCACGCTATATATAAGAAAGGATGCGCAGGGGACTATGACGATCCAGGAATGCTATAAGAAAATGGGTGCAGACTATGAGGATGTGCTCAAGCGGTTGTACAGTGAGGGGATGATCCGTAAATTTGCCAGAATGTTTTTGGACGATGACAGTTATCCAAAGCTGGAGCGGTCATTAAAGGAAGAAAATGTAGAGGAAGCATTCCGTGCGGCACACACGCTCAAGGGGGTATGCCAGAACCTTGGCTTTACAAATCTCTATCAGCCCACCTATGAGCTGACCGAGGTGCTGCGTGCGGGTACCCTGGAAGGCTCAAAGAAATGGTTTGACCGTGTGACAGAACAGTACAACATCACGATAGATGCTATCCGTGCGGTGCAGTAACGCAGGCTGCCCCCACAGTTTTCTGCCCACTTTTTGCAGGAAAACGGCGGCCTGTCAGGCATCAAAAATAAAGCACCCACAGCAAGCTGCTCACCGGAGGTCCAAAACCTCTGCGGCGCTTGCTGTGGGTGCTTTTCGCTGTTTATTTCAGTACGTCTGCAAGGACCTGCAGCAGGTGCGGGATATCCAGCGGCTTTGCAATGTGGCCGTCCATCCCGGCTTTCAGTGCATTCTGACGGTCTTCCTCAAAGGCATTTGCCGTCATTGCAAAAATGGGAATGCCTGCCTTTGCAGCATCCGGCAGGGCACGGATCTGCCGCGTTGCCTCGTAGCCGTCCATCCTGGGCATCTGGATGTCCATTAAGATCAGGTCGTACTGCCCGGGGGCCGCCTGCTTCATCTTTTGGACGGCAATCTCACCATCCTCGGCAGTGTCCACCACAAAACCCGCTTCCTTCAAGATCTCCTGCGCAAGCTCACGGTTCAGCGCATTGTCCTCCACCAGCAAAAGTTTCTTTCCCTTGAGCTTGGCGGCATTAAACTGCGATGGCTTGTGGGCAGGCTCTGCGCAGAACGGTTCTGCCAACACTCTGCGCAGCTCGGAAAGGAACAGCGGCTTTTCGCAGAAAGCGGTCACGCCGGCAGCGCGGGCTTCCTCTTCGATATCTGCCCAGTCGTAGGCTGTCAGAATGATGATGGGGCAGTTTTTCCCGATCACCTTGCGGATCTGCCGCACGACCTCGATGCCGTTCATATCGGGGATCAGCCAGTCGATGATGTAGACGCTGAATTCGTCGCCCTGTTCCATGGCGTACCGGGTGCGGATCACCGCCTCCCTGCCGGAGATCGTCCACTCCGGCCGCATCCCGATCTTGGACAGCATGGTGCTGACGCTCAGGCAGGTGTCGGTATCGTCGTCCGCTACCAATGCGCGCAGCCCTTCCAGCTGCGGGAGCTGCCTGGGCTCTATCTTTTGTCCGCTGAGTGCGAAGCAGAGATCCACGATAAATTCGCTGCCCTTGCCCGGCTCGCTTTCAATGGCGATGGTGCCGCCCATCAGGTCCACAATGTTCTTGGTGATGGACATTCCCAGGCCGGTGCCCTGAATGCCGCTGACGGTGGAGTTTTCCTCACGGGTGAACTCCTCAAAGATGTGCTTCTGGAATTCCTCGCTCATGCCGATGCCATTGTCCTTGATGCGGAACTCATAGCAGGCCCGGCCCTTGGGCGCACCGTTTTTCTCGGAAATGCGGATGCTGATCATGCCGCCTGTGGGAGTGAACTTGATGGCGTTGGACAGAATGTTCAGCAGGATCTGGTTCAGCCGCAGCGGGTCAGTGATGATGTCCTCGTTCTCCACGTCCATGGTATCAATGAAAAGAGACAGCCGCTTTGCCGAAACATTGGGCTGGATGATGGAGCGCACATCGTGAATGAGATCCGGCAGATGCACCGCTTTTTCTTCAATTTTTACTTTTCCGCTCTCGATGCGGCTCATATCCAGCACATCATTGATGAGGGAAAGCAGGTGTTGGCTGGAGGTAGAGATCTTTTTCAGGTAGTCCAGCACTTGTTCCTTATGATCAATATGGGTCGCAGCCAGCGAGGTGAAGCCAATGATGGCATTCATGGGGGTGCGGATATCGTGGCTCATATTGAACAGGAACTCCCGCTTGGCACGGTTTGCCGCCCCCTCGTGCTGGAGCGCGATCTCCAGCTTGCGGTTCTGTTCCTCCAGCTGGGCCTGATACTTTTTCTTCTGTTCTTCTTTCTGCTGTTCCATCTCCTGCACAGAACGGCGGCGCAGTACCTGAAGGATCATTACAAGCAGGATGTAACCGACCAGCGCCATCAGGATCAACGGAAGTGATTCACGAAAGACCGATCTTTCATCTGTATACGCATAGAGATCAAAGGATCTTCCATGACAGTACATTCCAAAATAGCAGCCGGAGCCGTTCCAATCATGGGTATGGGTCAGCGTTTCGGCGGTTCCGACTTTGCGGATCTCCTGTACCAGCGGGCTGTCCGTAACATCCTGCCCGATCAACTCCGGGCGGTTGGAGGCAATGACCTGATTGTTCTGCACGATGAACAATGTGCCGCTGGTTTCTACCGAGTAGCCGTCCAGTACGCTCTGGATGGACAAGGCCGTTCCTTCTATAAATTCTGCCGGGGTATAGCGGTAGGCAAGCAGGATCACATCTTTGCCTTCTGCCTGGTGTGCCGCAATATCCACAGCCGCCCCATCTTCCAGCAGGACCCGCTTCAGGTAGGTCTTTTGCGGGTGAGAAGAAACGTCCAGAACGGTATCATTTTTGAGCTGCTCTCCAAACCGAGCATAGCCGATGCCGTTTGTTGTGGATTCGCACAGGAGCGTACCGTCCGGGGCCAGAACCGAGATCCCTGTGAGCCAAAGCTTCTCCGTTTGCTCTTTCAGGCACTGCGGATCGGAGAGGTCCAGCGCAGGGTCCTGTGCCAGCTGATGCACCGATACCGCCGTGCGGCGGAGCGCTTTGGCAGCAACGATATCGTTGTACTTTTCAAAGCTGGTGGACTGCGATTTGACAAAATCAAGGGTCTGGCAGAAACGTCCCTCCGCTGTGCGCAGTGCCCGCCAATCCGAGAGAAAAACGATGCCGGCCATAAAAAGCACACCGACGATCAGATAGATCCCCCATCTCCCTGCATCTGAAAGGGTTCTGTTTTTATGCGCCAATGGTGTCCACCTCCAGATACTGCGAAGCATTTTCAAGGTATCGGCCAATGATCCGCTCCAGCGTGCCGTCTGTGCGCATCTGCGCAGGAACCGCGTTCAGCTGGGTGTCCAGCCCGCGGCTGTCGTTTTTGGCAAAGGCGATGCCCAGCCCGGTGACCAGCAGCGGTTCTTCAAGGATGCGGAACTCCACGGAATTGTCCTTCATGTATTGCAGGATGCCTGTCTCATGGGCAGCGATCGCATCCACATAGCCGCAGGCTATCATCGCGTACTGCACGTTGCGGTCTTCGATGCTGAACACCTCCACCGTCTGCGGGATCCGCGGATCGGAGCCGCTGAGAAAAAGCTCCTCCGGCTTGCCGGTGCTCTGCACGGCAATGGTCTTTCCGGCAAGGTCGCTGAGTGTCCGGATGCTGCTGTCGGCATCCACCGCAACCACCTGACGGCTCACCATGTAAGGCCCCGCCCAGCGGTAGATCTCCTCGCGTCCATCCATGGAAAAGCAGCCCCAGATGCAGTCTATGGTGCCACTTTCCACCAGATTTGTTTTTTGCTCCCAATCGATCGATTCAAACCGGGCAGCATATCCCATGCGGCGGAATGCTTCGGTGGCGATCTCCACGTCGATCCCGGCGGGAACACCGTCATTGTTCAGATAAATATAGGGCGGATAGGTGTCGCTCCCTACTATGATCTGCGGAAGACCGCTCTCCTTCGCGTCCGTTCCGCCGCAGGAAGTCAGACTGCCAACGGCAGCCGATGCCGCCAGCAGCGTGCAGCCGTGCAGAAATGCACGGCGTGAGATTCTGTGTTTCATTCGGGCTTTTTTATTCTCCTGTTTTTATTGCATCTGCTGTTCAGTTGTGCTGCTGTAATTCTTCTTTCAGGTCGGACTGGATATTCGTCAGACATTGCAGCAGCAGCGGGTTGAACGATCCACACTCGCCGTTCAGGATCATTTGCATAGCTTTTTCGTGGGAAAAGGCTTTTTTATAGCAGCGTTCGCTGGTCAGTGCATCGTATACGTCGGCCAGCGAGACCAGTTGTGCGCTGATGGGGATCTCGTCGCCCTTCAGACCATCCGGGTAGCCGCGCCCATCCCAGCGTTCGTGATGCCAGCGGGCAATCTCGTAGGCCGTTTGCAGCAGCGGCTGCTCGGAAAAATTATCCAGATCGTACAGTATCTGGGCTCCCAGCATACTATGGGTCTTCATGACCTCAAATTCCTCCGGGGTCAGTTTGCCAGGTTTGTTGAGAATTTTTTCATCAATGCCGATCTTGCCGATGTCGTGCAGGGCAGAGGCCAGCGGGATCATATCCTGCTGTTCCGCAGTAATAGAGTATCTGCTGCTGATTTCCAGCAGACGGTGGAGCAGCAGTTCCGTGATCATGCGGATATGTCGCACATGGAGACCGCTTTCGCCGTTGCGGAATTCTACGATATGGCTCAGCACACCTACCAACATATCCGTATTGTTTTCACGGGCACGGATCTGGTCAGAGACCATCTGCACCAGCCGCCGCTGCTTGGCGTACAGCTTGATGGTGTTGGTCACGCGGCGGTATACGATGCGTGCATCAAAGGGACGGTTGACATAATCACTCGCCCCCAGCTCATAGGAACGCCGGATCGCCGCATCAGAGTCCTCGCTGGAGATCATGATGACCGGGATGTCCTCGATGGTGTGGTTGGCATTCATGGCTTTCAGCACTTCAAAGCCGTCCATAACGGGCATGTTGATGTCCAGCAGCACCAGTGCGATGTTTCCGGCTTCTGCCCGCAATTTTTCCAGGCATTCCTGCCCATTTTCTGCCTCCAGAATATGGTAGCCGTCTCCTAAGATCTCTGCCAGGATCATGCGGTTCATTTTGGAGTCGTCCACAAGCAGGATCTGGGATTTTTCCTGCAAAAGCTTTTCCGGTGCGGCCAGGCTGCACCCCGGAACCTCCACCGTGACGGCATTCTTGCGGCACTTTGCCTGATACATCAGCCGGTCTGCCCGGCGAACCGCATTCTCCATCGGGTCGGTGATGGCCTGCATCGTTCCGCCGATGCTCAGTGAGAGGCGGAAATGCGAATAGCCGGGTACGGATGCCATCTGTGCAGCCGTGCGGATCTGTTCCAGTTTGGTCTGCAAAATATCTCCCGGAATGCCGGGTAAGACCAGCAGAAATTCGTCTCCGCCATAGCGGATGAGCAGGTCCGACTCCCGGATGCAGGAGCGGATGGCATTTGCCGCTGTTTCCAATGCCATATCTCCGGCGTAATGTCCATAGGTGTCGTTGCAGATTTTGAAATCGTCCACATCTATCAGCGCGATGCCTGCGGGGCCGACGATACGGGATGCGATATCCTCATAGTAGCGGCGGTTGTACGTGCCAGTCAAGACATCGTGGTAAAGTTTTGCACGGTAGCTCTCTGTTGTTTCTTGAAGCTTTTCCTCGGCTTCGGCCTGCATCTTTTCCATGTTGGAGCGATCGAACTGCCTTTGCAGGCGACCGATCAGCAGAATGTTCGCAGCGATACCAAGGCCGATCACAATGAGCTTTTGAAAGTTCAAAGAGGTGTAAAGAAAAAAGCTGTGGTCGGTAGAAAAGAAAAACGCGGAGTACAGGAATGCAATGAGGCCGCTTACGATTCCTGCTGCATAGCCGCATTTCACGAGCACAGCAGAAAGAACAACAAAAAGCAGGATATTTGGATTTGGAATATGAAAATTCCAGACGATCAGGCAGGCGCTCAATTGGGCAAGTGCCGAAAGCAACATAGGCCGGATTTTATTTGGCTGTTGTTCCATACGCAATACCATCCAATACTTTGATTCATCATGATTGCTCTCTCACAAAAAAAGAGCTGGGCCGCAAATGGGCGGCCCTGCTAGGTCGTGGGTGTCGGTCATCTGCGAAACCGTGCGATTCCACTATTTATTTTCGGGGGGATAACGCGGAAGCGCTTCACCGTCTGTTCCAGCGCAGCGATATCCACAGGCTTGGACAGATGCTCGTCCATGCCGGCCTCCTTGCTCTTTTTCACATCCTCAGGGAAGGCGTTTGCGGTCAACGCTTGCGGCCTGTCCGCACTGGATCTTGTGTGGATTCTCCTATAAAAGTAGTGACATTATATTCTAGCATTCTGTTAAAACCGTTTCAAGTTTATTTTGAATTTCTTGCGATAATTCAGATGCGTTTAAACCTCTAAAAAATGCGATTTGAGCAAAAAAAAAAAACGGATGGCTCCGCAGAACCATCCGATAAAACTGGTATCATCAGTCTTTCCGATACTTATATGCACCCTCAATGGCGTGGATCAGATGATAACGAAACCGGGCGTGTCGGGGTAAATCCCTTTCTGCTCGTCCGGTTTCCCAAAAGCCAGCGGGGGCTTTTCGGCTTAAGCAAGGATCCCGGTGGACTGCAAAAACAGCACCAGCATCATCACCGGAGCAACGTATCGGATCATCACCCGGTAGAGTTTCTTGCGGCGGAAGGTCTCGCCGTTGCGCTGCATCTCGTCAATGACGTAATCCGGTGTCATGACCCAGCCAATCAGGATGGTGGACAGCAGGGCAATGAAAGGCATCATAACACTGTTGCTGACATAGTCCATGATATCCAACAGCTGACCCACCGATCCGTTGGGGAGCTGTACTTCAAAATAGAAGATGCTGTAACCCAGCGCAATGATGGCGGAAGCGGCCAGATAAATGACCGCCAGCACAAGCACCGTCTTTTTGCGGCCCGAGTGGAAGATCTCCATGCAGTTGGCGGTGATGGATTCCAGCACCGAGATGCAGGAGGTCAGGGTGGCAAAAATGGCGGTGACAAAGAACAGGATGCCCACGAACACACCCGCCTTGCCCATGGCGTTGAATACCTTGGGCAGCGAGACGAACATCAGACTGGGGCCTGCGCTCATGCCCTCGGTGCCAGAGAAAACATACACGGCGGGGATGATCATGGCACCGGCCAGCAGGGCTACGCCGGTATCGAAGATCTCAATCTGATTCACCGCTTTGTTCAGGTCTACTTCCGGTTTGACGTAGGAACCGTAGGTGATCATAATGCCCATGGACACGCTGAGGGAGAAGAACAGCTGGCTCATGGCATCCAGCAAAATCTGCAAAAAGCGGCTGACAGTCAGCCCTTCCATGTGCGGGGTCAGGTAGTAGCGCAGACCCTCCAGACCGGTGCGCATCTGGCCGGAGGCATCCTCGTGGCGCAGGGTGAGGGCGTAACCCGCAATCACCACCACCAGAACCAGCAGAATGGGCATCATGTAGCGGGACACCCGCTCAATGCCTCCCTCCACGCCATTGTACACGATGAAAGCAGTCACGCCCATGAACAGCAGAGCGAACACCACAGGGGAGACCGGTGAGGTGATGAAGCTGGTAAAATAACCGTCCTCAGCAGCGGCAGCAGACTGTCCGGTCAGGTAGACTGCCGCATATTTCGTGATCCACCCGCCGATGACGGCATAGTAGGTCATAATCAGAACTGGCACCAGAAAGGTCAGGATGCCGAGGAATTTCCACTTGGGGCGCATGCTCTCGTAGGCGCGGATGGCACTCTGCTTGGTGCGGCGGCCAATGGCGATATCCGAGGTGAGCAGTGTGAAACCGAAGGTCAGCACCAGCACCAGATACACCAGCAAAAACAAACCGCCGCCATCTTTTGCGGCAAGGTACGGGAACCGCCACAGGTTGCCGACACCAACCGCACTTCCGGCGGCAGCAAGGACAAATCCGATTTGTCCGGAGAAACTGCTTGCTTTCTTTTCCATGATTCTGAAACTCCTATCCATATTTCCTATTGTAATATAGTATAACATGAAGTATCATATCAGTAAACCGAATAAAATTACTGCGACCTATAAATTTTGCTTATGGAGTATTTGAGATGCGGGAACAGAAAGACCGATACGAGATATTCTTGAAAGTGTGCGAAACGGGCAGTTTTTCCAAAGCAGCGGAGGCACTGAACTATACCCAATCCGGCATCAGCCAGTTCATGGCTAATTAAAGGGAACAAAAAGAAAGGAAAAGCACAATCCAGACGGTATCAGCGGCAGACCACAAGAATAAATTGTGATTTCACAAGATTGGTGTTATAATAAGAGAAAAGTTCCTGCCGGGGCAACCGCCGGTGGTATGGATAGAAAGGCAGGAAAACAATATGCACATCAGCTATAAACCACTCTGACACACACTGATAGAGCGTGATATGAGAAAAGAAGGTTTAAGGCTTGCCGCCGGTATGACAACGAATATGATTGTCAACATGAGCAAAGAGGGAAAGCACATCAGCACGGACGGATGCACCAGGAATATTTGAGAAAAGTCCACCCAGCCAGATTGAACACATTGATACTAACCGGAGAATTGTGGACATATCTTGCAGACCTGAACGAACAGGCACAGGAACGGTTAGATATCATCATGGAGCAGATGAAAATTGCCGAGGGCGTAACCGAGAAATTAAAGTGTACCCGTCAAATGGAATGGGTGCGGCGGTGCAATAATATCCACAATCGGGCAGAAAAAATTATTTTGCATGAGATGATTTATACATAACGGTATGGTAGAATGATTATGACAAATCAGAGGTTAAAAGGTGCGTTATGTTAAAAAGCATAGGGTTATATTTTAGAAAAATAGATTTTCTGAATTTTGCAGTTGGAGCTATAATGCCAATCATTGTATTGTTTATAGTTTATTCATCAGTCAAATCAAATATAATTCTTCAAGACACTGATTTTTTATCACTGTTGATGAATCATAAAGGGAAATTCATATTTTACTTTTTCGTGTCCTTTATTGAAGAAGTTATTTTTAGAGGAATTATTTTTGGGCTGTTGCTGCAAAAATGTAAAAATAAGTATTTGAGTTGCGTAATAGCTGCACTTATTTTTACACTACCACATATTTTTAATACCGATAATATTTCTGTTCTGGTAATGTTTATTTTTCCTTTTCTATATGGAATATTTGCCAATGAAATGTTTTACACTACAAAGAGTATTTGGATGCCCACAGGATTTCATTGGTTATGGAATTATACAATAACAAGTTTGTTTCTTGTTACAGGAACACAAAGTTTCATATATGTACATATCATAGCAGCAATGGTTATAATGATACCGTTGTTTTACATTGTTATTGGGAAAACACGCCTAAGTGGCGATTGATAGCTTACAGTTTATCGCTTTATACAATATCAACTGAATAACCACAGCACGAACCGCTGCTACATGGAAGCCAACAAACCATGCAACAGCGGTTTTTCTTTACCGTTTTTTCCTCTGGCTGATAGGCGTTCCCATTTTCTTTGACTTTTTGAGAATCCGAATGAGCCAGCGAAATTCTTCGTCTGACAGATTTTTATAGTTGATACCAAGCTGCTTGCAGTAAAGTACAACGAGCTTTTCATCCCGGCTACCCTTGAAAATTGAATATGCAGCTTCAGGTACTTCCAGACAATGATACTTCCGTAATTCGCGGCCCGGTCATAAAGAAGACGGGCTGGCGGGTCAGCCGCCCCTGACCCAGCTGGAAACGGCACAGCTGCTCCGGATCAGCAGAAGTTATGCCTCAAGGCTCGAGACCCACGCACTGGATCAGTTGCGCAAAGGCTGGCTTCAAGAAGCACCGGGAGAATAAAGGGTGCCGCCTGCGGGCGGCGTACATAAGCTCTTTTACAATTGGATTTGGTGTGGTATACTGGACGCAACAACTGGAAGGCCAACGAGGGAGCGTAAAATGATTACGAAACATATTGTTGTCGAACCATTCGATGAACATTGGAGACTGGATTTTCTTAAAATACAGAATGAACTTACGGATGCTCTTGGGCAGCTGGCAATTAGCATCGAACACGTGGGGAGTACTTCCGTGCAGGGGCTGTCTGCAAAACCGATTATTGATATAGATGTAGTTATTAAGGATTACAACGCTTTGAAAGATACTATTTCTGCCTTGGAGAAAATTGGTTATCAATATGAAGGAGACCTCGGTATTCCGGGACGAGAGGCATTTCGCTACGATGGTAAAGATCACCTGAAAAAACATCATTTATATGTGTGTCCGGCTGATTCACCGGAGCTGAAAAGACACATCGCATTTAGAAATTACCTTCGGACACATCCCGATGCTGTGCGAAAATATTCTCTTATAAAAGAAGAGGGAGCGAAAAAATACCCTGACGATATTGAACGTTATATTGAATATAAATCTCCCTTCATCGAAGGAATTTATTCGGAAATCGGAATCTGAAATCTCCCGATCTGTCAGGTGAATAGATCATTCTGCACCTTTCGGCAGATAACCCTAAAACGGTTGTCCGCTGTTTTTTTGCACCTCCCGGCAAGGGAAATCTACTCGATAAAACCGCCTGCGGGCGGCACATGGAGCGGTCAGCGGGTCAACAGCTCAAAATGGTTCCGTTTGGTGACCAGCAGCCCTTCCCTTTGCAGCTTGGAAAGCTCCACCGACATGGCGGCACGCTCCACGCAGAGAAAATCCGCCAGCTGCTGACGGTCAAAGGGAATGTCAAAGGAAAGGGAGGACTGCCGGATGGATTCGGCAGACAGGTAGGACAGCAGTTTTTCCCGGGTGGTGCGCTTGCTGACATGGGTGATCTTATCGTTAAAAAGCAGTATTTTGTTTGCCAGAACGCTGACCAGATTGCGGATGAGTTTCTGGTGATGGTCGCAGGCGGTGGGGCAGGAGGTGAGCAGCCGCTTGACGTTCAGCAGCAGAATTTCGCAATCCTCCTCTGCCACTACGCTGATGTTCAGGATGGCACCGGGAGTGGCGGCGTAAGGTTCGCCGAAAAAGTCTCCGGTATTGCACTTGGACAGGATGTTGCGGTGTCCCCAAAGATCCTCCTGGATCACAAGGGTGGAGCCGGACAGCATAAGCCCCATGACCTCCGTGGAATCTCCGGCTCGGAAAATATAGGAGCCCCTGGGCCGGGTGATTTTCGCTGCACTGACGCAGTGCAGGATAGACAGGATCTCATCATCGGTAAGCCCGGTAAAAAAGGGGCAGTTCCGTAGAACAGGCAGATATTTTTGCATAAAAGCTCTCCTTGTTGGAATTCAAACATACAAGTTGCCTTTAGTATACTATAATAAGGATGCAAATGCAAAAAACACCCACAACAGGAGAGTATAGATATGATTCGGAAGATCATCCATATTGACGAAGAAAAATGCAACGGCTGCGGCTTGTGCGCAACCGCCTGCCATGAAGGTGCCATTGATATCATCAACGGCAAGGCAAAGCTGGTGCGGGAAAATTTCTGCGATGGCTTTGGCGACTGCCTGCCGGGCTGCCCCACCGGTGCTATCACCTTTGAGGAGCGGGAAGCTCCCGCTTACGACGAGGCAGCGGTGCAGGAAAACAAAAAGAAAAAGGAGCTGCAGGAGAAGATGAAGCACCTCCACGAGGGCGGCTGCCCCGGCTCCCGGATGCGGATGCTGGAACAGACGGAGGCCGCAGAAAGCGCAGCTTCTGCCCCCGTGCAGCTGGTCTCCCGCCTGCGCAACTGGCCGGTGCAGATCAAGCTGGCACCTGTCCATGCGCCCTACTTTGAGGGCGCAAAGCTCCTGATTGCAGCGGACTGCACGGCATACGCCTACGCCAATTTCCATCAGGAGTTTATGCGCGGCAAAGTGACTCTCATCGGCTGCCCGAAACTGGATGCTGTGGATTACAGCGAAAAGCTCACCGAGATCCTGCGCAGCAACGACATCCAGAGCGTGACCATCCTCCGCATGGAGGTGCCCTGCTGCGGCGGCTTGGAGATGGCAGCGAAAAAGGCACTGCAGACCAGCGGTAAGTTCATTCCCTGGCAGGTGGTCACCATTTCCATTGACGGAAAAATTCTGGACTAAATGCGGCAACACAGATCGACCGAGTGTCTTTGACTTTGGGTTATTCCAAGGCGGTGCGGGCAGTGCGCACAAGATACTCCATGGCCTCCACCGGGTACTGCCCGGCGGCGGTCTCCCCGGTGAGCATCACGCTGGAAGCGCCGTCTGCTACGGCGTTGTAGATGTCGCTGACCTCGGCGCGGGTGGGGACCGCCCGGCTGCACATACTGTCCAGCATCTGGGTCACCACCATAAAGGGCACCCCGGCAGACCGGCAGACCGCCGAAAGCTGTTTCTGGCACCGGGGCAGCTCCCACAGGGGCATGGCGTTGCCAAGGTCCCCGCGGGCAATGACCACTTCATCCACAAGGGGTAGGAACTCCGGCAGGGCCTGTACCCCCGCAAGGCTCTCGATCTTGGCAAAAATGCGGATCTGCCCGGCCCCGGCCTGTTCCAGCGCCCGGCGCAGGGTGCGGATGTCCTCAGCCCCCCGCACGAAGGGCAGCATCACCCCGGTAACGCCGCAGGCTCCTGCCAACTGCAGGTTTTGCAGGTCCTCCTCCGTCAATGTGGGGGAGGCCACCGTCAGCCCCGGTGCCGCAAGGCTTTTGCGGCTTTGCAGGGTGCCGCCCCGTACCACAGTACACTGCAGGGCAGCGCCATCGGCTTCGGCCACCTGCACAAGGAGCCTGCCGTCGTCCAGCAGGAGGTTCTGGCCCGGCCGGGCTGCATGCACCAGCGCCGCCGGGCAGGGGACACCCCCTTGCCCCAGCCGGAGGCTCTGGCCCGGTTCCAGCACAAGGGGCTGGGGCAGCGTGCCAATGCGCAGCTCCGGCCCCTGCAGGTCGATGAGCAGCTGGGGGATGCCCACGGCGTGGATGATATCCAGCCAGTCTTTGTGGGCCGAAAGGGGCCCGTGGGAAAGGTTCATGCGGATGCCCGTCATGCCAGCTTCCACCATGCGCTGCAAGGTCTCCAGCTGGGCACAAGCGGGGCCAATGGTACCATAAAATTCCAAAAAAATCACCCGGTTTCGTTTTTTCTTATTGTAACACGAAACGGGACCGTTGAAAAGTGCCAAACCAGGCGGCAACGGAAAAAGGCGTGGCAGCCCGCCCCAAAGGGGAAAACTGGGAGAGCCAGAACCAAGAAATTGTTGCAAAAGTATTATTTTTTCGTGAATATTAGCACTCTACTATTGACACTGCTAACGCATTGTGCTATAACAGTGGCGTGCTCAGGAGGAAGGGCAAAAGGAGAGCCGCAAGGTTCTCCGGAAAGCCTTTCCGAGTGGACGCTTCAGATTTTTTGCCCCGACCCGAACGCCGGGATTGGAGGAATGATTTATGCTTATGCCGACTGTTTTCCATGAAAACCTGTTCGATGATTTCTTCGATCCGTTCTGGAATGACGCTGCACTGGAACGTATGATGAACCGTGAGGCTCGTGATACCTTTGGTAAGCGCGGTGCAAACATGATGAAGACCGATGTCAAACAGACGGACAACGGCTATGAAGTAGCGGTTGACCTGCCGGGCTGCAAGAAGGAAGACGTTCAGATGGATCTGAACGACGGCTACCTGACCATTCAGGCAGTGCGCAGCCACAGCAATGACGAAAAGGATAAGAATGGCCGCTATCTGCGGCGCGAATCCTTCTCCGGCACCTGCGCACGCAGTTTCTACGTGGGCGATGTGAAGAAGGAAGACATCCACGCAAAGTTCGAGGATGGTGTCCTGTACGTTGAGCTGCCTGCTCCTCAGCAGACGAAGGCTTTGCCTGAGAACCCGAATCTGATCGAGATCGAGTAAAACGCCGGTCGTGTGCGCCAAGTCACACACGCACATAAAGTGGCCCCGGAGAGCTGTAACAAGCCCTCCGGGGCCATTTTTGTTTCCTGGTATCTTTTCCGCAGAGAGAGATCATGGGATACTGAGAACGACAACTTGGAATTTATGAAATCGGAGGCATTGATATTATGATGTGGAATGAACTAGGAATCAGCGGTGGAACCGCAATCGTTATTTTAATTGCGCTGTATTTTGTTATCAAGTGGGCAGTGAAAAATGGTATGAAAGAAGCATATAGTGCTATCACCGGAAAGAAAACTGATGAAGACATCAAAAACGAAAAAGAACTGAAAGAGCTTGGATTGGATTCAGAAAATCAATAACTTCTGGTTTATCAAAGAAGAAAACTGAGATCGTGGGTTCCATGTTTGCCAAGTGCGAGATGCAGATGGTGAATTTCATGGGCACAGAGCTGCACGAAACGGAATTTTACCAGTGTGATCTGCGGAAAGCCGACTTCCGGGATGCCACAGGCTATAAGGTGGATATTTTGGGCAGCCGCCTGAAAGATGCAAAATTTTCGCTGCCGGAGGCCGTGAATCTGCTGGCAGATCTGAAGATCAAGCTGTCCTGAACGAGTCCTCTGCCACGGCAGCCGATCACTCTCTCCATCGACGGGAAAATTCTGAATTGAGGAAAGCGCTTTAACGCGGGATTTTTTATAACCCCCAAAGGGAGTTCTGCTCGGACGTTCGTCCGTAACGGAACTCCCTTTTTTGAAAGACACAATTTTTTAACATCCCTTTCCGTTTACACCCCGGCGAAAGAAGTGTATAATAAAATAATGTAATTGCGGCTGTGCATTGCGAAATGATGTGAGAAGGGAACCGATATCGATGAACCAAAACAAGCAAGCGCCCCGGCGGCGGATGACCCGGCGGGAGTGGAGGATCCGGCGCTGCCTGCGTCTGGCACGGAACTGGGCCGTGTTTCTGGCGGCCTGCGGCGCGGCTGTTGCCCTGATGACCAGCGGCATTTTATGGCTGCTGCCCAAGGCCCACGCCCTGATCGCGGGGCCGGAGGACTTTGTGGCCAGAAATTACGATGGCACCGAATACCAGCTGAACCTTGCCGATGCCCGGCTGGTGCTGGTGAACGGGAATCTGCCGCTGGACGCAGAGCCTGCCCCGGCCCTTGCGGTGGCGGATGATGCCACGGGCCAGCAGCTGGAAGCGGAAGCCGCAGAGCAGTACCGCGCCATGGCGGCAGCTGCGGCGGCAGACGGCATCACGCTGGAACTGGTGACGGGCTATCAGGATGTTTCCGCACGGGAAGCGGCCTTTGATGCCCGGAAGCAGGTGTATCTGGAAAAGGGGCTTTCCGAAGAGGAAGCAGCGGCCTATGCCGCCAGCGTCTGCCCTCCGGCCAATGCCAGCGAGCAGGCCACCGGCTATGCGGCGGATATCCTCAGCCCGGACTGCACCGAAAAGACCACCTGCTTTGCCGATACCCGCGCCTACGAGTGGCTGACCGCCTACGCTGCGGAGTATGGCTTTGTCCTCCGCTGGCCGGAGGAGCGGCAGGCCGCCACCGGCATGGTATACGAGCCCTGGCACTGGCGCTATGTGGGGGTGGAAAATGCCCTCGCCATCCGCGCGTCCGGACTCTCGCTGGAGGAGTTCCTTGCGCTGGAGCGCACAAAGCTGTAACAAAAAAGGAGAACGACTGTTGAGACGAACCGAGATCGCGCCCGGGGTCCATCTTTCCTGGGACCCGGCGCAGAAATTCAACCGCTGCCGGATCAGCATCCACTTTGCGTTTCCGGCACGGCGGGAGACGGCAACCGCTCACGCCCTGCTGCCCCTGTTGATGGAGCGGGGCTATGCGGATTGCCCGGATATGACCCAGATGACCAAAAAGCTTGCCCGGCTGTACGGCGCGGACCTGACCGTGGATGCCCGCCCGCTGGGTGCAAACCACAACCTCTGCGTCAGTGTGACCGGCATCAAGGACCGCTTTGCACTGGAGGGCGAGGCCCTGACCCGGGAGTATGCCGCGCTGGCGCTGGGCACGGCGTTCCATCCCTATTTTGTAGGCGGTGTGTTTGACCCGGAGGCGGTCGCCATCGAAAAGCAGATGCTGAAAAAGGCGCTGGAGGATGAGATCAACGAAAAGCGCATCTACTGCCAGCGGCAGGCCAACCGGGAGTTCTTTGGGAGCAGCCCCGCCGGCATCCGGCAGGAGGGCTATCTGGACGAGGTGGACGGCCTGACCCCGGAAACGCTGACAGAGGCTTATCGTGAGATGCTCCGCACCGCCAGCATCGAGCTGCTGGTGCTGGGCTGCGGGGAAGCGGAGACCGAACAGGTGAAGCAGGCCCTGCTGGAAGAGCTTTCCCACATCGGGCGGGCCCCGCTGCCATTGTGCGAGAACCTTGCCATGCCCCGGCAGGATGCCGTGCGCAGGGTGGAATGCTTTGACACAGTGCAGGCCAAGCTCTGCATGCTGTTCACGCTGGGCGTGCCCATGCGCCCCGACCAGATGGCGGCGGTGCGGCTTGCCATGGCGCTGTATGGCGGCAGTGTGACCAGCCGCCTGTTCCTGAACGTGCGGGAGCGGGATCATTTGTGCTATTACTGCTCGTCCAGCTTCCAGAGTTTTACCGGAAGCATGGCTGTGAACAGCGGCGTGGAGCACGCCGACGCGGCCCGGGCCGAAAAAGCAATCCTGAAGGAGCTGGATGACCTGCGCAGCGGCCCCATCACGGCTGAGGAGCTTGAGGACTGCCGCCGCTCCCTGCTGAGCGGGATGGCGGGCATTGAGGATACGCTGGGCGGCATTGAGACCTGGTATTACATGGAGGTGCTGCGGGGCGGCCCGGTGCAGACCCCGGACGATGCCCGCGCGGCCCTGCAGGCTGTGACCGAGGAGGATGTCCGCACCGTCCTGCGGCAGCTGACCCTTTCGGTCAGCTATCTTCTGACCCGAGAGGAGGAGAGCGCCCATGCCTGAACAGAACACGAACCGTGCCCTGACCGAGGCCGCCGCCGATGAGTGGAAGGTGCTGCCCTCGGGCCTGACGGTGCTGGTGCGGCCCATGCCGGGCTATTCTGGCACTCATGTCATCTATGCCACCCGCTTTGGCTCCATCGACCGGGATTTCCGGGTGGACGGCAGGGAAGTGCACCTGCCTGCCGGTGTGGCACATTTTCTGGAACACAAGATGTTTGAGGATGAGGACGGCGATGCCTTTGCAAAGTTCGCCAAGACCGGTGCCAACGCCAATGCCTTTACCAGCTTTGACCGCACCTGCTACCTGTTTACCGCCACCGAGCAGCTGGACGAAAGCCTGGATGTGCTGCTGGGCATGGTGGGTCGCCCCTACTTTACTGAGCAGACCATCGCCAAGGAGCAGGGCATCATCGGGCAGGAGATCAAAATGTATGATGACAGCGCCGACTGGCGGCTCATCACCGGCCTGTGCGAGTGCCTGTATCACAGCCACCCCATCCGCAGCGACATTGCGGGCACGGTGGAAAGCATTGCAGAGATTACGCCGGAGATGCTGTACGACTGCTGCAAGGCGTTCTATGCCCCCAACAACATGGTGCTGGCCGCCGCAGGCAGCACCAGCATGGAACAGATCCTGGCGGCCTGTGCGCGCCACGGCCTGATGGAAGCGCGCCCGGTGGAGCGGGTGCAGCGGCTCTGGACAGAGGAACCCATGACGCTGGCCGCTGCCGAAAAGACCATTACAATGCCGGTGTCCAAGCCCTGTTTCGGCATCGGCTTCAAGGAGCAGCCGCTGCAGCATGACGACCTGCGCAGCGAGATCCTGTATGACCTCATCCTCTGCTGCATCTCTGGCGGCATGTCGAGGCTCTACCGGAAGCTCTATGATGAGGGCCTGACCAACCCCGGCTTTGGTGGGGAGGTGCTCCGGGTGGACGGTTGCTGCTGCATCCTGTTCACCGGCGAGAGCGATGTGCCCGACACTGTGAAGCAGCTGCTGCTGGAGGAGATCCGGCGCATCCGCGCTGAGGGCGTGGACCGGGAGATCTTTACCCTGTGCAAGAATGAAAAATACGGCCAGCTGATCGAGAATCTGGAGAACGTGGAGGACTCGGCCAGCCAGATGGCAGACTTTGCCCTCAGCGGCCAGACCGTGGCCCAGCAGATCGCCACGCTGGCAGCGCTGACGGCAGAGGATGCCGACGCGGCGCTGCAGAAGATCCTGAGCGAGGAGCGGATGGCTGTGATGTACATCCAGCCCGACGGCACGGCCGGGGAAGAGCCGGACGATGAGGAGGAGATGGAAGAATGACGAATCTGGTGCAGTTTCCGGGGTTGGGGCTGAGCTTTGAGCTTGACCGCGTGGCCTTTTCCATCGGAGGCATGAACATTTACTGGTACGGTGTCTGCATTGCTGTGGGCATGTGCCTGGCGCTGGTGTTCGCCTTCCGGCACAGTGTGGAGTTCGGCGTGGATGCCGATGCCATGGTGGATGTCATCCTCATCGGTGTGGTCATGGGTATCCTGTGTGCCCGGCTCTACTATGTGGCCCTTTCGCCCTATCAGTACCACAGCCTGAAAGATGTGCTGGCCATCCGGGATGGCGGTCTTGCCATTTATGGCGGCATCATCGGGGCCTTTCTGTTCGGCGGGCTGGCCTGTAAGTGGCGGAAAGTTCCCGTGCTGCCCATGTTTGATCTGGCGGCCATGGGCTTTCTCATCGGGCAGGGCTGCGGCCGCTGGGGCAACTTTTTCAATCAGGAGGCCTTTGGCTGCAACACCACCCTGCCCTGGGGCATGTACAGCCAGGCGACCCACGATTACCTGACGAGCAGCGTGGTCACGGTGCCCAAAGGCGTGACCATCGACCCGAACCTGCCGGTGCATCCTACCTTCTTATATGAGAGCATCTGGTGCTTTGTGGGTCTGTTTTTGCTGATGCGCTACCTCAAAAAACGCAGGTTTGCAGGGGATATCGCCCTGCGGTACCTCGTCTGGTACGGTGCGGGCCGCTTCTGGATCGAAGCCCTCCGTACCGACAGCCTGCTGCTGGTGCCCAGCATCGGCCTGCGGGTGTCCCAGCTGGTGGCAGGCATTGCCGTTGTGGGCGGCGTGATCGCCGAGATCCTCCTGACAAGGAAGTTCAGGGACAAGCCCCTGATGGTAGAGCTGCCCCTGAACAGCGAGAACCGGGCACGGATGAAAAAGCTGGACGGCCCCACCACTTTTGCGGGGACGGACGCTGCTCTGCCGGCCTCTGCATCCCGCGCAGAGTTCGTTGAGAAAACGGCCGCGTGGAATGAAACCGTAAAGGAAGCGCTGGACCGGCGCGAACACCCGGAAAAGAACGAAAAAAATCCGGAGTAAAGTGCAAAAAGCCCTTGCAAAGCGGACTTTTTTCTGCTATAATATTCTAGCCGCATGGTGTGGGCACCGGAAACGGCCCCGTGAGGGCCTGCCTTTACGACCAGCGAGTACAACGAAAAGGAATGAAACAAATGTACGCAATCATTGTTACCGGCGGTAAGCAGTACCGCGTGGAGCAGGGCGACATCGTCTACATCGAAAAGCTGGACGTTGAGGCCGACTCCGAAGTGAAGTTTGATCAGGTTCTCGCTATTGGCGAGGAGGGTTCTGTCAAGGTTGGCGCTCCCGTTGTTGAGGGCGCTTCCGTTTCTGCCAAGGTCATCAAGAATGGCAAGGGCAAGAAGCTGAACATCATCACCTATCGCGCAAAGAAGCACAGTGCTCGCCGCATGGGCCATCGTCAGCCCTACACCAAGGTTGAGATCACTGCGATCAACGGCTAAGGAGGTAAATTACAATGGCACATAAAAAGGGCGTAGGCAGCACCAAGAACGGCCGCGATTCCGCAGCACAGCGTCTGGGCACCAAGCGTGCAGACGGTCAGTTCGTTCTGGCCGGCAACATCCTGGTTCGTCAGCGTGGCACCCACATCATGCCGGGTGAGAACGTTGGCAAGGGCAGCGATGACACCCTGTTTGCTCTGGTTGACGGCACTGTCCGTTTTGAGCGCGTGGGCAAGAGCGGCAAGAAGTGCAGCGTGAAGCAGTAACTTCTGCCTGAAAAACTGCAACCCGAAGAGCCGGACCCTCGTGGCCCGGCTCTTTTTAGGTAACGAAAAAGCCTTTTCTGTTTGGAAATCAAACCTCTCAGTCCGCGCTTTGGCGCGGCCAGCTCCCCTAGTAGGGGAGCTGAATATAGGTAAAAGGCTTTTTAAGAATAGGAGGGGCTGTATGGCAGCACAAACCAATTTTATCGATATCGCCACCATCTGGCTCCATGCGGGCAAGGGCGGCGATGGCGCAGTGAGCTTCCATCGTGAGAAGTTCGTGGCCGCTGGCGGCCCGGACGGCGGTGATGGCGGCCGCGGCGGTGACATCATCTTTGTGGTGGACGATCATCTTTCCACCCTGATGGACTTCCGCTACAAGCGCAAGTACACTGCCCCCGAGGGCGGCAAGGGCGGCGCAAGCCTCTGCCACGGCAAGAATGCCGAGAACCTCATCATCAAGGTGCCGCTGGGCACCGTGATCAAGGACGCGGAGAGCGGGCTGGTCATCGCGGACCTGTCCGACCACACCCCCGTCACCATCGCAAAGGGCGGCCGCGGCGGCTATGGCAACGCACATTTTGCAACGCCTACCCGCCAGATCCCCAAGTTTGCCAAGCCCGGTATGCCCGGTGAGGACATCCAGGTGACGCTGGAGCTGAAGCTGATTGCTGATGTGGGCCTGATCGGCTTCCCCAATGTGGGCAAGTCCACCCTCATCTCTACCATCAGCGCGGCCAAGCCCAAGATCGCGAACTATCACTTCACCACGCTGGTGCCCACCCTGGGTGTCGTGTCGGTGGGTGAGGGTGCCAGCTTTGTCTGCGCCGACATCCCCGGCCTGATCGAGGGTGCCAGCGAGGGTATTGGTCTGGGCCACGACTTCCTGCGCCATGTGGAGCGCTGCCGCCTGCTGCTGCATGTGGTGGATGTCTCCGGCAGCGAGTGCCGTGAGCCGGTGGAGGACTTTGAAAAGATCAACGAGGAGCTGGCAAAGTTCAGCCCCGAGCTGGCACAGCGCCCCCAGATCGTGGTGGGCAACAAGTGCGATCTGGCCACTGAGGAGCAGATCGAGAGCTTCCGCAGTTATGTGGAGGGCAAGGGCCTGACCTTTGTGCCCATCTCTGCCGCCACCATGCAGGGCGTGCGGGAGCTGCCGGGCCTGGTCTACAACCGCCTGAAGGATATCCCGCCGGTGCCTGTGTTCACCCCCGAGTACAAGAAGCCCGAGCCCAAGGCCAACGACCGTGCTTATACCATCCAGCGGATGGAGGCCCATGTGTGGAGCATCGACGCGCCCTGGCTGGAGTATATCCTGGCCGGCAGCAATGTGGATGACTACGAGAGCCTGCAGTATTTCCAGCGTCAGCTGGATGAGAGCGGCATCCTGACCGAACTGGTGGAAAAGGGCGTGCAGGAGAACGACACCATCCTCATTGGTGAGTATCAGTTCGATTATATCTTCTAAAAAGGAGACGACCCTCTCAGTCTCGCTGCGCTCGCCAGCTCCCCCGAAGGGGGAGCCAACGCATCTGACAGGTTTGCAGCTTCTGTTTTGCTGAAGCATGTCTGAAAGCTGCAAGTGCCTCTCCCCTTTGGGAGAGGTGGCATTGCGTAAGCAATGACGGAGAGGGAGAGGATTACAACAATGCAGGAAGAAACCATCGACCCCCGTGAGCTGAACCCGCTGGCGCTGGCCTTTGTGGGAGACAGCGTGCTGGAACTGCTGGTGCGCACCCGTCTGGCACGGCACCACCGGATGTCCGCAGGCAAGCTCAATGTGGAAAAGGTCAAGTATGTCTCGGCCCGGGCACAGTTCCGGGAGGAGCAGCTGCTGGAGCCGCTCTTCACAGAGGAGGAGCTGGCCGTGTTCAAACGGGGCCGCAACGCCAGCAAGGCCAGTGTGGCCAAGCACGCTTCCCCCGAGGAATACCGCGCTTCCACCGGCTTTGAGTGCCTGCTGGGCTGGCTTTACCTCACCGGGCAGATGGCCCGTGTGGAAGAGCTGTTCGATGCCCTGTGGCAGCAGTTTGACCCGAACCAGAAATAAAACGCGAAAGCCCGCTGCTTTCCGCACTGGAAAACAGTGCAGGGAAGGCAGCGGGCTTTCTTATGCGGTGTTACTTCTTGTTCTTGGCACCCTCGTCGTCAGCACCCTTGGTATACTGGTTGGGGTGCTTGTGCTCGTTGGTGGTCTGATTGGTGGTGCGGTTCTGGCTCTGGTTCTTGCAGTTGTTCGTGCGGTTTTCGGTGCGATTCTCGCTGTGGTCCTTCATGGTTCGTTACTCCTTTCGTGAGGGGGCTTTCCCTCACAGCCTTAGTTTTGCCGCGAACGGCGGCTTTATTCATGGGAGGATAAGCTTTCATGCCTACGGAATATTTTGAGCGCCGGGAGCGCGCTCTGCTGGGCGACCGGTTCGATGCTCTCTATGCCGCCCCGCAGGAGACTGCTGCCCGGGGCGTGACGGTCTCGGCCCTGCGTGCTACGCCGGAGCAGTTTGCCGCGCAGGCAGATTTTCCGGTGGAGCCCTCGCCCTTCTGCAAGGCGGGCTTTGTGGTGCAGGACCCCGCCTTCAAGCCCGGGCGGCACCCCTACCACCATGCGGGGGTGTTCTACTCGCAGGAGCCTTCCGCTTCCAGCGCCGCGCCCCTGCTGGGGGTCCGGCCCGGGATGCGGGTGCTGGATACCTGCGCGGCCCCCGGCGGCAAGAGCAGCCAGCTGGCGGCAGCGCTGGGCGGGCAGGGACTGCTGGTGAGCAACGAGTTCGTTGCCGCCCGCGCCGAGGTGCTCCGGAGCAATCTGGAGCGGATGGGCGTGCCCAACGCCGTGGTGCTGAACGAGGACACTGGCCGCATTGCCGCCGCTCTGCCGGAATTTTTTGACCGTGTTCTCGTGGATGCGCCCTGCTCCGGCGAGGGAATGTTCCGCAAGGAAGCCGTGGCTGTGACCCAGCATTGTGAAGCGCTGGTGAAGCAGTGTGCCGCACTGGGGGCACAGATCCTGGACAACGCGGCGGCCTGCCTGGCCCCCGGCGGCGAGATGATCTACTCCACCTGCACCTTTGCCCCGGAAGAGGACGAGGGACAGGTGGCGGCGTTTTTGCAGCGCCACCCGGAGTTCACGCTGGCCGATGTGTTCGGCAATGTGGATTACAGCTTTGGCAGCCCGGGTGAGGCAAACCGCACCGGCGGCCTGCCGCTGGATGTGAGCAAGGTGCGCCGGATCTGGCCCTGTCAGGGCGGCGAGGGGCATTTTATTGCCCGGCTGGTCAAGGCTGGCACGCCGCGGCCGCTGCCTGCCCCCGGAACCTATACGGCAGAGGAAGAGCTCTGGCTGGCTGCTGCCGCAGAGCAGAGCAAAAAGCAGAAGGGAAGCAAGGGCGGCAAGCCTGCCAAGGCCCCGGATGCCCGCAGCGCCCGCCGGGAGAGCAGCCGTGCTCTGCGGGAGGCGGTGCAGGGCCGCAGCACCCGCAGCCGGGATGCCGGGGCAGGGGAGGCCACCCCGGCCCAGAGCCTTGCTGCATGGCAGGAGTTTGCCCGGCAGTATTTCCCGGCGCTGGCGGACCGCCCTGCCGTGGTGCATGGCGGCAGCGTTCTGCTGCCCGTACCCTTTCCGCAGACGGGACTGCATGTCCTGCGGGCGGGGGTGTTCGTGGGCAGCGTGCAGAAGGGCCGTTTCGTGCCGGAGCACCATCTCTTCACGGCATTCGGTGCGCTCTGCACCAACCGCGAAGCACTGACCCTTGCCGACCCGCGGGTAACGGAGTACCTTTCCGGCCGTGAGATCGCCGAGGACACTGCCGCCGATGGCTGGTGCTGCGTGACCGTGGATGGCTGGCCCATGGGCGGCGGCAAGGTGTCGGGCGGACGGGTCAAAAACCATTACCCCAAGGCCCTGCGGCTGCTGTAAACCGGCCTGAAAAGCCGGTTTTCCAACACGAACAAGCGAAAAACACGCCCGGAGCCCTTGAATGGGATTCGTGATTGTGCTACAATAATAGAGTTAGATTTTGTGTGCTGCCACAAGCGGGCGACCACAGCCCGTCTGCCCGCAGGCGGAGATTTCGATAAAACTTTAGGAGGTTCCCATGTCTGGACATAGCAAATGGAACAACATTAAGCGCAAGAAGGAAAAGACCGATGGCGCAAGAGCAAAGGTCTTTACCAAGATCGGCCGCGAGATCAGCGTTGCCGTCCGTGACGGCGGCCCCAACCCGGCTTCCAACAGCAAGCTGGCAGACCTGATCGCCAAGGCAAAGCGCATGAGCGTGCCCAACGATAACATCCAGCGCATCATCAAGAAGGCTGAGGGCGGTGACAAGACCGAATTCGAGGCCATCACCTACGAGGGCTACGGCCCCGGCGGCGTTGCTGTCATGGTCGAGACCCTGACCGACAACCGCAACCGTACCGCTGCCGACCTGCGCCACTACTTCGACAAGAACGGCGGCAACCTGGGCGCTATGGGCTGTGTGGCCTTCCTGTTCAGCCAGAAGGGTGTCATTGACATCTCTCTGGAGGATAAGGATGCCGACGAGGCCATGATGGATGCTCTGGATGCCGGTGCCGAGGACTTTGATGCAGGCGAAGAGGCTGCTGAGATCACCACCGATCCCGAGAACTACTCCGCTGTGGTCAAGGCCATGGAAGAGAAGGGCTACGAGATCCTGAGCGACGACCTGGCCATGGTCCCCATGACCACCACCCGCTTGACCGACCCCGATCAGCTCAAGGCAATGGGCAAGCTGCTGGATGCCCTGGAGGACAACGACGATGTCCAGAACGTCTGGCACAGCCTGGAGAACGAAGAGGATCTGCCGGAATAAGGTGTATCTGCGCCTGCTGACTCTGTAATAGAAAATCAAAGCGCTGCCCCCTGTGAAAAAACTCAGAGGGCGGCGCTTTTTTGCTTTGCGGATTGCGCGGCGGGGGCAAATATGGTACAATAATTTGAAACAGACCACGAAGAAACGAGGTGGCGCACATGGAAGCAAAACGCATCTGCCCGTACTGCATGGGTGAGCTGGAGAACCGGGTGTCGGTGTGCCCGCACTGCGGCGGGGTACTGGCCGGGCGCAACCCGGCGGGCAGCCTGCCGGTGGGCACGCTGCTGGCCGGGCGGTATACCGTGGGCGAGATGCAGAGCATCGACGGCGAGGGCATCCTGTACCGGGGCGTGGAGAACGTCGGGAGGTTCCGGGTGACCATCAAGGAGTATATGCCCCTGACGCTGTCGGCGGAGCGGGGCACGGATGCGCTGCTCCGGCCCAAGCTGGGCAGCGAGGTGCTGTTCAAGACCACCCGGATGGACTTTGCTGATCTCTACCGCTCCATCCAGCGCATCACCCCCGCAAACGGTCTGGAGGCTGTGCTGGACGTGTTCGAGGAGAACAACACCGTCTACGCCGTGATGGAAAACCCCGGCGGCATCCCGCTGCAGCAGTGGCTGGATGAGCGCCCCAGCCCTGTTTCGGCTGAGACGGCCCGCAATATGCTGCAGCCTGTGTTTGACGGCGTGGCGGCCATGCATCAGGTAGGGTTGGTGCACCGGGGCATCTGCCCGGAAAATATCCGGGTGCTGGAAAACGGCCGGGCACGCCTGACGGGCTACGCTACCGTGGGGCTGCGCACGGCGGGCAGCGGCCTGCACGAGCAGCTGTACGAGGGCTACTCGGCACCGGAACAGTATTCCACCACCGAATTCGAGGGCCGTTACACCGACGAATACAGCCTTGCCGCCGTGGTCTACCGGATGGTCTGCGGGCAGAGCCCTGTTCCTGCGGCACAGCGGCTGGTGTCGGACTCCAACCCCCGCGCCCGCACGCTGGAACGGGCGGTGCCGGAGTATGTTTCGGATGTGCTCTGGATGGGCTTGCAGCTCAGGCCTGACGAGCGCATCCAGACCGTGCCCCAGCTGTTCCGGGCACTGAGCAGTCAGGAGTATACCACGGAGCTCACCCAGACCCTGCAGCAGGCCGCGCCGCGCCCTCAGTCCACCGAGGAAGAGGAACGGAAAAAGCATATCCTCAGCCTGCGCAACCTGCTGGCGGCCATCCTAATCCTGCTGGCCATCCTGACATTGCTCATCGTGTGGGGGCTGGTGAATCAGGGGCTGCACACCGCAAAGCCTGCGGAATCCACCCCGGCCTCCGAACCGGCCAGCTCGCTGGTGACAGAGCCGGTGAATCTGGCCCCTGACTTTGTGGGGATGGACTACGATTCGCAGGTGCGCAACAACAACAGCTATGCCGGGGATTACCTGTTCTATGTGACCATGGAATACAGTGATACTGTGGAAAAGGGCAAGATCATCCGTCAGACCCCCGAAGCCGGAGAGGTCATCGAAAAGGGCAGCACCATCGATCTGGTGGTCAGCCGTGGCCCGCAGATGGTGGAGATGCCCAACGTGGCAGGCTTTACCCGGGACGGCGCGGAGCAGCAACTGGCGCAGGTGGGGCTGAATGCGAGCTTCTATCCCATTTATAACGATGGCTCCTATGTTTCGGGCTGTGTGGCCTATTGCAGCGAGGAGCCCGGTGCCATGGTGGAGGTCGGCTCGACCATCATCGTCTATATGGCGGCAGAGGTCGAGGCCGAGGTGCCCGCCACCCCGCCCGAGACCACGACTCCTTCCGCCGGTACCACACCGTCTGCCGCGCAGACGGAGCCGCCGACCGGTGGGGCCGGTACCGAAAACGATACGGATTGAACGCAAAGCGGCCTGCCGGAGAGGGCGGGCCGCTTTTTTGATGCAGGTCGATATCCACAGGAAAAGCCAGAGCGGAAGCCCCATGGAGGAAGCTTCCGCTCTGGCTTGTTTAGGATAGGAAAGAGAATGGTTCAGTAATGGCCGGGATGCGGGCTTACAGGTTGGTGTAGCCCATGAGGTAGCGGTCTACCTCGGCGGCGCAGTCGCGGCCCTCGCGCAGGCCCCAGACGACAAGGCTCTGGCCCCGGCGCATATCGCCGCAGGCGAACACCTTGTCCACGTTGGTGCGGAAGTGGTCGGTGTCCACACAGCCGCGGCCAGTCAGGCTGACACCGAAGGCATCGGCCACATAGCTCTCACAGCCCACGAAACCGGCGGCAATGAAGGCCAGCTCGCAGTTGTATGTGAACTCCTCGCCGGTGGGCACCATGTTGGTGCGGCCGGTCTCGGGGTCACGCTCGGGCTTGAGGTAGGAGATGACGGCAGCGGTCAGGTTGCCTGCATCGTCCTTGAGGAATTCTTTGACCGTGGTCTGGTAGACACGGGGGTCCTTGCCGAACTTTGCCATGCACTCGGTCTGGCCGTAGTCCACCTTGAGCACCCGGGGCCACTCGGGCCAGGGATTGCTGGCGGCACGCTCCTTGGGAGGCTGCGTCATCATTTCCAGAGCCACCAGATCAGTGCAGCCCTGTCGCAGGGCCGTGCCCTGGCAGTCGTTGCCGGTGTCGCCGCCGCCGATGACCAGAACGTTCTTGCCCTTGGCATCAATGGCCCTGCCGTCGGCAAATTTGCTGTCCAGCAGGCTCTTTGTCACGCTGGTGAGGTAATCCACGGCAAAATGCACGCCGTTGGCATCCCGGCCCGGAACGTTCAGGTCACGGGCCTTTTTGGCACCACAGCAGAGCACCACGGCATCGTAGCTGTTCAGGATGCTCTCGGCATCCACGGCACCGCCCACATCCATGTTGGTGCGGAACTCCACGCCCTCGGCCTGCATGATCCTGATGCGGCGCTCGATGACGGATTTGTCCAGCTTCATGTTGGGGATGCCGTACATCAGCAGGCCGCCCACGCGGTCGGCGCGCTCAAACACGGTGACGGCGTGGCCCCGGATGTTCAGGTACTCGGCCACCGAAAGACCGGCCGGGCCGCTGCCGATGACGGCCACGCTCTTGCCGGTGCGGGCCGGGGGAGGGGCGGCGTGGAGCCAGCCCTTGGCGTAGCCCGTTTCCACGATGGCGTGCTCGTTCTCGCGCACGGTCACGCTGCTGCCGGTCACATCACCGCAGGTGCAGGCGGCCTCGCACAAGGCGGGGCAGACCCGGCTGGTGAACTCCGGGAAGCGGTTGGTGGCGCGCAGGCGGTGGAGTGCCAGCTCCCACTTGCCCTGATAGACCAGGTCATTCCACTCGGGAATCAGGTTGTTCAGCGGGCAGCCCGATGCCATGCCGCCGATCATCATGCCGGCCTGGCAGAAGGGCACGCCGCAGTCCATGCAGCGGGCGGCCTGGGTCTGCTGCTCCTCGCGGGAGAGCCAGACGTGAAACTCGTTGAAATTCTCAATGCGCTCCAGCGGCGGGACATCCGTGCTGGTCTTGCGCGTGTAATCCATAAATCCAGTGATCTTGCCCATGATCCAGCCCTCCTTACTTCTTCTTCTGCACAGCGTAGAATGCTTCGATCTGTGCCTGTTCGCCGTCCAGGCCGCGCTCCTCCATGGAAGCGATGACCCGGAGCATCCGGTCGTAATCGTAGGGGAGGACTTTCTTGAACTTGGGCAGGTACTCGCTGAAGTTGTCCAGGATCTCCTTGCCGCGGGGGGAGCCGGTGGCTTCCACATGCTCACGGACGAGCTCCTTCAGGGCAGCAACGTCGTACTTGTGCTCCACAGGCTCCAGGCTCACGGTCTCCTTGTTGACCCGCTGGTAGAAATCCCAGTTCTCGTCCAGAACGTAGGCCACGCCGCCGGTCATGCCGGCTGCGAAGTTCTTGCCGGTCTGGCCCAGAACCACGACAGTGCCGCCGGTCATGTACTCACAGCCGTGGTCACCCACGCCCTCGACAACGGCGGTCGCGCCGCTGTTGCGGACGCAGAAGCGCTCACCGGCCACGCCGGAGACGAAGGCCTTGCCGCTGGTGGCACCGTAAAGGGCCACGTTGCCGGTGATGATGTTTTCCTCGGGCTTGTAGCCGATGCCCTCGGGCGGGCGGACGATGATCTTGCCGCCGGACAGGCCCTTGCCCATGTAGTCGTTGCAGTCGCCGGTCAGGCTGAGGGTCAGGCCCTTGGGGATGAACGCGCCAAAGCTCTGGCCGCCTGCGCCGATGCACTCGGCGGTGTAGACATCGTCGGGCAGGGAGCTGCCGTACTTGCGGGTGATCTCGCTGCCAAAGATGGCACCCAGGGCGCGGTCGGTGTTGGAGACCTCCAGCCGGACACTCTGGGGTGCCTTGCTGCCCAGCTTGAACTTCTTCATCAGCACCTTCATGTCGAGGGTGTTCTCAAGGTGGAAGTCATAGGTATCGGCAGGCACAAAGTGGACGTTGCTGTTTGCAATGGCCGGGTTGTGCAGGATGCAGTCCAGATTCATCTTGGCGGCACGGCTGCCGGCAGCGCTGGGCTTGACATGGAGCAGGTCGGTGCGGCCCACCAGCTCGTCGATGGTGCGCACGCCCAGCTTGGCCATGTACTCCCGCAGCTCCTGCGCCACAAAGGTCAGGTAGTTGATGATATACTCGGGCTTGCCCTTGAACCGCTTGCGCAGCTCGGGGTTCTGGGTGCAGATGCCCATGGGGCAGGTGTCCAGGTTGCAGACACGCATCATCACGCAGCCCTCGCACATCAGCAGGGAGGTGCCGAAGCCGAACTCCTCAGCGCCCAGCATACAGCTGATGGCAACATCGCGGCCGGAGAGCAGCTTGGAATCGCTCTCAATGCGGACGCGGCTGCGCAGGCCGTTCAGGATCAGGGTCTGGTGGGTCTCGGCGATGCCCAGCTCCCAGGGCAGGCCCGCGTTCTTGATGGAGGTGCGGGGGGCTGCACCGGTACCGCCGTCGTAACCGGAGACGAGGATGACCTGTGCGCCGCCCTTGGCAACGCCGGCGGCAATGGTGCCGACACCGGCCTCGCTGACCAGCTTCACGTTGATGTTGGCGTGGCGGTTGGCGTTCTTCAGGTCATAGATCAGCTCGGCCAGATCCTCGATGGAGTAGATGTCGTGGTGGGGCGGGGGAGAGATCAGGCCCACGCCGGTGGTGCTGTGGCGGGTCTTGGCGATCCAGGGGTAGACCTTGGCACCGGGCAGATTGCCGCCCTCGCCGGGCTTTGCACCCTGTGCCAGCTTGATCTGGATCTCCTCGGCGGAGACCAGATACTTGCTGGTCACACCAAAGCGGGCCGAGGCTACCTGCTTGATCTTGGAGTTGCTCTCGCTCTGGTAGCGCTCCTCGGGCTCACCGCCCTCGCCGGTGTTGCTCCGGCCGCCCAGACGATTCAGGGCGATGGCGATGGTCTCGTGGGCCTCGCTGCTCAGGGCACCGTAGCTCATGGCAGCGGCTTTGAACCGCTTGACGATGGAGCTGACGGGCTCCACCTCCTCAAGGGGGATGCCGCCGTTGGAATCATAGCTGAAGTCCAGCAGGCTGCGCAGGTGCATGCCCTCGGCTCCCATGTTGTCCACGGTGCGGGTGAAGTCTTTGAAGGCCTTGTAGTCGCCCGTGAAGCAGGCTTTCTGGAACAGATGGATGGTCTGCGGGGTGAAGAGGTGCTCTTCCTTGCCGCTGCGGAACTTGTGGGCACCGCCGTCGGCCAGCTCCATGTTGATATCCAGACCCAGCGGGTCAAAGGCGGCGTTGTGGGCAGCTTCCACATCCGCCTGAATGTCCTCCAGACCGATGCCGCCCACACGGCTGACCGTGCCGGTGAAGTACTTGTTGATGACATCCTTGGAGATGCCGACCGCCTCAAAGATCTGGCTGCTCTGGTAGCTCTGGATGGTGGAAATGCCCATTTTGGAGGCGATCTTCACGATGCCGTTCAGCACAGCCTTGTTGTAGTCATCCACGGCGGCGTAGTAATCCTTGTCCAGCAGACCCTCGTCGATGAGCTGGGCAATGGTGTCGTGGGCCAGATAGGGGTTGACGGCGCAGGCACCGTAGCCCAGCAGGGTGGCAAAGTGGTGCACCTCGTGGGGCTCGGCACTCTCAAGGATGAGGGCCATGGCCGTGCTCTTCTTGGTGCGGATGAGGTACTGGGACACGGCAGAAACAGCCAGCAGGCTGGGGATGGAGACGTGGTACTCGTCAATGTCGCGGTCAGAGAGGATGATGATGTTGGCACCGTCCTTGTAGGCGCGGTCCACCTCCAGGAACACGCGGTCGATGGCCTTTTCCAGGCTGGTGTTCTTATAGTAATTGATGGACACCGTGGCGGTCTTGAAGCCGGGCACGTTCATGTGCTTGATCTTGAGCAGATCGGTGCTGGTCAGGATGGGGTTCTGCACCTTGAGCACCTTGCAGTTCTCGGGCTTGTCCTCCAGCAGGTTGCCGTGGGCACCCACATAGACGCTGGTGGAGGTGACCACCTTCTCACGGATGGCATCGATGGGCGGGTTGGTGACCTGTGCGAACCGCTGCTTGAAGTAGTTGAACAGCGGGGGATGCTGGTCGCTCAGGACAGCCAGCGGGGTGTCGGTGCCCATGGCTCCGGAAGGCTCGGCACCGGCCCGGGCCATGGGCAGGATCAGCTCCTTGATCTCCTCGTATTTGTAGCCAAAGACCTTCTGCAGGCGGGTCAGCTCCTCGCCGGTGTAGCTGGGGACCTTGATGTTGGGGATCTTCAGGTCCTTCAGCCGGACCAGATTCCGGTCGATCCACTCGCCGTAGGGCTCGCGGCTGGCGTAGTATTCCTTCAGCTTCTCGTCATCCACGACCTCGCCCTTGACGGTATCCACCAGCAGCATTTTGCCGGGGCGCAGGCGGTCTTTCATCAGGATGTTGTCGGGGGCGCAGGGCAGCACGCCCACCTCAGAGGACAGGATCATCCGGCCGTCCTTGGTGATATAGTAGCGGCTGGGGCGCAGACCGTTGCGGTCCAGCACCGCGCCCACCACGTCGCCGTCGGAGAAGAGGATGGCGGCGGGGCCGTCCCAGGGCTCCAGCATGGTGGCGTAATACTGGTAGAAATCGCGCTTTTTCTGGCTGATGTTCTTGTTGTTCTCCCAGGGCTCGGGGATGGTGATCATCACCGCCAGGGGCAGGTCCATGCCGTTCATCACCATGAACTCCAGCGCGTTGTCCAGCATGGCGGAGTCCGAGCCGGAGGTGTTGATGATGGGCAGGATCTTGTTCATGTCGTCCTGCAGGATGGGGCTCTCGATGCTCTCCTCACGGGCCAGCATGGCATCGGTGTTGCCCTTGATGGTGTTGATCTCGCCGTTGTGCAGGATGAACCGGTTGGGGTGGGCACGCATCCAGCTGGGGTTGGTGTTGGTGGAGAAGCGGCTGTGCACCATGCCGATGGCGGACTCATAATCCTCGTCCTGCAGGTCAAGGTAGAACAGGCGCAGATCGTGCACCAGGAACATGCCCTTGTAGACGATGGTGCGGCTGGACAGGCTGGGCACATAGGTGCCGTTGCTGGCCTGCTCGAACACCCGGCGGATGATGTAGAGCCTGCGGTCAAAATCAATGCCCTTGCTCACACGGGCAGGCTTTTTGATGAAGCACTGCCAGATGGAGGGCATGCAGTCCCGGGCCTTCTGGCCCACGGCATCGGGGTCTACCGGCACCCTGCGCCATGCCAGAAACTCAAGCCCCTCCTTGCGGGTGACCAGCTCAAACAGCTTCATGGCCTGTGCCCGCAGGTGCTCGTTCTGGGGGAAGAAGAACATGCCGACACCGTATTCCCGCTCGTTGCCCAGGCTGATGTTCAGCTCATCGGCCACCTTGGAGAAGAACTTGTGGCTGATCTGCAGCATGATGCCCACGCCGTCGCCGGTCTTGCCCTCGGCATCCTTACCGGCGCGGTGCTCCAGACGCTCCACGATGCTCAGGGCATCGCTGACCGTCTGATGGCTCTTGCGGCCCTTGATGTCCACCACAGCGCCGATGCCGCAGGCATCGTGCTCGAACTGAGGGTCATACAGGCCAAGAGGCGTGGCGTTTTCCGTAAATTGATCCATTGCCTTTCCCATCCTTATCTCTCAAAATATCCTCTGGGCCGCGGCACGATCCGCAGCCTCTTGCACAGAAAACAAAAAAAGCGCCCCAGAAGGGTAAACTTCACCCTTCTGGAACGCCTTTGTTCCGGTACCTATAATTATACTGAACGCTGAAAATTTTTCAAGCGACAGTTGCACCAAACGTGAAAACACAATCGCAGCGCATCTTGTGCGGTTTGATGATGAGATGAAACGGATTCATCCTTCGCCCAAAATCGCTTTCAGGTCCTGCTCCGGTGTCGTGACGGCCATCAGATTGTACTTTTCCTGCAAAACGCGCACCACGCCCGGCGAGAGGAAGGCGGGCAGGGTAGGGCCGAGCCGGATGTTCTGGATGCCCAGCGCCAGCAGTGCGATGAGGATGCAGACGGCCTTCTGCTCGAACCAGCAGAGCACCAGCGAGAGCGGCAGGTCGTTGACGCTGCACTGGAACGCATCGGCCAGCGCCAGCGCAATCTGAATGGCGCTGTATGCGTCGTTGCACTGGCCCACATCGAGGATGCGGGGCAGGCCCGCCACGGTGCCGAGATCCAGGTCGTTCAGGCGGAATTTGCCGCAGGCCAGCGTCAGGATCACGGTGTCGGGCGGGGTGAGCTTGGCGAACTCGGTGTAGTAGCGGCGGGAAGGCCGGGTGCCGTCACAGCCGCCCACCAGGAAGAAATGGCGGATCTGCTCGCTTTTCACGGCCGCAACGATCTCATTGGCGTGGGAGAGCACAGCGCTCCGCGCAAAGCCGGTCACGACGCTGCGCCCGCCGTTGATGCCGGGTATGGCGGTGTCTTCCGGGTAGCCCCCTAGTTCCAGTGCTTTGGCAATGACGGGGGAGAAATCCCGCTCTGGCCCGATGTGCGGGACGCCGGGATAGGACACCACCGAGGTGGTGAACACCCGGTCGGCGTAGCTCTCCCGCAGGGGCATGATGCAGTTGGTGGTGAAGAGGATCGGGGCCGGGATGTCCTCAAACTCCCGCTGCTGGTTCTGCCAGGCTGTGCCGAAGTTGCCTTTCAGATGCGGGTACTTCTGCTTCAGCTCCGGGTAGCCGTGGGCGGGGAGCATTTCCGAGTGGGTGTAGACGTGGATGCCTTTGCCCGCCGTCTGCTCCAGCAGGCACTTCATGTCGTAGAGGTCGTGGCCGGAAATGACGATGAACGGCCCTTTCTCGATGACGAGCGGCACCTCCACCGGCTCCGGCTGGCCGAAGGCCCCGGTGTTAGCGGCGTCCAGCAGCTCCATGCAGCGGTAGCTGGCCTTGCCGGTCTTCTGCACCAGTGCCCAGAGGGCATCGATGGAGCATTCGCTGCCAACGGCCTGCAATACTTCGCAGAAGAAGCGGTCCAGCTCCGGGTCGATGCGGCCCAGCACCCGCGCATGGTAATTGTACGCTGCCATGCCGCGCAGGCTGAACAGGACGAACGATTTCAGACTGCGGATGTCCTCGTTCGGCTCGTGCCAGAGGTTTGCCATGTCGTAGTCGAACCCGATGCCGGGGCAGGCCGCATGGATGCTCTCGGTCAGCTGGTCCACGGTCTGCGGGTCGAAGTTCACGTTGGTGATGGTGGTGAACAGCCCTTCCATCAGCAGAAGTGCCTGTTCCGGGGCGGGGGCCCGCCCCTCGCCGATGAGCTGGCTGGCGTAGGAGATGAGTGCGCCGGTCAGGCGGTCCTGCGCCGCTGCCGTGTCCGCGCTTTTGCCGCAGACACCGGCCTTACCGGTACAGGCAGTGCAGTGCGCCGCCTGCTCGCATTGAAAACAAAACATCTGTTCGTCCATTTCAGAACCCTCTCTTCGCTTGATGTGGTCAGTATGGACGGGTTGGCGGGGCTTTATACAGGCCGCACGAGGGGCGTTTTCTCGGCGAGTATCCGAGGTGGTGCCCCGCTTGCGGGGCGGGCATGGAATGTCCGTTGACCTGCCGGGAAAAGCTCCCGGAGATGCGGCCAGCGAATAGATACAAAAAGAGCCGCGCTCTTGCGAACGCAGCTCTTGAAAATGCTTTGGAACAATCAGTAGGTGATGCCCTGTGCCATCATGGCGGTGGCCACCTTCAGGAAACCGGCGCAGTTTGCACCGACCATCAGGTTGCCCTCGGAACCAGCGGCAACGGAAGCGTCATAGGAAGCGTGGAAGATGCCCTCCATGATGCCCTTCAGCTTTGCATCCACTTCCTCAAAGCTCCAGCTCAGACGCTCGGAGTTCTGGCTCATCTCCAGGCCGGAGGTGGCCACGCCGCCGGCGTTGGCAGCCTTTGCGGGTCCGTACAGGACACCGTTGGACAGGTAGACCTCGATGGCCTCGGGCGTGCTGGGCATGTTTGCGCCCTCGCAGACAACGGTGCAGCCGTTCTTGACCAGAGCCTCAGCGGACTCCTTGTTGATCTCGTTCTGGGTTGCGCAGGGCAGGGCGATGTCGCAGGGGACAGTCCAGACCTTGGAGCAGTCGGCAACGTAGGTTACACCGGCGTGGGTCTCGGCATACTCCTTGATGCGGCCGCGGCGGACTTCCTTCAGCTCTTTGACGTAAGCCAGATCAATGCCGTTGGGGTCGTAGACGTAGCCGTTGGAATCGGACATGGTAACGACCTTTGCGCCCAGAGACTGAGCCTTCTGGCAGGCATAGATGGCAACATTGCCGGAGCCGGAGATGACCACGGTCTTGCCCTCAAAGCTGTCGTTGCGCATACACTTCAGAGCCTCGGCGGTGAAGTAGCACAGGCCGTAGCCGGTGGCCTCGGTACGGGCCAGAGAGCCGCCGAAGGTCAGGCCCTTGCCGGTGAGCATACCGCCCTGGAAGCTGTTGGTCAGGCGCTTGTACTGGCCGAACATGTAGCCAACCTCGCGGCCGCCGACACCGATATCACCGGCGGGGCAGTCCACGAACTGGCCGATGTGGCGGTACAGCTCGGTCATAAAGCTCTGGCAGAAACGCATGACTTCCATGTCGCTCTTGCCATGGGGGTCAAAGTCAGAGCCGCCCTTGCCGCCGCCCATGGGCAGGGTGGTCAGGCTGTTCTTGAAGGTCTGCTCAAAGCCCAGGAACTTCAGGATGCCCTGGTTGACAGAAGGATGGAAGCGCAGACCGCCCTTGTAGGGGCCAATGGCGCTGTTGAACTGGACGCGGTAGCCGCGGTTCACCTGGACCTTGCCCTGATCATCGACCCAGGGCACACGGAAGGTGATGATGCGCTCGGGCTCGACCAGACGCTCGATCAGGCCAGCCTTCTCGTACTCGGGATGCTTCTCCACCACGGGCTGGATGCTCTCCAGCACCTCGCGGACAGCCTGCAGGAACTCAGGCTCATTGGCATTGCGCTGTGCAAGGCCATCGTAAACGCGCTTCAGGTATTCATTCGTCAGCATAATAGAATACTCCTTTTCCCATGATTTACACTCGCTCTGCCCACTATCACAGAGCGCTTTATCATTATAAAGCTTTGTGCAGCGATTTACAATAGAGGAAATCGGAAAATGTTTCAGTGAAGCCAAAATAAAAATGAATCCGCTTCACAGCGTCAGTGCCCGGCGGCGCTGGGGATCTCCTGCAATTCAAAGCGATATTCCTGCGCGGCATCGGGATATTTTTCCCTGTCCACGGGGCTGAGGAACATGGCAAGGGGCCGCAGCCAGAGCCCGCCGTCCCCGTAGAGCTTGCGGTAGACCACAAAGGGCTCCCCCGTTTCGGAATCGTTGGCAACGGCCTCCACCAGATAAAAGTCGCCCTTGAAGTGCCGGTACACCCGGCCGATCTTGAGTTCGTTCGGCATTTGCGTTCTCCTTTACATTCCAGCCAAAATGGCATTCACGGCAGTCACAAAGGGCTCCATATCCTCAAACAGGACTTCGACGATGATGCTCCAGTTGATACCGTCGTAATCATGCACCAGCCGGTGGCGCAGCCCGGCGACCATATTCCAGGGCTGCTCCGGATAGGAGGCCTTGAACTCCGGACTGAGCTGGTAGACCTGTTCTCCGATGTTATAGAGCGGGGTCGTGACGGCCCACTGGGAAAACTCGTCCTCGAGCAGAAGCTCCGGCGTAATGCCGCGCTTGTGCATCTCGGCTTTCAGGCTTTCCCATGTGGCAACGATCTTTTTCAGGCGCTCCTTGTCCGATCTCTTCATGCGATCTTGACCCCCTCCCGCATGATGCTTTCATAGAAGGGAGTGCCGGTGTTGACCTCCCGGATCTCAAAGGCATCCACGTCCTTCTGGGTGCGCTGGCGCAGCTCCTCCCCAAAAGCAAAGATGTCCCTTGGCCGGAAGTTGGTACCGCCCACCACGATCACATCGATATCCGAAGCGGCAGTGGCTTCTCCCCGGGCATAGGAGCCGAACAGCAGGGCGTACTCGGCGTGATATTTGTGCAGCAACTCCCGGATGACCTGCTCGATCTCAGTGCGGGAAAGCGTGTTCATGCGGACACCTCCAATCGGAAATTCTCTACCAATATTGTACCATAGAATGCCGGAAATGCAAACAAAAATCCCCCGCAGGCGGCTGGCGCTGGCGGGGGACAGGCGCATGATTTACTTCTTCAGCAGCTTCTCGCAGGCATCGGCGGCACCCTCAAGGTACTGGCCGGGGTAGGCCTCGATCATGCCGGCATCGGAGCAGGCAGCCAGCTGGGGATCGATGGGGCACTTGGCCAGCACGGGCAGGCCGTGCTTTGCGGCCACCTCATCCACATGGCTCTCGCCGAACACGCTGATCTTCTTGCCGCAGTCGGGACAGACGATGTAGCTCATGTTCTCCACGATGCCCAGCATGGGCACCTTCATCATCTCAGCCATGTTCACGGCCTTGGCCACGATCATGCTGACCAGCTCCTGGGGGCTGGCAACGACCACGATGCCGTCCACGGGCAGGCTCTGGAACACGGTCAGGGGCACGTCGCCGGTTCCCGGAGGCATGTCCACAAACAGGAAGTCTACGTCCTTCCAGACCACATCGGTCCAGAACTGCTTGACCGCACCGGCGATCACGGGGCCGCGCCACACAACGGGGTCCTCCTCGTTCTCGACCAGCAGGTTGATGCTCATCACATCAATGCCCATCCGGCTCTGGATAGGCCAGCAGCCCTTTTCATCGGCCATGGCACGGCCATGGATGCCGAACAGCTTGGGGATGGACGGGCCGGTGATGTCGGCATCCAGGATGCCGCAGTGGTAGCCACGGCGGGCCATGGCGCAGGCCAGCAGGGCACTGGTCATGCTCTTGCCGACACCGCCTTTTCCCGAAACAACGCCGATGACCTTTTTCACGCTGCTGTTGGGGTTGGGGGCATCGTGCTCAGGTGCGGCGGTGCGGGAAGAACATGCTGCCCCGCAGGTGGAACAGTCATGGGTACATTCTTCGCTCATACTCTAACCTTTTCTCCTTTATCTTAATTAGACAGATCGTCTTGACCAACCCATATCATACCATAAAACCGGGTGGGAAACAACCCACAGGGGCGCTCATCTTCACAAGAGTGCATATTGCCCGGGAAAGGCCGCATACACTGAACCGAACGCCTGTGCGGGGGAAGGAGGATGACCATGGGGCAGAGCTACCTGAAAAACGCCGCCCTCCTGACCGGGGCGGATGTCCTGCTGCGGCTGGCCGGGATGGGCCTGCGCATCTATCTGGCCAACGCCCTGGGCGGCGAGGGGATGGGGCTGTACCAGCTGGTGCTGGCGGTCTACGCGCTCTTTGTCACGCTGGCAACGGCGGGGGTCTCGGTGGCGGCCACCCGGCTGATGGCTGAGGAGCTGGCCCGGGGCCGGGCACAGGCGCGGGGGATGCTGGTGCGGCTGGCGGGCACGGGGCTACTGCTGGGCGCGGCGGCCATGGCGGCGCAGTACGGGCTGGCCGGGGCCGCTGCCCGGTGGTGGCTGGGAGATGTGCGGGCGGCTGGCGCGCTGCGGGTGTCGGCCTTCGGGATGCCCTGGATGGCCCTCTCGGCTGTGCTGCGGGGGTTCTTTATCGCCCGGCGGCGGGTGGAGCCCAATGTGCTGAGCCAGCTGGTGGAGCAGAGCGTGCGCATCGGGATCATCTGGTACGCGCTGGAATGGGGGAACGCGCCGGACGTGAGCGCCCGCTGCACGGCGGTGCTGGCCGCCACGGCGGTGAGCGAAGCGGTGTCGGCCTGCATCCTGCTGCTTTTTTACCGTGGGGAGGCGGTGCGCGCGTTCGGCGCAGAAAAGGCCCGACGGCCTGCCGACCCTGCCCGGCGGCTCTGGGAGATCCTGTGGCCGGTGGAGGGCGGGCGGTGCCTTGCCAGCGCCCTGCACACGGCGGAGAACATGCTGGTGCCCGCCTGCCTGACGGTCTGCCTGCTGGATGCCGGGGGCCGCAGTGCCGCGGTGGCCCAGTACGGCAGCCTGAAGGGGATGGCCCTGCCTCTGCTCACCTTTCCTTTTGGGCTGCTGGGGAGCCTTTCGGTGCTGCTGATGCCTGAGATCACCCAGGCCCACATCCGGGGCGAACGCGCCCGGCTGGACTGCCTGCTGGACCGGATGCTCCGGCTGACGGGCTGCTTCTCGGCGCTGGCGGGGGCGCTGTTCTGGGTGTGGGGAGAGCCGCTGGCCCTGCTGCTCTACCACAGCCAGGAGGCCGGGTTCTATCTGCGGGTGCTGGGCCCGGCCATGCCGCTGATGTATCTGGAGAGCATGGTGGACGGTGCCATGAAGGGGATGGGGGAGCAGAAGGCCGTGTTCCGGTACAGCCTGTGGGACGCGGTGCTCCGCATTGCGGGGGTGCTGCTCCTCCTGCCCAGATGGGGGATGAAGGGCTTTTTGTGGGTGATCCTGCTGTCCAGTGCCTATACCTGCCAGATGAATACAGCCCGTCTGCTGCACGTCAGCGGGCTGAAGCCCAGGCTCTGGCGGTGGCTGGGGGCTCCGGCGCTGGCGGCATTGGTCTCAGCGGGGGCGGGCGAGGGCCTGCGCGCTCTGCTGGCGGGGTGGCTGGGCAGCGGGAGCACGCCCACCCGGCTGGCGGCGCTCTGTGCGGGCGGCTTTGGCATGGCGGCAGTCTGCCTTGCCGTGCAGTGGCCGCTGGGGCTGGGCGAAGAGGTACGGGCCATCCTGCGGACAGAAAAATCCCGCAGGGAGCAGCAGAAAAGCCCGGAGAATCGGAATTGTTCTGGACACAGGGGGGAGAATTGAGTATAATACAATGGATATTATGGCGGAACAGGCGCATGGGGCTTTGGACCCTGTGGCCGGCAACGCCAGGAAAAACGGGTGCGGACAGATCCCGCCCCGATGCAAAAGAGGATTTTTGTGAAGAAAACAAAGAAGCTTGTGCCGCAGGTGCTGCTGCGCCGGATGATCCTGGTGCTGCTGGACGCGGCCATCGTGATATTCAGCTTTTACTTTGCCCTGCTGCTCCGGGCCGACGGCGCGGTGGAGGCCAGCTGGTGGCCCCACAACCGTGCCCTGCTCTACCAGAATCTGCCCTGGATCGTGGCGCTCTACCTGCTCAGCTTTCTGGCGGGCGGGCTGTACCATGTGCTCTGGAAGTATGCCGGGGAGCGTGACCTCATCCGTCTGGGCGGCATGATCGCCGTGCCCACGGGGGTGGTCTATTTCGTGAACCATTTCTGTGTCCACGGCGTGCTGTTCGATTCTGCCAACGCCATGGCCGCTGTCCTCATCTTCCTGCTGGTGGGAGGCAGCCGTCTGGCATGGCGGCTCTTCCTGAACCATCCCATCGGCGAGCGGCTGCGGGGCGTGCCCAACAAGGACCCCAACCGCCCCGTGATGATCGTGGGCGCGGGCGAGGCCGGTGCCTGGGCCATCAATGTCTGCAAATCCAACAGCAGCTACGGCCACCCCGTCGTGGCGGTGGACGATGACCTGGTCAAGCAGGGGCAGACCATCCACGGCGTGCCGGTCAAGGGCACGCTGGAGCAGATCCCCCAGCTCTGCACCCAGTACAACATCCACAACATCATCATTGCCATCCCCACCCTGCGGGGCAGCAGGCTGAACCATGTCATCGACCTCTGCGTTTCCACCCACTGCCCGGTGCAGATCCTGAGCGACCCCCAGCTGGTGGGCAGCAACGGCCCCCAGCAGGGTGCGTTCCGTGAGCTGAACACCGCCGATTTCCTCTCCCGTGACGAGGTCACGCTGGACAACGAGAAGATCTCCGGCTACCTGACCGGCAAGACCGTGCTGGTGACGGGCGGCGGCGGCTCCATTGGCAGTGAGCTCTGCCGCCAGGTGATGCGCTTCCGGCCCGGCAAGCTGCTGATCTTTGATATCTACGAGAACTGCGCCTATGAGCTGCTGATGGAGCTGCAGCAGAAGTACGGCCGCGATATCCCCGTGACCGTGCTGATCGGCTCCATCCGGGATAAAAAGCGGCTGGACGAGGTGTTTGAGACCTACCACCCCACCGTGGTGTTCCATGCAGCGGCCCACAAGCATGTGCCGCTGATGGAGATCAGCCCCGCCGAGGCTGTGAAGAACAATGTGCTGGGCACCAAGAACCTGCTCACCAGCGCCAGCGAGCACGACGTGGAGCGGTTCGTCCAGCTTTCCACCGACAAGGCGGTCAATCCCACCAGCGTGATGGGCTGCACCAAGCGGATCTGTGAGATGCTCATCCAGACCTTTGCGGGCAACACCGACATGAAGTGCGTGGCGGTCCGCTTTGGCAACGTGCTGGGCAGCCACGGCAGCGTGATCCCGCTGTTCGAGGCTCAGATCAAGAAGGGTGGCCCCGTCACCCTGACCGACCCCAACATCGAGCGCTACTTTATGACCATTCCCGAGGCGGCCCAGCTGGTGCTGCAGGCGGGCGCGCTGGCCGAGGGCGGCAGCATCTATGTGCTGGACATGGGCGAGCCGGTCAAGATCATGGATCTGGCCAAGCAGCTCATCCGCTTTTACGGCTACGAGCCGGGCGTGAATATGGAGATCAAGATCGTGGGCCTGCGCCCGGGCGAGAAGCTCTACGAGGAGCTGATGATGGACGAGGAGCAGGGCAAGATGCGCCGCACCGAGCACAACAAGATTTTTGTGGCATCGCCCCGGGACATCGACCTGGCCGTGTTCTACCAGCAGCTGCAGGATCTTGCCGCTGCCGCCCAGCACAACGACGAGGGCGTGGTGGATCAGCTGGAAAAGATGATCCCCACCTTTACCCCCACCCGGAAAAATCTAAAGGTGTAAACTCCTTCCGTCATCGCTGGCGCGATGCCACCTCCCTCAGGGAGGGAGGCTTTGCCGTGCGGTCAGGCTCCCTCTCCGAGGGAGCTGTCTGCGAAGCAGACTGAGGGAGTAAACTACGTTCGCAACTGCGGCTCCAAAGCCGTATGCGCTATAAAAACGAGAGGGAAGTATATTATGGAAAAGAGACCGTTTCTGACCGAAGAGCAGGCCCAGGAGATCATCCAGGACGTGCCCACCCCGTTCCATGTCTACGACGAAAAGGGCATCCGTGAGAACGCCCGCCGCATCAACAAGGCCTTCAGCTGGAACAAGGGCTTCCGGGAGTATTTTGCCGTCAAGGCGCTGCCCAACCCCATCATCCTGCAGATCCTGAAGGAAGAGGGCTGCGGCGTGGACTGCTCCTCCCTGACCGAGCTGATGCTGAGCGAGGCCTGCGGCTTTACCGGCAGCGATATCATGTTTTCCTCCAACCAGACCCCCGTGGAGGACATGAAGAAGGCCTACGAGCTGGGCGCATACATCAACCTGGACGATGCCACCATGGTGGACTTCCTGGACCGTGTGGCCGGGATCCCCGAGAACATCTTCTGCCGCTACAACCCGGGCGGGACCTTCCAGCTGGGCGAGAGCGAGGAGGGCTTCCAGGTTATGGACAAGCCCGGCGATGCCAAGTACGGCATGACCGAGGAGCAGATGATCGACAGCTACAAGAAGCTGATGGCAAAGGGTGCAAAGAACTTTGGCATCCATGCCTTCCTGGCCTCCAACACCATCTCCGATGCCTACTACCCTGAGCTGGCAGGCATCCTGTTCCAGCTGGCAGTCCGTGTGCAGAAGGCCACCGGTGCCCACATCGGCTACATCAACCTGTCCGGCGGCGTGGGCATCCCCTACCGCCCCGACCAGACCGAGAACGACATCATGGCCATCGGCGAGGGCGTGCGCCGGAAGTTTGAGGAGATCCTTGTGCCCGCAGGGATGGGCGATGTGGCCATCTTCACCGAGATGGGCCGCTTTACCACCGGCCCCTACGGTGCGCTGGTGGCAACTGCCATCCACGAAAAGCACATCTACAAGGAGTACATCGGTCTGGATGCCTGCGCTGCCAACCTGATGCGCCCCGCTATGTACGGCGCTTACCACCACATCACCGTGCTGGGCAAGGAGAACGCCCCCTGCGACCACAAGTACGATGTGGTCGGCGGCCTGTGCGAGAACAACGACAAGTTCGCCATTGACCGGATGCTGCCCAAGATCGACATCGGCGACCTGATCTACATCCACGACACCGGTGCCCACGGCTCCGCCATGGGCTACAACTACAACGGCAAGCTCCGCAGCGCCGAGGTCCTGCTCTGCGAGGACGGCTCTCACCGCCTCATCCGCCGCGCCGAGACCCCCCGCGACTACTTTGCAACGCTGGACTTCCTGCCCGCCATGAAGCCCCTGTTCGAGGGCTACGACGACTGAGTCCCCCCTGAAAACCTGCGAGGTGTGATATGTTTTTTGGATTCCAGCTTACCTGCGGCCTGATGATGGTCTTTTACGGCTACTCGGTGATGAAGAATCCCCGTGTGTGGGGAGACCAGGGCCGTCAGGCAGTCAAGGCGGAGAATTTCCCGGAATACTGCCGCCAGAACGGCCTGTTCTTCCTGAAGGCGGGCCTGATCATGGCGCTCATCGGCGCGCTGGACGCGCTGGTGAGCCTTTCCGGCGCGCTCTACGTCCTGCTGTATCTGTTCGGGCTGGCGTTCTCGTTCTATCCGCTGGTCAGATGGTGCCGCGAGAACGAGGGCTTCTCCTGGCCCTGGCCCCATGTGGAAAGCGAGAAGAAGCGGATCAAAAAGCTGCGCAGGGAGCAGGAACAGGAGCAGCAGGGCGGCTCTGAGAAAAAATAAGAGAAAACCGGAACGCGGCGCTCTCCCTGAAGAAGGGAGGGCGCTGCTTTTGTCTGCTGAAGTTTCGACCCTTGACAGCCGGAGCTGCAGAACCTATAATGAAACCACGATGACCCCTCTTGAAACACATTTGGAGGTACAAAACCATGATCAACTATCCCAAGAATTATGCTCCTCTGGCTGAAGAGGAAATGGAGTACACCAGCGGCGGCCTGTCCATCAACTGGATGGCACTGGGCTCCACCGTTATGGGCCTGGCCACCAGTATGCTGGCCTACCTGAATGTCTCCAACATTGCCGGTGTGGCGGTCCAGCTGCAGAAGAAGGACCCCGAGAAGTACCCTGAGCCGGAAGGCACCATCAACGGCAACCTCATCATCGATTCCACCCTGACCTATTTCTCCAGCGTGGCCGGCATCGGCATGGGCCTGCTGAACATCGCTGCGGGCGTGGGCACCGTCTACCTGGGCATGAAGTCCGGTTCTTAAAAATTAGCACTGGACATTTGAGCCAAAACGTGGTATAATTCATCCTGCATTCGCGGGCATCGTACATCGGCTAGTATATCAGCCTTCCAAGCTGAGGAGGTGGGTTCGATTCCCATTGCCCGCTCCATGCAGAAAAGGCGCTGATTCGTTCAGAATCGGCGCTTTTTGTTTTGCCTGTAACCCACTTGACAATGGCAGCCTGATCCGCTATACTGAATATAGGATAAAACCACTATTTAATGGAGGCGGCGGCGTGCAGGAATACGAGATCGAATTTTATGACAAAGCCGATGGCTCCGAACCGGCGAAAGAGTTTATTCTGGCTCTGGATGCGAAAATGCGGGCTAAGGTCGTGCGCACGGTCGGGCTTCTCCGGGAGGAAGGGCCTTCACTGCGGGAGCCGTACTCCAAGCATCTGGAGGATGGCATTTTTGAGATCCGCACCAAGTTCGGCTCCGACATTACCCGTGTGCTGTACTTTTTTGTGATCGGCAGAAGGATCATCCTTACGAACGGTTTTGTCAAAAAGGCGCAGAAGACACCTGCTTCCGAGATCGCACTTGCAAAGCAGTACCGTGCCGATTATCTCAGCCGAAGGGAGTGCTCCAAATGACCAATTTCAATGATTTTCTCAATGAACAGATGAAAGACCCTGAGTTTAAGGCAGAGTGGGATGCCCTTGACCCAGAATTTGCTGTGATCGAGGCGATCCTTGCCGCCCGGAAGGAAAGCGGACTGACCCAGCAGCAACTTTCCGAGCGCACCGGCATTGCCCAGACAGACATCAGCAAGCTGGAGCGCGGCAACGGAAATCCTTCGCTTCGCACCCTGCAGCGGCTGGCTGCCGGTATGGGAATGCGGATCAAGATCGAATTTGTTCCGGCAAAGTGAATCTCAAAGCAGATGGCCTGCGGGCTGTCTGCTTTTTTGATGGGGAGAGCTTGTTCACTTTACCTGTTTACTTTGAAGCGATTTTATAGTAAAATAAGATGAATAAATCAGGGGCAGGGGAAACTCCGGCCTGATGAGAGAAATGATTTAGGTGGTGTATTGATATGGCATTGAAATATCAGCGGATCCTTCTGAAGATCAGCGGCGAGGCCCTGGGCGGCGAAAAGGGCACCGGCTTTGACGAGCCGACCATGGACGCGATCTGCGGCGGCGTGAAAAAGGCCCACGATCTGGGCGTGCAGATCGGCATCGTGGTGGGCGGCGGCAACTTCTGGCGCGGCCGTTCCAGCGGAAAAATGGAGCGCACCCTGGCCGACAAGATCGGAATGCTGGCGACCGTGATGAACGCGCTGGCCGTCTCCGACAAGCTGGAGCAGCTGGGGGTGGAGACCGAGGTGTTCACCTCCATCACCATGCCGCAGGTGGCTCCCGCCTTTACCCGCAAGGATGCCCTGAAGGCCATGGCAGACGGCAAGATCGCTATCTTCGGCGGCGGCACCGGCAACCCCTTCTTCTCCACCGATACCACCACGGCCCTGCGTGCCGTTGAGGTGAGTGCGGACATCATGTTCAAGGCCACCATGGTGGACGGCGTGTACGACAAGGACCCCCACAAGTACCCCGATGCCAAAAAGTACGACACCCTGACCTTTACCAAGGTGCTGGAGGATCGCCTGGCTGTGATGGACGGCACTGCCGCCACCCTCTGCCGCGACAACAAGCTCCCCATCCTGGTCTTTGACCTGGCCGACCCGGACAACATTGCAAAGGCCGTGCAGGGCGAGAACGTTGGCACCCTGGTCTACGAGGGCTGAGCATAGCCCGCATCCCCGTACCATAGAATGGAACAGGCAGCAATCACAGCGCCTGTGCAGAACAATATATAACAGGAGAAAAGGACAATGAGCAGCAACACCAAGGCATTTGAAGAAAAGATGAAGAGCTCCGTGGAGCATCTGGACCGCGAGCTGGCCGCTGTGCGTGCAGGCCGCGCCAACCCCGCCGTTCTGGACAAGGTGAGCGTGGACTACTACGGTGCCCCCACTCCCATCCAGCAGGTGGCCTCTGTGGCCGTGAGCGAGGCCCGCACCCTGACCATCACCCCCTGGGACCGCACCCTGCTGCGCGCCATCAGCAAGGCCATCATGGCCAGCGATGTGGGCATCACCCCCATTGATGACGGCTCCACCATCCGCCTGAACTTCCCGGCTCCCACCGAGGAGCGCCGCAAGCAGCTGGCAAAGGAAGTTGCCAAGCTGGGCGAGGAGGCCAAGGTAGCCGTGCGCAATGTCCGCCGTGACGCTATGGACAAGGCCAAGGCCATGAAGAAGGCCGGTGAGCTGACCGAGGACACCCAGAAGACCATGGAAGAAGAGGTCCAGAAGCTGACCGATAAGTATATCAAGAACATCGACGCAGCCGTTGAGGAAAAGCAGAAGGAGATCATGTCCGTCTGATCGCCGCGGCGAAACGAAACGTGTGAGGTGCCGTGCGCTGGAACGAGTGCGCGGCACTTTTTGCCGAAACCGGGGCAGGGAACCCCCGCCCCGCAAACGCAGGAGAATGATTATGAACCATCCCAAAGAATTTGCCGAGGGCCTTTCCATCGGCATCATCATGGACGGCAATGGCCGCTGGGCCAAGCAGCGGGGTCTGCCCCGCACCGCGGGCCACAAAAAGGGTGCCGCCGTGTTTCAGGATATCGCCAACTACTGCGAGGAGCTGGGCGTTTCGTCCGTGACCTTCTACGCCTTCTCCACCGAGAACTGGAAGCGCCCGCTGGAAGAGGTCTCTGCCATTATGAAGCTGTTCGGCGAGTATCTGCTCAGGGGCTTCAATTATAAGGACCGCAACATCCGCATCAAGTTCCTGGGCGACCGGGCCGCGCTGGATGCAAAGCTCCAGAAGCTGATGAACGAGCTGGAGGAGGACTCCGCCGCCAAGACCGGCATGACCCTGAACATTGCTGTGAACTACGGCGGCCGCCCCGAGATCGTGCGGGCCGCCCGGCAGCTGGCCCAGCAGGTGGCAGAGGGCACCCTCAAGCCCGAGGACATCACCGAAGAGATGATGAGCGACCACATGTATACCGCCGGCCAGAAGGACCCGGATTTCATCCTGCGTCCCTCGGGCGAGAAGCGCCTTTCCAACTTCATGCTCTGGCAGGCCGCTTACGCCGAACTGGTGGAGATGGATGTGCTCTGGCCTGATTTCACCCGTGATGACCTGGATGCCGCCATCACGGAGTTCAACAAGCGCTCCCGCCGGTTTGGCGGCATCTGACCCTTGCAATTCCCAAAAGGAGAAATTTGAATGAAAACTCGTATCATAACCGCAATTGTGGGCATCCTCGTCCTGATCGGGGTGCTGTTCACCTTTGACACGCTGGTGTTCAATTTTGTCATTGCCGCCATCACCCTGATCGCCATCCACGAGGTCTTCAAGGCCCTGGGCTTTGGCAGAAAGGAATGGCCCATGTACGCCGTGTTCGTGCCCTACACCCTGCTGATCATGCTGTCCAGCTATCAGGTGTGGCGGCGGCTGGTCATGCCGGCCTCCTTTTTGATGGTGCTGTTCTTCGGCATCTATCTGGTGGTGCGCAACGCACAGGTGGATTTTGCAAAAGCCAGCGGTCTGGTGATGTTTTCCGGCATCGTGATCTTCTGCTTCTACTCCTTTATCCGTTTGAAGGAGCTGCTGCCGGTGGAGACCTACGGCTATGACGCGATGTTCTTTATTCTGCTCATCCTCTGCTTTGCCTGGGGCGGCGATACCTGCGCTTACTTTGCAGGCAGAGCCTTTGGCAAGCACAAACTCTGCCCCGTGGTCAGCCCCAAAAAGACCGTGGAGGGAGCCATTGGCGGCGTGCTGGGCACCATGGTGTTCGGCGTGATCGCCACCGTCATCTACTCCATTGCGGCCAACCGGATGGAGGCGTTCACCCGCACCAACATCGGCGTTTCGATGTACGTGATCATTGCCCTGCTGGCCTGCGTGGCCGCTGTGCTGGGCATCTACGGCGACCTGTTCGCCAGCGTGGTCAAGCGCCAGTGCGGCATCAAGGATTATGGCACCATCTTCCCGGGCCACGGCGGCATTCTGGACCGCTTCGACAGCGTCATGTTCATTGCGCCGTTCGTCACCATGGTGGTCATCGCTGTTTTCTATCACTGAATGCAGGAGGTAGCTTATGTCTAAAAAAATCACGCTGCTGGGTTCTACCGGTTCCATCGGCACCCAGAGCCTGGATGTCATCCGTGCCCAGGGGTATGAGGTGTTCGGCCTTTCCGCCCACAGCCATGTGGAGAAGATCCTGGAGCAGATCGAGGAGTTCCACCCCCGGTATGTCTGCATGACCGACCCCGATGCCGCCGCCCGGCTGGACGCGGCGCTGGCGGGCCGTGCCAACGCCCCCCGGCTGCTGACCGGCCCCGAGGGCCTGAAGGAGCTGGCCGCCATGGAAGGCCCCGATGTGGTGCTGAACAGTGTGGTGGGCATCGCCGGTCTGGGTGCCAGCCTGACCGCCATTGAGAGCGGCCACGATCTGGCCCTTGCCAACAAGGAGAGCCTTGTCACGGGCGGTCACCTGGTGACCCAGGCCGTGGCAAAGCACGGCGTGAAGCTGCTGCCTGTGGACAGCGAGCACTCCGCCATCTTCCAGTGCCTGCAGGACAAGGAGAGCGCCAAGAGCCTGACCAAGATCCTGCTCACGGCCTCCGGCGGCCCCTTCTTCGGCATGAAGACTGAGGAGCTGCGGGGCAAGACCAAGGCCGATGCCCTCAAGCACCCCAACTGGAACATGGGTGCCAAGATCACCATCGACTCCGCCACCCTGATGAACAAGGGCCTGGAGCTGATCGAGGCAGTCTGGCTGTTCGGCCTGCCCCCCGAGAAGATCCAGATCGTGGTGCAGCGCCAGAGCATTGTCCACTCTGCCGTGCAGTACAGCGATAATTCCATCATCGCCCAGCTGGGCGTGCCCGATATGCGCATCCCCATCCAGTACGCCCTGACCTACCCGGCCCGTGTGCCCGGTGTGGTGCCCGAGCTGGACTTTACCACTCTGAAGCTGCTGACCTTCGATGTGGCCGACGAGGAGACCTTCCGCTGCCTGGCTGCCTGCAAAAAGGCCATCAAGAAGGGCGGTCTGGGCCCCTGCGCCGCCAACGGTGCCAACGAGGAGGCAGTCAAGCTCTTCCTCGAGGATAAGATCGGCTTCCTCGATATCGGCCGTCTGGTGGAGGCTGTTGTGGACAGCGACAGCTTTGGCGGCGATTACACCCTGGCCGATGTGTATGAGTGCGACAAGATGGCCCGCGCCTTTGTGAGAGCGCACCTGTAAGGAGAACTGATGTCTTTTATTGTCACCTTTATTGCTGCGGCGTTCGTGTTCAGCGCTGTGATCGCCATCCATGAGTTCGGCCACTTCATGGTGGCAAAGCTCTGCGGTGTGCAGGTCAACGAGTTCTCCATCGGCATGGGGCCGGTGCTGTGCAAGCGGGTGCGCAAGGGCACCCAGTACAGCATCCGCGCCCTGCCTGTGGGCGGCTTTGTGGCGCTGGAAGGGGAGGAAAGCCCCGAGAGCAAACAGGCGGAGGAACGGTCAAACCCCTCAGCCGCCGATGGCGGCAGCTCCCCTGATAGGGGAGCCCTTGGCATAGCGGAGACTTCCCCCGAGGAGGAAAAGCCTGCTGGTATTCCTCTGAATGAGGCCCCTGTGTGGCAGCGGGCCCTCATCATGCTGGCGGGTGCCGGGATGAACTTTGTGCTGGGCTTTGTGGTCATGGCCATCCTCATCACAGCCCAGAGCGAGCCCATCACCAGCAAGGTCCTCTATCAGGTGGAGGAAAACGCCCTCTGCGGCCAGACCGGCCTGCAGGCAGGGGATAAGATCCTTGCGGTGAACGGCCGCCGCTGCTTTGTGGCAAACGATATCCTCTATGAGCTGATGCGCACGGAGGACTACACCGCCGATTTCACCGTTCTGCGGGACGGCAAAAAGGTGGAGCTGCCCGGTGTGCAGTTCGACACCTGGCAGGATGACAAGGGCGAGACCCACATGAGCCTGGGCTTTACAGTCTACGGCATCAAAAAAACACCGCTGAACGTGCTGAAAGAGGCGGGCAACAGTGTGCTCTACTACGGGCGCATCATCTTTGCCTCCCTCTCCGACCTGCTGCGGGGGCGGGAGAGCATCAACGACCTCTCCGGCCCGGTGGGCATCGTAACGGCCATCGGGCAGGCCGCCAGCTACGGCTGGCAGGACCTGCTGGAGATGCTGGCGCTCATCACCGTGAATGTGGGCATCTTCAACCTGCTGCCCTTCCCGGCGCTGGACGGCGGCAAAGTGGTGTTCCTGCTCATTGAGGGCGTGACCGGCCATGCCGTGCCCGAAAAGATCCAGAGCGGCCTGATCGTGGCAGCCTTTGCGCTGCTGTTCGGGCTGATGATTTTTGCAACTTACAACGATATCCTCCGGCTCATTACCGGGGCAATGTGATACGGAAAGGAAAACGACCATGCGGCAGCTGAAACGAGAAGTGAAGATCGGCAATGTGACCATTGGCGGCAACAACCCCATTGCGGTGCAGACCATGCTGAATGTCCCCGTGGAGGACATTGAGGGCAACGTTGCCCAGGCAAAGCGCTGTGAGGCGGCGGGCTGCCAGATCCTGCGTGTGACCTGCCCCAGCGCGGCGGATGCCAAGTGCATCGAGGCCGTGAAGAACGCGGTGAACATCCCCATCGTGGCGGATATCCACTTTGACTACAAGGCAGCGCTGGCCTGCGCCGACGTTGGTGTGGACAAGATCCGCATCAACCCCGGCAACATCGGCGACGACGACCGGGTCAAGGCCGTGGTGCAGGCCTGCCAGCAGAAGAACATCCCCATCCGCATCGGTGTGAACGGCGGCAGCCTGGAAAAGCACATCCTGGCAAAGTACGGTGCACCCGTGCCCGAGGCCATGGTGGAAAGCGCCCTGTACCATGTCCGCCTGCTGGAGAAGTTCGATTTCAACAACATCGTCATCTCCATCAAAAACTCCAACGTGCCCCGCATGATGGAGGCCTACCGCCAGCTGAGCGCTGTGACCGATTACCCCCTGCATGTGGGCGTGACCGAGGCAGGTACTTACCAGATGGGTCTGCTCAAGAGCGGCATGGGCATCGGCGGGATGCTGCTGGAGGGCATCGGCGATACCATCCGCGTCTCGCTGGCCGCCGAGCCCGAGAAGGAAGTGGAAGCAGGCTACAACATCCTGCGCGCCGTGGGCTTCCCCGTGGCTGGCCCCGAGGTCATCACCTGCCCCACCTGCGGCCGCACCCAATACCCCTGCACCGAGATCGCCAACGAGGTGGAAAAGCGCCTGCAGGGCTATAAGAAATCCATCAAGGTGGCCGTGATGGGCTGCGTGGTCAATGGCCCCGGCGAGGCCCGCGAAGCCGATATCGGCATTGCAGGCGGCAAGGGCGAGGCTGTCCTCTTCATCCACGGCCAGCCCATCAAGAAGCTGACCGGGGATAATATCCTCGACCAGTTCATGGAGGAAATCTATAAGATTTAAAAGGAAATAAACCCCACCGTCATTGCTTCGCAATGCCACCGTACGGGTTGCGGCACCCAGCGTCCACATCGTGCAAAGCACTCGTGTCCTGCTGGCCGCTGCCCCAACAAGTCCTCCCTGTTTCCGCCACTGGCGGCGGTCGTCGTCGTTGCCTAATAGGGGCGGCCTTGGCAAAACTGGAAAGCTTTACGCCATGCCAAGGGCCCCCCTACTAGCGGGGGCTGGCACGCGAAGCGTGACTGGGGGGTTAAGCAGGGAGACCACTATGCCTTTGGAAAATAAACTGCACCTGACCGACGAGGCCGCGCTGGCCCGGGCTGAGGAAAAGATCAGCAAGACCAAAGCGCTGGAGCTTTACGATACCGGTCTGCTGGACACCTTTCCGGTGGGAACATTTGAAGGACTGGCGGATATCCACCGGTATCTGTTTGAGGATATCTATTTCTTTGCCGGGCAGATGCGCACCGTGAACATTGCCAAGGGCAATTTCCGGTTCGCACCCGTCATGTATCTGGCCCCGGCGCTGGAAAGCATCGATGCCATGCCCCAGTCTACCTTTGATGAGATCATCGAAAAGTATGTGGAGATGAACGTTGCCCACCCCTTCCGGGAAGGCAATGGCCGTAGCACCCGCATCTGGCTGGACTGCATCCTGAAAAAGGAACTGCATCAGGTCATTGACTGGAGCCGGGTGGATAAGAGCGATTATCTCCTTGCCATGGAGCGCAGCCCCGTCAAGGACGTGGAGATCAAAGCCCTGCTCCGTGCAGCCCTCACAGACCGGATCACAGACCGGCTGGTCTATATGAAGGGCATCGACGCAAGCTATCATTATGAGGGCTATCACGTCTTTAGGACAGCAGAACTGTAAATGAAACCCCACCGTCATCCCTGCGGGATGCCAAGGGCCCCCCTATTAGCGGGGGCTGGCACGCGAAGCGTGACTGGGGGGTTAAGCAACAACATCAAAAGGAGTAACCCATCGTGACACCACTTGTATCTCAGCTATGGCCGCAGTTCATGGCGGACCCGGATTTCGCGGCCAGTTTCGGGCGCGTGATCGTGGAGCATGCCCGGATGCTGCGGCAGGAGCGGCAGGTCGTTTTTACCCTGCGCAGTGCCGCCCCGCTGGACAAGGGGCTGTGCGCCCGGCTGCTGGCCTCCCTGCAGCCGGATTATGAGGGCTTTGAACTGAAGATCGACAACCTCTTCGGCTATGCCACGCTGGACGAAGCCGCCCTGCGGGAGCTGATGGAGGAGATGAAGCGGGACGGCATCCCCATCAACGGCTTTCTGGACCGGTGCCGGATCACCATCACCGGCCAGAACATCACGGTGGGGGTCTGCCACGGCACCAAGTTTTTGCAGGAGATGGAGTTTGAGCGCCTGCTGGCGGACCGCGTTGCCGCCCACACCGGTGTCAGGCCCAAAGTCACCCTGACAAGCGCGGTGGGCGAGGCCGAACAGCGCCAGATGGAGGAAAAGCTGGAGCGCAAGATCGCCCCGCCGGTGGTCAAGTTCGAGAAAAAGAACACCGCCCCCTCCATCAAGGTGGAGGGCCTTGACCTGACCGACAAGCCCGTGACCATTTTCCACGGCAAGATGTTCACCCCCAAGAACCTCACCCCCCTCAAGGACCTGGGCGGCGAGGGCGGCAAGTGCGTGATCTGGGGCGACGTGTTCTTTACCGAGGTCAAGGGCAACTACCGCAAGATCTACACGGTGTCCATCACCGATTACACCGGCTCCATCAACCTGAAGATCCGTGCGCAGGAAGGGGAGGACTGCTCCAAGTGGGAGAACATCGCCAAGGGCACCACCCTGCTGGTGCGCGGCGACTGCACCTACGACAAGTACGAGCACGACTACATCGTCTACCCCTACGATGTCCTGTTCGTGGAGCGGAAAAAGCGGGAGGACAACGCCCCGGAAAAGCGGGTGGAGCTTCACCTGCATACCAAGCTGTCCAGCATGGATGCCTTCTGCGACCCGGGCGGCATCGTCAAGCTGGCCCACCGGATGGGCCACCCTGCCATTGCCATCACCGACCACGGTGTCTGTCAGGGCTACCCGGAGGCCATGCTGGCCACCGACGAGATCCACAAGAGCGACCCGGATTTCAAGCTGATCTACGGCTGCGAGGCCTACTTTGTGGATGATATGGTGCCCTGCGTCTACGGCGTGAAGGACCAGCCGCTGGACGGCGAGTTCTGCGTGTTCGACACCGAGACCACCGGCCTGGACCCCGGCGTGGAGTACCTGACCGAGATCGGCGCGGTGATCGTGCGGAACGGGGAAGTGGTGGAGGAGTTCGACACCTTTGTCAAGCCGGGCAAGCCCATCACCCCCAAGATCACCGAGCTGACCGGCATCACCAACGAGATGGTGGCCGATGCCCCCGGGGAGAAGGAAGCGCTGGAAGCCTTTCTCCGGTTCGCGGATGGCCGCATCCTGGTGGCCCACAATGCCCATGCGTTCGATATCCGCTTCCTGAAAGCCGCCGCCAAGCGCAGCGGCATTTCCTTTGAGCCGACCTATATCGACACCCTGACCATGGCGCAGGCCATGTACCCGGGCCTGCACAACTACAAGCAGGGGACCATCAACAAGCATCTGGAGCTGCCCAGCTACGAGGCCCACCGCGCCTGCGAGGACTCCGCCGCGCTGGGCCGCATCTTCTGCGTCATGCTCAGTGACCTTGCCGAGAAAGAGGTCACCACCGTGGAGGGCATCAACACCGGTCTGGGCGGCAACCGGGAGGTGCTGAAAAAGAAGTACTTCCACCTCATCATTCTGGTCAAGAACCAGATGGGCCTGAAGAACCTGTACAAGATCGTGAGCGAGGCCCACGTCAACTACTTCTTCAAGAAGCCCCGTGTGCCCCGCAGCCTGCTGAACAAGTACCGCGACGGCCTGATCCTGACCAGCGCCTGCGAGGCGGGCGAGCTCTACCGTGCCGTTGTGGAGGGGCGCTCCTACGAGGAACTGAAGAAGATCGCCTCCTACTACGACGTGCTGGAGATCCAGCCCCTGGGCAACAACGAGTATATGGTGCGGGACGGCAAGGTGGAGAGCGAGGAGGTCATCAAGGACTTCAACCGCACCATCATCCGGCTGGGCGAGGACCTGCACAAACCGGTCATCGCCACCGGCGACGTGCACTTTACCGAGCCGGAGGATGCCATCTACCGCACGGTGCTGCAGGCGGGCAACGGCTTCAAGGATGCGGACACCCAGCCCCCGCTGTTCTACCGCACCACTGAGGATATGCTGAAGCAGTTCAGCTACCTGCCCAAGGAAAAGGCCTACGAGATCGTGGTGACCAACCCCCGCAAGATCGCGGCCACCATCGACAACAACGTGCGGGCCATTCCGCGCGGCACCTACCCGCCCAGCATCGAGGGCGCGGAGCAGCAGCTGCGCGATGCCACCTGGGAACACGCCAAGCGGGATTACGGCGACCCCCTGCCCAAGATCGTGGAGGACCGCCTGAAAAAGGAGCTGGACTCCATCTGCGGCCACGGCTACGCTGTTCTGTACGTCATTGCCGTCAAGCTGGTGGCCTACTCCAACGCGGGCGGCTATCAGGTGGGCAGCCGTGGCTCGGTGGGCTCCTCTGCCGTGGCCCACTTCTCCGGCATTTCGGAGGTCAACAGCCTGCCGCCTCACTACCGCTGCCCCAAGTGCAAGTACAGCGAGTTCATCACCGACGGCAGCGTGGACGACGGCTTTGACCTGCCCGATAAGGACTGCCCCCACTGCGGCACCCGGATGCTGGTGGACGGCCACGACATCCCCTTTGAGACCTTCCTGGGCTTCTACGGCGACAAGGAGCCTGATATCGACCTGAACTTCTCGGGCGAGTATCAGTCCAACGTCCACCGCTACACCGAGGAGCTGTTCGGCAAGGCCAATGTGTTCAAGGCGGGCACGGTGTCCGGCATTCAGGACAAGACCGCCTACGGCTACGTCAAAAAGTATCTGGAAGCCCGCGGCAAAACCGTCAACCACGCCGAGGAGAACCGCCTGACCCTGGGCTGCACCGGTGTCAAGCGCACCACCGGCCAGCACCCCGGCGGCATGGTGGTTGTGCCCGATACCTACGAGATCTACGATTTCTGCCCCATCCAGCACCCGGCGGATGATGTGGCGGGCGGCCTGCTCACAACGCATTTCGAGTTCAAGTACCTCCACGACACCCTGCTCAAGCTGGACGAGCTGGGCCACGATATGCCCACCTTCTACAAGTATTTTGAGGAGTACACCGGCATCCCCGTGGACAGCATCCCCATGAACGACCCCCGGGTGTACAGCCTGCTCACCAGCCCGGAGGAGCTGGGCGTGACCCCGGAGCAGATCGACAGCCAGACCGGCACCTTCGGCATCCCGGAAATGGGCACCAACTTCGTGCGCGGAATGCTGGTGGAGGCCCGGCCCCGGAACTTTTCGGAGCTGATCCAGATCTCGGGCCTGTCCCACGGCACCGATGTCTGGACCGGCAACGCCGACGAGCTGATCCGCAGCGGCACCTGCACCATCGCGGAGGTCATCGGCTGCCGTGACAGCATCATGCTTTACCTGCTGCGCAAGGGGCTGGAGCCCAAGATGGCCTTTGATATCATGGAGGCTGTCCGTAAGGGCAAGGTGGCCAAGGGCGGCTTCAAGCCCGGCTGGGAAGAAGCCATGCGGGAGCACGAGGTGCCGGACTGGTACATCGAGTCCTGCCGCAAGATCAAGTATATGTTCCCCAAGGCCCACGCTGTGGCCTACCTGATGAGCGCCATCCGGCTGATGTGGTTCAAGCTCTACCGCCCGGCAGAGTTCTACGCCGTTTACTTCACCGTGCGCGGCGATGATATCGACTATGAGGCCGCTGTGGGCGGTGCGGCTGTGGCCCGCGCCCACATGGAGGCGGTGAAGCGCCGCCTGAAAGAGGAGAAGAACGCCAAGGACGAGGACGTGCTGGTCAGCCTGCAGCTGGTCAACGAAATGCTGTCCCGCGGATATGAGTTCCTGCCCATCGAGCTGGGCAAGAGCCGCGGCAACAAGTATATCGTGGAGGATGGCAAGGTGCGCCTGCCCTTCTGTGCCCTGAAAGGCGTGGGCGGCACTGCCGCCGCCTCGCTGGAGCGTGCCACCATCGACGGGCAGGAGTATATCTCCGTGGAGGAGCTCCAGCAGGCCACCGGCGTGACCAGCGCCGTGCTGGAAAGCCTGCGCACCGCCGGTGTGCTGGCAGACCTGCCCGAAAGCAGCCAGGTGAGCTTCTTCTGACCCCTTGACTTTTTGGGGAAGGCAGGCTCAGGCTCCGAATCGTTCATCAAGTGCAACAAAAAAATCCCCTGCCAATATCCGGCAGGGGATTTTTGAGTTGTGTGGTGCAGCAGCTGCTTCCCTTGCAGATGCATTGGCCCCTTTACGCTTCCTTTTCCATCGCAAGCAGCGGGGTCAGGTACTCCTTGCAGCATTCCTCGTACATGAGGGAGTATTCCTTGCTGGGGTTGTGGTGCATCAGGCTCTTGAGGGTGTGGGAATCGTAGTCATCGCCCTCGCTGGTGCCCACCAGACGGGCCGCCACATTGGAGCAGTGGTCGGAGATGCGCTCCACATTGTTCAGCACATCCAGGAACACCACGCCGGTATCAATGGAGCAGATGCCATCCTTCAGGCGCTTGATGTGGCCGTCGCGGAGCTTCTCCACCAGAATGTCGATGACCTCTTCCAGCGGCTCCACCTGACGGGCCAGCGCGATGTCATCGTTCTCAAAGGCATCATTGGTGCGGGTCAGGATCTGCTCCAGCGCGGAATCCAGCAGCTTCAGCTCGTTCTTGGCAATGTCGCTGAAGGAGGCCTCTTTCTCGTAGAGCTCCACAGCCTTTTCCTGAATGTTCACGGCGTAGTCGCCGATGCGCTCGAACTCGGTGACAAAGTTCAGCAGCTCGGTCACGGCGTGGCTCTCGTCGTCGCCCAGCTCCTGGTCAGTCATCTTGATGAGGTAGTTGGAGATCTCCACCTCCATCCGGTCGATAAGGTTCTCCCGCACATTGATGGCGCTCACCACGTCCTCATCCATCTTGAGCAGCAGGGGAGTGGAGAGGCTGACGTTGCGGGCGGCACGGCGGGACATCTTGACCACGGCGCTCTTGGCCTGCTGCAGGGCCACGGCCGGGCTCTTGAACAGACGCTCATCCAGCACGGGCATACTCATCTCCTGTGCTTCCTCGGCGCTGTTGGGCACGGTGAGCATGGCCAGCTTGGAGAGCACACTGCTGAAAGGCAGGAACAGCAGCATGGCCGCCACACTGGAAAGGGTGTGGATGTTTGCAATGGTGCTCTTGTTCATCACGTCGCCCCACACCGGGATGCCGATGGTGTACCGCACGGCGTAAATGGCACCCAGCAGCACAAAGCTGCCGATGATGTTGAAATACAGGTGGATCAGGGCGGCGCGCTTGCCGTCCTTGGAGGAGCCGCCGATGGTCAGCAGCGGGGTAAAGGCGGTGCCGATGTGGGCACCCAGAATGATGGGGATGGCGCTGCCAAAGGTGACAAGGCCGGTGCTGGACAAGGCCTGCAGGATACCCACCGAGGCCGAGGAGGACTGGATGATGACGGTGACGACCATGCCCACCAGCACGCCCAGCACGGGGTTGGTCATGCTGACGAACAGCTCCTGAAAGGCTGCGCTCTCCCGCAGGGGGGACACGCCGGTGTCCATCAGGCTCATGCCCGTGAACAGGATGCCGAAGCCCAGCATGATCTGGCCGACGTTCTTCTTTTTGGCGTTGCGCAGGAACACATAAAAAATGCAGCCGACAAATGCCACCACCGGCGCAAACGTCTTGGGCTGGATGAGGGTCAGCAGAAGGCTTTCACCCGAGATATCCGCCATGCGGATGAGCTGACCGGTGACCGTGGTACCAATGTTTGCACCCATGATGACACCCACCGACTGCGTCAGGGTCATAATGCCAGAGTTGACAAGGCCGACACAGATGACGACTGTGCCTGCGGAGGACTGGATCACGCCGGTGATGAGGGTGCCGAAAATGACACCCTTGATGGTGGAGGAGGTCAGCTTTTGCAGCACGCCCTGCATCTTGCCGCCCGCCAGCTTTTCCAGGCCGGCACCCATGATCGACATACCATAGAGGAACAGCGCAATACCGCCCAACAATGAGGTGATGTGTGTGATATCCATCTCGATACTCCTAAAAACTTCCTTTTGCTCTTAAAACAAACCAAGGACGGCCGCCCGGGGCTTCCTGCCCTGAACGCCGTCCTTTTTATTATAGCATTGAACTCCCCCGGACAACAAGCGTTATTTTACATGTTTTTTGCATTTTTACTGCATTTCCGCGCCGTTTTGTCCTTTTGTCAACTGTTCTTTTCTTATATTTTACAGGTATTTTACATTTGGACTTTCCCTGCGCGCTCCTGACATGCTTCCGGGAACTGCCGGGAATATGTCATGCGGCTTCGTCCAGCTCCTCCATGGCCTCCCGCACCGTGTCCGCCGAGAAGAGGAACACCCCGCCCCGGGTATAAACCTCCACATGGCCGCCTACAGATCGGATCTCGTACTCACTCATGGTGTTCCCTCCTGTTCCTGCAGCCCGCCTCCGGGCCGCTCCTGTTTTGTTCGACAAGAGGAGTATATCAGATACAGGGTACGATAAGGGGGACTTTCAAACGGCCCGCTTGACTTTTTTCATAAGCCAGCATATAATGAATGTGACACCACATACGACACCACAAAGACGAGGGAATAAAAGATGTCTCAATGGGATAAGCTGCTGGCACGCATTTGTGCGCTTTCCAAAGACCTGCGGTTTGATGAGCTGCGCAAGGTGCTGGAAAGCTACGGCTATCAGATGACTGCCCCCCGGAGCGGGAGCAGCCACTATACCTTCCGCAAAGCGGGCTGTATGCCCATTACGATACCCAAGCACGAACCAATCAAGAAAGTATATGTGGAAATGGTGCGTCAGATCGTAGAGAGTGAGGCGAAAAACGATGAAAACGCTGAATGAATATCTGGCTCTTCCGTATCGGATGGAGATTGTAGAGGACAGGGAAGAGGGCGGCTATGTTGTCTCCTATCCCGACCTGCCGGGGTGCCTGACCTGCGGCGAGACCATTGAAAGCGCTGTGGAGAATGCCCGGGATGCTAAGAGGGTCTGGCTGGAGGCCGCACTGGAAGAGGGCGTATCCATTCCGATGCCGGACAGTCTGGAGAATTACTCCGGGCAGTTCAAGCTCCGTCTGCCCCGCAGCCTGCACCGCGCTCTGGCGGAGCACTCCCAGCGGGAAGGCATCAGCATGAATCAGTACTGCGTTTACCTGCTGGCAAAAAATGATGCCCTGCACGCAGGGTAAAAGGAAAGCTTTCCGGCCCTTCGCTCTGGTGAGCGGGGGCTTTTCTTATTTTCTCCTTCTTTTTTCGCATTTTTCGCGCGAAAAATCGCCGGAACATACTCGTTGACGACACAACCAAAAGGTGTTACACTTTGGGTAACAAAACAACGCTGTGTAATGCAAAAGAAAGAGGTGTTTCCATGAACGAAATGAAGGAAGCAGTGGGGAACTGGCGGGAGGCAAAGCAGTTCAGCCCGGCGGACGAGAACGACTTCCTGCGGTGGCTGGACAAGGCCGACACCGAGGAAAAGCTCTTTTCCCGGCTGACCTTCTGGTTTACCTTCCGGGGCCTGCCTGCGGACCAGAACCAGCGGTATCATTTGGTGCAGGAGCGGGCCCGGGAACTGCGGCTCTGGAACGGGCTGGAGCTCAAGCTCCGGCGCTGGCAGGACCGCGTGGCCGACGAGTACGAGCAGATCGGAAAGGAGGCGTTCGCGGCCCGCATCGGCGAGGACTACGCCGATTACATCAACAGCCTGACCGACCCGGAGGCCGCCCCGCAGCAGGCTGCCCCGGAGCCGGAGACCGCAAAGTCTGCCGGGGTGCAGGCGTGGTCGGCCCGGGAGCTGTCTGAGATGGTGCTGCCGCCCATCCGCCATGTGGTGGAGGGCCTGCTGCCCATGGGCATGGGGGTGCTGGTGGCAAAGCCCAAGCTGGGCAAGAGCTGGATGGTGCTGGACCTCTGCCTTGCCGTGGCACAGGGGGAGCCGTTTCTGGGGTTCCCCACCCGGCAGCACGGCACGCTCTACCTCGCCCTGGAGGACGGCAAGAGCCGGATGCAGACCCGCCTGCGCCGCTTGCTGGAGGGCAGGCCCGCCCCGGCCAACATGCACGTTATGTTTCAGGCCCAGCGGCTGGGCGAGGGCCTGCTGGAAATGCTGGGGGAGTATCTGGATGCCAACCCGGACATCCATCTGGTCTGCATCGATACCTTATCCAAGATCAAGCCCAAGGCAAAGCCCTTTGAAAATGCCTACGATGCCGACTACGACTACATGGGCAGGCTGAAGGCCTTTGCCGACAGCCGGGGCATCTGCGTGCTGCTGGTGCACCACACCCGCAAGAGCAAGAACCCCGAGGACAGCTTCGACAACATCAACGGCTCCACCGGCATCCTGGGCGCGGCGGATTTCACCATCGTGCTGGACAAGCAGAGCCGGATGGACGATGAAGCAGGCTTTCTGCTCACCGGCCGCGACATCGAGCAGTGTGAGCGGGTCATCCGCTTTGATAAGGCCCGCTGCCGCTGGGTCATGCAGGGCACGGCGGCCCAGCTGGCCGCTCAGCGCCGGGTGGCCGAGTATGAGGCAGAGCCTATCGTCAAGACCCTGCGGGTGCTCCTGCAGCAGGGGGATGGAACATGGAGCGGCTACTCCAAGAACCTGATGGAGATGGGCCAGCGGTACGCCCATACCGAGCTGGCACCTACCTCGCAGGCATTGGCCAAGCGCATCACCGAGCTTGAGCCGATGCTGTGGGAGAGGGATGCGGTGAAGCACTGGATGCAGGACAATGGTAGTTCTGCAAAACGCCATTGCTTCAGACAACAGCGTATCGATAACACAGTTGCAGATTCATCATCTGCACAGTTATCGTTAAGACATAAGTATTGTTGATTTTGTTGTTTTTGTTGGTGCTTGCAACAGAATCAACAAATCCAACAAAAATAGAGAGTATAACGAGAACCCCCTCCGGTATGGTGTATACCGAAGGGGGTTCGTTGGGGTTGGATGGCGTGCCCTCTCAGTCTCGCTGCGCTCGACAGCTCTCCCGAAGGGAGAGCCAACGCATCTGCAAGGGGAGAGGATGCTGAAGGTTAAACCTCTCCGTCATCATCGCTTCGCTCGATGCCACCTCCCCTAGTAGGGGAGGCCTTGGCATAGGGTTCATTTTTCGCAATGATCGCCTATCGGCTCCAAAACGCACTCCTGCCGCAAGGTAAGACTTTGCGCCAGCAGGGCAAACAGGAGCGAAGCGTCAGACCACAAAAACGCAACGGCCTGCCAAGGGCTCCCCTACTAGGGGAGCTGCCGAGCGTCAGCGACGGCTGAGAGGTTTAACCCCGTCAGCACCCCCTAAAGGCCGGGCCGCAATTGCCTCTCCCTTTGGGAGAGGTGGCATCCCGCAGGGATGACGGAGAGGGCGCAGGCCCGCAAAGCCTTACCCTCCCGCCGCAAGGCTGCCCTTGGGGCAGGCATCCGGGGCGCTCTGGGCCTTCCGGGCCTCGGTGCGGGCCTTGTCGTAGCAGTAGCGGATGATGGCCTGCCGCCGCACGATGCCGATAAAGATGCCCCGGTCGTCCACCACGGGCACAAAGTTCTGGTTCATGGCCGCTTCGATCAGCTGGTCCATGCTGGTGGTGACGGTCACGGCCTTGTAATCCCGCTTGTGGGCAAAGCTCGAGATGGGCACATCCTCGGCGGCTTCAATGTCCAGCCCGTGCTGCTGTTTCAGCCCCCAGAGGATATCCCCCTCGGTCAGGGTGCCCACATACTCGCCCTTGCGGTTGAGCACCGGGATGGATGCGTAGCGGTTGTTCTCCCATTTTTCCAGCGTCTGCCGCAGGGTGAAGTCATCGTAGACATACATCAGGTCCTGCTTGGGGGAAAGGAAAAACAAAATGTTCATCAAACAGCTCTCCAATCGTTATCCTATCGTAAACAGTGGTTCTGCCGTAAGGGCGCAGCTCCCGTTCCTCTGCTTTGATTTTAGCACTTTTCCACAGGCGGATAAAGTCAAAACTCATACTTTTTAGAATTTATTCACAGTCGCGCCCGGCCTTTTTGCAAAACATGCAGGAAAACCGTGCACAGGGCAGGGTTTTGTGGTATAATAGGAACACGAATCGGCTCACATTGCCCGCCCTTTGGAAATTGTGCTGTACACAGGGCGTGGGAAGTTGTATAATAAGGATACCGATTCCTTTCCCGGTATGCGGCGGGTTTGCCGCAGCAAGCCGGGCCACCCCAACAAGATTTCAAATAAAGGAGCAGAGCGACTATGATCACTTCCCGTTTCCCGCTGGGAGATGTCAGCTTTTCCGCCGAGTACTTCTCTACGCTGGTAGGCGAAGCAACCAAACAATGCTACGGCGTGGCCGCAATGACCCCCCGCGACCTGACCGACGTGGTCAAGAGCGTGGTGCGCGGCAACGATTACTCTGAAAAGGGCGTTCGTGTCACACAGGAAGAGGGCCGTCTCGTGATCGAGCTGCACATTGCCGTCAGCTACGGGCTCAACATCTCCACCGCCGCGCGCAGCATCTCGCACCGCGTCAAGGACGAAGTGGAGCAGGCCACCGGCCTGAAGGTTGCCCGCGTGATCGTGTCGGTGGACGACGTGATCGCCTGATGGAACTTTTTATTAAGGAGTAAGGACAATGATTTCTGGTAAGATCCTGCGCGACGCGATCATCTCCGGCGCGAACAACATCAACAACCAGCGCTCCCGTGTGGACGAGCTGAACGTTTTCCCTGTGCCCGATGGCGACACCGGCACCAACATGGGCATGACGGTGGGGGCCTCCGTGGCAGAGCTGAACGCGCTGGACGACGGCTGCACCGTGGGTGAGGCCGCTAAGACCGCTGCCTCCGCCATGCTGCGCGGTGCGCGCGGTAACTCCGGCGTGATCACCAGCCTGCTGTTCCGCGGCTTCTCCAAGGCGCTGGAAGGCAAGAAGGAAGCCGACACCGCCGACATCATCGCCGCCCTGAAAAAGGGCGTGGAGGGTGCCTACAAGGCCGTGATGAAGCCCACCGAGGGCACCATCCTGACCGTTGCCCGGGTGGCCAGCGAGGAAGCTGCCGCCTGCGGTGCCGAGGAGATCCCCGCCCTGTGGGACGTGGTGATGACCGCAGGCCAGAAGGCGCTGGAGGATACCCCCAACCTGCTGCCCGTGCTGAAAAAGGCCGGCGTTGTGGACGCAGGCGGCCAGGGCATTATGATCATCTTTGAGGGCATGGGCAAGGTGTTCCACGGCGAACCCATGGTGGCCGGCGGCGAGGGTGCCCCCAACAAGGCTAAGCTCTCCACCGAGAACGCAGGCAAGGGCGTGTTTACCGACGACCTGATGAAGGTGGAGGACATCAAGAACGGCTACTGCACCCAGTTCCTCATCAACAAGTACGAGGGCGCAAGCGCCGCAAAGATGCGCGCCTTTGCCGAATCCAACGGCGACAGCGTGGTCTGCATCGAGGATGACGATGTCATCAACCTGCATGTCCACACCGCTGACCCCGGCAAGATCCTGAGCGAGGCCATCAAGTACGGCTACCTGACCAACTTCAAGATCGAGAACATGCACGAGCAGTTCCTGGCCCGCCAGAAGCAGGGCAAGAGCCTGGAAAAGCAGGCCTCCGCTGAAAAGGCTCCCGCACAGGCCAGCGAGTTCGTTTACGCCGCAGTGGACCCCAGCCGTGACTACGGCTTTGTGGCTGTTGCCGCCGGTGAGGGCCTGAAGGCCGTGTTCACCGACCTGGCTGCAGACGCTGTCGTCTCCGGCGGCCAGACCATGAACCCCGCCACCGAGGACATCCTTGCCGCCATCCAGAGCGTGCCCGCCAAGACCGTGTTCGTGCTGCCCAACAACAAGAACATCATCATGGCAGCGGAGCAGGCCCAGAAGCTGGCTGACCGTCAGGTGATCGTTCTGCCCACCCGCACCGTGCCCATGGGCATCACCGCGCTGCTCAACTTCGACCCCTCCGCCAACGCTGAGACCAACACCATCAACATGATGGCCGCCGCCGACAAGGTCAGCACCGGCCTCATCACCTACGCCGCCCGCGACAGCGAGTTTGACGGCAAGCGGATCCGGAAGGGCGAGATCATGGCTCTGGAGAACGGCAAGATCGTTGCCACCTCCACCGACCTGACCAAGGCCACCTACCGCCTGGCCCGCAGCATGTGCAAGAAGGACTCCAGCTTTGTCACCATCATCTCCGGCTGCGATGTCTCCGACGAGGAGGCCGAGAAGCTGACCGAGATCGTCAAGGCAAAGTGCCCCAACCACGTTGAGGTCAGCCACATCCGCGGCGGCCAGCCCGTATACTATTATATGATCAGCGTGGAGTAAAATTGCACTCCGGCTGAAACAGAACCGCAAAACAAACCCCCTGTACCAGACCATGGCACAGGGGGTTTGTTTTGTGTGGAGACGGAACCCCCCAGTCGCCTACGGCGACAGCCCCCCTAATAGTGGGGCCCTTGGCATTTCGTAAAAGCTTTACAGTTTTGCCAAGGCCGCCCCTACTAGGGGCGGTGGCATCCCGCAGGGATGACGGTGGGGTTTACCCTCCCAGGTCCTCCAGCACCTCCTGCAGGGCGGCATCTCCCGTCACTGCCATGCCCTGCTTGACACGCAGTGCGTCATTCTCTGGCAGAAGGTTGACGTAAATATCCGTCTGCCGGGCAAGGCGGATGGGGGAGCCGTCCGGCCCGCAGGTGTAGACGGCCACCATGCCGCCCTCGTCCCGGAGCAGGTATTGGGTGGGCTGGCCGGTGTCGGGCAGAGTCTGGGCCGCAAGGCTCGGCTCGGAGGGCACCGGCGTTTCGGCGGCGCTGTCCGCTCCCGGTGCAGGGGAGGGAAGCGCCAGCCGGGGCAGGGCCATCCAGAACAGGCTGAAGGCGATGGCAAAGGCGCACAGGGCGTAAAACAGGCAGAGAACTACTTTCCGCATGGAGAAAATCACTCCTTTCCAGCGGGTCTTTCCAGCGGTAGTATGCGCAAAAATGCCGCCCCTGAGACAGAAGTGCACAATTTTCACACCGGAATGCTGTACTTTACGGGGGGAAGTGTGCTATACTAGCAGTATCTGATTAGAAATAGGGTTCAGCCCCGACAGCGGGCTCGCCCTCTCCGTCAATGCTGGCGCATTGCCACCTCTCCCAAAGGGAGAGGCCTTGGCAGCACCCGGCAAAGTTTCCGATTTCGTCAGAAGCTCCCACTTTGGGGGAGCTGTCGAGCGAAGCGAGACTGAGAGGGCCGGTTCTCACCGGAGCTGCGCCCTCTCCGTCAATGCTGGCGCATTGCCACCTCTCCCAAAGGGAGAGGCCTTGGCAGTACCCGGCAAAGTTCCCGGTTTCGTCAGAAGCTCCCACTTTGGGGGAGCTGTCGAGCGAAGCGAGACTGAGAGGGTGAGGATGGAAGAGAGGATGAACTTGTCAGGAATAACCGTTTAAGCAGGTAGGAGGCGATCCTTATCTCAAACGAATCGAGAAAGATCCACCGCGGCGCTGCACGCACGGACGTGCAGCCCACGGGGGGACGTAAAGTGAATGTGAGCAACAGCCGCAGGGAAGAGCCGCCCAAGCGCGGGCGTGCCCCCAGGGAGCCAAAGGAACCCCGGGAAAAGGCGAAGCACCCCATCCTCAGGGCGCTGGGCCGCACGCTGGCCACCCTCATCTGCCTGGGCATCATGGTGTGCAGCCTGGCGGCAGTGGCGGCGGTGTACTACGCCGTGCAGGCCACGGCCAACGATGGCAACCTGCTGGACCTGGACAACATCGAGCTGAGCCAGTCCAGCACTGTGGTGGCCACCGACCCCGACACCGGCGCGCAGGTGGAGTATGCCACCCTGCGCTCCTCCAACAGTCACCGCGTCTGGGCAGACCTGGAACAGATCCCCACCAACCTGCAGTATGCGTTCATCTGCACCGAGGACAAGGATTTCTACAACGAGCCGGGCGTGAACTTCAAGCGCACCATCGGTGCCATGGTCAACGAGTATCTGCTGCCCATTTACAGCTCCAAGCAGGGCGCTTCCACGCTGGAGCAGCAGCTCATCAAGAACCTGACCAGCGACAAGAGCGCCAGCGGCGTGGAGGGTGCGCTGCGCAAGCTGCGCGAGATCTACCGCGCCCTCTGCCTGAGCCGCGCTTACTCCAAGGAGACCATTCTGGAGGCCTACCTGAACACCATCAGCTTCACCGGCACCATTCAGGGCGTTCAGACGGCGGCCAACGAGTATTTCAACAAGGACGTGAGCCAGCTCACCCTCTGGGAGTGCGCCACCATCGCGTCCATCACCAAGAACCCCACCAACTACAACCCCTACACCAACCCCGAGAACCTGATCCACCGCCGCAACTTCATCATGTATAATATGTGGCAGCAGGGCATCATCTCGGAGGAGGATTACCGCAACGGCGCGGCCCAGCCCCTTGTGCTGGCCGAGGAGGACACCAACAAGAAGACCTCCTCCGTGACCAGCTACTTCACCGATGCCCTCTTCACCGAGGTGGTCCACGACATCATGGACAAGGAGGGCGTGGACGAATCCACGGCCCAGTCCATGCTCTACACCGGCGGCTATACCATCGAGGCCACCGTCAACCCCAAGATGCAGACGGCCATGGAGAACCTGATGCTCAACGAGGGCGACGCTTACTTCCCGGCCGGCTGGCATGAGGAAGAGGTGACCAGCATCTCGGACGATGACGTGCAGGTGATGAACGCCGATGGCACCCCCAAGACCCGCACCGGCGACGACGGCACCGTGTACTACTACCGCAATGTCCGCACCCAGGCGGCCATGGTCACGCTGGACTATGACGGCAACGTGCTGGCCATGGTGGGCGGTCTGGGCGAAAAGACCAAGAGCCTTTCCCTGAACCGTGCTTACAGTGTGACCCGGCAGACCGGCTCCACCATCAAGCCCATCGGCGCGTACGCGCTGGGCGTGGAGTACGGGCTGGTGAACTGGTCCACCATGCTCAACAACTCGCCCCTGTACCAGAAGCAGGACATGGTCATCCGGGATGAGGACTACTGCCGCAAAAACGGCCTGATGGGTCTTTCCGACAGTCAGCTCAAGGCCTACCCCAACGCATGGCGCAGCTGGCCCCGCAACTACGGCGGCAATTATGGCGACGGCAGCGACCTGCCCCTGTGGAACGGTCTGGCCCGCTCCCTGAACACCATCGCCATCCGGGTGGGCGACCTGGTGGGCGCAAGCAACATCTTCAACTTTGTCTACAACACCCTGCAGCTGACCACCCTGGACCCCGCCAACGACGTGGGCCTTGCCCAGATGGTCATGGGCAGCCAGACCCACGGCGTGACCCCCACGGCGCTGGCCGCTGCCTTCCAGATCTTCTATGACGGCGAGTACACCACCCCGCACCTGTACACCCGTGTGCTGGACCGGGACGGCAACATCTACCTGGAAAACAACGCCACCAGCTATCAGGCCCTGACCCCGCAGACAGCCTATATTATGAACCGTCTGCTCAAGAACGTGCTCTACTCCAACGTGGGCACCGCCAGCGGCCGCTACCCCAACTCCAACGGCATGGAGTCCTTTGGTAAGACCGGTACCGCCAGCGATGAAAAGGATCTGTGGTTCGTGGGCGGCACGCCCTACTACGTCACCGCTGTCTGGTGGGGCTACGACGCGCCTTACGATATGACCAACACCCTGGGCAAGAATCAGGCCAAGACCCGCACCTGTGTCACGGCGTGGAAGGCTTATATGGAGCAGGTGCAGGCAAACCTGCCCTATAAGGCATTCCCCACCAGCGACGGCGTGGTGGAGCGCGCCTACTGCACCCAGAGCGGCCTGCTGGCCGGGGCCAACTGCCCCAGCCGCGCCACCGGCTACTACCGTGCCGATGACCTGCCCGATACCTGCAACTACTCCCACAGCAGCGGCGTGGCCGCAGCACAGAGCGCGGACACCGCCCCCGTTGTGGGTCAGGATACCACCGGGCTGGATACGGATTGACGGAGAGGGCACAAGGCCAGCCTTTGTTAAAAGTCACACTTTCTCAATTCCGGTGCGACAGCTTGCCACTTCACGCTCCAAAACTGGATAATCTGACAAAAAAGCATCCGGTCTCTTGCAATGCAGGGGGCCGGATGCTATTATATTCCCTGTAAGAACACTTGTGTTTGTGAGGTGAACAAGTTGGAACGCCGTTTTTATCTGGTGGACGCGGAGGTCCTGCCCGAGGTCTTCCTGAAAGTGGTCAAGGCCAAGGAGCTTCTGGCAAGCGGGGAAGTGCGCAGCATCTCGGCTGCCACCCGCAGCGTGGATCTTTCGCGCAGTGCTTTTTATAAATATAAGGACTGCATCTTTGATTCCGAAAATGGCCGCGAGGTCGTGACCGTAATGGCAACGCTCCGGGATGAAACAGGCGCGCTGCAAAGCCTGCTGGCGGGCATCAGCGCCGCCGGGGCAAGCATTGTTACCATCAACCAGTCCACGCCGGAAAATGGCGCAGCGCTGGTTGCCGTTACCATCCGCACCGATACCATGCAGATGACCCCTGAGGAGCTGACGGAGCGGCTGAGCCGCCAGCGCATGGTGGTGGGCGTGCACTGCGGGTATAAGCTGTAAGAGCACCAGAACAGTCAGGAAATAGGAACGAGGGTTGAACTATGGCAAAGATCGCGATTTTAGGCTTTGGCACGGTGGGCAGCGGCGTGTACGAGGTGCTGTGCCGCAACGCCGCCGGTGTTTCCCGCCGGGCCGGTGAGCCGGTGGAGGTCAAGTACATCCTTGACCCCAAGGATTTCTCCGCTCATCCGGCGGCAAACCTCTTTATCAAGAACTTCGATACCATTCTGGAAGACCCGGAGATCCGGGTGGTGGTGGAGACCATCGGCGGCACCCGCTTTGCATACCCCTATGTCAAGGCCTGCCTCGAGAGCGGCCGCAGCGTGTGCACCTCCAACAAGGAGATGGTGGCCACCTACGGCGCGGAGCTGCTGGCACTGGCCAAGGCACACAACTGTGCCTTCCTGTTCGAGGCCTCCGTGGGCGGCGGCACCCCCATCATCACCCCCATGCACCAGTGCCTGGCCGCCAACGTCATCACCGAGGTGGAGGGCATCGTGAACGGCACCACCAACTTCATGCTGACCAAGATGGTGCGGGAGAACCTGGGCTTTGACGAGGCCCTGAAGATCGCGCAGGAGCTGGGCTATGCCGAGACCAAGGACCCCGGCGACGATGTGGACGGCCGGGATGCCTGCCGCAAGATCGCCATTCTGTCCTCGCTGGTCTGCGGCCACCAGATCTACCCCCAGAACATCCCCACCCGGGGCATCCGGGACATCACCGTGGCCGATGTGGCTGCGGCGGAGCGCCTGAACTGCGTCATCAAGCTCATCGCATGGATGAAGCGGGGCGACGACGGCAGCGTGGCTGCCGGTGTGGAGCCCTGTCTGGTGCCCAAGAGCCACCAGCTGGCCGGTGTGGATGATGTGTTCAACGCCGTGCTGGTCAAGGGCGATATGCTGGGTGACGTGGTGTTCTACGGCAAGGGCGCGGGCAAGCTGCCCACCGCCAGCGCCGTGGTGGCCGATGTGGTGGATGCCCTCAAGAATGGCTCCAAGGTCCACGACAGCCTGTTCTGGCAGCCTGCGGAGCCGGTGGAGGGGATGCTCACCGACCCGGCTCCCGCCGCATATTATGTGCGTGCAGCGGGCGTTGCTCCCGCCGTGGTGGAAGCCATCTACGGTAAGGGCCGTGTGGTGGATGAGCACTTTGACGGCTGCTCCTATCTGGTGGAGCAGGCCGATGCAAAGGCCATGGCCGAGGCAGCCCGCAAGGTGGAGACCGTGGGCGGCAGCGTGAAGCTGGTGCTGAAAAAGCTGCCCGAGGAAGCATGAGAAAAGGGGACGGACGATGAAGATCAAAGTTTCTGTTCCGGCCACCAGCGCCAATGTAGGCTCCGGCTTCGACGCGCTGGGTCTGGCCGTGACCCTGTACAACACCGTGACCTTTGAGGAGAGCGACAGGCTGGACATCTCGGCGGCGGACGGCACCCGCATCCCCCGCAACGAGAGCAATCTGGTGTACCGCTCGGCCAAGGGCCTGTTCGACAAGGTGGGCAAGAAGATCCCGCCCCTGAAGATCGTGCAGACCAACCCCATCCCCATGGCCCGGGGCCTGGGTTCCTCCTCGGCCTGCATCATCGCGGGCCTGCTGGGCGCGAACCGGATGCTGGGCGATGTGCTCAACACCCAGGAGCTGCTGACGCTGGCCACGGCCATTGAGGGCCACCCCGACAACGTGGCCCCGGCCCTGCTGGGCGGTTTGACCAGCAGCGTCTTTGAGGACGGCGTGGTCTACTCCGTCAAGCGGGATGTGGACCAGAGCCTCTGCTTTGCGGCCATCGTGCCGGACTACAAGCTGCTGACGGAGGCCGCCCGCGCGGCCCTGCCCAAGCAGGTGGCCCACAAGGATGCCGTGTATAACCTGTCCCGGGCCGCGCTGGTGCCTGCCGCCTTCTGTGAGGGCCGGCATGACCTGCTGGGCATTGCCACCGAGGATAAGCTCCACCAGCCCTACCGGATGCCCCTGATGCCCGGTTCCCGGGAGGTGTTCGCGCTGGCAAAGCAGTGCGGGGCAAAGGCCGTGTATGTATCGGGTGCCGGTTCCACCGTGATGGCGGTGGCCGAGCGCGCGGAGGCTGAGCGCTTTTATGCCGGGCTGCGTGCCGGGCTGGAAACGCTGGAAGGCCTGGACGGATGTGAAGCATTTACACTGTTAGAGCTGGATGCAGATAATACCGGCGCAACTGTGGAATGATATAAATTGGGAGAAACTAGAGGAGAGTGACAAACTATGGCGTTGATCGTACAGAAGTTCGGCGGTTCTTCGGTGAAGGACCGGAACCGTATCTTCAACGTGGCCCGCATCGTGGCCAACACCCACAAGGCGGGCAATGACGTGGTGGTGGTGGTGTCTGCACAGGGCGACACCACCGACGACCTGATCGCAAAGGCTGCTGAGATCACCCACAACCCTTCGGCCCGTGAGATGGATATGCTGCTGGCCGCCGGTGAGGAGATCAGCATCGCGCTGCTGGCCATGGCCCTGAACGAGCTGGGCTGCCACGCCACCAGCCTGACGGGCTGGCAGGCGGGCTTCCGCACCGACCGTGCCTACACCAAGGCACGCATCACCCGCATGGAGACCGAGCGCATTTCCTCCGAGCTGGAGCGCAACCGCGTGGTGGTCGTGGCAGGCTTCCAGGGCCTGAACAAGCTGGATGATATCACCACCCTGGGCCGCGGCGGCTCTGATACCAGCGCCGTGGCCATTGCAGCGGCCCTGCACGCAGACCGCTGCCAGATCTACACCGATGTGGAAGGCGTTTACACCGCAGACCCCCGCAAGGTGCGCAACACCCGCAAGCTGGAAGAGATCACCTTTGACGAGATGCTGGAGCTGGCCTCTCTGGGTGCGCAGGTGCTGAACAACCGCAGCGTGGAGCTGGCAAAGAAGTATAATGTGGAGCTGGAAGTGCTGTCCAGCCTGAATCCCGTGCCCGGTACGGTGGTCAAGGAGGTTACAAAAGACATGGAAGGTATGCTGATCAAGGGTGTTGCAAAGGACACCGATGTTGCCGTTATCACGATCCTGAACGTTCCCGATGAGCCGGGCACCAGCTTCAAGATCTTTGGCCTGCTGGCCCAGAAGAACATCAACGTGGATATCATCCTGCAGTCCACCGGCCGCGACGGCAAGAAGGATATCTCCTTCACCTGCGCCGAGGGCGAGGCTGAGACCGCCATGCGCGTGCTCAAGGAGAGCGGCAAGTTCAAGGATGCCACCTGCGACGAGACCTGCGCAAAGGTCTCCATCGTGGGTGCCGGTATGCAGAGCCACAGCGGCGTTGCCTCCAAGATGTTCGAGGCCCTCTCCAACAACAACATCAACATCAAGATGATCTACACCAGTGAGATCAAGATCTCCTGCATCATTGACCGTGACGATGCTGACAAGGCGGTCAGCGCCATCCACGATATGCTGTTTGACTGATTGACAGGACTGCTGGTGCTCTGGAAAACCCCACCGTCATTGCTTCGCAATGCCACCGCCCCTGATAGGGGCGGCCTTGGCAAAATGGCAAAGCTTTACGCCATGCCAAGGGCCCCACTACTAGGGGGGCTGTCGAGCAAAGCGAGACTGGGGGGTTGCCCCCGGAGCGCCGCAGTCCTTTTTTGCAAAAGCGAGGGGAAAGTATTATGTTGGAATCGATCAAATGCAGCACCTCGGGTGCATACTACCTGCGGGGGCAGTGGGTGCCCGCCGACGCGCAGGCTCCTGCGGCACTGGCAGCCGCGGGCGTGACTGCGGAGCAGGCCGACCAGGCCTACAAGGGCACCATGGCCTACGGCATCCTCACCGCCCACAACACCAGCGGCAACGACCGGGATCTCCGGATCAAATTTGATGCCATGGCAAGCCACGACATCACCTTTGTGGGCATCATCCAGACGGCCCGTGCCTCGGGGCTGGAAAAGTTCCCCATCCCCTATGTGCTGACCAACTGCCACAACAGCCTGTGCGCCGTGGGCGGCACCATCAACGAGGATGACCACCGCTTCGGCCTGTCCGCTGCCAAAAAGTACGGCGGCATCTTTGTGCCGCCCCACATGGCGGTCATCCACCAGTACATGCGCGAGCGCTTTGCGGGCTGCGGCAAAATGATCCTTGGCTCTGATTCCCACACCCGCTACGGCGCACTGGGCACCATGGCCATCGGCGAGGGCGGCGGCGAGCTGGCAAAGCAGCTGCTGGGCCGCACCTACGATGTGGCCCGCCCCGGCGTGGTGGCCATCTGCCTGACCGGCGCTCTGCCCGCAGGCTGCGGCCCCCACGATGTGGCCATTGCACTGGTGGGTGAGCTGTTCAAGAGCGGCTATGTCAAGAACAAGGTCATGGAGTTCGTGGGCCCCGGCATTGCCTCCCTGCGGCAGGACACCCGCAACGCCATTGATGCCATGACCACCGAGACCACCTGCCTTTCCTCCATCTGGGAGACCGATGAAAAGACCCGGCAGTTCCTCACGGTCCATGGCAGGGCAGGGGACTACAAGCCCCTGCACCCGGCAGAGCTGGCCTATTACGACGGCGTGGTGAGCGTGGACCTTTCCAGGATCCGGCCCATGATCGCCCTGCCCATGCACCCCTCCAACGCCTTTCCCATCGAGGAGCTGAACGCCAACCTCAAGGACATCCTCCACGAATGCGAGGAGAACGTCCAGCAGCTGGTGGGCCGTTCTGACGTGAAGCTGGATCTGTGCAGCAAGATCGAAAACGGCAGGCTCCGGGTCGATCAGGGAGTCATCGCAGGCTGCGCGGGCGGCCTGTTCGACAGCATCTACGAGGCCGCTTCCATCCTCAAAGGCCATACCGGCGGCTGCGGGGATTACGCCCTCAGCGTTTACCCCGGCAGCCAGCCCATTATGATGGAGCTGAACCGCACCGGCGCGCTCACCGACCTGATGGCCAGCGGTGCCACCATCCGCACGGCCTTCTGCGGCCCCTGCTTCGGCGCGGGCGATGTGCCCGCCAACGGGGCATTGTCCATCCGCCACACCACCCGCAACTTCCCCAGCCGCGAGGGCTCCAAGCCCGGCAGCGGCCAGCTGGCAGGCGTGGCCCTGATGGATGCCCGCAGCATTGCCGCCACCACGGCCAACGGCGGCATCCTGACCCCCGCAACGGAGGTGGATTACGACCCCACCGTGCCCGAATACCACTACGATCCCTCCAGCTACGAGGCCCGGGTGTATCAGGGCTTTGGCCACGGCGATTATGATGCCCTGCTCAAGCTGGGCCCCAACATCAAGGACTGGCCCGAGATCGCCCCACTGGGCGACAACCTGCTGCTGAAGGTGGCCTCCTACATCACCGACCCCGTCACCACCACGGACGAGCTCATCCCCTCGGGTGAGACCTCTTCCTACCGCTCCAACCCCCTGGGTCTGGCCGAGTTCACCCTCAGCCGCAAGGACCCCGCCTATGTGGGGCGCGCCAAGGCCGTGCAGGCCGAGGAAGCCGCCCGCCGGGCCGGGCAGGGGGATGCCGCCCTGCTGGCAAAGATCCGTGCCGTGCCCGGCTGCGAGGCCCTGACCTGGGACGATGTGCAGCTGGCCTCCACCATTTTTGCCGTCAAACCCGGCGACGGCTCCGCCCGTGAGCAGGCCGCCAGTTGCCAGCGCGTGCTGGGGGCCGGGGCCAACATCGTCAACGAGTACGCCACCAAGCGTTACCGCTCCAACCTCATCAACTGGGGCATGCTGCCCTTCCAGCTCAACGGTGCGGCTCCCTTCGGCCTGGGGGATTACATCCTCATCCCCCATGTCCGGGAAGCCCTCAAGGGCGATCTGCAGAACATCCCTGCCTATGTGCTGGGGGAGGAAGTGAAGCCCTTTGCCCTCTATATGGCACCGCTGACCTCCGATGAGCGGGAGATTTTGGCAGATGGGTGTTTGATCAATTATTATAAAAGATAAAGCCCTCTCAGTCTCGCTTTGCTCGACAGCTCTCCCAAAGGGAGAGCCAACGCATCTGACCGGTGAACGACTGCAAGTTTGCAGCGCCCTGCCTTGATGCTGCAATTGCCTCTCCCTCTGGGAGAGGTGGCAAAGCCTCAGGCTTTGACGGAGAGGGCGAGGAGGTTCCATTCCATGCCCGGCGATCTACACAACCACACCACCTATTCCGACGGTTCCGTGCCCGTGGCCCGGCTGCCCCTGATGGCAGCCCGGGTGGGGCTGGATGCCATGGCCATCTCTGACCACGATACACTGCGCAGCGTGCAGTATGCCTACGACCACCCGGTGCAGGATGGGGTAAAGCTCATCCCGGCCACCGAGCTCACCGGCTACGATTACGAGCGCCAGCACCGGGTCCACCTGCTGGCCTACTGGCCCGACCCCGAGAGCGAGGCCCTGCGCCGCCACTGCGATATCATGCGCCAGCGCCGCAACGAGTGCTGTTTGCAGAGCGCCCGGGAGCTGGAAGCCATCTTCCCCCAGTTCCGCACAGAGCAGGCGCTGGAATACGCCAGAGACAGCGGCGTGCTCTATAAGAGCGGCATCATGCAGGCGCTGCGGGAGCTGGGCCTTGCCGACAGCATCTACGGCGAGCGCTACCATGAGCTGTTCGGCTGGAACCCGCGGGGCAGGGTGCTCCACTCGCCCGAGTACATCCCGGTGCGGGAGGTTCTGGCCACAGCCAGAGCCGCCGGTGCCGTGGTGGTGTTCGCCCACCCCACCGTGTACAAGAGTATGCCCCTGCTCCGGGAACTGGTCAGGGAGGGGATGGTGGACGGCATCGAGATCGACCACCCCAGCAACAGCCCCGAGGACAAGGCCGAGTGTGCCGCCCTCTGTGGGCAGTATCACCTCATCCACACCGGCGGCACCGACTTCCACGGGGCCAACCACAAAAAGGTCTACCCCGTGGGTACCTGCACCACCCCCGATGACCAGATCGCGCGGATCGAGGAGCTGGCCCGGAAGAGAAAAAAGTAAACCGATTTGAGCATTCTTATGAGAACTGCCAAGGCCTCGCCCTTCGGGAGAGGTGGCATTGCGTCAGCAATGACGGAGAGGGTGAGTTCGGTAAAGTCCGTGAGCATCCTCACCCTCTCAGTCTCGCTTTGCTCGACAGCTCCCCCGAAGGGGGAGCCCTTGGCAAAGAGGGCAGGTTCCGCCTCTTGCAGGAACGTTGTTTTTGTAGTATAATGCAGGCAAGTCAAAAAGAGAGGATGTTTTCCATGAGCAAATCTTTCAGTTTCCCCAATGTGGGCACCTGTTCCAAGCAGACCAACATCGTGCTGAGCGATGACCACACCATCGAGTCCGTTGAGGTCATCGGCGGCTGCAACGGCAACCTCAAGGGCATCAGCCGCCTGCTCAAGGGCATGAAGGCTGAGGATGCCATCGCCCGCATGGAGGGTACCACCTGCGGCCCCCGCCCCACCAGCTGCCCCGACCAGATCGCCAGGAACCTGAAAAAGGCTCTGGCAGAGATGTAACCATCAACGCAGAGAAAGCGTCGTGCATTGCACGGCGCTTTTTTGCTGTGCAGCGCCCTCTCAGTCTCGCTTTGCTCGACAGCTCTCCCAAAGGGAGAGCCAACGCATCGTTTTGATTCAGCAGCCCCTAAAGGCCAGGTCGCAATTGGCTCCCCCCTCGGGGGAGCTGGCAAAGCCGATAGGCTTTGACTGAGAGGGTTGACACAAACCGCTGATTTTTTTCCATTCACCGGGCCTATACTTTGCTGTGTATGAAACAATACAGCAAGGAGCAGAGCATGAGCATTTGGGAAGCATTCGGCATGGGCAGACACAAGGGGTTTTCGCGGGAGGCAGGGCTGCTGCTGGACGAAGCCGTGGAGCTTGCGGGCAGCATGGGCTGTGCCCGGGCGGATACCGGGCACCTGCTGCTTGCCATGCTGCAGACCGACCGCGGCCCGGCGGGGCGGTTTCTGGCGGGCAAGAACATCACCGAGCCCGCCGTGCGCCGTCAGCTGGCCGAGGGCCGCACCAGCCCGGCCCGCCAGCTGGATAGAAAGGCGCTGGCCCCAGACCTGCGCCGGGCTATGGATTATGCCCTCATCGGGGCACAGAACGCCCACCTGCCCAAGGCGGAGCCGGAGCACCTGCTCTGCGCCATGCTGGAGGATACCGACTGCGCGGCGGGGGTGCTGCTGGCCTCCATGGGGGTGCAGCTGGCCGAGGCCGTGCGGGAGTGCCGCCAGATCTCGGGGCAGTTCATCCTGCCCGGCACGCCCCGGGCCAGCGCCATGCCCCGGGGCAGCCGTGCCAGCGATAAGTATTGCCGCGACCTGACCCGCCGCGCGGTGGACGGCGAGCTGGACCCGGTGTTCTGCCGGGATGCGGAGCTGGACCGGATGGTGGAGATCCTGTGCCGCCGCCAGAAGAACAACCCCTGTCTGGTGGGGGAGCCGGGCGTGGGCAAAACGGCCCTTGCCGAGGGCCTTGCCCAGCGCATCGCCAGCCGGAACGTGCCCCGGATGCTGCAGGGGCGGCGGCTGCTGGCGCTGGATATGGCCAGCCTTGTGGCGGGCACCAAGTACCGGGGCGACTTTGAGGAGCGGTTCAAGACCCTTCTGGAGGAGCTTGTGCGGGACGGCAGCGCCATTTTGTTTGTGGACGAGTTCCATACCATCGTGGGAGCCGGCGCGGCAGAGGGAGCCATTGATGCCGCCAGCATCCTGAAGCCCGTGCTGGCCCGGGGGGAGCTGCAGCTCATCGGGGCAACCACCGATCAGGAGTTCCGCACCCATATCCAGAAAGATGCCGCACTGGAGCGCCGCTTTGGCCGGGTGCAGATCGAGGAGCCAACCCCGGCACAGGCCGCGGCGATCCTGGAGGGGCTTGCCCCCCGCTACGAGCGCTATCACAGCGTGCATCTGCCGCCCGAGACACTGCGGGAGGCCGTGGAGCTCTCGGTGCGGTACCTGCCGGGGCGCTTCCTGCCCGATAAGGCCATCGACCTTGTGGACGAGGCCTGTGCCGCTGCCCGCATCCGCGCCGAGCGGGAGGGGAAAGCAGATCCCACCCTCACCCGGGAGGACATTGCCCGGGTGGTGGCGCAGGCCAGCGGCGTGCCCGTGGAGCGGGTGGGGGAGAAGGAACGGGAACGGCTGGACAAGCTGGAATCCCGCCTCAACGCCGAGATCGTGGGCCAGCAGAAGGCCGTGGCGGCGGTGGCCGGGGCCATCCGGCGCAGCCGCACCGGGCTGGGGGAGCCGGGCCGCCCCATGGGGGCCATGCTCTTTCTGGGGCCCACCGGCGTGGGCAAGACCGCCCTTGCCAAGGCCCTTGCCGCCAGCTGGTTCGGCAGCGAGAAGGCTCTGCTCAAGTTCGATATGTCGGAGTATCAGGAGCAGCACACCACGGCCCGCCTGCTGGGCGCGCCTCCGGGCTACCTTGGCCACGATGAGGGCGGTCAGCTCACCGAAGCCGTCCGCCGCCGCCCGTACAGCGTGGTGCTCTTTGACGAGATCGAAAAGGCCCACCCGGACATCCAGAATATCCTGCTGCAGATCCTGGAGGACGGCCAGCTCACCGATGCCATGGGCCGCAAGGCCGATTTCCGCAATACCATCGTCCTGCTCACCTCTAACTTAGGGGCACGCTTTCTGGCCGGGCAGAGCGCCCCGCTGGGCTTTGCAGCGGGCAGCGAGGCCGTGTTCGAGAAGCAGTCGGCCCAGGCCATTGAGGAAGCCAAGAAGTGGTTCCGCCCCGAGCTGGTGGGGCGGCTGGATGAGCTCATCGTGTTCCGTCCCCTTGCAGAGGATAGCCTGTGCGCCATCGCCGAGAAGCTGCTGGGCCAGCTGGAAGCCCGTGCCGCCCGCAATGGGTATCAGCTGACCCATACGCCCCGGGTGGGGGCAGTGCTGGCTGCAAGGGCGCGCTCGCCCTATGGGGCCCGGGAGCTGCGGCGGCAGGTGGACCGCGCCGTGGAACAGGCCCTCGCCAACCAGATCGCCTCCGGCACGGCCCACACCGGCCAGCACTGGACCGCCGACTGCACGGTGGATGGGGAGGTGACCTTGATGGAGGAATCGACCCTCTCTGTTAAAGCATGACGGGGGCGAAGAGAGACTGAGAGGGTTGGTTTTCACCGGAGCTGCGCCCTCTCCGTCATCCCTGCGGGATGCCACCTCTCCCAAAGGGAGAGGCTATTGCGGCATGACCTTTAGGGGGTGCTGGCGGTATTAAACCTCTCCGTCAAAACCTGACGGTTTTGCCACCTCCCCTAGTAGGGGAGGCCTTGGCATAAGGTTCATTTTTCGCAATGATCGCCTATCGGCTCCAAAAATGGCACCTGCCGCAAGGATAAGACTTTGCGCCAGCAGGGCAAACAGGAGCGAAGCGCCAGACCACGAAAACGCGACGGCCTGCCAAGGGCTCCCCTACTAGGGGAGCTGGCGCGGAGCGCCTGAGAGGTTTAGCCGCAAGCCGTCTCTTCCCTCGTAGATGCATTGGCTCCCCCTTCGGGGGAGCTGGCGAGCGAAGCGAGACTGAGAGGGTGAGCACGCGTCCCCCTTGCATCCTCCGGCATTTTCGTTTATCATAGAGAAAGCGAAACGCCCCAAGGAGGAAACCATGCGCTATTTGTTTTTACTGAATCCCGCTGCGGGCAAGCAGGACTGCACCGTCCAGCTCATCCCGCAGATCAGAGCCGCTGCCGCCCGGGCCGGGTGGAGTGAGGCGGATTATACCATCCACACCACTGAATATGCGGGCCACGCCCGGGAGCTGGCCCGTGCCGCAGCCCAGGAGGCAGCGCAGGCCGGGGACAGTCTGCGCATCTGGACAGCGGGCGGCGACGGAACCTTCATGGAAGCCATGACCGGCGTGCAGGGCTTTGCCAACGCCGCCGTGGGCTGCCTGCCCTACGGCAGCGGCAACGACTTCCTGCGCACCTATGGTACCCGGGCAGAGTTCACTGACCTCGATGCCCAGCTGGCGGGCGGGGAAGTGACCATTGACCTGCTGGAGACCAGTCTGGGCCTGTCCGCCACCATCTGCGCGGCGGGTCTGGACGCGCAGGTGGCCTACGGCATCCCCAAGTTCCGGCGCATCCCCCTGTGCGGCGGCGAGGTGTCCTACCTGCTCTCCATCGTGGAGCAGCTCTGCGGGCACATCGGCCGCAGGGTCACCTTTACCATTGATGATGAGGAGCTGACCGTGGACTGCCTGATGTGCGCCATCTGTAATGGCCGGGCCTATGGCGGCGGCTTCCTTGCCGCCCCCGAGGCCGACCCCGCCGACGGCTGGCTGGACGTGATGATCGTCCGCAGGGTGGGGCGGCTGACCATTGCCAAGCTGCTGGGGATGTACAAGAGCGGCCGGCATTTTGTGAACGGCCAGCTCACCGAGGAGGCAAAGCCCTACTTCCTCTACCGCCGTGCCCGGCGGGTGGCGCTTCGTCCCGCCGATGGCCGCGGCCCCATCGTTGCCACCGCCGACGGCGAGTGCGCCCCCTGTGATGCGGTGGAGGCTGTTCTGCGCCCCCTGAGCGGCCGCATCCTCCTGCCCGCCCCGGCGTATGAGCGGTTTGTGGCGAAAAGGAGCAGCGTGGACGTAAAATAAGAAGATGTTTGGATGAAAAAGAGCAGTCTCTCCGGAAAAGAGAACTGCTCTTTTTTCGATGTAAGGATACTTTTTCGGGTGGTCACAAATTGTTCAAAAAGAAAAATCAAAAAGGTCTTGATTTTTCAGTTCAAGATGAGTACAATACACTTAGCACTCAGAGAAAAGGAGTGCTAAACAACCGGAGGCCCAGCAGAAACGGGCCGAAGGTGCCAAAAAGTTTTCATTATATTTTTATTATAGGAGGGCAAGAACTATGAAGATCATTCCTCTTGCAGACCGTGTTGTTATCAAGGCCGTTGAAGTCGAGGAGACCACCAAGGGCGGCCTCATCCTGACCGGCAGCGCCAAGGAGAAGCCCCAGGTGGCTGAGGTTGTGGCTGTTGGCCCCGGCGGCATCGTGGACGGCAACGAAGTCAAGATGACCGTGAAGGTTGGCGATAAGGTCCTGACCAGCAAGTACTCCGGTACTGAGGTCAAGGTGGACGGCGAGGAGTGCACCATCGTGCGTCAGGGCGATATCCTGGCCATCGTGGAGTAAGTTTCCCCTCTGAAATTGAAATTTGAGCTTTGAAGGAGCGATTTGATTATGGCAAAACAGATCAAGCAGGGCGAGGATGCCCGCAAGGCACTGTGTGCCGGTATTGATACCCTGGCAAATACCGTGAAGATCACCCTGGGCCCCAAGGGCCGCAATGTGGTGCTGGGCAAGAAGTTCGGCGCACCCGTCATCACCAACGACGGCGTGACCATTGCCAAGGAAATCGAGCTGAAGGATGAGTTCGAGAACATGGGCGCACAGCTGGTGCGTGAGGTCGCAACCAAGACCAACGATGCCGCAGGCGACGGCACCACCACCGCAACCGTTCTGGCACAGGCCATGGTCACCGAGGGCATGAAGAACGTTACCGCCGGTGCCAACCCCATGGATATCCGCCGCGGCATGAGCAAGGCTGTTGCCAAGGCCGTTGAGACCATCAAGGCCCACAGCCAGAAGGTCAAGGACAGCAACGATATCGCCCGCGTCGGCACCATTTCTGCCGGTGACCCCGAGATCGGCCGCCTGATCGCCGAGGCTATGGAGAAGGTCACCTCCGACGGTGTCATCACCATCGAGGAGAACAAGACCACCGCCGAGACCTACAACGAGATCGTGGAAGGTATGCAGTTTGACCGCGGCTACCTGACCCCCTATATGGTCACCGATACCGACAAGATGGAGGCTGTTCTGGACAACGCCGCCATCCTGATCACCGATAAGAAGATCAGCGTCATCCAGGATCTGGTTCCCCTGCTGGAGCAGGTCATGCAGAATGGCATGAAGCTGCTGATCGTGGCTGAGGACATCGAGGGCGAGGCTCTGTCCACCCTGATCGTCAACCGCCTGCGCGGCACCCTGAACGTCTGCGCTGTCAAGGCTCCTGGCTTTGGCGACCGCCGCAAGGAGATGCTGCAGGATATCGCTATCCTGACCGGCGGCACCGTTGTGTCCGCTGATCTGGGCTATGAGCTGAAGGACGCTACCGTCCAGATGCTGGGCCATGCCCGTCAGGTCAAGGTGACCAAGGAGAACACCACCATCGTGGGCGGCGCAGGCGATAAGGATGCCATTGCAGCCCGCATTGCACAGATCCGCAACCAGATCGAGGCTTCCACCAGCGATTTCGACCGTGAGAAGCTGCAGGAGCGCCTGGCAAAGCTGGCCGGTGGCGTTGCAGTCATCAAGGTCGGTGCTGCTACTGAGGTCGAGATGAAGGATAAGAAGCTGCGCATCGAGGACGCTCTGAACGCAACCAAGGCTGCTGTTCAGGAAGGCGTTGTCGCTGGCGGCGGCACCGCTCCCATCAACGCCATCCCCGCTGTGCGCGCCCTGTGCGACACGCTGGAAGGCGACGAGCGCACCGGTGCCAAGATCGTCCTGAAGGCTCTGGAGGCACCTCTGCGCCAGATCGCAAAGAACGCCGGTCTGGAAGGCAGCGTCATCATCGACAAGATCGTCTCTGCCAACAAGCCCAACTACGGCTTCGACGCTCAGAACGAGGTCTTTGTTGAGGATATGATCGCCGCCGGCATCGTTGACCCCACCAAGGTCACCCGTTCCGCTCTGGAGAACGCAGCATCCGTCGCTGAGATGGTGCTGACCACCGAGAGCCTGGTCGCTGACCTGCCCGAACCCCCCGCTGCTCCTGCAGCCGGTGGTGACATGGGCGGCATGGGCGGCATGTACTAATAACTGCCTAAAAACCGCATGAATCCTTGATTTTTGGAGTGCGCAAAAGCGGATTTACGCCAAACTTACGCCACTTACGCCAAAAATCAAAGCGCACTATAGGGTAACAAAATCGGCACTCGCTGAAAAGCGGGTGCCGATTTTTTTGTCTAGGGGATTTGAAGACTCATGAACCCACTGATGGATTCTGCGAGCGGCAGACTGTCAGCGGCTTTATTGTTGACGAAAAACAAAGGTAGGGATACAATAAATAAAAAAGAACGTAAAACCGGAAGGGAGTGTGCCGCCATGGAAAATCAGAGGGATTTCTGCACAGAATGCCGCAGAGAAACAAACTACACCTTGAAGAAAATCAAAATCAACCGGACCATCCGGGAAAAGGAGTATACTTTTGAAATCACGGCTGCTTTCTGCAACAAATGCGGCGGCGAAATGGGAATCCCTGGCCTGATGGACTACAACATGAAGGAAATCGACGAGCAGTATCGCAAGGCCAGTGACAACATTGGTGGATAAGAATAGAAATAATCAAAAAGAGGCTGATAATATGTCAGAAGAAATTATTCGGTATGAAGAAGTTTCACCAACGGCCAAACTTTGGCGTTACATGGATTTGGCTAAGTTCATTTCTTTGATTGGAAAGAAAAAGTTGTACTTTGCGTCATTGGAATCGTTTGAGGATATATTTGAAGGTGCAAAGGGAATTATAGAACGTAAGGGAATATGGAACGAATTTTACACGGAGTTTCTTGAGTGGGCTATACGAACGCCACCGGAGGGAAATACGAGAGATTTGACGGATGAATATGTGGAAAAGAACGCGGCGATGATTTTGTCAAACCTTGAAAGAGCGGGCGTAAGCGAAAGAAAAGATATCTTCGTAAGTTGTTGGCATTGTAATCAATATGAATCAGAGGCTATGTGGAAATTATATTCTACAAACGTGGAAAATGCGATTGCAATTCAGACAACTAGCCAACAATTATATGAAGCACTTGGAAAAGACCCATCAGTAGAAATAGGAAAAGTACGCTATATTGATTTTACAAAGCAGTTTGCACCTATAAATGGCTCGTATTGGTGTAAACGAAAATCGTTTGAGTATGAACAAGAAGTAAGGGCAGTTACACATATGAGAAAAGCTGCTTGCTGTGGTGTTGAAAAAGATGTCGATATTGAGAAATTGATTGCAGGAGTCTATATTTCGCCGTATGCACCTAAATGGTTTGAAGATGTAGTGCGTGATATTACAGAAAAGTATGGGTTGAATAAGCCAATCTTTTATTCGGAAATGAAAGCAAAACCATTTTACTGATATGCAATTATAAACAAACAGCCGCCCAGCGACCTCACGGTCTCGCTGGGCGGCTGTTGTTGTACTTATGCCTATACTTACGCCAGATGGAGTTTCTCTTTCAGCGCATCCTGAAGGACGCCGGAAAAGTTGATATGTGCCGATTCGGCGGCATCGTTGAGCCAGCCGGGAATGGAAAGGGTTTTCTTTACGGGTCTGTACCGCTTTTCGTACTCTTCCATATCGAAAGGCACCATCACCACAAAATCTTCCGGGTCAACATGGAGTGCAGAAGGGACAGAAGGCTCCGGGCAGACTTTGCAATCTTCCAGCATAAGGCCGATGGCATCCTGTGCCATGCGGACGGCTTCGTCCATGGTATCGCCTTGGGTGAAGCAGCCCTCAATATCGGGAATCTCAACAGAGTACCCGCTTTCTTCCGGGTGAAAAATTGCGGGATAGAAAATAGCGTTCATAATGTGACCTCACCTTTTATAATTCAACAAACAATCAATGTACCTTCACTTAACAGGCCTACATTATTGGTTGGAAATTGTAGAATAGTCTATGCAGTGCTTTGCAGTTTCAGAATATGAAGTCTACAATCATCATATTCTTACTTTTTGAGTCCGGCTAATTTGAGAATATTTTTCTCGGTACCGGGTTTCAGATCCTTTGCGTGAAATGGAACGACAGTGGTTTTGTTGGTAGTTGGGTTATGATACTTGTAGTGTGACCCATTTGCACTGACTAAAACAAAGCCGTTCTGCTCCAGCAAGCGAATCATTTGCTTGGGAGTCATCGGCATGGCGGGTGCCCCTCCTTTCTTTCAGGATTACAGTTTTATTGTATACGTATTTTACGTATTTGTCAAGAGGGCAAATAAGCCGCCCAGCGACCTTACGGTCTCGCTGGGCGGCTTATTTTTTGCGTTTCCAGAGCAAATATTCTTCGTAGCGGTGCATCTCGTTCTGTTCTTCTTCGGTCAGGCGCTGGCGCTGTTTGCGGGCTTCGTCCGAGGGGTCGATGTCGGTCAGACCCAGCAGGTAGTCGGCGGAGGTACCGTAGAGCTTGCAGATGGCAAGCAGCACATTGCTGAAGGGGTAGCTCTTTCCCTGTTCCCACGCACGGATAGACCAAACGGAGATACCAAGTTTGTCCGCAAGGGTCTGCTGTGTGTCATCATTCAGTTTGCGGAGTTCTGCCAATCGTTCCCCAAGCATAGCTTGACCACCTTTCCTTACCACTAGTATATGAATCATTCCTACTTTTGATGAAAAGTGGCTGTACAATACTAGACAAGGCAAAAAGTAGCTGTATAATACTAGTATAAGGCAGAACTAGTATAAAAATACTACTTCCGCCGCAACGCTAAGGCAAAGCGAGGGAATCCCCGTTGGAACAACTGATCGACTTTCACGCACCGGAAGTGCAGGCGGTGCTGGATACACTTCTAAAAGACCGCTCCACCGGTAAAAATATCATCTGGGCCACCGACCCGCCGGAAGAACTGCAAACGGTGATGTACGAGCCGGTGACGGATAGATCCCAGATCACCACCCAGCAGCTCGGGCTGACCCACTACGAGGTGGTGCTGCCCCGGATGATGAAGCAGACCGACACCCAGCAGCAGCGCACCCGCAAAAAAGGCGAGGTGTTCAGCCCCGCATGGGTCTGCAACAAGATGAACAACGCACTGGATGCTGACTGGTTCCGTGGGCTGGGGGCAGAGGAGAGCGCCGGGCAGTTCACGGTGGAGCTGCCCCAAGGCTGGCAGACGGTGGAAACGCCAGTGCAGTTCCCGGTTTGCAAGGGCAGGACTCCAGCATGGGTGCAGTATGTGCAGAGCCGCCGCTTGGAGGTGACCTGCGGCGAAGCCCCCTTTCTGGCGTCCCGGTACGATGCCGCCACCGGCGAGATGATTCCGGTAGCCCGGCGCATTGGCATTCTGGACCGCAAGCTGCGGGTGGTAAGCGAGAACGCCGCCACAGAGGACGAGTGGCGCAAATATGCCACCCATGCGGTGCAGTCTACCTACGGCTATGAGTATCAGGGAGATAATCTTTTGTTGGCGCGGGTCAACCTTCTGCTGACCTATGCAGAGCATCTGCAAGCCCGCTGGCAGCGCAAACCCACAAAAGAAGAGTTACAGCCTATTGCCAACATCATCAGCTGGAACCTGTGGCAGATGGACGGCTTGCACCTCTCTGTGCCCGGCGGCAAGCCTCAGCCGGAGGCAGAACAGCTTGACCTCTTTTCCATGTTCGGGGCGGCAGAGCTGCAGCCGCCTACGGTATCCTGTAAAGTGAAAAACTGGCGCAAGGGCAGCCATGGAACCGCCCAGAACTTTGAAACCATTCAGGAAGGGAGTACCAGCATGAAGTTTGATTATGTCATCGGAAACCCGCCGTATCAGGATGAAACCCTTGGCGATAACAAAGGGTTTGCACCGCCAGTATATAACAAATTTCTGGATGCGTCTTATGAAATTGCAGATAAGGTGGAAATGATTCATCCTGCACGGTTTTTGTTCAATGCTGGCTCTACACCGAAAGCATGGAATGAGAAGATGCTGAGTGATCCGCACTTGACAGTCTTGCATTATGAATCTGATAGTTCAAAAATCTTTGCAAACACAGATATTAAGGGCGGTGTTGTAATTACATACCGCGACAAAGTGAAGAATTACGGTGCGATTGAGCATTTTATTGTGTTCGATGAACTAAGAAGTATTGCTCGTAAAATTGGAAAAACAGACTATGTACCGTTAAGTAAGGTGATTTATGCAGCAGAATCGTATCGTTTCACAGAAACGATGCACAAAGAGAACTCAAGCGTGGAGTCTCTGCTAAGTAAAGGTCATAAATACGACTTCAAGTCGAATGTTTTAAGTAAACTCGATAATATTGTGTTCTTCTCTGAAATGCCGAAGGACGGAAGTTCTTATATAAAGATTTTGGGTCTGGACGGAAGCAAGCGCACAGAGAAATGGATTAGAAAAGCTTACGTTCGTGTCCCTGAAAATTTTGGGAGTTATAAGGTTTTTATCTCCAAAGCAAACGGTAGTGGTGCTTTTGGCGAAACTCTCTCAGCACCGATAATTGCTGAACCGGGCATAGGACATACGCAGACGTTTATGTCTATTGGAAAATGCGAAAGTGAACAAGAAGCTATCGCAATAACAAAGTATGTAAAAACAAAATTTGCAAGGGCAATGCTTGGGGTACTAAAAATTACGCAGGACTGTCCGGCACCAAAATGGAAATACGTTCCCCTTCAAGACTTTACCGCCCATTCCGACATTGATTGGAGCAAGTCGGTGGCGGAGATCGACCAGCAGCTTTACCGCAAGTATGACCTGACCGCTGACGAGATCGAATTTATCGAGACCCATGTAAAGGAGATGGCATAATGGCTGGCATAACCCTGCGCACTGCCCGGCAGGTGGTGCCCATGATCTACGCCTATACCACCCCGGAAATTGCCCGGCACAACGGCTGGACGAAGATCGGCTACACCGAGCAGTCGGTGGACAAACGCCTGAAACAGCAGACCCACACCGCCGATGTGCTGTACCATGAGGAGTGGCGGGGCAATGCCGTCTACGATGACGGCAGCGGTGAGGTGTTCACCGACCACGATTTCCACGCCTACCTCCGCAAACTGAACGTGGAGAACGACCGCAAAAACGAGTGGTTCCATCTGGATGGGCAGCAGTCCCGGCGGTATTTTCAGGATTTCCGCATGAACCGGGGCCGGGTGCAGCTGGATGCCGCCATCGCCTACACCCTGCGGGAAGAACAGGCAAGGGCTGTCCGCGACACTAAAATCTATTACCAGAGCCACCCCGGCGGGGAATACCTCTGGAACGCCAAGCCCCGCTTTGGCAAGACTCTTTCCGTCTACGATTTCTGCAAGCAGGTCGATGCACAGACGGTGCTCATCGTCACCAACCGCCCGGCCATCGCCAATAGCTGGTACAGCGACTATGTGCGCTTTCTGGGCAGGGAGTCCGGCTATCTGTTCGTCAGCCATGTGGATGCCCTTGCCGGGCAGCCCCATGTGCTGGACGAGCAGGGCTATCTGGATGCCGCCGCACAGGGCGAGGAACTGTATAAGCGCATTGAGTTCGTCAGCTTGCAGGACATGAAAGGCTCGAAATATTTCGGCGGCGAGTACGACAAACTGCGCCACCTGACCGAGCTGAACTGGGATGTGCTGGTCATCGACGAAGCCCACGAGGGCGTGGACACCTACAAGACCGACCTTGCCTTTGACCGCATCCGCCGCAAGTTCACGCTGCACCTGTCCGGCACGCCCTTCAAGGCACTGGCAAACGACAAGTTTGCCGGGGATGCCATCTTCAACTGGACCTACGCCGACGAGCAGGCCGCCAAGCGGAACTGGCAGGGCGCACCGGGGCAGCAGAACCCCTACGCAAACCTCCCCATGCTCAACCTCTACACCTACCAGATGTCCGAGATCATCCGGGACGAAATTCAGCAGGGCGTGGAGATCGACGGCGAAACGCAGGAATTTGCCTTTGACCTGAACGAGTTCTTTAAGGTGAAGCCCAGCGGCAGCTTTGAGCATGAGGCCGATGTGGACCGCTTTCTGGATGCCATGACCACCCAGAACAAATTTCCGTTTTCCACCCCGGAGCTGCGTGCCGAGCTGAAGCACACCTTCTGGCTGCTGAACCGGGTGGATAGTGCCAGAGCGCTGGCAAAAAAGTTGCAGGCGCACCCGGTATTCCGGGACTATGAGGTGATTCTAGCCGCCGGTGACGGCAAGCTGGACGACACGGACGAGAACCAGAAGAGCTTTGACCGGGTAAAAGCCGCCATCGCCCACCACGAAAAGACCATTACCCTGTCGGTGGGGCAGCTGACTACCGGTGTCACCATCCCGGAGTGGTCGGCGGTGCTGATGCTCTCCAACCTGAAAAGCCCGGCGCTGTATATGCAGGCAGCGTTCCGTGCCCAGAACCCCTGCCTTTTCCACGAAAACGGCACCTTCCGCCGCAAAGAGAACGCCTATGTGTTCGATTTTGACCCTGCCCGCACCCTGCTGATCTATGAGCAGTTCGCCAACGACCTTTCACAGGACACCGTCAGCGGCAAGGGCGACACCGAGGAACGCAAGGCGCACATTCAGAATCTGCTCAACTTCTTCCCGGTCATCGGCGAGGACGAGGAAGGGGAGATGATTCCGCTGGATGCAGAAAAAGTCCTCAGCATCCCCCGGAAGATCAAGTCCAAAGAAGTAGTGCGGATGGGTTTCCAGAGCAACTTCCTGTTCCAGAACATTTCCAACGTATTCAGTGCCCCGCAGGAGGTGCTGGACATTCTGCAAAACTTCCAGCCCATCAGCGAGGCAAAGGCAAAGCCCATCCAGATCACCCCGGACACCGGCGCAGACCTCTCCCTGAACGACAAGGGCGAGGTGGACTTGGATGAGGGCTACGTCATCGGCAAGGCAGCGGATGTGTTCGGGTCAAAGATCTACGAAAGCACCCCGGCGCTGGACACCGCCTTGCAAGACCTGACAGATGCTCCGGCTCCTGCCAAAGAAGAGCATCTGGAACCCCTGAAAAAGAGCATCACCAAGGAGATCATCACCCCTATGGTGGAGCAGGCAAAGCAGGAGTATGGCCGCGACCTGAAGCTGTCCGATCAGAAGCGCTTTGAGAGCACCGCCAAGGCAAAAATGGACGTGGCGGTGAACAAGGTGGTGGACAACTACCGCATCGACCAGAGCCAGCTGGAGACTCAGCGCACCCAGCAGCTGCAAAGCTGCACCACCGCCCAGCAGCGCCAGCAGGTGAACCGGGAGTTTAACGCAAAGCAGCAGCGGAGCACCGCCGCCCTGATGGAAAAACTGCAATCCACCATCCAGCAGACGGCGCAGGAGATGCAGCAGACCATCGTGCGCACTGTGGAGACCAATCAGAAGGAGCAGGAGAAAAAGGGCTACGAGGACACCGTCCGTGACCACCTCCGGGGCTTCTCCCGCACCATCCCGTCCTTCCTCATGGCCTACGGCGACGAGACCGTGACGCTGGCGAATTTTGACCGGATCATCCCGGACAAGGTCTTTCAGGAGGTCACCAGCATTACGCTGGAACAGTTCCGATTTTTGCGGGACGGCGGGCCGTACATCAACCAGACTACCGGACAGAAGGAGCACTTTGCAGGCCACCTGTTCGACCCGGTGGTGTTTGACGATTCGGTGAAGGAGTTCCTGAGCCTGAAGGTCAAACTGGCGGATTACTTTGACGAGAGCCGCACCGAGGATATCTTCGATTACATCCCACCCCAGAAAACCAACCAGATCTTCACCCCCAAGTGGGTGGTGAAAAAGATGGTGGACTTGCTGGAGCAGGAAAACCCCGGCTGCTTCGATGACCCCGGCAAGACCTTTCTGGACCCCTACATGAAGTCCGGCCTGTACATAACGGAAATTGTCAAGCGCCTTTACCGCAGCGAGAAGATGCGGCAAGCCTTCCCGGACGATAATGCCCGGCTGGAACATATCTTTGCCAAGCAGGTCTATGGGCTTGCCCCTACCGAGATCATCTACCGCATTGCCATCAGCTACATTCTGGGCTTTGCAAAGGATCACGGCATCACCGCTCACCATATCCGTCAGGCAGATACGCTGGAATTTGCCAAGGCGGGCACCATGGAAAGGGAACTGGATAAGATCTTCAGAGATTGACCAATAGAATACGGCATAAAACCAAAGACGGCTGTCTGCATGGGTGCAGATGGCCGCCTTTTTGTGCTATACGATTACGAAAACGGACGAATTTGTCAGTTCTCGTTACATCGGAGCCGGACGAGCTGTCCGTTCAGGACAGTTTGCCCGGAGCAAGAGTGCAGAGGTGCGGGTCGCCAGTGGCGACCTCAAAAGGCCGCAGGTATTTTGAAGCACCGACCGAGCCGACAGGCGAGACCGCAGCCCTTTGAAGGGAGTCAAGGGGGAACGCCTTGCCCAGTGATATGATGCTGTGCGTCATATCCTACTGGGTATTATCTGGCGCAAAATGGCGGCAGATCCAGCAGCTCCGCTGCTGCGCACTCTCCCGGCAAGCTGTTGAAATGAAAGAAGCCTCTGTTAAACTTTATACCAAAATCGGGGAAAAGTAATCAAAACAGGTTCACTTAGGGGGCCAATAATAGGCCTACGAAGCCCACGACTTTTGCAATTTCAGGTGCTATGATAATTACAGAGATGCAGCATCTTAATGATTCCCCGCAAAGAAAGAATAGCGATGCAACAAGAAATGGGAACGATGCTTCCTACTTTCACCGAAAATTAGGAACTCTCAGTTCCTGTTCGATTCCAAGTTTCTCTGTTATACTTTTCTTGCAGAGCGAAAGCAAACTCTTCTAAGCGGAAAGCGACAAACGCCATGATCTCCCACTGAGGGAAGGAGCGATAGGTCACTTTCTTTGCAGTATAACAAACACATAAATCCTTTTCCGAAAGGATTACCTCTCGATTCCGAGAGAAGATTTCAAGACACGGTCTTGAAATGCGAGACCCGTTGCTTAGAAGAATTGCATCACTCCTGTGATTTGATCGCACGAGTGGCCGTACACAAAAAATACAGGAAAAGAGGGATGTCTATCTGAAATTAACACGACACAATGGACGAGCCGGAACCCACGGCACCTATAACCCCAAGCACAATGACCGCAGTTTCAACCTTGCCAACAGTGAGCACATTGACCAAGAGCGCGCCAAGAGCAATATCTACTGGGACTGCTATCATGGCATCCGTTCTGCATCCGACAAGGATAGACAGACTGCTGCGTTCAGCGATGTGGAGAAGATGTTCTATGAAATTCACTACTCTCACTTTGTGGAAAACCAGAATGCTCGCAATGCAAAGATTCGTCATACCGAGCGCAACCGAACCATAGAGGACTTGCTTGCCGGAAAGAAAACCTGCCCGGAAGAAACCATCTACCAGTTCGGAACGTTGGACGAACACGCATCGGTGGAAGGTCTGGTTCTGGTGGTAACGGAGTTCATTGCTGAATTTCATGAACGGTTTGGCGCTCATGTGCACCTGCTGGACTGGGCACTGCATCTGGATGAAAGCACTCCCCACATCCATGAGCGTCATGTGTTCGACTGCGAAAACAAGTACGGCGAGATCGCTCCTCAGCAGGAAAAGGCACTGGAAGCGTTGGGCTTCAACTTGCCCGACCCGGACAAACCTCTCAGCCGCCGCAACAACCGCAAAATCACCTTTGATGCCGCCTGTCGGAAGATGCTGTTCGAGATTGCCAAGCGGCATGGACTGGAATTGGAGGAGGAAGCGGAGTACGGCAACCGCAAATATCTGGAAAAGCAGGACTTCATCCTTGCAAAGCAGAAGGAGCAGCTTGCCGCCCAGCAGAACAAGCTGGACAAGCTGACCCTGAAAGTTTCGGACATGGAGACTCTGCTGGAAGATGTTTCGGCTGCGGCCTATGACAAGGCGGTGGAGGTCGTGACTGACGTGGTGCGCACCGAGACCCGCAAGGAAGATATGCGGATGATCGAGGACACGAAGAAGTGGGTGCTGTCCCCTGAACGCAAGGCTCCGCAACCCACGAGAGAATATGCAGCCCATCGGTTGGATACCGTGTTGGACAAGTTTCTCAAGACCATGCAGACCACCGCTGCCCGCCTGCAGGAGAAGCTCCTGAAGCCGGAGGTCCGGCAGAAAGGCAAGGAACAGGTCAAGGAGAAAGCACGGGATTCCGTTCTGCAACTGCTAAGCCGATTGCAGGCAGAGCAGATGCAACGGAAACCCGGAGATATACCCGCTGCGGAAAAATCAGAAAATCGTTTTCAATAATAGTACGAGGTGATGTTTATTGAGCAAAGAAGTCAACGAAGAACGTACTCCCAGAACCGTTGCGGACGTAAAAGAAATGCTGACCAAGCACTCCAACGGCGAGATCCAGCGGACGATCCAAAACTGCATCACGATTTTGCAGAACGACCATGTGCTGGCCGATGCCATCCGGCTGAACCTGTTGAGTGAGCGCATCGACATCGTAAAGCCTGTGGGCTGGCCCCGCTCCGGCAAGACACTGAACGACACCGATATGAAGTATATCCTGCGGCGAATGGAGAAGTACGGCATTTTCAGCGAAAAGAAGATTGAATCCGCCATCCGCATCATTGCCAACGAGAACCGCTACCACCCCATCCGGGATTACCTGAATGGCCTAAAGTGGGACGGTACGGAACGGATAGCCCACGTCCTGCACCATTTCCTCGGTGCTGCGGAGGACGAGTACACTTGCGAAGCTATGAAAATTTTCCTGCTGGGAGCCATCAAACGGGTGTTCCAGCCGGGATGTAAATTTGAAACCATGCTCTGTCTGGTGGGCGGGCAAGGTGCAGGAAAGTCCACCTTCTTCCGGCTGCTGGCAGTCAAGGACGAGTGGTTCTCGGATGACCTGCGGCGGCTGGACGATGACAATGTGTACCGCAAGCTGCAAGGTCACTGGATCATCGAAATGTCGGAGATGATTGCCACCGCCAACGCCAAGAGCATCGAGGAGATCAAGAGTTTTCTCAGCAAGCAGAAGGAAACCTATAAAGTCCCCTACGAGACCCATCCTGCCGACCGTCTGCGCCAGTGCGTCTTTGCTGGCACGACCAACCGGCAGGATTTTTTGCCCCGTGACCGCACGGGTAATCGCCGCTTCATCCCCATCCCGGTGGATGCGGAACTGGCCGAAGTCCACATTCTGGACAACGAGGAGGAATCCCGCGCTTATATCGACCAGCTTTGGGCAGAAGCCATGACCATCTACAACAGCGGTAATTACAAGCTGGCGTTCAACCCTGCTATGCAGGAAAACCTGCAAGCCCATCAGCAGGACTTCATGCAGGAGGATGCACAGGCAGGCATGATCTACGCCTTTCTGGAGGACTACACGGGTGACCGGGTGTGTTCCAAGCAGCTTTATGCGGAAGCGCTGGGCAGCACGAACATCCCGGCTGAGTGGGAGACCCGTGCTATCTGTGAGATCATGAACACGGGAATTTCGCGCGGCGATATTCAAGGCTGGCAGGCGCACAAGACCGCCAAGCGTTACCCGAAGTACGGCGTTCAGAAAGGCTGGGAGCGCGTAACCAGCCCCGAAACCGGGGCTGAAGATTTCTCCGAAATAACGGATGCGGAAGCCCAGCAACTGGGATTTCCCTTCTGATGGACAGCGGTTACACGGTCAGTTACAGGTTTGGTTACGCTGCAGTTACAGCGCAAAAACCGCATGATTGCTGCGTTTTCCGCTTTCTGTAACCATGTAACCTTAAAAGAATAAGAAAAAGTATAAAGCCCACCGAATGCCCTGCGTACAGAAAAAGAGAGTTTTCCTGCCCGGTTACAGGCGTTCGGTTACAAGGAAGTGGAGGTCTGCCTATGAAGGAAGTTCGCGTTTGCGAAGCAATGAAGTCCCCGGTGGAGACTTCAAGCGACGGAACGGTCTTGCATCAGCAAGATGGAGGGACCAAGTCCCGACAAGTTCCGATCTGGGAAAAGAGCAATTTAACGCTGGAGGAAGCTGCGGCTTATTCCGGCATTGGCATCAATAAACTGCGCGAGATTACCAACGAGGATAAGTGCAAATTTGTCCTTTGGGTGGGCAACAAGCGTTTGATCAAGCGCCGTCTGTTTGATTGCTTTATCGAGCAGGCGTATTCTATTTGAGAATGATGCAACGTCTTTTCTATTCGATATCGGTGGAAATCGCATGGTCGGTATGGTATACTAAAATTAACCCCTATATGCGCTTTTCACAGAAAGGAGTTTCTAAATGTCTGAAAAGCGCAAAGATAGCAAGGGCCGTGTTTTGAAGGATGGCGAAAGCCAAAGAGCAAACGGCACCTACGACTATCGTTATACCGATATCCACAAGAAACGGCGTTGTATTTACGCTAAATCCCTGACAGAGCTGCGGAAAAAAGAGGAAGAACTGTGGCGCGATCTGGCAGACGGCATCGACTACGCCGCCGGAGAGATGACGGTGGCTGATCTGGTTGACCGCTATATGAACCTGAAACGTGGGTTGAAACCCAATTCACTTCGGTCGTACAACACAGCGGTCAAGCGGATTCATGCTGACCCTTTCGGGCAAAAAGCCATCAAAACGGTAAAATTGTCCGATGCGAAAGGCTGGTTCGTGTTTCTGCATGACAGCGGTTTCAAGCAAAACACCATAGGAATCCTGCAAAGCGTTGTCAGACCGGCGTTTGAGATGGCGGTAGAGGATGACATCATCCGCAAGAATCCATTTAAGTTCAAGCTGTCGGACGTTGTGCCGAAGGACGCTTATGTGCGCAATGCCCTGACCAGAGAACAGCAGGAGAAATATCTGCAATTCGTTCAAGGCTATGGCGGCAACTATTATGATGATATCGTCATTCTTATGGGAACCGGCTTGCGTGTGAGTGAGTTGTATGGCCTGACACGAGCAGATATCGACTTTGAACGGCACTGTATCCATGTCCGGCGGCAGCTTTGCCGGACGGCTGAAAAGCCCTACTTTGTCACACCGCCGAAAACAAAAAGCGGTATCCGCAATGTCCCCATGACAGATACAGTTTGTGCAGCGTTGCGGCGTGTAGTAAAAGCCAGAGCGTCCACGAAAGTGGAAGCGCTGGTGGATGGTTGCAGCGGATTTCTCTTTCTGGACAAGTCCGGAATGCCGAAGGTGGCAATGCACTTGGAAAACTATATGCGTGGCGTGCAGGGAAAGTTTGAGAAGGCGTACGGCAAACCTGTTCCGCGCATTACACCTCATGTGCTGCGACACACCTTCTGCACCAATGTTCAGCAGGCCGGGCTGGATGTAAAAAGCCTGCAATACCTGATGGGACACTCCAATGCCAGTGTGACGTTGGATGTCTACACGCACAGCAGCTTTGAATCGGTTGAAAGAGCCTTTGAACAGATTGCCGGCAACCTGTGATTTTCGACGCATGAAGCGGAATTGCTTACGCCGAAACTTACGCCGAAACTTACGCCAAAACTTACGCCAATCACCCGGTAAGTGGCGTAGATTTGCGTAGAAAAGCGTGGATCGTGCAAAAACGGAGAATCTGGAAAAATCGGCTTGTGGCCTTGATAATTCTACAAAAGTCTACGTTTCCCGATATTCGTGATTCGGCTCCAAAAGTGTGGTTTGGAAGGGCGGCATGTACTAAGCCGCACCGGCTCCCCGTACCAATTCAATACGCCGCAGAAGGCAGAACTTCCCACCCGGGAGGCTCTGCCTTCTTTTTTGTTGACACCCTTTCCAAACAAGAGTACACTTAGAAAAATTGTTTTTGGGAAAGGAAACACCAATGAACACTGCCGCTTTTACCGCCTACCGCGAAAAAGTTGTGTCCAACTGTGCCCGTGTCATTGTGGGCAAGGAGGATGCTACCGAGAAAATTCTGGTCAGCTTCCTCTGCGGAGGCCATGTATTGCTGGAAGATAAGCCCGGCACCGGCAAAACCATGCTCCTGCGTGCATTTGCGCGCACGGTGGGCGGGGACTTCAAACGGGTGCAGTTCACGCCCGACCTGCTGCCCTCCGATCTGACCGGCATCAATTTCTACAACCAGAAGTCTGGTGAGTTCGAGTTCCGGCCCGGCCCGCTCTTCACCAACTTTGTGCTGGCGGACGAGATCAACCGCGCCACGCCCCGTACCCAGTCGGCCCTGCTGGAAGCCATGGAGGAAAGGCAGATTACCGTGGACGGCGTGACCAGCCGCCTGGCTGAGCCCTTTATGGTGCTGGCCACCCAGAATCCGCTGGAATCCTTTGGCACCTTCCCGTTGCCAGATGCCCAAATGGACCGTTTTTTCATGCGGCTGTCGCTGGGCTATATGACCCGGGAGCAGGAGCTGGAGGTGCTCTCCCGCCCCTCGGCCCAGACCGTGCTGAACGAGCTGCAGGCCGTCGTTACTCCCGAGGAGACCGCATACGTCCGCACGGCTTACCGGGAGGTCAAGGTCTCCGAGGAAGTCAAGCACTACCTTATGGACATCGTGGAAGCCACCCGTACACAGAGCGGCTTTGTCAGCGGCGTATCCACCCGCGGTGCGCTGGCGCTCTATCAGGCTGCGCAGGCGTATGCCTCCTTGCAGGGCAGGGAATACGTCATCCCCGAGGACATCAAAGGGCTGGCCCCGGCGGTGCTTTCTCACCGCATTTCTCTGGGCAGCAGCATGAACGCCGAAGCCGCCGCTCTGCGGATGCGCAAGCTGTTGGCCGAGATCACTGTGCCGTTGGAGAGTGCGGAATGAGCGCCGTCATCTTCGCGCTGCTATTGGTGGCCACAGCCCTTGGGCTGGAGCGTTACAGCACAGTCCACAGCCTGGACGATGTGCAGGGGCGGCTGGAAGTGGAGGATCACCTTGTGGAAGCCGGGGAGCCCGCCGTGATCCACCTTGTTGTACGGAACAGCGGCCCCCGTTGGAAGATGTTCCTGGCGGCAAAGCTCCACCTGAACAAGGAGTTTCTTCCCTGCGCGGAGCACCACATTACGCAGGATCAGGCAGGTTTGGGCCACACGGTGCGGTTCACCACCTGGCTGCGCCCGGGGCAGGAGGCGGATTTCTCCACCGCCCTCAGGCTGGAACGCCGGGGCCGCTATGTGCTGGAACCGATGCAGGTCATCGGCGGCGATTTTCTGGGTCTTGTGGAACAGTCCCGCACCGAGCGGGGCTTCCACGAGCTCATTGTTCCACCCAGGGAGTGCGCTCTGCCGGAACTGGAAGAGATGCTGGGCGGTTTTCTGGGCGAGCTTTCGGTGAACCGCTATCTCTACGAGGATCCTATTCTCACGGCGGGTTACCGCCCCTACACCAGTGGTGACCCCATGCGCTCCATCGCCTGGAAGCAGAGCGTCCGGGGGCAGGGGCTTATGGTCAAAAAGTGGGATTACACCACTGAGCCCCGGGCAGTGGTGCTAGTCCATGCGGATACCAAGGATTACGACCACCCGGAACCGGCGGAGCTCTGCTACTCCATGGCCCGCACAATCTGCCGGAGGCTGGAAGAAAAGGCGGTGTCCTACCGCTTTGCGGCAAACGCTGCCTTTGACCTGCTGCTCAATGCGGCTCTCTCCGGTGAGGAGTGGAGAAAGCCGCTGGAAACCCCGCAGGGCTACGGCCCCGAACACTACCGCAAGGTGTTGGAAATTTTGGGCCGCGCCACCGGGCAGACCGTCCTTTCCTGCGCGCGGTTCTGCGCCGAATACTACCACCCGCAGGAGCAGGTCAGCTGCATCGTGGTGACAACGGAGCCGGAAGAAGCTGTGCGTGCTGCCGTGCGGCCCCTGCCTGGCATTCCGCTGCTGGTGCTCACTCCGGAAATGGCCGTAGAGACGGTCCAGACAGGGGAGGCGGGCGCATGATGTTCTTACATACCCTGCGCCTGGCAGGTGATCTGAGCTTTTACTATGCCTTTGCGGGCTTTTTTGCTGCCAGCTTCGGCGGGACACCCATGCCGCTGGTGCTGGTCTGGCCTGCCCTCTGCTTTGGTCTGGCCTCCTGCTTTGAGGGCAGCCGTCCCCTCCGCACCACTCTTGCGGCCCTGAGCGCGGCGGCGCTGCTCTTCCTGCCTACAGGGGCGGACAAGCTCTGCTACTTCCCGGCGGCAGTCTACCCGGTGCTGCTGGCCTACACCGGCGATTTTGCCCTTTCGCCGATGCGGCAGGCCGAGCGCCTGCGCTGGCTCTGCCGGGTATGGCCCTTCTTTGCAGTGGCAATGCTGCTGTGGAACGCCAACGCGGTGCTTTCGGCGGCCCTGCCCTTTGCGACGGCGGCAGCAGTGCTTCTGGTGGGGTTCAACCGCACCACTCGGCAGGACCCGGAGATCTCCACCCGGCCGGGCTATCTGCTGCTTTCCGGCGGTGTGCTGGCGGCGGTGTGCGCAGGGCCGTTCCTGCTCAGCCGCAGTGTTGTGGTTGCCGGTGCAAAGGCGGCTGCGTCTGCCGTTTACTTTGGCGGGATCGTGCCGGTGCTGCAGCTGTTTTTGAACAACATTGTGGTGCAGGGTGTGACTTGGCTGTTCCACGGCATCCTGCAGTTCATCCACTGGCTCTTCACCCTCTTTCCGCCCAAACCGTTGGAGCGCACCGAGATCGTTTCTACCGATGAGGTCATCGCCAACGCCCAAAAGGCCGCCGAGGACGCAGAACCGCTCATCAACGGGATGTCGATACTGACCGTGCTCGGTATCCTGCTGGCGGTTCTCTGTGCGGTGCTGGTGGTGCGGCATTTCCTGCGCCAGAAGTTCCGGCACACGGACACTGCCTGCACGGACACCACTGTCCGGCATAGCACCCACAAGCGTGCCCGCCGCTGGCCCGGGCTCTTCCTCAGCCCGGTGGACAAGGTGCGGCGGGAGTATGCCATCTATCTGGACCACTGCCAGCGCCACGGCGTGACCATCCTGCGGGGCGATACCAGCCTTGACCTGACCGGCCGCGCTTTCGGTATGGACTTTGCCGCCGAGGCCGAGCTGCGCCAGATCTACCTCAAAGCCCGCTACAACGGCACCGCCACGGCCGAGGATGCCGCCCGCGCCGCTGAGCTCGTCCGAAAAATCTGCTCCTGAACGCATCAATGCCCCCTTTCCTGCCCATCCTAAGCGGGAGAGGGGGCGTTTTCATGTCCGGCAAACGGGTGCTGGTCCTGTATGGGGCCCTGCTGTTCTGCTTTGCGGCGGTGGTCTGCCGCCTGTACTGGCTCTGCTCCGACACGGCCTACGGGGCCCGGGCGGCGGCGCAGAGCGTGGTCACCCTCCACCTGCCCGCCCGGCGGGGCAATTTTTATGATTACAGGGGCCAGCTCCTCACGGGGCAGACCACCCGCTGGATGGCCCTCTGCGTGCCCGGGGAGGGCAGCTATGCCCGCCTGTTCGCCTACACCGATGCAGCCGGGCAGGCGACGCTCTACCAGAAGCGGAACGCCGCATCCCCGTTTCTGTTGGAAGTGGACCGGGATGTTTCCGCGCTGGACGTTTCCTGCTGGCCAGCGGCGCGGCGAAGCTCTGCCGCTCCGCTGGCAGTGCAGCTGCTGGGGTATCTCGATGGCGAGGGCCATGGTGCTGCCGGGCTGGAAGCCGCCTTTGACGAACTGCTCACCGGCAGCGGGGCGGGGGATACCCTGCTTTGCACCGTCAACGCCCAGGGAAAGCTGCGGGCCGAGCCCGTCCTCACCCACGCCGACAGCGGGGCTGTGGGGGTGCAGCTGACCCTTTCCCGGGAGATCCAGCAGACCGCCGAAGCCGTGGCCAACGAGACGATGCAGAGCGGCTGCATCCTGGTGCTGGACACCGCCAACGCCAAGGTGCGGGCCTGCGTCAGCCGCCCCGGCTATGATCCGGAAAACATTTCGGCCAGCCTGAACGCCCCGGACAGCCCCCTGCTGGAACGGGCGTTCCAGTGCTATGCCGTGGGCTCGGTGTTCAAGCCGGTGGTGGCGGCAGCGGCGCTGGAGGCAGGGGAGAGCGGCTTTGTCTACACCTGCCCCGGCTGGTGCACGGTGGATGGCCGGATCTTCCGCTGTGCGGGCGGCATCCCCCATGGCGAGGTGGATCTGGCCGGCGCGCTGGAAAAGAGCTGCAACGGCTACTTCATCCGGCTGGGGCAGGCGCTGGGGGCCGATGCTGTCCGCGCCATGGCAGAGCAGTTGGGCTTCGGGCAGGCGATCCCGCTCACCGATGCCCTGCACACGGCGGCTGGGGTCCTGCCGGAGCGGGAGGCTCTTGCGTCCAGCGGGGCCTACGCCAATTTCTGCTTCGGGCAGGGGGAGCTGCTGGCATCCCCCCTGCAGGTCGCCGCCATGATGAACACCATTGCCTGCGGGGGGATCTGCCGCACCCCGCTGCTGCTGGAGACCACTCTGGACGAGACCACCGGCGCGCCCCTCACGGCGCTTTCCCATGTCCGGAGCAGGCGGATGCTTACAAAGCGCACCGCCGCCGCTCTGCAGGCCCTATTGGCGGGTGTAGTGGCCGGGGGTACCGGCCATGAGGCCGCCCTGCCCGGCCAGACTGCGGCAGGCAAGACCGGCACGGCCCAGACCGGTCAGTTTTCCGGCGGTACAGAGCTGAAAAATTACTGGTTTGCGGGTTTTGTCCCGGCAGAGCAGCCCCGCTATACCATCGTGGTGCTGCAGGACACGCAGGCCGAGCCTGCCTTTTCCAGCGCGGCCATCTTTGCCCGGGTGGCGGCAGGGCTGGAAATTCTGGCCCCGTAGCCCACGGTTTTTCTTGCATTTCCCGGGTTTTTGTGCTATCATACACTTGTATTTGTATGCAGTCTCTATGAAACTAAAGATAAAAGGAGCGTTCCATCCATGTCTGTCATTGAAATCGTCGGCGGTGCCATCCTGCTGGTCGTCTCGGCCGTCATCATCCTCCTCACCCTGATGCAGCACACCCACGGTCAGGGTCTGGCCGGTGCCATCAACGGTGGTGTGGGCGGTGCCAACAATGCACGCCTGACCCCTGCGGATCAGATGCTGGCCAAGGTGACCCGCATTGCAGGCATCGTGTTCTTTGTGGTGGCTATCCTGGCCTGTGTGTTCGCCAGCCGTCTGGCCTGAGCACTCGTGTACAGCCCCGTGTAAGGCGGGGCTGTTTTTCTGTCTAAACCTCTCGTGGGAAAGAAGTTGTCCGGGTTCCATTGGAGAATGCCGGAAAAGTGTTAAGGAGAAAAATATGTCATTACGCGATAAAATTGAACATGCCATCCAGAACCAGCCCTGCATGGTCAAGGACCTCAAGGCAAAGTTTGGCGGCGACCGTGCCGCGGACCGCAAGGTGATGGAGGCTCTGGACGAGCTGGTGCACGATGCTGTGGTCTGCCAGAAGTCCGGCGTGTTCTTCACTGCCCGCTCCGGCCGTGCCGAAAAGGCCCTGCCCTGCAAGGTGGTCAAGCTGGGCAAGAATTTTGCCTTTGTGATGCTGGAGGATGAATCCGGCGATATCTTCATCCCGGGCCGCTTTACCCGCGGTGCCATGCCCGGCGATTCCGTTCTGGTGGAAAAGTTTGCCCACCCCCGGGTGGAAGGCAGCGATGAGGGCGAGATCCTTGCCGTGCTCGAGCAGAAGAACGACATGGTGGGCACTGTCCGCCGCATCGAGGGCCGCCTGAAGTTCGTGCCCGATGACTGCCCGGCCATCTCCATGACCATCCAGCGCGACTGCGAGGGCGGCGCGAAGGACGGCGACAAGGTGGCTGTGGAGATCCTGCAGCGCGGGACCCGGCAGGAGGATCACCGCGTGGGCGTTTCCATGCGCTTTGGCAGCTGCGAGGAAGCCAAGCGCTGCGCCAAGGCCCTGCTCTATGCCAAGGACATCCACACCCGTTTCCCCGAGAAGGTGCGGGACGAGGCTAAGAAGTTCGAGGACATGACCGTGTCTGAGGAGGACTGCAAGGGCCGCATGGATCTGCGCGCTCTGCCCATCTTCACCATCGACAGCGCCGAGACCAAGGATATCGACGATGCCGTCAGCCTGACCCGGCTCCCCGGTGGCGGCTATGAGCTGGGTGTTCACATTGCCGATGTCTCCCACTACGTCAAGCCCGGCAGTGAGCTGAACGAGGAAGCCTTCAACCGCGCCACTTCGGTCTACTATGCGGATCAGGTCGTGCCCATGCTGCCCAAGAGCCTTTCCAACGGCATCTGCTCCCTGAACGAGAAGGAGCTGCGCCTGGCGTTCTCCTGCCTGATGCGTCTGGATCAGGACGGCAATCTGACCGACTACAAGTTCGTCAAATCCATCATCTGCAGCCGGGTCAAGGGCGTGTATTCTGAGATCAACGCCCTGCTGGCCGGCACTGCCGATGCCGAGACGCAGGCCAAGTACGCCGAGGTGCTGGATCAGCTGCCCGCCATGAAGGAGCTGTACGCCCACCGCGCCCGCCTGCGCAAGGAGCGCGGCTGCATCGATTTCGAGAGCGGGGAAGTCAAGCTCATCCTGGATGAGAACGGCCACTGCATCGATGTGAAAAAGCGTACCTCCGGCGAGAGCGAGGCCATGATCGAGGAGTTCATGCTGCTGGCCAACCAGTGCGCCGCCCACTTCGCCCGGGTCAAGCAGATCCCCTTTGTCTACCGTGTCCACGAGGAGCCCAACGGCGAGAAGCTGGAGCGCCTGCACAGCCTGCTGCAGGCCTGCGGCATCAACGACCACTTTGCCAAGGAAGTGCCCACCCCCAAGGAGCTGAGCGCCATTCTGGAGGGTGTGCGCGGCACCCCGTTTGAGCAGATCGTCAACACCGGAATGCTCCGCTGCATGTCCAAGGCCTGCTATGAGGAAAAGCCCAAGGGCCACTATGGTCTGGTGCTCAAGGATTACGCCCACTTCACCAGCCCCATCCGCCGCTACCCGGATCTGGCCATCCACCGCATGATGACCGACCTGCTCAGCGGCACCGACAAGGAGACCATGATCGTCCGCTACACCGATTTCGCGGAGAAGGCCTCCAAACAGTCCAGCGAGCGGGAAGTGCTGGCCGTTCAGATCGAGCGCAAGGCCGAGGATTACTACAAGGCCGAGTACGCCCGCCGCCATCTGGGTGAGTGCTACGAGGGCATCATCTCCGGCGTGACCCAGCGCGGCATCTTCGTGGAGCTGGAGAACGGCGTGGAGGGCTTTGTGCCCGCTTCCAGCCTGACCGCCACCGGCACCACTCTCACCGAGGGAATCCGCCTTTCTGACCCCGCCTCCGGCAAGACCTGGAGCCTGGGCGACAGCATGATGATCACCATCGTCCGCGCCGATATCAACCTTGGCAAGGTCGATTTTGAGGTGGCACCCGAAACAAAATAACTGATAAAGAAACGCAAGCGTTCACCTTCCCTGGAGGGTGAGCGCTTTTTTTGTTGGACTAAACCCCTCAGGCGCTTTGCGCCAGCTCCCCTAGTAGGGGAGCCCTTGGCATAATGGTGCAGTCTGTGCGGAAAGGGGGACTTGCAGAGCCTCATGCAATGCCAAAGGCCCCCCTATTAGCGGGGGCTGTCACCGCAGGTGACTGGGGGGTCATACACAGTTTCGTCATATTTCCGACAATGGTTGTGTTTTGTATAAATTTTATACACTGTTCAGGATTTGTTTGTTGTTCTGAAAAAACCACTGGGGTATACTAGGCACAACGAAAGGGAAGACGACACAGAACCATGAACGCAGTCTTCCCAATACGATTTACAGGAGGTTCCCAGTATGTATTATTCCAGTGGCAACTACGAAGCATTTGCACACCCCAAAAAGCCTGAGGGCGTTGACAATAAATCTGCTTACCTCATCGGCTCCGGTCTGGCGGCCCTGACTGCCGCCTGCTACCTGGTCCGTGACGGCCAGATGCAGGGCGACCACATCCATGTGTTTGAGAAGGACCCGCTGCCCGGCGGTGCCTGCGACGGCTACAAGTACGATATCGGCTATGTCATGCGCGGCGGCCGTGAGATGGACAACCATTTCGAGGTCATGTGGGACCTGCTCCGCTCCATCCCCTCACTGGAGACCGAGGGAGCCAGCGTGCTGGACGAGTATTACTGGCTGAACAAGGAGGACCCCAACAAGTCCCTCTGCCGTGCCACCGTCAACCGCGGCCAGGATGCCCACACCGATGGCAAATTCGCCATCTCCGATCAGGGTGCCATGGAGATCATGAAGCTCTTCTTCACCCCGGACGAGCAGCTGCAGGACAAAAAGATCACCGATATCTTTGACGATGAGGTGTTCTCCTCCAACTTCTGGATGTACTGGCGCACCATGTTCGCCTTTGAGAACTGGCACAGCGCGCTGGAGATGAAGCTCTACCTCAAGCGCTATATCCACCACATCGGCGGTCTGCCCGATTTCACCGCCCTGCGCTTTACCCGCTACAACCAGTATGAATCCATCATCCTGCCCATGGTCACCTACCTGAAGGATCACGGCGTGGACTTCCAGTACGAGACCAAGGTCACCGATGTCCAGTTCCGGATCGAGGGCGGCAAAAAGCAGGCCAGCAGCGTGACCGTGGACCACAAGGGTGAGAGCAGGACCATCGACCTCACCGAGAACGACCTGCTCTTCATCACCAACGGCGGCTGCGTGGAGAGCTGCACCATCGGCGCTCAGGACAAGGCCGCAGGCTTTGATCCCACCATCAAGCCGGGCAACGGCTGGGATCTGTGGAAGAAGATCGCTGCACAGGATCCCTCCTTCGGCCATCCCGAAAAGTTCTGCTCTCAGCCGGAGCTGTCCAACTGGGAAAGCGCCACCATCACCACCCTGGACGACAAGATCCCCCAGTATATCAAGAAGATCTGCAAGCGTGACCCCTTCAGCGGCCACACCGTCACCGGCGGCATCGTCACGGTCAAGGACTCCAGCTGGCTGCTCAGCTGGACCCTGAACCGCCAGCAGCAGTTCCGTGATCAGCCCAAGAACCAGCTCTGTGTCTGGGTCTACGGCCTGTTCAGCGACAAGCCCGGCGATTACGTCAAGAAGCCCATGCGCGACTGCACCGGCCGCGAGATCTGCATGGAGTGGCTGTACCACATCGGCGTGCCCGAGGAGGACATTGCCGAGCTGGCTGAACACAGCGCCAACACTGTGCCTGTGATGATGCCCTATATCGATGCCTTCTTCATGCCCCGTGCCTTCGGCGACCGCCCCGACATCGTGCCCCAGGGCGCTGTCAACTTCGCCTTCCTGGGCCAGTTTGCCGAGACCGGCCGTGACACCATCTTCACCACCGAGTACTCCATGCGCACCGGTATGGAAGCGGTTTACACCCTGCTCAACATCGACCGCGGCGTGCCCGAGGTCTGGGGCAGCACCTATGATGTCCGCAGCCTGATCGATGCAACGGTCAAACTGCGTGACGGCAAGAAGATCACTGATATGGATCTGCCCTTCATCCAGCGGGTTGCCCTCAAGGAAGTGCTCAAGAAGATCGAGGGCACCGACCTTGAGAAGTTCCTCAAGGAATACCATGCCATCTGATGCTGTCTGAGAATCGTCCCCCGATCCTCTGACCCTCTTTTCTGAATGCGGCAAAGCCCTGCACCCTTTCCATGGGATGCGGGGCTTTGCCCTTTTTCTCGGAATTTTCAATGGTTTTACCAAAACAGTATGACTATTGTGAGATTCCTTGACACGAATTTTACAAAAATCCCTTGCGGAAACTGGGGTTCTATGTTAAGATTTAGGTAACAAACAGCCCTCTCGGCCTTGCTGAAGCCCGCCAGTTCCCCAAAAGGGAAAACAACGCTGCACAGCATGGAAGGAGAGGGCTGAAAGAGCGTATTGAATCAAAGGAGGTCTTTCCCTGTGAAACAGTTCATTACCCGCCGCAGCTTTATCAAGGCTGCCGGTGCTGCCACGGCACTGACCGCAGTTTCTGTCGGTGCACCCGCCGCCTTTGCGGAGGAGACCAATTGCTTCTTTGGTGACAAAGCGGATGTGACCATCCTCTACACCAACGATGTCCACACCTATATCGACAATAAGTCCCCCAAGCCCACCTATGCCGCCATTGCTGCCCTGAAAAAGAGCATCGAGGACACCGGTCGGGATGTGCTGCTGGTGGATGCAGGTGACCATATCCAGGGCACCGCTTACGGTTCCATGGATGACGGCGCTACCATCATCGAGCTGATGAACGAGGCCGGTTACGATCTGGCCACCCCCGGCAACCACGAGTTCGACTACGGCATGGCCCGCGCCAAGGCTGTGCTCCGGGAAGCCGACTTCCCCTATGTCTCCTGCAACTGGGTCGATCTGCGCACTGGCTTCAACGTCCTGCCCAGCGTCAAGTTCTTCTTTGTGGGCGGCCGCAAGATCGCCTTTGTGGGCGTGACCACCCCCGAGACCTTCACCAAGTCCACCCCGGCCTACTTTATGAACGATGCCCAGACCAAGTACATCTACGACATTTTGGGCGGCGAGGACGGCCAGAAGCTCTACGATGCCGTTCAGAAAGCCATCGACAAGGCTGAGTTCTGGGGCGCTGACACCATCATCGGTCTGGGCCATCTGGGCGTTGACCCCTCCTCCTCTCCCTGGACCAGTGAGGAAGTCATTGCACACACCCACGGCTTCACCGCCTTCATCGACGGCCACTCCCACACCGTGATGGCCAACAAGCAGGTCGCCGATGCTTCCGGCAAGGCAGTCACCCTGACCCAGACTGGTTCTTACTTCAAGAACATCGGCAAGATGACTGTGGGCGCGGACGGCACCATCACCACTGAGCTCATCGACACCTACGAGGGTCTGGATGCTGCCGTGGCTGCCACCGCCTCCAACTGGATCAGCGCAGTGGACGATATGCTGGGCGAGGAGATCGCAGTGGGCGATACCAAATTCTACATCAACGATCCCGCCACCGGCAAGCGCCGCATCCGCTCCGGCGAGACCAACCTCGGCGACTTCGTGGCCGACGGCATCTACACCTATTTCAACGAGATCGAGGAGCTCCATTGTGATGTCGCCATTATGAACGGCGGCGGCATCCGCACCGATGTGGAGGCTGGCCCCTGGAGCTTCAAGACCTGCAAGACCGTCAGCCCCTTTGGCAACGTGGCCTGCCTGATGTCCGTGACTGGCCAGCAGATCCAGGACGCTCTGGAGTTTGGTGCCCGCTTTGCCGGTGCTGAGGGCAAGGAGAACGGCGGCTTCCTGCAGGTGGCAGGTGCCAAGTACGAGATCCACCCCATGATCCCCAACACCGTTCAGACCAACGACAAGAACGTCTGGACTGGCAGCGCCGCCACCCCGCGTGTCTGCAACGTGGAGATCTACGACAAGACCACCGGCACCTATAAGCCCCTTGACCCGAACGCCACCTACGCTCTGGCCGGCATGAACTACACCCTGCGCAATCTGGGTGATGGCTTTGCCATGTTCGATGGCGCGACTCTCATCAAAGACTACGTCTCTGAGGACTACCTTGTTATGTCCAGCTACGCAGCCATGTTCGGCGGCGTGGATGCCAACGGTCTGCCGCATCTGGCAAGCGCCAACAGCCCGCTGGCCGATTACCCCGGCTACCTGATCAACTACGAGGATCCGTACGGCGCAGGCCGCATCCAGATGATCTGGTAAATTAAGGATACGACCCTCTCCGTCAACGCCGCAGGCTTTGACGGAGAGGGTTATTTTTAAGCAGCATTGTCGGCAGGAAACGCCCCCGGCTTGTGGATCAGGATAGGGGAAAGTTGCATAAATCCGGCAGAGCATCCTTGTATACTACGCCAAAGTTTGTGACTTTTTTATTTGTTTGCTTGCGAACGATCTGCGCTGGAAGTATAATAAACAGGCAAGTAATATATCAGCTGTGCTGTGGCAGGCACAGAGACAAAGGAGAAACATTATGCAGACACGGTATACCAGCGCCGACCAGTGGGCAGAGGCCAAGGACGGCGTGATCCCTGCACCCTACGCTCTGGAAGAGGGCGAGCAGATCATTGACCAGTATCTTGAGCCGGTCATCTTCCACAACGTCAACGGCCCCGACATCGGTGTGACCACCTGCGGCGTGATCGTCAAGGACGGCCTGTACTTTAAGGATCTGGACAACAGCGGCGAGCTGGCCCCCTACAAGGATTGGCGGTTGAGCCCTGAGCAGCGCGCTGAGGATATGGTCAAGCATCTGCGGCTGGATCAGCAGGCAGGCCTTGTGCTGAACACCCTGTTCAACAGCCCTGTGGTGCCCACCCGTGCCGAGGCCACCAACGCCGAAGGCAAGCTGGAGCTGGGCAAGATCTACAAGCACCACAACCCCGGTGAAAAGCCCATGCCCGGCCCTCTGCCCGGCATGACCGTCAGCATTGATGACAGCCACGTTCTGGAAAAGCACATTGCCGCCGGTGTTTACCGCGGTGACATGCGCTGCGAGGCCGGCATGGTGGCCCTGTACCACAACGCCGGCACCCAGATGCTGGAATACGAGGCCTGCAAGGGCGGCGTGGCCATTCCGTACTCTCTCCACACCAACCCCATCAACATCGGTTACCCGGACTCTCTGGGCATCGGCGCGGCTGTCATTGGCGACGGCAACACCGACATGGTCTATGAGATGGCCCAGACCGACCGCAAGATGATGAAAGCCGAGGGCCTGAACATCATGTACGGCCCTCAGGTCGATGTGACCTCTGACCCCCGCTGGCCCCGTACCTCCGGTACTTACGGCGAGCGTCCCGATGTCACCAGTGACATTGCCGAGGCTCTGGTCAAGGGCTATCAGGATGGCGACAACGGCCTGAACGAGGGTTCTGTTGTTCTGACCATCAAGCACTTCCCCGGCGATGCCCCCTCTGAGAATGGCTTTGAGCCCCATGTGCCCATCGGCCAGTGGCGCATCTACCGCACCCCCGGCTCTATGGAAAAGTATCATCTGCCCCCGTTCCAGCGCGCCTTTGACCACAAGGTCTCTTCCATCATGCCGGACTACTCCCGTATTGCCACCGATGGCCGTGCCGTGCCCCAGACCTACCGGGGCGAGATCACCAGCACCGAGGAAGTGCCCAGCGCTTACAGCAAGGAACTGATCACCGATCTGGCCCGGAACAAGATGGGCTTTGACGGCTATGTCAACTCTGACTCCGGCATCACCACCGTTCAGATCTACGGTGTGGAGAACCTCACCGAGCCCGAGCGCTACGCCAAGGCCATCTCTGCCGGTACCGATGTCATCGGCGGCAACACCGACCCCGAGAACATCGTCAAGGCTGTGGAGGACGGTCTGCTGCCCAAGGCGGATCTGGACCGCGCCAGCTACAACCGTCTGCTGAGCCTGTTCCGCACCAAGCGGGTGGATAACCCCTACCTCGACCCCGACAAGGCCGATCAGGCCCGCGTGGATAACTTCGATGGTGCCAAGAAGAAGGCTTACGAGGCCAACCAGAAGGCTGTTGTTCTGGTCAAGAACCACGAGAAGCTCCTGCCTCTGGCCAAGAGCCAGAAGGTCTGCATCGTCACCTTCAAGGGTGTGGACTCCGGCTTTGCACAGATGGCACAGGCTATGGGTGCCGGTCTGGGCAACACGGACGAGGATGCCGCTCTGCGCAAGACCCTGACGGAAGCCTTTGAGAAGAAAGGCTACACCGTGGTGGCCACCCCGGAGGAGGCCGATGTGCTCTACCTGCACGTCTGGCCCATCAGCAACGGTCTGGTGTTCAACCAGTACGCAATGCCCGTCATCGAGATGGGCGAGATCGTCACTGACGAGCGCGAGCGCAACAAGAGCCAGAAAAAGACCGGCAACAAGGTCACCGTTGTCACCCTGAAGGACGTGGAAAAGATCAAGGAACTGGCCGATGCCATCCATGCCCGCGGCGGCAAGGTGGTTGGCACCTGCGTGGTCTGCAACCCCTGGCTGCTGGACAAGCTGGAGCCCTACTGCGACGCACTGACCATCCAGTACACCGTCAGCGCCGTTGCCCTGAACAACGCCCTGAACGCTCAGGTCGATGTCATCAGCGGCGACTTTGCCCCCACCGGCAAGCTGAGCCTGACCATGGTCTCTGACCCCGCCGTCATTGCCATCACCGAGCAGGAGATCGACGGTGTGGTGCGCGAGATCTGCGCCTCTCCCAACGACGTGCCCGGCTACGATAAGGATCAGTACATCGATCCCTCTATCCTCGCCAACGTCAAGGGCGGCAGCTACGCCTACTGCGATGCCGACGGCAATTACTACCGCAGCGGCTTCGGTCTGAATTACTAATTCCTGTTAACGAAAAAAGAGCGATACAGCGTTTGCTGTATCGCTCTTTTTGTTTACTGCTTTTCAAATTCTGCGGCGATCTCAGTCAGCAGTCTGCGGATGGGCAGGTGCTGAGGGCAGGCCTTTTCGCACCTGCCGCACTGGATGCAGTCAGATGCCCGGCGGTCTGCGCCGGTATAGACATTATTATAGTAAAAGTCGGCGTTCCAGTCGTGATAGATCTGCTTGGTGTTCATTACGGCGAACAGGTCGGGGATGGCGATCTGCCTGGGGCAGCCATCGGTGCAGTAGCGGCAGGCGATGCAGGGGATCAGGTTCATGGCGCGGAAGATCGACTGCACCTTCTTCACGGCTTCCAGCTCGGTCTCGTTCAGGGGCTGGAAGTCCTTCATGTAGCTGAGGTTATCCTTCATCTGCTCCATGCTGCTCATGCCGGAGAGCACCATCATCATGCCGGGGAAGCCCGCCGCAAAGCGGATGGCGTAGCTGGCTGGGCTGCCGCCGTGCAGCTCGTCCAGCACCTTCCGGGCCTCTTCGGGCAGGTTGACCAGGTTGCCGCCCTTCACAGGCTCCATGACCAGCACGGGCTTGCCGTGCCTGCGGCAGACTTCATAGCACTCGCGGCTCTGCACGGCGGGGTCGTCGTAGTCCACATAGTTGAACTGGATCTGCACCACCTCGATCTCCGGGTAGTCGGTCAGAATCTGCTCCAGTACCTCGGCATGATCGTGGAAGGAGATGCCCACATGCTTGATTTTGCCCTCGGCCTTCAGCGCAAAAGCGGTCTCATAGGCTCGGCATTTTTTGAAATGCTGGTAAAACGTTGCACTTTGGGCGTGCATCAGGTAGAAATCAAAATAGTCCACACCGCAGGCTTCCAGCTGGCTCTGGAAAAAGGGACGGATGTCAGCCTCAGTTTTGAAGAAACTGCCGGTCAGCTTGTCGGTCAGGATGTAGCTGTCGCGGGGGTGGCGGCTGGTCAGGCAGGCTTTCAGCGCCGTCTCGCTCCGGCCCTGAAGGTAGCCGTGGGCCGTGTCGAAGTAGTTGAAGCCCTGCTCCAGAAAATAATCGACCATCCGGCTGGTTTCGGCCAGATCGATCTCACCATCCTTCAAGGGCAGGCGCATACAGCCAAAACCGAAGTTTTTCTTGATGTTTTCCATGTCCAATACTCCTCTCGTGTGCAAGGGCGGAGTGCACTCCATAACCCGGATACGACAAAAAAAGACATCCGGAGTGTTCGGATGTCTTTTTGGTTGGGGATGAGAGAATCGAACTCCCACAAGTAGAGTCAGAGTCTACCGCACTACCACTATGCAAATCCCCATCAGTTTGGGTCTGTCTTGCGGGGTGAGCCGCTCAACGTGTGCTATTATACGGAAAAAGTGCCGCTTTGTCAAGCACTTTTTTGAAATTTTTTGCAGAAACCGGAAAAAAGACGCACTTTCGCAGGAGTTCTTGCGGGCTGCTTGATTCCGTCATCCTTCTCATGCTCTTTGCATATACTGGAAATCAGAAGAAGCAAAGACGCACAAAGAGGAGGAACTGCTATGACCCAGACCACGCAAAAGGAAAAGACCCTGCTTTCGCCCCGCATCCCGCGGGACACCGAACACGAGCGCTACCACCCGGAGCTGGAGGAGGAGCTGAAAGAATGCCTGTTCTGCCTGCACCGGAACGAGATGATGTTCGACCTTGAGGTGGATACCGACCTCATCGAACAGCACATCTATGAGCGGCAGGCCCTTCTGGCCCGCTACCGGTACTTGCTGGGAAAAGCCCGGGAGCTGGGGCTGCATACAGTATTAGAAAAGTATCAGCCGGTGGGGTAGGGCTTCGTCTTTGTACAGCCTACAAAATACTGCCCACAGAAGATGCGACAAAAATCTTGACAGAATCCCTGAACCGTGCTATCCTATATCAAGATAACAATGCGCAGGTGGTTCTGCGTATCAACTATTTGGAGCTAGAGAGGTTTTTAATTATGGAACGTATTAAGACGATCGCTACTCGTGACCTGACCAAGAGCGTTGTGACCGGTGGCTGCGGCGAGTGCCAGACTTCCTGCCAGTCTGCCTGCAAGACTTCCTGCGGCGTGGCTAACCAGAAGTGCGAGAACAGCAACAAGTAATTTCTGCAAATCGGATGCCGCCTTTGCCGGGCGGCATTTTTTTATGTAACAATGGAATGGAGAATAAAATGGTACATCAGTATCAATTGAACGGCTATAACATCGTGCTGGATACCTGCAGCGGCTCGGTGCATGTGGTGGATGAAGTGGCGTATGATGTCATTGCCATGTACCCCGACCACACCGCCGACGAGATCGTTGCCGCCATGATGGCAAAGTACGGCGACCGTGAGGACGTGACCGAGGCCGACCTGCGCCAGTGCATTGATGACGTGGCAAGCCTGAAGGAATCCGGCAAGCTGTGGAGCCCCGATACCTATGAGAACCTCGCGTTCGATTTCAAGAACCGCAACACCGTGGTCAAGGCCCTCTGCCTGCATGTGGCCCACACCTGCAACCTGAACTGCTCCTACTGCTTCGCCTCGCAGGGCCGCTATCAGGGCGAGCGTGCCCTGATGAGCTTTGAGGTGGGCAAGCGGGCAATGGATTTCCTCATTGAGAATTCCGGCAGCCGCCGCAACCTCGAGGTGGACTTCTTCGGCGGCGAGCCTCTGATGAACTTTGATATGGTCAAGAAGCTGGTGGCCTACTGCCGTGAGCAGGAGAAGATCCACAATAAGAACTTCCGCTTCACCATGACCACCAACGGCATGCTCATTGACGATGATGTCATCGACTTCTGCAACAAGGAGTGCCACAACGTGGTCCTGAGCCTGGATGGCCGCAAGGAAGTCCACGACCGCTTCCGCAAGGACTACGCCGGCCGTGGCAGCTACGATGCCATTGTGCCCAAGTTCCAGGAGTTTGTAAAGAAGCGCGGCGATAAGGGCTATTACATGCGCGGCACCTTTACCCACTACAACACCGACTTCACCAACGATATCTTCCATATGGCAGATCTGGGCTTTACCGAGCTGAGCATGGAGCCCGTGGTCTGCGACCCCAGTGACCCCAGCGCTCTGACCGAGGCAGATCTGCCCATCCTGAAGGAGCAGTATGAGATCCTGGCCAAGGAGATGATCAAGCGGAACCGCGAGGGCCGCGGCTTCACCTTCTACCACTACATGATCGACCTGACCGGCGGCCCCTGCATCTACAAGCGCATTTCGGGCTGCGGCTCCGGCACCGAGTACATGGCTGTGACCCCCTGGGGAGATCTGTATCCCTGCCATCAGTTCGTGGGCGATCCCAAGTACCTGATGGGCGATATCTGGAAGGGTGTCACCAACACGGCAGTCCGGGACGAGTTCAAGCACTGCAACGCCTACGCCCGCAAGGAGTGCCAGGACTGCTGGGCAAAGCTCTACTGCTCCGGCGGCTGTGCAGCCAACTCCTACCACGCAACCGGCAGCATTACCGGCGTGTACGAGTACGGCTGTGAGCTGTTCCGCAAGCGGATGGAGTGCGCTATTATGATCCAGGTGGCACAGAATCAGGAGCTGGCTGCACAGGGCATCGAAGTGCCCATCCAGCTGGGCTCCACCTGCAATGCCTGCGCCGACGGCGAGGCCTGCGAATAAATGACCACCCCCATCGTCGATTTTGTGCGGCGGTACGCCCAGTCCGGCACTGCCCGGCTCCACATGCCGGGGCATAAGGGGCAGAGCCTGCTGGGCTGTGAGCCGTGGGATATCACCGAGATCCGGGGGGCCGATGAGCTCTATGAGGCCGAGGGCATCATCGCGCAGAGCGAGGCCAACGCCACCCGGCTGTTCGGCACGGCCCACACCTATTACAGCACCGAGGGTTCTTCCCAGTGCATCCGGGCCATGCTCTGCCTTGCTATGCAGGGTGCGCCCTGCACCGGCAAGCGCCCGGTGCTGCTGGCGGCCCGCAATGCCCACAAAGCCCTGCTCTATGCAGCGGCTCTGCTGGACTTCGACATCCGGTGGCTCTGGCCCGCGCCGGAGGATACCGGCGCGCTGTGCAGCTGCCCGGTAACGGTGCAGGCCCTTTCCGCCGCCCTTGAGGAGCTGGCCGGGCAGGGGAGAGCACCCTTCGGCGTTTACCTGACCAGCCCGGATTATCTGGGCGGGATGCAGGATATTGCGGCCCTCTCTGCCGTCTGCGATGCTCACGGCGTGCCCCTGCTGGTGGATAACGCCCACGGGGCCTACCTGCGCTTTCTGCCCGGCGGGAGCCGCCACCCCATCGACCTGGGCGCGGCGGCCTGCTGTGACTCCGGCCACAAGACCCTGCCGGTGCTTACCGGGGGAGCCTACCTGCATCTGGGCCCCAAGGCCCCCGTGCAGGAGGAAAGCACCGTGCGCAACGCGCTGGCGCTGTTCGGCTCCACCAGCCCGTCTTATCTGATCCTGCAGTCTCTCGATGCCTGCAACCGGCTGCTTTCCACCGATTACCCGGCACGCCTGCAGGAGTGCTGTGACCGGCTGGCTGCTCTGCGTGCCCGTCTGAACGCGCTGGCTGCCGGGCAGGGCACGGCCCTGCCGCTGGCACTGGACGGTCCCGCCCGGGAACCCATGAAGCTGACGCTGGACGCAGCGGCGCTGGGCCTGACCGGGCAGGCACTGGCCGACCATCTGCGGCAAAACGGAATGGAGTGCGAATATGCCGACCCCCGCTACCTTGTGCTGATGTTCACCCCGGAGAACCCGGCGGAGGACATTGCCCGGCTGGAGGCGGCTCTGGCAGAACTCTGTGCGCGGGGCATCCCCCCGGCAGAACCCCCTGCCGAGCACCGGGAGGCATTTTGTGCGCTGGCCCGGCAGGCGGAGCCCCGCCTGACCGTGCGGCAGGCCGTGTTTGCCCCGCAGGAGACCATCCCGGCAGGGTCTGCGCTGGGCAGGGTCTGCGCTCTGCCCACCGTTTCCTGTCCGCCCGCCATCCCCATCGTCGTCAGCGGCGAGGTGATCGGCCCGGCGGCGCTGGAGCTCTTTGCAGCCTATGGCGTGGAGACGGTCTCGGTGGTGAAACCGGAAAAATTTTGAAAAAATCAGGGCGGATCTGCAAGATTCTGCGGCTCTGAAACGTATTAAGGATAGAACAGAGAACATAACCCCTATTCTATGCGGTAATCTGAGGTGTTCCAATGAAAATTCTTCTTGCATCAGATACATGGTCCCCAATGGTCAACGGTGTGGTGCGCTCGGTGGAGCTGCTGTACCACCAGCTGCTGGCACTGGGCCATGACGTGCGGGTGGTGACCCTTGCCCAGAATGGCCATTCCCATGAGGAAAACGGCATCCTGTATGTGGGCAGCATCAGCGCGGAGCGGGTCTACCCGGGCGTGCGGATCAGTGCGGCGGGCGCTCTGCCCATCTCCCACTGGCTGGACGAGCTGGAAGCCTGGGGCCCGGAGGTCATCCATACGCAAAGCGAGTTTTCTACCTTTATGCTGGCACAGCGGGTGGCCCGCCGGTGCCACTGCCCGGTGGTACATACCTACCATACTGTCTACGAGGATTATACCCAGTACCTTTTCTTCAGTGAGCGTCTGGGCCGGATGACCGCCGAAAAGGCCACCCGCATCCTCTCGGGCTATTGCTCCCTCATGCTGGCCCCCACCGAAAAGGTGCGCGCCATGCTCAACCGCTACGGGGTCAGCTGCCCGGTGGTCACAGTGCCCACCGGCATCGACCTGACCGCCTTTGGCCCGGCGCAAGACAACGGCGAGGAAAAGGCCCGGATGCGGGCAGAGCTGGGCATCCCGGAAGGGGATACCGTCCTGCTCTCGCTGGGCCGTCTGGCTGCCGAGAAGAACCACGCCCAGCTGGTGCGTCTGCTGGCCGCCCAGCCGGAGGAGAACCGCCCGTGGCTGGTGTTTGTGGGCGACGGCCCCGCCCGGCCTGACCTGGAAGCACTGACAAGGGAGCTGAAGCTGACCGACCGCGTCCGCTTTGTGGGCATGGTCAAGCCCGATGAGGTGCCCCGGTGGTACCGCGTGGGCGATATCTTCGTCAGTGCCTCCCAGAGCGAGACCCAGGGCCTGACCTACTTCGAGGGCATGGCCTGCGGTCTGCCGGTGCTCTGCCGTGCGGACCCCTGCCTGGATGGCGTGGTGGAAAACGGCTTCAACGGCTGGCAGTGGAAGGACGAAGCCGAGTTTGCATCGGCACTGAACACCATCATCTCGGACCCCGCCCTGCGCGGGCAGCTGCACCAGAACGCTCTGGCCACCGCCGCCCGCTACTCGGCAGAGCATTTCGCCCAGCAGGTGCTGGATGCTTACCAGCAGGCCATTGCGCTGAAGCAGTACGAGTCTGAACACAAAAGCATCCTCAGCTGGGTGTGATCCCAATCCCCAAAGAATCCAGAAGAAGCAGCAGCGCCCTGTCTCCCGCAATGGGAAACAGGGCGCTGCTTTTGTGCATCCGTTATTCGATGCCGGTCACCTTGTAATCCTGATCCTCAACAGCCTTCTTCAGGTCTGCGTCGGAAACCTCGGCGTTCAGGGTGACGATGGCGGTACCGGCCTCGTGGCTGACCACGGCCGCGTCCACGGCGGGCAGGGCTTCCAGCGCCTTTTTCACGCGGGCCTCGCAGTGGCCGCACATCATACCTTCAACATGCAGGGTCTTTTTCATGGCATTGTCCTCCTTGACAACAGGAGCCGAAACGGGTTCGGCAGTATTTTCAGCCGCTGCAGGCTGCACGGGGGCAGCGGGCAGGGCGGCAGACTTGGGTTTACGGTCGTGTTTGGTGCTGTGCAGGTCGAACAGGTTCAGCCGCAGGGCATTGCTCACGACACAGAAGCTGGAAAGACTCATGGCCGCAGCTCCGAACATGGGGTTCAGGGTCAGGCCAAAGGGGATGAACACACCGGCGGCCAGCGGGATGCCGATGATGTTGTAGATGAACGCCCAGAACAGGTTTTCGTGGATGTTGCGCAGGGTGGCGCGGCTCAGCCGGATGGCAGCGGGCACATCGGAGAGCCGGGAGTTCATCAGGACCACATCGGCTGCGTCAATGGCAACATCGGTACCGGCACCGATGGCGATGCCGGTGTCCGCGCGGGTCAGGGCGGGGGCATCGTTGATGCCGTCGCCCACCATGGCCACCTTGCCGCTCTCCTGCAGCCTGCGGATCACGGCCTCCTTGCCGTCGGGCAGAACGCCCGCAATGACCTCGTCCACGCCCGCCTGCCGGCCAATGGCATCGGCGGTGCGCTGGTTGTCGCCGGTCAGCATAACCACCCGGATGCCCATGTTCTGCAGCTCCCGGATGGCGCGGGGGCTGTCCTCCTTGAGGGTGTCCGCCACAGCGATCACGCCCATCAGGCGGCCTGCACCGCCAAAGAAGAGGGGCGTTTTGCCCTCAGCGGCCAGCCGGGCGGCTTCGGCCTGGAGTTCGGCGGGTACGGATGCCTTGGTGGCGATGAACTCCGCATTGCCGCCGTAGATCTCCATGCCGTCCAGCCGTGCGGAAAGGCCATTGCCGGGCAGGGCGGCAAAATCGGTCACATCGGGGCAGGCGATGGTCTCTGTCTCGGCATAGGCCAGCACCGCCTTGGCCAGCGGGTGCTCACTCTTCTGCTCCAGCGAGGCCGCCAGCGTCAGCAGCTCACTCTCGGAAACGCCCTCCGCGGGGAGGATGTCAGTGACCCGGGGCTCGCCGCTGGTGATGGTGCCGGTCTTGTCCAGCGCCACGATCTGGGTGCGGCCTGCAGCTTCCAGCGAGGCGGCAGTTTTGAACAGGATGCCGTTCCTGGCCCCCAGACCGTTGCCCACCATGATGGCCACAGGCGTTGCCAGACCCAGCGCGCAGGGGCAGCTGATGACCAGCACCGAGATGCCCCGGGCCAGCGCATAGCCGAATTCCCGGCCCAGCAGCAGCCAGACAAGGGTGGTCAGCACCGAAATGGAGATGACTGCAGGCACAAAAAAGCCGGAAACGGTATCGGCGATCTTGGCAATGGGGGCCTTGGTGGCAGCGGCATCACTGACCATCCGGATGATCTGGGCCAGCGTGGTATCCTCGCCCACACGGGTGGCTTCGCACTTCAGGAAACCGGACTGGTTGGTGGTGGCGGCGCTGACCTTGTCTCCCGCAGCCTTGTCCACCGGGATGCTCTCGCCGGTCAGGGCGCTCTCATTCACGGCGCTGGAACCTTCCAGCACAAGGCCGTCCACCGGGATGTTCTCACCGGGGCGCACCACAAAGAGGTCGCCTTTTTTCACCTGTGCAATGGGCACGGTCACTTCGGCCCCCTCCCGCAGCAGGGTGGCGGTCTGGGGTGCCAGCTTCATCAGGCTCTTGAGCGCGTCGGTGGTCTTGCCCTTGGAGCGGGCCTCCAGCATCTTGCCCACGGTGATCAGGGTCAGGATCATGGCGGCAGATTCAAAGTAGAGCTCCATCATGTAGTGCATGACGAGCGCGTCGTTGCCGTCCACCTGAGCGCGGGTCATGGCGAACAGGGCGTAGGTGCTCCAGAGAAAGCTGGCCGAGGAACCCAGCGCCACCAGTGTATCCATGTTGGGGGCACGGTGGAGCAGGCCCTTGAAGCCGCTGATGAAGAACTTCTGGTTGATGACCATTACGATGCCCGCCAGCAGCAGCTGGACCAGACCCATGGCAACGTGGTTGCCGTCGAACCAGTGGGGGAGCGGCCAGCCCCACATCATGTGGCCCATCGAGAAATACATCAGCACTGCCAGAAAGACCAGTGATGCGATGAGCCGTTTCTTCAGTCTGGGTGTTTCGTGGTCAGCCAGTGCATCCAGCTCGGCGCTGGGGGTCTCGGCGGCAGCAGCCTTGGGGCTTGCGCCGTAGCCCGCCTCCTGCACTGCCTTGACGATGGCCGAGGCGCTGGCAGTGCCCTCCACTCCCATGGAGTTGGTCAGCAGGCTCACCGAGCAGCTGGTCACGCCGGGCACAGCTTTTACGGCCTTTTCCACCCGGGCAGAGCAGGCCGCGCAGCTCATGCCCGTAACAGTATACTGTTCCATTGTTTCCCTCCGATAAAAAACGCTGCGTGAATGGGATCAAACGAGCTTGTTCAGGATCCACAAAAACTCCTGCAGCTTCTCCTCGCCGCCGTTTTTTAGGTCCTCAGCCACGCAGGTGCTCAGGTGCTGGTCGATCAGCTCCCGGGTAAAACCGTTCAGGGCGCTTCTGGCGGCGGCGGCCTGCACCAGGATATCCGTGCAGTACACATCTTTTTCCACCATGCTCCGGATGCCCCGGATCTGGCCCTCGATGCGGTTCAGCCGGGTGATGAGGTGCTTGTACTCCTCCTCGGTGCGCTGCTTGTGGCGGCAGCCGCAGCCGGTGCTTCCCTCAGCCGGGGCACAGCAGGGCTCTTCTGCCGGGGTGGGGGAGCAGTGGGGGCAGCTGCCCTCCGGGATCTTGTTCACATCGCTCATGTCTATTCTCCTTTTGTTACCCCTTGGGGGTATTTTGCTCCATAGCTGCATTATAGCACGGCGGTCCTGTTTCTACAAGTAGGGCTGGGGGGTATTATTGTGAACTTTTTATGAACACAGAAGATAAAACAAAAGGCTCTGCGCCCCAAACGGGGAACAGAGCCTTTGAAGCATCCAAAACGATCAGTAGGCGAATCTGCGCATAAAGACAAGGTCGCTTGCGGCGCGGGCGGGCACAGCTTCCTCCCGCAGCACGGGCAGGGAAGCCTGTGGCATCTGCCGCAGCATCTCAAAGCCGCCGGCGTAGTCCACGCAGGAATCCTCCAGACTGGTGGAATAGAGCGTTCCATCCGGCTGGAAGTTCTGGCCCTTGAAATGGACCGCCGTGATCTTGTCGCCGTACCAGCTGCCCACCTTATCCCAGATGCGGCGCTGTGCATCCACAGACGCGGCCTCCGGGCCCACATAGTTGGCAAAATCGCAGATGACGCGCAGGTTGGGGCTTGCCATAGTGTCCAGCACCATCCGCACCGCCTCGGGGGTATTCATGGCGTGGTAGTAGACGCACTCCACGGCAAAGAGCACTCCCTGCTCCTCGCAGGCGGGCAGGATCTCGCCCAGACTGCGCAGGAGCGCTTCCTGCGCCTCCTTCCGGGTCACACCGGGCTGTTTGGCCATGTTGGTGGTCTCGCTGCCCATGCAGCCTGCACCCAGCGCCTTGGCAACAGGGATCTGGCTCAGCACCTTTGCCACCTCGGCACGGCGCTTGTCCTCGTCGGCATAGCTCAGCTCCACATAGGTGCCGTCTACAGCAATGCCCACGCCGGATGCTGCCGCAGCCGCTCTTGCCCGCTCCACCAGCGCAGGAGTCACATCGGCATAGCTCTTTACGCCCTCCACCGCCTTGGTAAAGGCCAGCTGGGTGCAGGCAAAGCCTGCCTGCCCGATGGAGGAAAAGAGGGTCTCGGGGTCATGGCGGCCAAAATCGTGGCCGCGTGCACCAAGAATGAATTCAGGCATCCTGCACCTCCATCAGCCGAACACACGGGCGGCAAAGAGATTCAGCTCCTTGCCCCACCAGTACCAGTCGTGGGAGACATCGCTGCCCCACACTTCCAGATGCACGGGCAGGCCGCAGTCGGTCAGTGCATCGGCCATGGCCTGGGTGTCCACCAGCGCGTCGCCCTCGTAGCTGCCCTGACCGGCACAGAGGAGAAGGGCATTCTCCTCAGCCTTTGCCAGCAGCTTCTTGTCCACAAGGACGTCCTCTGCCAGATAGGCCAGGGGAGCATTGCGCAGGACCAGGTCATCTGCTGCATTGCCCAGGAAACGGCGCACATCGTACAGACCGGAAAGGCCGATGGCACCCGCGAACACCTTGGGGCGGCGCAGGCGGCAGTTCACTGCCTGATACGCGCCGGTGTCCACACCCACCGCCCAGAGCAGGGTGTCCTTTTTGGCACCGTTCAGGGTCAGGATGCGGGGAGCCAGCTCGCTTGTCAGGTAATTGAAATACTTTTCCTGCATCTCGGCCCGGCGGCGGGGAGCCGTGTCCCCGGCCAGCAGGCTCTCGGCATCGATGCTGTCGACGCAGAACAGCTGCACCTTGCCCTCATTCAGCAGCGGGGCAATGGCATCGGGCATCCCGTTGTTTTCCCAGTCGTAAAAGCGACCGCCCCGCGCGGGCAGAGCCAGCACCGGCGTACCGGCATGGCCGTAGACCTTGAACTCCATGTCGCGGCCCAGCATCCGGCTCCATTCCTTATAATACGTCCCTTGGATCATGGCAGCATCCTCCTGTTGTCACACAAATTGATTGCGCTGGGGGTCATAGGTGTACCCCACAGCGGAAAGCCTGGCACACAGCGCGGCCTTGTCCTCGTCCAGATCCTCGCACAGCGCGTCCAGAGTGGGGTAGAAGTCCCGCAGCTTCAGGTTGATCATGCTCAGCAGCATGATCGGGTCATTTGGCAGAGCCATCGTCGATCCCTCCAGAAGATAACAAAAAAGCCGGCCACTCGACAAAGTGACCGGCAGATGCAGCTACTTAGACAGCGCGGGTAACCTTGCCAGCGCGCAGGCAGCGAGAGCATGCGTAGATATACTTGGGAGAGCCTTCCACGACCGCCTTGACACGACGGACATTCGGCTTCCAGGTACGGTTGGAACGGCGATGAGAGTGGGAAACCTTGATACCAAAGGTAACACCCTTGCCGCAGCATTCACACTTAGCCATGGTACTTGCACCTCCTACAGTGAAATATGGAATTCAAAATAATCAGCTTAACTATTTTACCAGAGATGCGGAGAAAAAGCAAGAGTAAATTTGATTTTTCCGCAACTTTTTTCTTGCAGGGCCAAACCCTTGCCCCAAAAGCGAAAAAATAGTACAATAGGATAAAATCCAACTGAGGGAGAAACAAATGACCGCACAAGGAATGTATTATCTCATCCGGGCACTGGTGACCCTGATCGCCATCCCGTTCCATGAGGCGGGCCACGCGCTGGCCGCCTGGCTGCTGGGCGACCCCACCGCAAAGCGGGAGGGCCGCATCAGCCTGAACCCGTTCCGCCACTTTGACCTCGTGGGCACCCTCTGCATGATCTTTGCGGGGGTGGGCTGGGCAAAGCCTGTTTCCACCGACCCCCGCAATTTCAAAAACCCCAAGTGGGGCATGGCCCTCACCGCGCTGGCAGGCCCGGCGGCCAACCTGCTGCTGGCCTACCTCGGCATGGTGGCGTGGAAGATCCTGTATTATTGGGCCCCCACCACCATGATCACGATTTTCGCAGCCCGCTTCCTCCAATACTTAGTGATGATGGATGTGGGCCTTGCGGTGTTCAACCTCATCCCCATCCCGCCGCTGGACGGCAGCCGCATCCTGCTGGTGGTGCTGCCCCAGCGCATCTACTTTCAGATCATGCGGTACGAGCGCGTCATCTTCGTCATCCTGCTGGCGGCTGTCTGGGCCGGTGTGCTGGATGGCGTGCTGGGCACCTTCAATGATGTGGTCTGGGATCTGCTGGATCTCGGCACCGGCTACATCGACCAGATCGCCTATTCTGCGTACTATGCAGCCATCGGGACGGTGATCTGAGTGGCAGAAGAACTGACCTTCCGTCTGGAGGATTTTGAGGGCCCGCTGGAGCTGCTGCTCACGCTGGTGCAGAAGCACAAGATGGACCTGCACAACATCCCCATTCTGGAGCTCATCGACCAGTACACCCGCGCGGTGGAATCGGCCGAGAGCACCGACCCTGAAATTTCCAGTGCCTTTATCGAGATGGCCGCCCACCTGGTGGAGATGAAGAGCTATCTGCTGCTGCCCCGCAGTGAAGAGGGCGAGCGGATGAAGCAGGAGCTCACCGGCCAGCTCATTGAATATGACCAGTGCCGCCGGATGGCCGCCCGTCTGCGGGAGCGGGGAGAGGAGCACACTGTGTTCGTGCGCACCCCGGCCCGGCTGGAATGGGACAACACCTATGATCTCTTCCATTCGCCGCAGGTGCTGGCAGACTGCTGGCAGGCCCTGATGGGGCGCACCACCGTCCGCAAAGTGCCCACCCAGCAGCAGTTCGAGCCGCTGGTGTCGGCTCCGCAGGTCTCGGTGAGCAGCCGGGTGGTCTACATCCTGCGCCAGCTCATTGCAGGCGGTGCAAAAAAGATGGACCAGCTGTTTTCCCGCCGCCAGACCCGGGGGGCCAACGTGGCCACCTTTCTGGCGCTGCTGGAGCTGGTGCGCGGCGGCCGTGTGACGCTCGGCCCGGAGGGCGAGCTGAAGATGCGCCGGGGCCGCATTGACCGCACAAAGGAGGAGCAATGAATCAGAAACAAATTCGTGCCGCAGTGGAAGCAATGCTCTTTGCCTACGCGGAGCCCATCGGGGCCGATAAGCTGGCTCAGGCACTGCAGCTGCCCACCGCCAGCGTGGAATCTGCGCTGGAAACACTGCACGAGCGCTGCCAGAGAGAGGACAGCGGCCTGTGCCTGCTCCACCTGAACACCCACTGGCAGCTGGCCACCAAAACGGAATTTGCGGAGTGCATCCGCCGTGTGCTGGACACCCGCCGTTCCATCCCGCTGGGCCCGGCGGCCATGGAGACCCTGACCGTCATCGCCTACAACCAGCCCGTCTCCCGCGCCTTCATCGAGCAGGTGCGCGGCGTGGATTCCTCCTCCAGTGTGTCGAGCCTGCTGGAAAAGGGGCTCATTGAAGAGGCAGGCCGTCTCGATCTGCCCGGCAGACCGGTGGCTTTCCGCACCACGGATGTGTTCCTGCGGTGCTTCGGCCTGTCCAGTCTGGAAGATCTGCCCCCGGTGCGGGGCACGGAAAGTGAGGCGGCCAAATGAGCGTCCTGTGGAGTGTTCTCGCTGGTATCGGTACGGTGCTGCTGTTCCTCTTAAAAGGAGTAGGCATCCTGCTGCTGGTGGTGCTGGTGTTGGGTCTGCTGCTCATGTTCTGCCCCTTCTGCGCCGATGTGCAGTGGGCGGAGGGCATCTTTCAGGTAAAGGCCGGTGCACTGGGCATCACCTTCCCGGTGTTCCGATATCCCGCGCCGGAAAAGCCGGAGAAAAAGAAAAAAGAAAAAAAGAAGAAAGCGTCCGGCGCACAGAAGCCCAAAAAGGAAGCCCCGCCCCGCCAGAAGGCGAAGCTGACCCTGCAGATCGTCTGCACCATCTTAAAAGGGGCGGGAAAGCTCACCCGGGCCATCATCGGCTCCCTGCGCTTCACCCGGATCGACGTTGTCCTCGGTGTCCGAGGCGAAGACCCTGCCGAGGCTGCCCGCAGCTATGGCAGGCTGAACGCCTGGCTCTACCCGACGCTGGGCTTCCTGGACCGGTTCCTCTATCTGGACTTTGAGCAGCTCCGGCTCCTGCCGGATTTCGGCAGCGCCGAGCCCACCGTAAAGGATCACGTCTCCTTCCGGGTCACGGCCCGGGCCTACGCCATCGTTTTCACGCTTCTGCGCGTTCTGTATGCGTTCTGGCGCGAAAAGGTACTGGACGTTTTTATCTAGCTCGGGTATAATATTTTTGTATGGTGTGTCCGCGTCCCGGCCCGTACAGGGCAGGGAAGTGGTTCCGTGGGAGCGGCGTTCCACTCCCCGATATAGAAGTAAGGAGGCCGAATTTATGGCTGAGCATCCCATTCAAAACCTGATGAACGTTACGATGGACAAGATCCGTCAGATGGTGGATTCCAACACCATCGTCGGCAAGCCCATCACCACCGATGACGGCACCACCATCCTGCCGGTGTCCAAGGTGAGCTTCGGCTTTGCCTCTGCCGGCACCGATTTCGACGGCAAGAACGCCGCCAACAAGGATCTGTTCGGCGGCGGCTCCGGCGCGGGTGTCAATATCCAGCCCGTGGCATTCCTGGTGGTCAAGGATGGCTGTGTCCGCACCATCCAGCTCTCTGACGGCAACAACACCGTGGACCGCGCCCTGACCATGATCCCTGAACTGGTGGAAAAGGTCAGCGCACTCATTAAAAAGGACGAGCCTGCTGCTCCGCTGGAATCGAAAGCAGAGTAAGGCGTAAGGGACGGCGGGGAGTTTCGTGAGCAAGTGTCCGCTGGGGTGGGACCCTGTTGCCGCAGGCAATAGGGCGGGCGATGGAATGGCCCGTTTCACTTGCGAGGGAAAGCTCCCCGTTGGCCCGGAAACCAAGCCGTAACTGCAAGCTTCCAACTTGCAGTTTTTTCAGCGCATGCTCCGGCGTGCGTTTTTGAGCGCCGGGAGGCGCACAAGGAGTTTTATTATGGCAGAAGAACGTATTCAGAAAATCATGGCCGAGCAGGGCTTGTGTTCCCGCCGCGCGGCCGAGCAGATCATTGCCGAGGGCCGTGTCAAGGTCAACGGCCACCCCGTCAAGGTGGGCGACAAGATGGACCCCAACCGGGATGTGCTGCATGTGGATGACGAGCGCATCTACATCCAGAAGAACCAGCAGCTCTACTATCTGGCCCTGTACAAGCCCCGCGGCTATGTGACCACCGCCAGCGATGAGCTGGGCCGCAAGACCGTTATGGAGCTGGTCAGTGATATCCCCGCCCGCCTGTACCCGGTGGGCCGCCTGGACAAGGACAGCGAGGGCCTGCTGCTGATGACCAATGACGGTGCCTTTGCGCAGGCTGTCACCCATCCGTCGGGCGGCATCTCCAAGCTGTACCGCGTCACCGTGCAGCCCCGGGCCGATGAGAGCCAGATCCTGAAGATGAGCTCCGGCGTTGTTCTGGACGATGGCACCAAGACCATGCCCTGCGCCATCAACGTCGTCACCGATGAGCCTGGCCGCACCGTGATGGAGATGACCCTGAAAGAGGGCAAGAACCGCGAGATCCGCCGCATGTGCGAGGCCGTTGGTCTGGAGGTCGTCCGCCTGAAGCGCAACGCCGAGGGCGTGGTCAAGCTGGGAATGCTCAAGCCCGGCACCTACCGTGAACTGACCAAGGCAGAGGTCAACGGTCTGCGTGCCGCCGCCGCCAAGGGCCGCGCCCAGACCCGCAGCGCATCGCTGCAGTCCAAGGCTGCCGCCCGCCGCCCCAAGGGCCCTGTGGGCAGCGGCAATGCCCCCGCAAAACGGAGAAAGTGATCGTTTTTTCAGCTTTCACGGCGCAAAAATCGGCTGATTTTGGAAAAGATTGTGAAATTTTTCCGCAAAATGGGCCTTTCAGCCCTTGTGAACGCTCTCAAAATAAGGTATAATGATACTAATTTTGAAAGCTCAAAATAAAAAGCTCAAAATAGAAAAGCAGGAGGTCTTACCATGGCTTCAAAGAGTAACAAAGGAGAAATCCTCGCCAAGTTTTTCGATGACGGGGAGTATACCGCACTGTTTGCGGACGGCGCAGTGAGTGCTGCCTGCGGCTATGCGGCTGGTCAGCAGGCTTATGCTGTTTACCAGAACGGCGAGGCTGTCTCTGTCAAGGACGTTGAGAAGAACATCAAGGTCCTGGAGATGGCTGCTCAGACCGGCTGCCCGGTGGTCACGTTCTACAACTCTGTCGGCGCTAAGCTGGCTGAGGGTCTGGACGTTCTGACCGCCAGCGCCAAGCTGAACGCCACCATCGCCAAGGTGTCCGGTGTCATCCCCCAGATCGCAGTCGTCACCGGCGTGTGCGGCGGCACCAGCGCGCTGAGCGCTGCCAATGCTGACGTGTGCGTCATGGCTGAGGATGCAGAGCTGTTCTTCACCGCTCCGTTCACCTCCGCCGCCAAGGGCGACAAGGTCCCCGGCGCAGGCACTGCCGAGGCTGCTGCCAAGGCTGGTGTGGCTGCCATCGTGGCTGCCAACGCTGAGGAAGCTGCCGAGAAGGCTGCCCACATCGTGGGTCTGCTGCCCGCCAACAACCTGACCGGCCCCGCTATCTTCGAGTTCGAGCAGCCCACCAGCGTTCTGAGCGCCGGTGCTGCTCCCGAGAAGGCTGCCGCTGCCCTGATCGACAAGGACAGCGCTGTGGAGCTGTACGCAGGCTTCGGCAAGCACGTCTACACCGCATTCGCAACCATCGGCGGCAACGCTGTGGGTATTGTGGCCACCGGCGAGACCCTGTGCCACAACTGCGTGGCCAAGGCTTCCCGCTTTGTCCGCCTGTGCGATGCTTTCAGCGTGCCCGTGCTGACCATCGTCAACACCAACGGCTTTGCACCCAGCGCCACCGATGACATCGCAGGCGGCATCCGTGAGGCTGCCCGTCTGGCTGCTACCTATGCCGATGCTACCACCGCCAAGGTGGCTCTGCTGTCCGGCAAGGCTGTGGGCCCTGTCTACACCGCTCTGGCCAACGCTGACCTGAAGATCGCCGTCAACGGCTGCACCGTCAGCGCTCTGGAGCCCAACGCTGCCGTCTCCGTCCTGTACAAGGCCGAGATCGACGCTTCCGACAACATCATTGCCGCCACCAACGCCAAGGCTGCCCAGTACACCGCTGAGGTGTGCAGCGCTGCCAACGCCGTTGCCGCCGGTGCCGCTGATATGACCTGCGACGCTGCCAACGCCCGTGCAAGCGTGGTTGCCGCCTTTGAGCTGCTGAGCACCAAGCGTGCCGCCCGCCTGCCCAAGAAGCACGGCAACATGGCTCTGTAAGCGGTTCCGGAACGTAAACCGTACATCGAATCCATACATTGATTTTGTTCAGGAGGATCCTTCCATGAAGTACTACAATATTACCGTCAATGGCGTTGCTTACAGCGTTTCCGTTGAGGAGACCGCCGCAGGCGCTGCTCCTGTTGCAGCTCCCGCTGCTCCCGCCGCACCCAAGGCTCCGGCTGCTCCTGCTGCCGCTCCCAAGGCTGCTGCTCCCGCCGGTGCTGCCGGTGCCGTCACCGTCAAGGCTCCCATGCCCGGCAACATCCTGGATGTCAAGGTCGCAGCCGGTGCTTCCGTCAAGGCCGGTGACGTGCTGGTCATCCTCGAGGCCATGAAGATGGAGAACGAGATCGTTGCTCCTCAGGATGGCACTGTGGCCTCCGTCAACGTCAACAAGGGCGACACCGTCAACTCCGGTGACGTTCTGGTTTCCATGAACTGAGAACTGAGGAAGAGGTGACAACCATGGCCAAAAAGCCGATCAAGATTACGGAAGTCGTCCTGCGTGATGCTCACCAGTCTCTGCTGGCCACCCGTATGACGATGGATGAGATGCGTCCCATCCTGCCCGAAATGGATAAGATCCCTTACTTCTCTGTCGAGTGCTGGGGCGGCGCTACCTTTGATAGCTGCATCCGCTTCCTCGATGAGGACCCCTGGGAGCGTCTGCGCATCCTGCGCAAGGAGCTGCCCCACCAGAAGCTGCAGATGCTGTTCCGCGGCCAGAACATGCTGGGCTACCGCCCCTACGCCGATGATGCTGTCGAGTACTTTGTGCAGAAGTCTGTTGCAAACGGCATCGATGTCATCCGCATCTTCGACGCACTGAACGATCCCCGCAACCTGCAGACCGCCATCAAGTCCGCCAACAAGGAAGGCGCACATGTTCAGGGCTGCATCAGCTACACCCTGAGCCCCGTGCACAACAACGAGTACTTTGCAGCCTACGCCAAGACCCTGGAGGAGATGGGTGCAAACTCCATCTGCATCAAGGACATGGCTGGTCTGCTCACCCCCTATACCTGCTATGATCTGGTCAAGAAGCTGAAGGAGACCGTCAGCATCCCCGTGGATATCCACAGCCACTACACCGCAGGTCTGGCTTCCATGTCCATCCTCAAGGGCATCGAGGCAGGTGCTGATATCATCGATACTGCCATGAGCCCCCTGAGCCTTGGCACCAGCCACATGCCCACCGAAAGTCTGGTCGCTGCCCTGCAGGGCACCGATTACGACACCGGTCTGGATCTGAAGCAGCTGAACGTTGTCCGCGCTTACTTTGCAAAGCTGCGCGAGAAGTACATCGCCAACGGCCAGATCAGCCCCAAGAGCCTGGGCGTGGATGCCAACACCCTGCTGTATCAGGTGCCCGGCGGCATGTTCTCCAACATGCTCAAGCAGCTGAAGGATGCAGGCAAGGAAGATAAGCTGGACGAAGTGCTGGCTGAGATCCCCCGCGTTCGTGAGGACGCAGGCTATCCTCCGCTGGTCACCCCCACCAGCCAGATCGTTGGCACGCAGGCTGTGTTCAACGTCATCCTGGGCGAGCGCTACAAGATGGTCACCAAGGAGTTCAAGGGCCTGGTCCACGGCGATTACGGCAAGACTCCCGCTCCCATCAGCCCCGAGTTCACCAAGAAGATCCTGGGCGACGAGCAGCCCATCACCTGCCGCTTTGCCGACACCCTGGCTCCCGAGATGGACAAGCTGAAGGCTGAGGCCGCCAAGTGGGCAACGCAGGAAGAGGATGTTCTGACCTACGCAATGTTCCCGCAGGTCGCACCCAAGTTCTTCGAGAAGCGCAATGCCAAGAAGCAGGGCGTGGACGCTGACCACGCTGATTACACCAATCAGTCTCACCCTGTCTAAATCATAATACCAGAAGGGGCTGCTGCACCGTTTGATGCAGCAGCCCCTTCTTTTTGTTTTTATTTGTGCTCCCGCAGGTCTCAGTTGTTCTTGCCGTTCTCAGCCTTCATGGCGTTGTAGCCGATCAGCACGGTCCAGACATAGGCGCAGGTCTTGGGGATCATCAGCATACCGATCATGGGGTTGACATCTGCCCACAGCACCACCGGGAGATAGAAGCCGAAGCTCAGCACGATGGTCAGCCACATCCAGCGGAAAGCCTGATCCTTGTGTTCCCTGGCACTGCGGTAGAACAGCACGATGATCAGCAGGCCCAGCAGTGCAAAGGGGATGTTGCGCAGGATGCCCCAGGTCAGCGGGGTGTGGTTGGTCAGCCACTGGTTCTGCGGCATCATGCACAGAACGATGCGCACAGCGGAAAGGGCGTACACGGCAATGGTCAGATCCTTCTGGCCCTTGATCTGGTAGCGCTTGCGCCAGACGTAGTACAGCAGTACATAGAACACAGTCATGGTTACGGAGGTGATCCACTTGCCCAGGCCCAGAGGCACAGCGTAGCGCTCCAGGCCGGTGGTGCACAGTGCCAGTGCACGGGGCACCAGATGGAAGGAGTCACCTGCGCCCAGCACCACGGCCATCAGGCCGAACAGGCGGAACTGGGTGCCAGCCTTGCTGCCGCGGATCATGCGGATACCCAAGGTCAGCACGGTGACCAGATAGAAGATGTCGAAAACGGTCTCAATGATTGCTCTCATAAAAAGGTTGCTCCTTTACGGTTGGTTTGCTGCTCTATCGCGATCCGGTCAGCGATTGCCGGCCGGACTGCATCGTTGTGATGTGCAGGCTGCGCCTGAAAAATGCAGCCTGCCGTGGGTGGAATGCTGGGGGAGATGTCCCGCAGTAATCAATATGAACGCTGTTCATTTTTGGCCGTAAAAAACTCCCACAAGACTGTGGGATGTTTTTTACACTTCATAAATGGTCCTGCGGATGATCTCCAATACCGCTGTGGGGTTAAAATCCTGCTGCACCACGGCAGAAAGCATGAGGGAGAACAGGATGCCCGCAAATTTCTGGCGGGTGAACTCCTCAGTAAATGCGTCTGGCCGGATCTTTTTGTCCCTGGTCAGCACCATGGTCAGCGCATCCAGAATGTGCTGCCAGGTCTGCCGCATCTGCTGCTTGCCATCGGCGGCATCCTGCCGCACAAAGCCAAGCGCGTGGTGGGTGAAGAAGCCGGGGTATTGCTCAGAGCCGTACTCCATCTGCCGGTACATCCAGCGGATGCAGGACAGGGTATCCTCAAACACCGCCGGGTCGTCCGGGTGGCGGAAGATATCGCTCCAGATGCTTTCCGCCGCCGCGCTCACCAGTTCGGTCTTGGAACCAAAGTAGTTGTAGATGCACCCCACGGATACCCCGCAGGCTGCTGCCACTGCACGGATGTTGACCGCTTCCCATCCATTCTGCTGGATGAGGACCCGGCTCGTTTTCAGGATCTCCTCCTTGGACGTTGCCATCGGATTCGTGTGACCACCCCCTCAACATGAACGCTGTTCACTATGCATAGTATAGCGCTGCTCCTGCCCCTTGTCAAGGGGGTAAAATAGATTTTTTTCGCCGCATTGCTTGCAAAAAAAGGGGCGGCAGAGTAAAATATATAGTATATGTATCGTAACATGGGTCTGTGTGCTCCAAAGCGGATACATATACGAAGAATGTCCGCAGAAAACCCTTTGGAATACGAGGAAAAAAGCATGATTTTGAGCATGACCGGTTTTGGCCGGGGAACTGCTGTGCGCAATGGTCGTGAGATCACGGTGGAGCTGCGCAGCGTCAATTCCCGGTACTTTGAGTATTCTTCCCGGATGCCCCGCACCTGCAGCTATCTGGACAGCCGCCTGAAAAAGCAGCTGAACGAGCGGGTGACCCGCGGCAAGGTAGAACTGAGCCTGACGGTGCAGACCGTGGATGCCGCCGATACCGTGGTGGCTGTGAATCAGGAGCTGGCCAAGAGCTACCAGCAGGCCCTGCGGGACCTGTCTGAGACGCTGGAGGTCAAGAACGATGTGACCGCCGGGATGATCGCCCGCTTTCCCGATGTGCTGACCACCCGCCACGCCGATGTGGATGAGGAGCAGCTGTGGGAGGATGTTTCCGCTGTCACTGCCCAGGCGCTGGACCGCTTTGTGGAGATGCGCGCCGCTGAGGGTGCCAAGATGAAGGCTGACGTGGAGAACCGCCTGCGTTTTCTGGAAGAATGCGTGGGCCGGGTGGAGACCCTGAGCGCCGGTCGGGTGGAGAACTACACCAACCGCCTGTACGAAAAGCTCAAGGTCATTCTGGAGGACCGGAACATCGATGATGCCCGTGTCCTGACCGAGGCCGCCATCTTTGGCGACAAGACCGCCGTGGATGAGGAGACCGTCCGCCTGCGTAGCCACATCGCCCAGTACCGCTCCATTCTGGAGCTGGACGAGCCCGTGGGCCGCAAGCTGGATTTCCTGACCCAGGAGCTGAACCGTGAGACCAATACCATTGGTTCCAAGTGTCAGGATCTGGATATCACCCGCATCGTGGTGGATATGAAGGCGGAGATCGAAAAGATCCGTGAGCAGATCCAGAATCTGGAGTAAACCCTGAGATTCAGATGGTTCGGAGGAAAAGATGAAACTGATCAACATCGGCTTTGGCAATCTGGTCAGCGCGGGCCGGGTGGTGGCTGTGGTCAGCCCCGATTCTGCCCCGGTCAAGCGTCTGGTCAAGGAAGCGCGGGAGCGGGGGATGCTCATTGATGCGTCCTATGGCCGCAGCACCCGCGCCGTCCTCATCATGGACTCCGACCACGTTGTCCTTTCAGCCCTTCAGCCCGAAACGGTGGCCAGCCGTGCCGCCGGTCAGGCCGAGGGCAAAACAGTGACAGAAGAGGAGCAGTAAGACCATGGAAAATGAAAAATATCTGTTTGTCGTTTCCGGTGCCGCCGGTACCGGAAAGGACAGTGTGGTGAGCGCTTTGCGCAAGGCCCACCCCGAGATCGAAAAAACGGTTTCTGCCACCACCCGTTCCCCCCGCCCCGGGGAGCAGGAAGGGGTAGACTACTACTACCGCACCAAGGAGCAGTTCCAGCAGCTCATCGATCAGGATGAGGTCGTGGAGCACAACTTCTTCAACGGCAACTACTACGGCACCCTGAAGGAAGAGGTCAACAAGCGGCTGAACGCGGGCAAGCTGGTGGTCATGGTCATCGATGTGCATGGTGCGGCCAATATCCGCCGCATGTATCCCGGTGCCACCACCATCTTCCTGCTGCCTCCCTCCACCCAGGAGCTGGAGCGCCGCCTGCGCGGCCGCGGCACCGAGACCGAGGAGAGCATCCAGGAGCGCCTGGAGATCGCCCGCAATGAGCTGGCCCAGCAGGATAAATTCACCCTCAAGCTGGTCAACGACGAGGTGGATGCCTGCGCCGCCAGACTCTATGATGTCATCTGCCAGCGTGCGGGCCTGACCCGCTAAATCGCTTTGAAGGAGCTGCCTGAATGCCAAAAACGGTAGGCGTTGCAGTGAGCAACGCGACCTTTCATTTTGACAAACTCTATACCTATGCCGTCATGCCCGACCAGCAGGATACCGTCCGGCTGGGCAGCATGGTGCTGGTGCCCTTCGGGCGGGGGAGCCGTGCCCGGATGGGTGTGGTGCTGGCCTGCGATGCCGAACCGGAGAGCGCAAAGCTCAAGTTCCTGTTCGATGTGGCCCCGGCCTCTGCCTGCCTCACCCCGGAGCTGCTGCGGCTGGTGCACTTTTTGAAGGAGCGCACCTTCTGCACCTACTACGAGGCCGTCAAGGCAGTCATCCCCTACGGCGCGCAGTACAAGCCCACCGTGGCGGAGGACGGCGTGACCCCGGTGCTTCAAAAGCAGCTCGTCCGCCACACGGAAAATGCCTATAAGCTGGTGGGCACGCTGCCCCCAAAGCCCAGACCGACCGCCAAGCAGCTGGCTGCAGTGGCCCTGCTGGCCGGGGGAGAGCGCACCCTGTCTGCATTGGAGGAAAAGGGCATCAGCCGGGCAGTGCTGGACAACCTCTGCGCCAAGGGCGTGCTGGAATGCAGCAAGGTGAACAAATCCATCGACCTGTATTCTTCCATCCCACTGAAGAACGAGCCCATCCTTCTCACGGAGGAGCAGCAGGCCGCCTATGACGCGCTGCTGCCCGGGCTGGAGGATGCAGCCCCGCACTCGGCCTTGCTCTACGGCGTGACCGGCAGCGGCAAAACGCTGGTGTTCCTGAAGCTCATCGAGCACTGCCTGCAGATGGGCCGCCGGGCGCTGGTGCTGGTGCCTGAGATCAGCCTGACCCCTCAGATGATCCTGCGGCTGAAAAGCCAGTTTGGCAAGCGGGTGGCCGTGCAGCATTCCGCCCTCAACCATACCGAGCGCCTGCTCCAATGGCAGATGATCCAGGACGGCGGCGCGGATATCGTGGTGGGCACCCGCAGCGCGATCTTCTCCCCGCTGGAAAACATCGGCCTTGTCATCATTGATGAGGAGCAGGAGCACACCTACCGTTCCGAATCCGCGCCCCGCTACTCGGCCCACGAGGTGGCCCGGCAGCGCGCGGCGGAGAACGGGGCCCTGCTCCTGCTGGCCAGCGCCACCCCCAGCACCGAGAGCTATTATGCCGCCCAGCATGGCCGCACCCAGCTGGTGCGCCTGACCAAACGCTATGGCGGCAACCCGCTGCCCAAAGTCCAGATCGTGGATATGCGGGCTGAGCTTGCCTCCGGAAACCCCCGGGAGATCAGCCTTGCCATGGAGGATGCCATCCGGCACAACCTTGAGGCAGGCAAGCAGACCATCCTGCTGCTCAACCGCCGGGGTTACCAGACCGTGGCCCAGTGCGAGGACTGCCGCGAGGTGCTCAAGTGCCAGAAGTGCAGCGTGCCCATGGTCTACCACAAATCGGCCCACAAGCTGCTCTGCCATTACTGCGGCAGCCAGCTGGACCCGCCCCCTGCCAGATGCCCCGCCTGCGGCGGAAAACTGCAGTACCGGGGCTTTGGCACCCAGAAGGCCGAGGAGGAGCTGGCGAAGCTCTTTCCGGAGGCCCGCATCCTGCGGATGGATCAGGATACCACCGCCGCCAAGGATGCCCATGAAAAGCTGCTGGCAAAGTTTGCCCGGCATGAATATGACATCATGGTGGGCACCCAGATGGTGGCCAAGGGGCTGGATTTCGAGGATGTGACGCTGGTGGGCGTGCTGGGCATCGATTCGCTCCTGTTCGCCCAGGGCTTCCGGGCCTATGAGACCGTGTTCAGCCTCGTCACGCAGGTGGTGGGCCGGAGCGGCCGGGCAAAAGACCCCGGCTTTGCCATTATCCAGACCACCGACCCGGACAACCCGGTGCTCAACCTTGCCGCCGCGCAGGACTACGACGCGTTCTTCGAGCAGGAGATCGCCTACCGGAAGCTGGGGCTTTATCCGCCCTTCTGCGGGCTCTGTGTTGTGGGCTTTGCCGGGCCAAAGGAGAGCGAGGTGGCCCGGGCTTCCGCCCGCTTTGCGGCCCTGCTGGGCCGGCAGGCGGCCAAACAGCCCGACCTGCCCCTGCGGGTGCTGGGCCCCACCCCCGGCAGCATTGAAAAGATCAACGATTCCTACCGCTATAAACTCACCGTCAAGTGCCGCAACGACCGCCGTTTCCGGAACCTCATCCGGGAAACGCTGACCCTCTACGAGCAGGAAAAACTGCCCGGCAAGGCCACCGTTGTGGTCGATCTGCACTCGGACGGGGATATCTGATACAACACAACAAATTTTGGAGGTACCATTATGGCTATCCGCAATATCGTAAAAGAGGGCGACCCCATCCTGAACAAGGTCTGCCGCCCCGTGACCAACTTTGACGACCGCCTTGCCACCCTGCTGGATGACATGCGGGAGACGATGATCGCCGCCGACGGCGTGGGTCTGGCAGGCCCTCAGGTGGGTATGCTGCGCCGCGTGTTCGTGGTGTGGGACACCACCGATGCCCCCGAGGAGATCCCCGAGGATTATGAGTACAAGTTCATCGACTTCGTCAACCCCGAGATCCTGGCTGTTTCTGAGGATGAGGAGACCGCCTACGAGGGCTGCCTGTCCTTCCCCGGTCACAACGGTGCCGTGACCCGTCCCGTTGCCGTCAAGGTGCGTGCACAGGACCGCAACGGCAACTGGTTCGAGCTGGAGGCCGAGAACTTGCTGGCCCGCTGCATCCAGCACGAGAATGACCATCTGGACGGCATTACCATCATGGAGTCCGGCGAGTATTTCTACGAGGACACCGAGGAGGGCAAAAAGGCTGCCCGTGAAGCGAAAGGAAACAACTGATGCGCATTCTGTTCATGGGAACCCCGGATATCGCCGCGGAGTGCCTGAAGGCCCTGTATGCCGCCGGTCACGAGATCTGCGGCGTGTACACCCGGCGGGATAAGCCGGTGGGCCGCAAGCAGGTACTCACCGCGCCCCCGGTCAAGGAAGTTGCTCTGGAGCATGGGACTCCCGTGTTCCAGCCCCGCACCCTGCGGGACGGCAGCGAGGATGCCAACATCCAGGCGCTGGCCCCTGACCTCATCGTGGTGGTGGCCTACGGCTGCATCCTGCCTAAATCCGTGCTGGAAGCTCCGAAGTATGGCTGCATCAACCTGCATGTGTCCCTGCTGCCCAAGTACCGCGGCAGCGCCCCCGTGCAGTGGGCTGTTCTGAACGGCGACACCGAGACCGGCGTTTCCATCATGCAGATGGACGAGGGGCTGGACACCGGCGATGTGCTGGTCTGCGAGAAGATCGCCATCGGCCCGGAGGAGACCAGCGGCGAGCTGTTCGACCGGGTCACCGCCGTGGGTGCCCGCGTCCTCTGTGAGGCGGTGCCCGCCATGGAAGCTGGCACCCTCAAGCCCCAGCCCCAGCAGCATGAGAACGCCACCCTGGCCCCCATGCTGGACAAGGAGCTGGCAGAGTTCAGGCTGACCGATACTGCTGCGCACATCCACAACTGGGTGCGCGGCATGAACCCCTGGCCCATGGCCTGGTTCGTGACCGCAGGCGGCAAAAAGGTCAAGGTGACCGAGTGCCGCGTGGCTGCCTCCAACGGTGAGGCTCCCGGCACGGTGCTTTCCACAAAGCCCCTGACGGTGGCCTGTGCCGATGGCGCGGTCCAGCTGCTTCATGTGGTGCCTGAGGGCAAAAAGCCGATGGATGGCACCTCTTTTGCGGCTGGTCTGCGCCTCAAAGCGGGGGATACCCTCTGATGGCGGCCAATCCACGGGCAGCGGCAGTGGCTGCACTGGTCCGGCAGGAGCAGGACGGCTTCTCGAACCTTGTGCTGGATGCCGAACTCCGCCGTCAGAAACTGGAGGGCCGGGATAAGGCCTTTGCCGGTGCCATCTTCTACACCGTGCTGGAACATCAGGGCACGCTGGATTTCATTCTGGAACAGTTCCTGCCCAAGGGCCTTGCCAGGCTGGACCCGCAGGTGCGCGAGATCCTGCGGGCCGCACTGGCGCAGGCCCGCTATATGCAGGTGCCGGTGTCGGCGGCGGTGAACGAGGCCGTCAAGCTGACCCGCACCTTCAAAAAGGCGAGTGCGTCCGGGCTGGTCAATGCCGTCCTGCGCAAGGCCTGCAATTATGATCTGGAAACTGCCCGCTTCCGGAACGAGACCCAGCGCCTCATGGTGCTGGGCTCTGCGGGGCAGGATGTGGCAGAGTTTCTGCGCACCCATTACCCCGAAGAAGCGCTGGGCATCCTGACCCACACCGCCGACGGCGGCTGCACCAGCCTGCGGGCCAACTGCCTGAAAATGGATGCCGCGGCCCTCTGTGAAAAACTGCTGGAAAGCGGCGTGAAGAGCGCGCAGCCCGGCCTTGTGCCCGGCAGCGTGCTGGCAAAGTTTGAGGGCAGCCCGGCGGAGCACCCGCTCTTCAAGGAGGGCTGTTTCCATGTGGAGGGGCAGGCCAGCCAGCTGGCAGCCCTCTGTGTGGAGGCAAAGCCCGGCGATACCGTGATCGACCTCTGTGCGGCACCCGGCGGTAAAACGCTGCTGCTGGCCGAGGAGATGCAGGGGCAGGGCGCACTGTACAGCTGCGATGTGGCAGAGCACCGGGTCGGGCTCATCCGGAGCGCTGTGGAACGGATGGGCTTTGCCCATGTCACCGCCCTCTGCAATGATGCCACCCGCCCCAACCCAAAGCTGCCCGCCGCAGACCGCATTCTGGTGGATGCCCCCTGCAGCGGCCTGGGCATTCTGGCAAAAAAGCCGGATATCCGCTATAAGACGCTGGAAAAAGCACGCCACGATGAATTATTGGCCACCCAGTCGTCCATTCTGGACACAGCAGCCGCTCTGCTGAAAGCGGGCGGGCGGCTGGTCTACTCCACCTGTACCATCGACCCCGCCGAGAACGAGGAGCAGGTGGCGGCATTCCTTGCCCGTCACCCGGAGTTCCGGGTGGTCCGGCCCGCTGTGGCGTTCCCTGACGGAATGACAGTGGGGGAGCACGGGGCGCTCTCGGTGCCCACCCGCACCGGGATGGACGGCTTTTTCCTCTGCGCCATGCAGAAAACGCAATGAACCCGCCGTCCGGTTCGTATTGATTCATAGGAGAATACCATGGAACAAAAACGCTGTATCTCTTCCCTGACGCTGGCCGAGCTGACCGCTGCGCTGAAAGCCATGGGTCAGCCGGGCTTCCGGGCAAAGCAGATCTTCCACTGGGTGCACCAGAAGCTGGTCACCGAGTTTTCTGCCATGACCGACCAGCCCAAGACCCTGCTGGCAAAGCTGGAAGAGCAGTTTTACATTGCCGCCCCCAAGATCGAGCGCCGGCAGGAAGCCAAGGACGGCACCGTGAAATATCTGCTGCGGATGGCCGACGGCAACTGCATCGAGACCGTTGTCATGCGCTACCACTACGGCAACACAGTCTGCGTCTCCACTCAGGTGGGCTGCCGGATGGGCTGCCGCTTCTGTGCCTCCACCCAGGCAGGCCGGGTGCGCAACCTGGAAGCCGGTGAGATCTGCTCTGAGATCTATACCGCCCAGAAGGACATCGGGGAGCGCATCTCCCACATCGTCCTCATGGGCATCGGGGAACCGCTGGATAATTTTGACGAGGTCATGCGCTTCCTTGAGAACATCTCCTCCCCGGAGGGCGTGAACATCGGAATGCGCAACATCAGCCTTTCCACCTGCGGTCTGGTGCCCAAAATCGACCAGCTGGCCGAGAAAAAGCTGCAGCTGACCCTTTCGGTCTCCCTGCACGCCCCCAACAACGAGATCCGCAGCGGCATGATGCCGGTCAATGATGCCTACCCCGTGGAGGTGCTGATGCCCGCCGTCCGTCGCTATCAGGAGACCACGGGCCGCCGGGTCAGCTTTGAGTATTCGATGGTGCGCGGTGTCAATGATTCCGATGCCTGTGCCAGACAGCTGGCCGACCTCATCCGGGGCATGGGTGCTCATGTGAACCTCATTCCCATCAACCCGGTGGACGGAAGCCCCTACTCGGCTACCGATGCCGCCAATGTCCAGCGCTTCCAGAAAAAGCTGGAGAGCCTGGGGGTCAACGCCACGGTACGCCGCCGTCTTGGCAGCGAGATCAGCGCCGCCTGCGGCCAGCTGCGCCGGGACGAAATGAATGGTAAGGCGTAAATCGCAAGAGGAGAAGCCTATGAAACTAGCAGGAAAAACGGATGTGGGCCGCGTCCGGCAGGAAAATCAGGATGATTACCGTGCCGGGGAGCTGCCTGGCGGTGCTGTCTGGGCACTGGTGTGTGATGGTATGGGCGGTGCCAAAGGCGGCCGCGAGGCCTCACAGGGGGCCTGCAATGTCATCGAACAGGTGTTTCAGGAGCAGTACGCCCAGTGCGGAGCAGGGCAGGAGGGCACTTTTTTGAAAAAGGCCCTCATCAGTGCCAACCGCTATGTGTTCAACAAAGCTGCCCACGAGGAATCGCTGGCCGGCATGGGCACCACGGCGGTCTGCGCACTGGTGCGGGGCGGGGAAGCCACCCTCTGCCACGCGGGCGATTCCCGCGCCTACCTCTGCCGGGGCGGTAAACTGACCCAGCTCACCCACGACCACTCCTATGTGCAGGAGCTGGTGGACTGCGGCACCATCACGGAGGAGGAGGCCGAGCATCATCCCCAGAAGAACATCATCACCAGGGCGCTGGGCGTGGATTACCGGCTGGAGCCGGAGGTTACTTCGGTGCAGCTGCAGGCAAAGGATCTGCTGCTGCTCTGCTCGGACGGCCTGACCAACATGGTGCCGGTGGAGCAGATGGAGCAGCTGCTGGCGCAGGGCCCGTTCTACGACCTGCCCGACAGGCTGGTGGATGCCGCCAACAAGAACGGCGGCTCCGACAACATCACCGCCCTGCTGCTGGCTGTGGAACCTACGGAGGTGCACCATGGATAACCTGATCGGCAAAACGCTGGATGGTCTGTACACGGTGCGGGAGCTCATCGGCACCGGCGGCATGGCCAATGTCTACAAGGCCGTTGTGGGGCCGGGCGGCCCGGTGCCGGAGGGCACGGTCGTGGCCGTTAAGGTGCTGCGGCAGGAGCTCATGCACGACCCTGACCTTGTGCGCCGTTTCAAGAACGAGTCCAAGGCCATCTCGCTGCTCAACCACCCCAACATCGTCAAGGTGTATGATGTCTCGGTGAGCGACCATCTGCAGTATATCGTCATGGAATATGTGGACGGTATGACCCTGCGCGAGTATCTGAACGAGCGGGGCGGCAAGCTGACCAGCCGGGAGACCGTCCACTTTATCTCCCAGATCCTGAAAGCGCTGGACCATGCCCACCACAACGGCGTGGTGCACCGGGACATCAAGCCCCAGAACATCATGCTGCTGGACAACGGCCAGCTGCGGATGATGGATTTCGGCATTGCCCGCATCTCCCGGGCCGAGAACCAGCTCTCGGGCGGCAAGGCCATGGGCAGCGTCCACTATATCAGCCCGGAGCAGGCCAAGGGCGATGAGACCGACTTCACCAGCGACCTCTATTCGGTGGGCGTGATGATGTACGAGATGCTCTCGGGTCATCTGCCCTTCGATGCCGATGACGTGGTGGAGGTGGCCATCAAGCAGATCTCGGATCAGCCCAGGAGCCTGCGGGAACTGGCTCCCTGGGTGCCGGTGGGGCTGGTGGAGATCACCGAGCGCGCCATGGCAAAGCGGCCCGAAAACCGCTATAAAAGCGCCGCTGAGATGCTGGAAGCCCTCAACGCCTATGTAGAGAACCCGGCCATCGTGTTCAACTACACCTATCTCCCCGATGAAATTCCTGAAAAGGTGGTGGAACCCCCTATGCCCAGAAAAGAATCCCGTCCGGAGCGCGGCAGTGCCCCGGCAAAAGGCAGAAAAAAGAAAAAGCGCACCGTGTTCCTGCCGGTGCTGTTTGGCATCACCGTGGCCTTTGCACTGGCCTGCGCGGCCCTGTGCTGGATGATCCTGAATGATTCCAGCTCCCTGATGGGGGAAAAGGCCGATGTGGTGCTGGCAGATTACAGCGGCATGACCCAGGATGAGGTCAACGCTTCCCAGCAGGTGGCATCCGGCCAGATCGTCATCAACTGGGAGCAGGCTTACAGCAACGATTACGCCGCCGGTTACGTCTACCGGCAGTCCCCGGTGGCGGGCCGTACCGTCCGCGAGGGCCAGAGCGTGACCCTGACCGTCAGCCTGGGCATCCAGTATGTCACCGTGCCGGATGTCTCCAACTATGTGCAGGCAGATGGTGAGCAGCAGCTCAAGGATCTGGGGGTCTCTGTTCTGATCACCCAGGCGGTGGAACCCAGCGTGGCCGCAGGCTCCATCATCCGCACCGAACCTGCTGCGGGCAGTCAGGTGGCTGCAGGCTCTACGGTGGTGGTCTATGTCAGCCGCCCGCAGGTCAACACCACGGCCAAGGTGCCTGCCCTGACCGGTCTCAAGAGCGTGAACGATGCCCGCTCCGTGCTGGTGCAGAACAAGCTGGGCCTTGGCAGCACCACCGAGCAGTACAGCGACCAGCCCGCAGGTACCATCATCGGCCAGAGCCCGGCGGCAGGATCTACCGTCAAGGTGAACAGCCGTGTCAGCATTACCGTGAGCGCAGGCCCCGAGCCGGTGCCTGAGACCCCGGCTGAACAGCCGGGCAGCTCCTCCAGCGATTGGTGGAGCGGCCTGATCGGGGGCAGCTCTTCCAGCAGCGGCGATTCTTCCAGCAGCGAGGGTACTGGCCTGGGCGACTGGTGGAGCGCGCTGCTGTCCTGAGGGAGGAACGGATGAAGGGATATATCGTAAAAGGAATTGGCGGATTTTACTACGTCAAGACCGAAGAGGGTGTGATCGAGTGCAAGCCCCGGGGCATCTTCCGCAAACAGAAGATCACCCCCGTGGCGGGCGATGAGGTGACGCTGGAGACAGAGAACGGCGCGGCAGTCATTGCCGAGATCGCACCCCGCAAAAACGTGTTTGTCCGGCCGCCTGTGGCCAATCTGGATGTGCTGTTCCTTGTGGCCAGCACCACCCAGCCCACCCCCAGCACACTGGTGCTGGACAAGCTCTCGGCCATCGCCGTGGACAAGGGGGTGCAGCCCGTCATCGTCTGCACCAAGGCTGATCTCGGCGAGGTGGAGTTCCTGCGCAGCGCCTATGAAAGATCCACTCTGCCCTTCATTGCCATCCGCTACGACAGCGGGGAAGGGCTGGACGAGGTCAGGCAGTGGATCAGCGGGCGGCTCTGCGCCTTCTGCGGCAACTCCGGTGTAGGCAAATCGACCCTGCTGAACACCCTGCTGCCTCAGGCCGAGCGGGAGACCAGCGCCATCAGCCAGAAGCTGGGGCGCGGCCGCCATACCACCCGCGAGGTGACCATCTTTGAGGCCTTTGGGGGCCGCATTGCGGATACCCCCGGTTTTGCCAGCCTGGAAGCCAACCGCGCCGGGTTCATCCCCAAGGAGAATCTGGAGCATGCCTTCCCGGAGTTCGGACCCTACCTTGGGCAGTGTCAGTTCACGGGCTGCTCCCACCGCACAGAAAAGGGCTGTGCTATCCGTGCCGCTCTGGCCGAGGGAAAGCTCTCCCGGACCCGGTACGACAGCTACTGTGCCATGTATGAGGAAGTCAAGGATGTCAAGGACTGGCAGAGGAGGGGAATGTGATGCGCTGCGTGATCCTCTCGGCCTGCCCGGTCTCGCCGGAGCTGAAGCGTCTGCTCCGCCCCGATGACTTCATCATCGCCTGTGATGCAGGCTATCGCAACTGCGCGCCGCTGGGCTGCAAGCCCAATATCATCCTGGGAGACTTCGATACCGCTCCCTGTCCGGTGCAGCAGAACGACGATATCATCGTCCTGCCTCACGTCAAGGACGACACCGACACCGAATATGCCGCCAAGCTTGCCAGTGAGAAGGGCTTTACTGAGGTGCTTCTTCTGGGGGCGCTGGGCGGCAGGCGGATCGAGCATACCCTCTCGAATCTTGCCACCGGCCTTGGGCTGGAAGAACGGGGGGTGCGGGCAACGCTTCAGGATGAGCGCAGCCGCATCACCTTTGTCCGCTCCGGCGAAACCCGCGCCTATCCGAAGGAGGAGTTCTTCTACTTCTCCGCTTTCCCCATGGAGGGCAGGGCGGAGGGCGTGTGTGAGCACGGTTCCTACTATGAGCTCACCGATGATGTGCTGGTGGCCGGTTATCCGCTGGGAGTCAGCAATGAGTATGCCGAAGGCTCAGACTGCATCACCATCTCCACCCGCAAGGGGGCGCTGGTGGTCGTGGAAACGGTGCCGGATACACCGATCCTGACCGGGAACAAGGCCTGAGCCGCACACTTTGCCGTCCTGCCGCTTATATTGTGGTATCACACCACGAAAGGCGGGAGAGCGATGCAGGTGGTCGTTATCAAAAGCCCGAAGTGTCTGCGCGGCGTTCTGCGCAGGCTGTTCGGCATCAAAAAGGGATAAGAAAAATACCGGGGCAGGCGGCTGCTCCGGTATTTTTTGTGGCACATCATTCTTTTGTGGTATAGGTCAGATCCAGCACCGGGCCAAAGGGGTCAAAGATGAGGTTCTGGATACCGGGTGCGATCAGCAGGCGCTTCTGCTGGGCAAACAGAGGGACCGCCACGGCATCGCTGAGCAGCTGGCGCTCACAATCGCCCAGCAGGCTGCAGCGGGAGCTTCCGGTGGCCTGGGTGCTGGCCTGCAGCTGGGTGGCATACAGAGAATCTGCATAGCCGGTCAGGCCGCCGCCCGCTGCGGTGAACTGGTTCAGCATGTTGTACACACTGCCGCCCTCGGCGCTGATGGGGGCCAAGGCGATGGTGTAGTCCCCCTCGGCCAGCCGTTTCGCAAAGGTCTCCTCGTCCACTTCCTCTACGGAGAAGAAGAGAGAAAACTCCTTTTGCCACACGCCATTGATCTCCTCAGCGGCGCTGGTCACGCCGGAACCGGCAGGCACCATCAGGCTGACCTTGTTGAAGTCGGAGGTGGTCAGCGTCTGCCGTGCCGTGAGGTAGAGCGCCCGGGCATCCACCGCGGCGGGAGTCACATCCCCGGCGGTATCCCGGTAGTTCATGCCGTCCACAGTCAGGCCGTCCGGTACCAGACCGTTGGCGGCGGCATAGAGCCCGCCGTCCGGCACCTCGGCTGCACCCCGCGCGGCGGAGGCCAGTGCCTGCCGCAGCTCGGTGGAAGCAAACACGCTGCTGCAGTTGAACAGCAGGCTCCATGTGGTATCGGAGTAGGAGAGGGAAGTCAGGGTGGTGGGCGCGGCGGTGTCGTCCGGGGCGGCAGAGCACTTCTCGTTGGCAATCAGCTCTGCGGCGGACTGCCCGGCGCTGTTGGTGTTCTGCACCAGCCGCAGGCTGTCGATGAGGCTGCCCGAGGGGGCACGCCGCAGGAACAGGCCGCTGGCTGTCCAGTTGTAGATGTAGAAGCTGCCGCTGGAAAGGGTGGACGAGGCATTCAGACCGTAGGTGCCCCGGGTGGAATTGAAAAATTCCTCATCGCAGGGCATGGCACCGGGCAGGGTGAGCTTCTCGAGGAAGTTGTCATCGGCACTGCTCAGGTGGAACACCAGCGTCAGCGGCCCGGAGGCCGTGACTCCCAGCGCGCTCTCGGGCATCTGCCCGGCCAGCACGGCGGCGCTGTTTTCAAGGGCCGCAAACTCCACCGCGTAGGGGGAGTTGGTCTCCGCCCGGAACAAGCGCCGGAAAGCGAACACAAAATCCTCGGCGGTGATGGCGTAGTCGGTGGCGTTGCCCTTGGCGGCGGTGTAAGTCAGGCCGTCCTTGAGGTAGAAGGTGTAGGTGAGGCCATCGGAGGACTTCTCCCACCGTTCGCAGAGGGCAGGCTCATATTTGCCGCTGGGATCTTTGCGGACAAGGCCGCTGTACAGGTTCTCACAGGCGATGACATCCGCAGAAGCCGAGGCCACCTGCGGGTCAAGGTTGGCCGGGATGCTGTCCACGAACCAGGTGAAGCTGTTAGAGCCCGAACCACAGCCGGTCAGGGCAAAAACAAACGCAATGGTCAGCACCACTGCGGAAAAGCGGATCAGGGAATGTTTCAAGAAAATGCGCTCCTTGTAAAATGATGCAATTAAAGTATAGCGGAAACGGTCGGAAAAGACAATCGACATTTTGTGAATTCAGATAGGATTTCGGTGCATCCGGGGCCAGAACAAGGTTTGGCGTTGCCAATTGGCTGGAAAAGGTGTAAAATGGAGCAGTGAATCAATTTCAGCCTGAATTTTCATAGAGGAGGTTCTTTCTTTATGCAGAAAGATCAGCAGAAGCTTGCAGAACTCATCCGGGGCAAAAAGGTGGCGTTCATCGGTGCCGGTGTCAGCCACAAGACCCTTATCAAGGAGTTTGTGGAACTGGGGGCCCATGTGACCCTGTGCGACCAGAAAAAGAGCGTGGAGGAGTTTGGCGATTATGCCGCTACCATCCGGGAACTGGGCATTGACCTGAGCCTGGGCGAACACTATCTGGACGGCTTCAAGGGCCAGGATATCATCATGCGCACCCCCGGCTTTGTGGGCTACTTTGAAAAGCCCCTGCAGGATGCCATGGCGGCGGGCACCATGGTTACCAGCGAGGTCGAGCTTTTCTTCGATTTCTGCCCCTGCGAGATCGTGGCCGTGACCGGCTCTGACGGCAAGACTACCACCACCACCCTCATCTCCAAGTTCTACGAGGCCGCAGGCCGCAAAGTACATCTGGGCGGCAACATCGGTGCGGCCCTGCTGCCCATGCTGCCTGAGGTCCGGCCGGAGGATGTGGCTGTGGTGGAGCTGTCCAGCTTCCAGCTCATCAGCATGCACCAGAGCCCGAAGATCGCGGTGGTGACCAACGTCACCCCCAACCACCTCGATCACCATAAGGATATGCAGGAGTACATCGACGCAAAACGCAACATCCTGCTCTACCAGAACCCGCCCTGCCGTGCCGTGCTGGGCTACGAGAACGAGATCAGCCGCTCCATGCAGAAGGACTGCAAGGGCAGGCAGGTCTGGTTCACCCGCCTGCACGATACCGACAACGGTGCATTCCTGCGCAAAGAGGACAACATGCTCTGCATGGCCGAGGACGGCGTGGTAACGCCCTTCCTGGCCCAGAAGGACATCAAGCTGCGGGGCCTGCACAACATCGAGAATCTGCTGGCCGCTGCCGCCGCAGTCTGGGGAGAGGTGCCCGTAGAGGCCATCCAGAAGGTGGGCAGCACCTTTACCGGCGTGGAACACCGCATTGAGCCGGTGCGCACGCTGGACGGTGTGCTCTACTACAACGATTCCATCGGCACCAGCCCAACCCGTACCATTGCGGGCCTGCGCAGCTTTGACCAGAAGGTCATCCTCATTGCGGGCGGCTACGATAAGCACATCCCCTATGAGCCGCTGGCCCCCGAGATCGTGGCCCACGTCAAGGATCTGGTGCTGATGGGTGCCACCGGCCCCCGCATTGAAAAGGCCCTGCGGGAAGACCCCGGCTTCAACGAGGCCGCACTGCCCATCCAACACGCGGACAATATGCAGCACGCTGTGGAGCTGGCCCGTGCCGCCGCAAAGCCCGGCGATATCATCATCCTGTCTCCCGCCAGCGCCTCCTTCGACCTCTACCCCAACTTTGAGGTGCGCGGCCGCGAGTTCAAGAACATCGTCAACGCACTGAAATGATCACGCAGGTCAGAACGCCCCGCCAGAGGCAGCGGTTCCGCAGTGCCTGCCGCGGAAAGCTCTGCCTTGGGGTCACGATGCCGCAGGCGCTGGCGCTCTTCGGCAAAAGCCAGCCGGGCCGGTTCTTCGTCGGGCCAACGCTGGCGCTGGATGTGGGCGGCAGTACCGCCTGGCTGGCGGGCCACGCCAACCCGGACGAACTGGCCAGCTTCCTGCATTTCTGCGGCTGTAAGGCGGTCATCCTGGACGAAGCCGAGTGCCCGCCGCCCACCGGCTGGGCCCGGGTAAAGTCCCTTTTTGTCTTTGGCCTGGCACCCGGAAAGCAGCTGCCGGAACCCGCTGTGGAAGAAACGCTCTGGGCCTCCCTGCATTTTGACCCGGAGCCCCCGGCGGGCCCCGTTGCACAGATGCTGTTTCCGGACCGCCCCACGCGGCGGGATGACTTTTACTCTGAGCTCTGCTCAAAGCGCGCCCGCGGCAGGGCTGTGGTCTGGGCTCTGGAACAGGGCGGGGAGCTTGCCTGCACCGTGGGCGCTTACGCCATTGGAACGGAGCAGGCTTACATGGCCTGCGGCGAGACTGTGGAGCCACTGCGGGGGCGCGGCATCGGCGGGCGGCTTATCGTCCGGCTGGCCAACACCCTCTCGGCGCAGGGCCTGCAGCCCCTTTGCCTCTGCTCCCCGGAACGGGTGCACTTTTATACCCGCCTCGGCTTTGAAAAGCTGGGAGAGTATGCCCGGTACGAAGCCACAGTCTGACACGTCGGGAGTTTCTCTGAGGACCGTCCGCTGGGGTGGGACCCTGTTGCCGCAGGCAATAGGGCGGGCGATGGAATGGCCTGCAACGACAGCGACCGCCGCCAGTGGCGGATGCAGGAAGCTGTTGTTGGGGCCGCGGCCAGCAAGACGCAAGCAATGCGCAGCGGATGCTGGGAGCCGCAATCCGAACTCGTGTCCGAGGAGAAAGCTGCCGACAGGTCATCATAGCATAAACTTACAAAAAGATTAAGGAACCAAAATGTCAATGCTGAACCACTTTTTTGATTACAAACCCGAAGTCCTGGCGCTGGACGAAAAAGCCATGGAACTCTGCCAGCCCTATTTCCGTCACATGGAGGAGATCCGGGACTACAACCAGCTGAAAATGCTCAAGGCCTTTGCCGATACCCAGATGTCCTCCACCGATATGCTGGGCACCACCGGCTACGGCCTGTGGGATACCGGCCGCGCCAAGCTCGAGCAGATCTTTGCCGAGGTGATGGGCGCGGAGGATGCCCTTGTTCGCAGTCAGTTCCAGAGCGGCACCCATACGCTGGCGGTGGCCCTGTTCGGCCTGCTGCGGGCAGGGGATACCCTGCTGGCCGCTACCGGCCGCCCCTACGATACGCTGGAGGGCGTGATCGGTCTGGACGGCAAGGGCAAGGGCACCGGTACCCTGATGGACTACGGCATCCGGTACGACGAAGCCCCCCTCAAGGCCGACTTCACCCCGGATTACGCGCTGATCGCTCAAAAGGCCCCGGGAGCAAAGGTCTGCCATATCCAGCGCAGCCGCGGCTACCTGCAGCGCAATGCCTTTGATCTGGATACCATTCAGAAGATCGCCGACACGGCCCGTGCCGCCAACCCTGAGATCATCATCTTTGTGGACAACTGCTATGGTGAGTTCACCCAGATGAAGGAGCCCTGCCAGGCAGGTGCGGACCTTGTGGTGGGCAGTCTCATCAAGAACCCGGGCGGCGGCATTGCCCCCACCGGCGGCTATATCGCTGGCCGGAAGGATCTGGTGGAGCTGTGTGCCTACCGCCTGAACGCCCCCGGTCTGGGCAAGGATCTGGGCTGTACGCTGGAAACGCCCCGTGATATGTATCTTGGCTTCTACTATGCCCCCGGCGTGGTGTGTGAGGCCATCAAGACCGCCATCTATGCCCAGTGCCTGCTGGAGCTGGTGGGCAAAAAGCCCATCCCGCGCTACTGTGAGGACCACAACGATATCGTGACCTGCTTCGATGCCGATACCGCCGATGCCCTCATCGGCTTCTGCCGCGGCATTCAGGCCGCCAGCCCCGTGGACAGCTATGCCGCACCGGAACCCTCTCCGGAACCGGGCTATACCGATGAGGTCATCATGGCAAGCGGCAGCTTTACCCAGGGCAGCACCATCGAGCTCTCCTGCGACGGCCCCCTGCGTGAGCCTTACACCTGTTACCTGCAGGGCGGCCTGAACTTTGCCGCAAGCCGTGCCGGTGTCCTGCTGGCCGTGCAGAATGCATATTTCAAGGATTGATCTTTTCAGAAAGAAAGCGTGAATCAAATGAATCGTGTTACTCCCATTGATGCCCGGATGCTGGAACGCTTTGAGCAGGGCTATGCTGCCCGCCCGGAGCTGAATGTGATGTCCAATGCAGTTTCCCGCACGGCTCTGCCGGACGCGGCCTTTGTGCCCGCCGCCGCTGCCAAGCTGCGGATGGACTTCTCTGTGCTGGTCAAGACCAATAACATCACCAACCAGAAGCAGAGCGGCCGCTGCTGGATGTTCTCCACCTTGAACGTCCTGCGCCAGCGGGTGATCGCCAAGTGCGATCTGGAGGATTTCTCCTTCTCTCCCACCTATCTGGCGTTCTACGATAAGCTGGAAAAGGCAAATCTCTTCCTTGAGAACATCCTCCACTTTGCGGATCAGGACCTGACCGACCGTGAGACCTACACCCTGCTGGGCAACCCGCTGCCCGACGGCGGCCAGTGGGATATGGCCATCAGCCTGATCAAAAAGTACGGCGTGGTGCCCTCCTGGGTCATGCCGGAGACAGTCCACTCCACCGGTACAGCCAAGTATCTGCCCATCCTGAACCGCAAGCTGCGGGAGGATGCGCTGGAACTGCGGGCCATGGCAAAAGAGGGAAAGGACACGGCCGCCCGCCGCGAGGAGATGCTGGCGGAGATCTACAACGCCCTGTGCATCCTCTACGGCCAGCCTCCCAGGAGCTTTGACTTTGAGTATACCGACAAGGATGAGCACTACCACTGCGACCGGAACCTGACCCCGCACACCTTCCTGGAGAAATATGTGGGCAATGATCTGGATGATTACGTCGTCATCATCTCCTCGCCCATCCATGCGCTGAACCGCACCTACTGCCAGCCCTTTATGGGTGACGTGGTGGAGGAGAATATGTTCTGGCTCAACCTCTCGCAGGAGGAGCTGGAGGATCTGACCATCCGTCAGCTGCAGGCAGGGGAGGGGGTCATGTTCAGCTGCGACTGCCACCCCGACGGTGACCGCGCCAACGGCTATTGGGACCCCGACTGCTTCCAGTACGGCGAGGTGCTGGGCGGCCTGACCTTTGGCATGACCAAGGCCGAGCGGCTGCTCACCCGTGAAAGCACCATGAACCATTGCATGATGTTCTGCGGTGTCAATCTGGACGAGAATGGGAAGGCTGACCGATGGAAGATCGAGAACAGCTGGGGCGATGCCTCCGGCCAGAAGGGCTACTACATCGGCAGCGAGAAGTGGTTCAAGGCCAATGTCTACCAGATCACCGTCCGCAAGAGCCTGCTGAGCGATGCCCAGCGCGCCCTGCTGGATCAGGAGCCCCTGCCCATGAAGCTGTGGGACCCGCTGGCTTGAATTTAAATAAGATGCTATAAAGAAATCCCCCCCGCCTATGGCGGAGGGGATTTCTCTGTTAAGCGGGTAATAGGGGAAGCTTCAACGTGAAGCAGCTGCCTTTGCCTACTTCACTTTCCAATAGGATTTCTCCGTGGTGCAGGTGGGCAAGCTCCTGCGCAATGGTCAGTCCCAGACCGGTGGAGTCGTGCTTGGAAGAGGTGGTGGTGTGGAAATACCGGTCAAATACAGCGGCCTGATCCTCCGGCGCAATGCCGCAGCCCGTGTCCCGGACGCTCACCAGAGCAGCACCGGCCTCCACCCGGCTGTTGACGGTGATGCTCCCTCCTGCAGGGGTGTAGTGAATGGCATTTGTCAACAGGTTCTGCAGGATCTGCTGCAGCCGGATCTGGTCGCCCCACACCGGCAGCTCCGAAGCCGGGGGAGCCTGAAGCACCACGCCCTTCTTCTCAGCCTCCTCCCGGCAGCTGTCACAGACCGCAGCGATGACCTCCCCCAGAGATACCCGGTCCTCGTTGAGCATCACCTGTTTCTGCTCCAGCTTTGCAGCCAGAAACAGATCCTCCGTCAGGCGGCGGAGAAAGGCCGTCCGCTGTTGTAAGGCGGGCAGCAGGGCCGGCAGGGCCTCCGGTGCAGCCTCCAGTGTGTCCAGTCCACTGCTGACCGCAAACAGGGGGCTGCGCAGGTCGTGGAAAATGTTCAGCATCATGCTTTTCCTGGCCTCGGTCTCCTCCGTCAGGGCCTTTGTCCGCTGAATGACCCGGGCATCCAGCTCCCGGGCCAGCTGCTCCGCCCGATCAAATTGCAGGGCATACCGGCGGCAGACGTAGGCCATGCAGCCCAGAGTAAAAGGCGCGTCGTAGATCCGAGCACACCGGAACAGGTAGAAAAACACGCTCTCCTGAAAAAACGGCACATGCATGCCCGGCAGGACCACCCATACCCGGAAGCCAATGGTGATGGCACAGGGAAACAGCATCAGCAGGGCAGCGTCGGAGCCCCGGGCATACATTGCCATCAGTATGCCCAGACAGTAGCCCATGCCCAAAAGCAGCCCCACCGCTCGTACACGGCTGGGGGGAATCAGCGTCAGAACAAGATACCCCAGCGTCAGAAGCAGGGAACCGAGCCGCTGCCCGTGAGACACCGGCACAGCCCCTGTCAGGGCGGCGCACAGCAGAATACCCGCCAGAACCGTGACGGTAAAGAATCCCCGGCGGAAAAAGACGCTCCAGCCGGAACTTCCCACCGGAGCCAGAATGATCACCAGAGCCCAGAGGGTCAGCACCGTCAGATACAGCAGAAAATACCCCAGTTCCTTCTGAGGCTTGTATCGGTACAGGGCCAGCACTACCGCCCCCAGAGTGCAGAATACCGCTATGGCCATCCACTGCAGCACCGTGCGGAAGGTCAGGGCAGCCACTCCTTTTTCCGGGAACAGGGCAGCCCATGCCATCAATTGGGCTTCGGAGTCCATGCCGGGGACCCCAAAATCCGCCAGCGCCGGCAGTCGCTGGTTGAACCAGATCCCTGCCAACCCAATGGTCAGTGCCAGTGCCCCGGCGGCAGCCGGAAGCAGAAATCGCTTTTTTATCATAAAAAGACCCCCTGCAAAACTTTGGAGAACCGGTTGAGAACAGCCCGGAAATACGGTATACTAAATAAAGATATTATAGCAAATTCACGCCGAAAAGGGGAGGGCAAACCGCATGATCCGCATTCTTCTGGTGGAAGATGATCCGGTGATCCGGGACACTACCAGCTATTTCTTGAAATGTCAGCAGAATTTTGAGGTGGTCTGCGCTGACACCGGCGGCGAAGCGCTGAGCCACGCCCGGGAAAAGTTCGATGTGATCCTGATGGATATCCTTCTGCCGGACACCAACGGCATGGATCTGTGCCAGCGACTGCGCAGCTGGCACCACTGCCCCATCATTTTTACTTCCTGTCTGGACGATACAGACACAGTGGTACGGGCACTGGAATTGGGCGGCGATGATTTCCTGACCAAGCCCTACAACCACAAAGTTCTGCTGGCCCGCATCATGGCAAACATCCGCCGTGTCCAGATGGATGCCGCAGAGCCCAGCGTCAGCGGCTACCACTGTGCGGCCTTTACGCTGGATTCCAACAGCCATTGTGTGGAAATGGACGGCCGGAGCATCCATCTGGCCGACATGGAGTACCGCATCCTGACCCTCTTCATCCGGCATCCCAACACTTTCTTTACTGCAAACGAGCTTTACCGGAAGATCTGGGGGAAGGAAAGCCTGGGGGATGTCCGCACTGTGCAGGTGCATATCCATAACCTCCGCAGTAAGATCGAGCCCGACCCCGCAAAGCCCATCTACCTCAAAAATGTCTGGGGCAAAGGCTATATTTTCCGCCCGGAAGGGGAGACGGAAGCCTGAAATGGTTTTTCTGTCTTAAATATCGTTAATCCTCAAAGCACCCACTTCTTAAGGAAACTTAAGCTGTGGGTGCCTTTTTCTGCTCTGATTTGACCGTTATTTATCAAACAAAGTGAAAAACAGGAATTTCCCAGCGAAGAAACGGCAAAGATGTTTAAGAATTCTTAAAAGACAACAGGTGGACTTTGTGTTAATTTATTATCGAACGAAGTCTGCGCCGTATTGTGGCGGTGCGTTTCGGATAAGAAGGAAAATCAAAGAATAAGAACAGAAAAAGAGAAGAAAGGATCATCCAAGCATGAACAAGATCTCGCGTAAAGGCTTTCTGAAGATCGCCGCTGCCGCTGCCATGTCCGGTGTCACCGCCGGTGCACTGGCTGCCTGCAACGCTGCAAGCTCCTCCACCGCCGCTTCCTCCGGTGCAGCAGGCAGCTACACCCCCGGTACCTACACCGGCACTGCTGAGGGCATTTCCTCTACCGTCAAGGTCACCATGACCTTCTCTGACAGTGCTGTGACCGACGTTGTGGTCGATACCTCCGGCGAGACCGCATCCTACGGCGCTGCTGCTGCCGAGGAACTGAAGAACCAGCTGCTGAACGCCGGCTCTGACGAGATCGACGGCGTGTCCGGCTCTACCATCACCTCCGATGCCGTGAAGAAGGCCGCCAAGAGCTGCTTTGCACAGGCAAAGGGAGAGGCAACTGTAACTTCCGTTCAGCTGCCCACCGGTGACGAGACTGATTGGCTGGGCAAGGAGCCTGACATCGACGAGGCTGCCATCACCGAGACCGTGGACACCGACATCCTCATCGTGGGTGCCGGCAACGGCGGTATGTTCGCTGCTGCTTATGCCGCTGCCAAGGGCCTGAACTTCCGTGTCATCGAGCAGAACGGCAATGTGCAGGATACACGTCACTGGGTGGGTGCCGTGGACGGCTTTGGCGCTCAGGAACAGGGCATCAAGATGGATCGTGCCAAGCTGCTGAGCGAGGTCTCCCGTTACGCCTCCGGCAAGTGTGATCAGCGCGTGGTCAAGACTTGGATCAACGAGTCTGCCGAGATGATCGAATTTGTCCGCTCCATCATGGAGGACAAGTACGGCGTGAAGATGATCTACACCTACGGCGACGAGGCCAAATGGCCTGCAGAAAACGCCGAGCACAACACCGATTATATGTACCCCGAGATCGAGTATACCTATGACCGCTCCAGTGGTGCCGCCCGGAACGAGCTGCTGCTTCAGTACATTCAGGAGCTGGGCTACGATGTGGACTTCAAGACCAGTCTGGCCAAGCTGGAAAAGAACAGCGATGGCCGCATTACCGGCATCATCGCCCAGAGCACCGAGGATGACCACTTCATCCGCTACAACGCCAACAAGGGCGTGCTGCTGGCCTGCGGCGGCTTCCCCGGCAACCCCTACATGATGGAGCAGCTGGACCCGCTGGGCACCTCCGTCACCACCGCATGCTCCTACTCTCCCTCCGATAAGGGCTACGGCATCCGGGCTTCAATGTGGGCCGGTGCCAATCTGGACAAGGAGGCCGCTCCCATGCTGTTTGACCGCGGCATCGTGGCCCCCGGCGTGGATGGCGGCTATGTGGACAGCGACACTGCCTTTGGCGGCAAGGCTTTCCCTGGTACCATCCGTCAGTACAACCCCGGCACCCAGCCCTTCCTGAAGGTGAACCGCAACGGCGAGCGCTTTGCCAACGAGAGCAGCCCCTACAATGACATCGTCTACGCCGCTGCTCACCAGCCGGGCCGTGTCTACGCTCAGATCTGCGATGCCAACATTCTGGAGGACGCAAAGCGTTTCCACACCATCGGCTGCTCTGCCCAGACCCGTAACGGCGGTGAGAAGTACATTCAGGGCAAGATGGACGAGGCGATCGAGGCCGGTGCATTGTTCAAGTGCGATACGCTGGACGAGCTGGCTGACAAGATGGGCTTTACTGGCGCTGCCAAGGACACCTTCCTTGCCACCGTGGAGCGCTACAACGAGCTCTACGACAAGCAGAACGACGAGGACTTCGGCAAGCCCGCTTACCGCCTCAGCGCCATCCGCACCGCACCCTTCTACGGCTGCTGGCTGGGTGCCTCTCTGCTGACCACTGAGCAGGGCATTGCCATCAACGAAAAGGGTCAGGCTCTGGACAACGATAACAAGCCCATGCCCGGTCTGTATATCACCGGCGATATGTCCGGCAGCTTCTTTGCCAACAACTATCCCTGCCTGATGGCCGGTGTGGCTATGGGCCGCACCCTGACCTTCGCCATGAAGGCCGTCAAGCAGATGGCCGGTCTGGAATGATGTCACTCCCCGGAAAATAAACTGAAAACCGCATAAAAATGCAGCGCCGCTGAAGCCATGAAAAGCTTCGGCGGCGCTGTTTTACGTTTCCCTCTATACACAAAAAATGTCAGGCAGTCCTCAGCACACGGCGCGGCGGGGAGCGGCCAGAGGCTCGATCACCGGCGGGTGCATCCCTTCCCGGTAGTCCAGATCCCCCTGATCCATGCCGCGGAGCAGTACCTCGGCGGTGGCAATGTTGGTGGCAATGGGCACGCTGTGCATATCGCACAGGCGGAGCAGGTTCTGCTCGTTGGAGCTGCCGCTGTCGGCCCGGAGCGGGTCGCGGAAGAACAGCACCAGATCCACTTCATCACAGGCAACACGGGCGGTGATCTGCTGAATGCCGCCCAGCTTTCCGGAGAGGTAACAGTGAACTGGCAAGCCGGTAGCCTGGTTCAACATCCGGCCGGTGGTGCCGGTGGCGATGACAGTGTTCCGAGACAGGATACCACTGTAGGCGGTGCAGAACTGAAGTGCAAGTTCTTTGCGGGAATCATGTGCAAGAATGGCAATTGTCATAATTCGCCCTCTCCTTTGTACTAGTGTCGTCATGCGGACATCTGTTTGAAATGGATTGCAGTTGTGAGAAGAACAGTTCCGGGCACATTTCAAAACGCCCCGCAGAACTGATTTCCACACTTTCCAATATAGTTTTACCGCGTCGAAATATGGGTTGTCAAGGGGAAAATGAGAATTTTTGCCCTAATTTCAGCTAAAAGTACGACTTTGTTTTTGTACAGAATGGAGAAATGAAAAATACATCGTGATACGAACGGAAAAATATTTTTCGGAATTTTGGGGTGAAAGTGTTTCTGCTGCAAAAACAGTCCATCCCTGCAAAACAAAAATACAGGCCGCTGTCCTTCCACAGCGGCCTGTAAGAAAAAAACGGAAAAATGTTTTCGCAATTGAACGGTTCAGCGGATCTGGCCGCTGCCGTGAATGATGTACTTGTAGCTGCACAGCTCTTCCAGCCCCATGGGGCCACGGGCGTGGAGCTTCTGGGTGGAAATGCCCATCTCGCACCCCAGCCCGAACTCCCCGCCATCGGTAAAGCGGGTGGAGCAGTTGACGTAGACCGCCGCACTGTCCACCGCCGCCGTAAAAAGGGCGGCATGGGCCTCGTCCCGGGTCAGGATAGCTTCGCTATGGCCGGTGGAGTGCGCGGCGATGTGGCCGACGGCCTCCTCCACGCTGTCCACGACCTTGACAGCCAGAATGTAGTCCAGAAACTCGGTGTCAAAATCGGCAGGGCCTGCAGGGGTGCCGGGGATGATGGCGGCGGCACGCGGGTCCAGCCGCAGCTCCACCGGGTGCAGCCCCTTTGCAGCGCGGTCAGGGCCCAGCCGCCGGGCCAGCTTGGGCAGGAACTCTGCCGCAATGTCACGGTGCACCAGGCACACCTCCTCCGCGTTGCAGACGCTGGGGCGGCTGGCCTTGGCGTTTTCGATGATGTCCAGTGCCTTGTCCTGTTCGGCAGAAGCATCCACGAAGATGTGGCAGATGCCGGTACCGGTCTGGATGCAGGGAACTTTTGCGTTTTCCACACAGGCGCAGATGAGCCCGGCCCCGCCGCGCGGGATGAGCAGATCCACATAGCCCACCGCCGTCATCAGGGCGTTGGCCGAGGCGTGGGTGGTGTCCTCGATCAGGCAGACCGCTGTTTCGGGCAGGCCGTTTGCCCGCAGCCCCTCCCGCAGAGCCGCTACAATGGCGTTGGCACTGCGCCATGCCTCCCTGCCGCACCGCAGGATGCAGGCATTGCCGCTCTTGATGGCAAGGGCGGCGGCATCGCTGGTCACGTTGGGGCGGCTCTCGTAGATGATGGCGATCACGCCCATGGGCACGGCGGTCTTTTCGATGACCAGCCCGTTGGGGCGCTCCACCCGGCGCAGGACTTTGCCCACCGGGTCGGGCAGGTCAGCCACTTCCCGGATGCCCTTTGCCATGGCGCTGATGCGCTCCGGTGTCAGGGCCAGCCGGTCCAGCATGACCTCCGAGATGTGCCCCCTGGCTGCTTCCAGATCGGCGGCATTGGCATCCAGAATGGCCTGCTGGCGGGCAGGGGAGCAGAGCGCCTCTGCCATGCCCAGCAGGGCGGCGCGGCGTACCTCGCCCGAGGAAAGGCCCAGCGCGCTTCTTGCCGCGCGGGCGGCTTCCAGGATCTCCTGTGTCGTCATGGGTCAGCCCTCCTTTCTGCCCGCAAAGCGGGTGCCTGCGGGTCTGCCGTCTGCAATGTCGTAGAGCAGCTCCGGGTGGGAGCCGTTGGCGATTACCATGTCCGCGCCCTCTGCCGTTACCATCTGGGCGGCACGGAGCTTGGTGGACATGCCGCCGGTGCCCAATGCGGAGCCTGCCCCATCTGCCAGCGCCAGCACCTCCGGAGTGATGCGCTCTACCAGCGGGATGAGCTTTGCGTCCGGGTGGGTGTGGGGATTGGCGGTGTACAGGCCGTCGATGTCGCTCAGCAGCACCAGCAGATCCGCATGGATGCAGCAGGTGACGATGGCGGCCAGCGTGTCATTGTCGCCGATAGAGGTGATCTCATCAGTGGCAACGGTGTCGTTCTCGTTGATGATGGGCAGCGCACCCAGCTCCAGCAGCCGGGTCAGGGTGTTCTGGAAATTCAGCCGCCGTTCCTCGTGTTCCACATCCACACCGGTGAGCAGGATCTGCGCCACGTTGTGGTTGTAGGCGGTGAACAGGCGGTCGTAGGTGTACATCAGCTCACATTGGCCCACAGCGGCGCAGGCCTGCTTGGTGGCCATATCACCGGGGCGGGAGGGCAGGGACAGCTTGCCCACTCCCATGCCGATGGCACCGGACGAGACGAGAATGATCTCGTGCCCTGCGTTCTTCAGGTCGCTCAGTACCTTGACCAGATCCTCTGTGTGGCGGATGTTCAGCCGCCCGGTGGAGTGTGCCAGCGTGGAGGTGCCCACTTTGACGACGATGCGCATAAACTTAACCCTTTCCCATTTCCTTTGTCTTGTCATAGGCGGCGATCACCGCATCGGTCACCGCGCCGCGGAAGCCGTGCTCTTCCAGCACGCGCACGCCCTGAATGGTGCTGCCGCCGGGGCTGCACACCGCATCCTTGAGCTCACCGGGGTGTTTTCCGCTTTCCAGCACCAGCTTGGCGCTGCCCAATACCATCTGGGCTGCGTATTCCTGTGCCTTGGCCCGGGGCAGGCCGCAGGCCACGCCGCCATCGGCCAGCGCTTCAATGAACTGATACACCCAGGCCGGGCCGCAGCCGGAAACGCTGCTTGCCGCGTCGATCAGGGCCTCGGGCACAGCGTCCAGCCGACCGGCGGGTGCCATCAGCTTCAGAAACTCCTGCTCCTCCTCCGCTGTCACATTGGCGGAGCAATATTGGATCATACCTGCCCCCACCGAAGCCGGGGTGTTGGGCATGATGCGGATCACGGGGTAATCTTCACCCGCCATCTCCTGGATGCGCGCGATGGAAAGCCCAGCTGCCATACTGCACAGGATGAAGCGGCTCGGCCGCTCGTTCAGGGTAAACCGGAGCGGAGCCAGCAGGGCCTCCATCATCTGGGGCTTGACCGCCAGAAAGATCAGGTCGGAGCGGCCCGCTACCTCGGCATTCGTGGTGGTGTTGCAGCCCAGCTCTGCGGCCAGCGCCTCTGCCTTGGCGGCAGTGCGGTTGGCAAGATAAACATTCTGTGGGTCGGCAGCCTTGCAGACGGCCCGCGCAATGGCACCGCCCATGTTCCCACAGCCTAAAAATCCGATGGTCTTGATCATACTGACTTTCCCTTCCTTTCTCACTCAGAAAGAAATAAATGGAACGCACATTCGTTCCACTCCATCCATTGTAAGCGCCCGGAGCCAGAAAATCAAGAGGAACCTCCCGGAAACCCGGTAAAAAGGCGGAGGGACGGCTGCAAAATGGAGAAGAACGTGAAAAAAATATCAAAATGAGAGATTTTGAACTTGCAAAATGGGGGGCATTTGCGTTATAGTATAAAGGAAGTATTCTTACTTCTCTGGCCCCATAGGGCGGCTACCACGGTCAGCGGCACAGTGTGTGCCGCTGGGAAAGGATGGATCTCGTGTCGCAAACTACAAAAAGGGCGTTGGAGGCATCGCTGAAAAAGCTGCTGCTTCAAAAGCCGCTGAATAAGATCACCATCAATGATATCACCGAGGACTGCGGCGTGAACCGTATGACCTTCTACTACCACTTCAAGGACATCTACGACCTCGTGGATTGGATCATGGTCGAAGATGCCGCCAAGGCATTGGAGGGCAGACAGAGCTTTGAGAACTGGACAGATGCCTTTCTGGACATCCTGCATCAGGTGCAGGACAACAAAGTTCTGGTGATGAATGTTTACCGCTCCGTGAGCCGTGAGCAGGTGGAGCAGTACTTATATAAACTGCTGGACTCCATGCTGCGGGACTTTGTGGACCGCAGTGCGCAGGGCTTTACCGTGCAGGATTCCGACAAGCAGTTCATCATCGACTTTTACAAATACGCGCTGGTGGGCATGGCACTGGAATGGATCCGCAAGGATATGAAGGAGGACCCCGTCCGGATGACCGAGCGGCTGAATGTTCTGCTTCATGGCGAGCTTGAGCGGGCGCTCCGCCGCTTCCGCACCGACCGCAGCCCCGCAGATTTTGACGACTGACAATATTTTATCAATCCGGGCACCGTGATGGGTTTTCCATCACGGTGCTTTTTCTGTTTATGGCTTTCCGTTTGACAAAATGTTACAGTATGATCAGCGCAAAATGAAAGGTGAAAACCTGGAAACCACAGCAAACGGAGGGAATAAAATGTATTATTCCAGCGGGAACTATGAGGCCTTTGCGCGCCCGAAAAAGCCTGCGGGAGTGGATCGGAAATCGGCCTATCTCGTGGGCACCGGTCTGGCGGCGCTGACAGCTGCCTGCTACCTGGTCCGTGACGGTCAGATGAAAGGGGAACATATCCATCTTTTTGAAAAGGGATCCATCCCCGGCGGTGCCTGTGATGGCTGCCAGTACCCCGGCATCGGTTATGTGATGCGGGGCGGCCGGGAGATGGATGACCATTTTGAAGTCATGTGGGATCTGTTCCGTTCCATCCCGTCGATTGAGACCGAGGGCGCAAGCGTGCTGGATGAGTACTACTGGCTGAACAAGGCAGACCCCAACTACTCGCTCTGCCGCGCCACGGAAAACCGGGGGCAGAACGCCCACACCGATGGGAAGTTCGGCCTTTCGGATCAGGGCTGCATGGAACTCATCAAGCTCTTTTTTACCCCGGATGAGCAGCTCTATGATAAGCGCATCACCGATGTCTTTGACGCGGAGGTGTTCTCTTCCAACTTCTGGCTCTATTGGCGCACCATGTTCGCCTTTGAGAACTGGCACAGCGCACTGGAAATGAAGCTCTATCTGAAGCGCTACATCCACCATGTGGGTGGTCTGCCTGATCTGCGGGCACTGCGCTTTACCCGGTACAACCAGTACGAGAGCATGATCCTGCCCATGATCCGCTATCTGGAAGGGCACGGTGTGCGTTTCCATTACAACACCAAGGTGACCAACATTGAGTTTGAGCTGACCGAGGGCAAAAAGCAGGCCAGGACCATCTGCCTGCTGGTGGACGATGAAGCGGAACGGGTGGACCTGACCGAGAATGATCTGGTGTTCATCACCAACGGCGGCTGCGTGGAAAGCACTTCCATCGGCTCCCAGGATCAGCCTGCAGTGTTCAACCCCACCCTCCGGCCCGGCAACGGCTGGGATCTGTGGAAGAAGATCGCCGCGCAGGATGAGGCCTTTGGCCGCCCGGAGAAGTTCTGCTCCGATCCGGAGCAGACCAACTGGATGAGCGCCACGGTCACCACGCTGGACGAACGCATCGTGCCCTACATCCAGAATATCTGCCAGCGTGACCCGTTCAGCGGCAGGACTGTCACGGGCGGCATCGTCACGGCCCGGGATTCCGGCTGGCTGCTCAGCTGGACGTTCAACCGTCAGCCCCAGTTCCGGGATCAGCCCAAGGGTCAGCTCGTGGGCTGGATCTACGGCCTGTTCAGCAACACGCCCGGCGACTACATCAAAAAGCCCATGCGGGATTGCACCGGCAAAGAGATCTGCATGGAGTGGCTGTATCATCTGGGGGTCCCCGAAAACCAGATCGAGGACCTGGCGGAGCATAGTGCCAACACCGTGCCTGTGATGATGCCCTATATCACAGCTTTCTTCATGCCCCGCACCGCAGGCGACCGCCCGGCGGTGGTGCCGGAGGGCGCAGTGAACTTTGCCTTCATCGGCCAATTTGCCGAGACGAAGCGAGATACCATCTTCACCACCGAGTATTCCATGCGCACCGGCATGGAAGCCGTGTACACCCTGCTGGATATCGACCGGGGTGTGCCGGAGGTCTGGGGCAGCACCTACGATGTCCGCGACCTGCTGAACGCCGCTGTTCAGCTGCGGGATGGCAAACCCCTGAGCGATCTGAAAATGAACTGGATCAAAAAATTCGCACTGGGAAAAGCGGTAGAAAAGGTACAGGACACCGACCTGGGCCGTCTGCTGCTGGAGTATAAGATCATCTGAGCGCCGGGAATTCAGCCCGGCAGGCAGGGAAGAGAGCCCTGTAAAATTCTATTGAATCTGGAGGAAATAAAAATGAATACCGCATTTGATTCTCTGACGCACAAAATGCAGCGTGCTGCACTGGGCAAGACTGTGGATCTCGTGCTTTCTCATGCCGAGAAGGACCCCGCCAAGACGGTTGGACAGATCGTAGATCTTTCAAAGCAGTTCTACGGCGATTCCTTCAGCGAGGAGACCTACACACACGCCAAGCAGACCCTGACTGACCCCAACAGCAAGTGGTCGAAGCTCATCAACTGTATGCTGAACCAGCTGGACCCCAACGTGGCCCGCACCACGGCCCTGAACCTGGGCTATGAGGCCTTCTTCCGCGGTACCAAGACCATCCGCGAGAATCGTGTCAAATATCAGTGCAACATTCCCTGGCTGATCCTGTTTGACCCCACCTCTGCCTGCAATATGCACTGCGTGGGCTGCTGGGCCGGTGAGTACGGCCACAAGAACAACCTGAGCTTTGACGATATGGATAAGATCGTCACCGAGGGCAAGGAGCTGGGCGTTTATCTGTACATGCTCACCGGAGGTGAGCCGCTGGTGCGCAAGGCTGATATCCTCAAGCTGGCCGAGAAGCACAACGATGTGCAGTTTGCCATCTACACCAACTCCACCCTGATCGATGAGCCGTTCTGCAAAGAGGTCGTCCGCCTGGGCAATATTGCGTTTATGCTGTCCATTGAGGGCACCCCGGAGACCAACGATGCCCGCCGCGGCGAGGGCCACTATGCTGCCGTTATGCGCGCGATGGATCTGCTCAAGGAGTACGGCATCCTGTTCGGCACCTCCATCTGCTACACCCGCGACAACATCGAAGCCGTTACCAGCGATGAGTTCATGCGTTTCCTCTGCGATAAGGGTGCACACTTCGGCTTCTACTTCCACTACATGCCCGTGGGCAACGAGGCAGCTCCTGAGCTGATGCCCTCTCCCGAGCAGCGTAAGTACATGATCCAGCGCATCCGCTATTTGCGCAGTGAAGCATGTGATATCCCGTTCTACCCCATGGACTTCCAGAACGACGGCGAGTTTGTGGGCGGCTGCATTGCCGGCGGCCGCAACTACTTCCACATCAACTCGGCCGGTGACGCAGAGCCCTGCGTGTTTATCCACTACTCCAATGCCAACATCCATGACAGCAGCATCCTGGAGATCCTGCAGAGTCCGCTGTTCATGGCCTACCACAACGGCCAGCCCTTCAATAAAAACCACCTGCGTCCCTGCCCCATGCTGGAAAACCCCGAGCTGCTGCGCAAGATGGTTCACGAGACCGGTGCCCACAGCACCGACCTCCAGAGCCCGGAAAGCGTCGATCATCTGTGCGACAAGTGCAAGTCCTATGCCGCCAACTGGCAACCGACCGCCGACGAGATCTGGTCCCATACCAAGATCCGCGAGAGCCGTTACGAGAACTATAAGGATTGGAAGCCCAATCAGCAGTAATTGCAGGTACTCCCCCTGAAATCTCCCTTTTTGGTTTATCTGCCCTGAAAGCCAAAGCTCCCCCTTCCCCAAGCGCCGAGACAGCGCCGGGAAGGGGGAGCTTTGCGTTTCTCGGCTGCTCTGAGAAAATCATGCAGGAATACAAAAACCAGCCCCGCCTCCCATGCAGGAGACAGAGCCGGTTTTGCGATTCTATTGTGTTTGGGATCACTCGTCGTCGGGGTCACCGAAGGCATCGTGATAGAGGTTTACCATGCCGGATTCGTCGTTGCGATTCAGGCCGTGGAACACCAGCTTTTTGATGACATCATAGATGACCGCGAAGAGCGGCACACCGATGATCATGCCCACAAAGCCCCACAGGCCGCCGAACAGCAGGATGGCGAACAGCACCCAGAAGCTGGAAAGGCCGGTGGTGTTGCCCAGGATCTTGGGTCCGATGATGTTGCCGTCCACCTGCTGCAGCACCAGCACGAACAGCACGAACCAGAGCGCCTTGATGGGGTTCTGGATCAGGATGAGCAGGGTGGCGGGAATGGCACCGATGAAGGGGCCGAAGAAGGGGATAACATTGGTCACGCCGATGATGACCGACACCAGCAGGGCGCTGGGGAACTTGAAGATCAGGCAGGCAATATAGCACAGCACGCCGATGATGGCGGAATCCAGAATCTTGCCGTTGATGAAGCCGCCGAACATCCGGTCAGCGTAACGGACTTCCTCCATGATGAGGTCGGCCCAGCGGGGCTTGACCAAACTATAAAGGATGAGCTTGCCCTGCTGCCCGAACTTCTTCCGGCTGGCCAGCAGATACACCGAAACGATGAGGCCGATAACGAAATTCTTGATCCAGGTCACCACGTTCACCACGCCCACGGCGGCACCGCTGAGGATGTTCTGCATGGAGGGGAGCAGGGTGTTTTTGATCCAGGCATCCAGGTTGGCATCCAAGCTGTCGTAAGAGTTCTCGATGAAGTCCAGCAGCTTTTTGTTGTTGGCAATGAGCTCCTGCTTGGAGATCCACTCCACAAAGTCGCCGATGTTGTCCCGTGCCGTGTAGTACAGGGCGGTCACGCTGTTGATGAGCTGCGGCACGATCATCATGATCAGAGCGTAGATCAGCAGCAGGCCGAACAGGATGGTCAGAGCAACGGCCAGCATGTTGGCAAAGCGGTGCATCTTTTCCGGGAACAGCTTGTGGAGAAATGCTTCAAGCCAGTTGCACACCGGCTTGAGCAGATAGGCAATGACACTGCCGTAGATAAAGGGCATCAGGATGCCTGTCAGGGTTGAAACGGCATTGCCGAAGCCCTGAAAGCGGTAGATCAGGAAAAAGAAGAGGATGCTCAGGCTGATCGCGCCAAAGCCTGCGAACATTCCGTAGAGATAGGGTTTGATATGCGGTTTTTTGTCCATCATGTCATAGAAACTCCATTCCTGCCGCAGACAGCAGGATTCCCTGCGGCAATGTCAGCGCTTGTTGCTCCTGCGCCAGATGTGCAGTTTTTCGGCTTCGGCGATCAGCTCGTCCCGGAAATCGGGGTGTGCCACACTGATCAGTGCTTCTGCTTTTTCCCAGCTGGTCAGGCCCTTCAGGTTCACACAGCCGTACTCGGTGCACAGGTAGTGCACGTTTGCGCGGGTGTCGGTGACGATGCTGCCGTTTTCCAGGGTGGGACGGATGCGGCTCTCCAGCTTGCCGGTCTTTTTATTCATAAAGGTAGAGGACAGGCAGATGAAGCTCTTGCCGCCGTTGGAAAGGTATGCGCCCAGAACAAAGTCCAGCTGACCGCCTGCACCGGAAATGTGCTTGATGCCTGCACTCTCCGCGTTCACCTGACCGAACAGGTCAATATCCACCGCATTGTTGATGGAGATGAAGTTGTCGATGGCGGAGATGCTGCGGATGTCGTTGGTGTACTCCACGGGAGCGGCCATGCACTCCGGGTTGTCGTTCAGGTAATCGTACATCTTCTGGGTACCTGCACCAAAGGCATAGACCTGACGGCCCTTGTCCAGATTCTTGTGGCGGCCGGTGATCTTGCCTGCCTTTGCAATATCCACAAAGGCATCCACATACATCTCGGTGTGCACACCCAAATCCTTCAGGTCGCTCTGCGCGATCAGGTTGCCGATGGCGTTGGGCATACCGCCGATGCCCAGCTGCAGGCAGGCTCCGTCGGGGATCTGCGGGACGATGAGGTTTGCCACCTTCAGATCGACCTCGGTGGCGGCACCGGCAGCGGCCATCTGGCCGATGGGCGGGTTGCTGCCCTCCACAACACCGGCAACCTGGGAGATGTGCACCCAGTTCTCGGTGCCGCCCAGGCATTTGGGCATGTTCCGGTTGACCTCAACGATGATCTTCTTGGCTTTATCGCAGACGGCACCCAGGTGGGAAGCACAGGGGCCAAAGTTGAAATAGCCGTGCTCGTCCATGGGGGTCACCTGGAACACCGCCACATCCACGGGGTCAGAGCTGTCGCGATAGTAGCGGGGCAGTTCAGAGTAGCGGATGGGGGAGTAGAAGGAGAAGCCCTGGGCAATGGCCTTGCGCTCAATGCCGCCCATGTGCCAGCTGTTCCAGGTCATGTGGGCAGCAGGATCCTCGATCTGGAAGATGGCGGGCACCCACATCAGGATGCCGCCGCGGAAGTTGACATCCTCCAGCTCAGGCAGACGCTTTGCAATGGCAGCGTCCACCGCTACGGGGGTGTTCACGGCCCAGCCGTAATCCACCCAGTCGCCGCTTTTGACCAACGCGGCAGCCTGGTCAGCTGTCATTTTCTTCTGCGCATACAATTCCGTAAAATCCATTATAAACCATCCTCTCTTACAATAACATAAAGGAATTGTAAATTCCAACTTAGTTATATCATTAACAAACGGGAGAATCAATACTTTCCTGGCAAAAAACAGGGCTGGATGCAATATAACTAAAAATCTTAGCTTTTTGTAGAGATTCTTTGGTGCACAAAAAATAAATTGTACACAAAAAATACTTGATAAAATTTTGACGATGTGCTTTACTTATAGCGTAGCAGGATGCAGCGTGGCACTGCGGGTGGGATTGTTTAAAAATTAACGATACACCGTAGCAGAAGAAAAGAACATCTTGCACAGCAAACTGGAAAGTGCTATCATGTCAGAACCAATGCGCTTTTCAAAGGCGCGCAAGGAGGACAAAACCGATGGCAACTGCAGTTTACCCCGGGTCGTTCGATCCGGTTACACGAGGTCATCTCGATATCATCAAGCGCGCGGCAAAAATCAACGATCATCTGATCGTGGCCGTGCTCATCAACAGTGCAAAGCACCCATTGTTCACCGTGGAGGAGCGGGTGGCCCTGCTGCAGGAATGCTGCAAGGGCATCCCCAATGTCACGGTGGAGAGCTTCGACGGCCTGACCGTGGAGTTCGCCAAGAAGCGCCACGCTTCGGTCATGGTGCGGGGCCTGCGGGCAGTAACGGATTTTGAAAACGAGATCCAGCTGGCGCAGACCAATCACGCGCTGATGCCCGGCATCGAGACCATGTTCCTTGCAACCAGCATCAAGTGGAGCTATCTTTCCTCTACCATTGTAAAGGAAGCCGCCCGCTACGGCAGCAGCATCTCCAAGTTCGTTACTCCGAATGTGGAAGCCGCCGTGGAGCAGAAGATGGCCGAGCTGCGCAGCAGGGGAGAGAACGTCTGACCCCCATTCCTTATGCAAGAAACGCTTCGGCGTTTTGATAAAACAGTCTTTCTTAAATCACAACATACACAATCAGGAGGCTATTCACATGAAAAAGATCGTTATCGCATCTGCATGCCGTACCGCCATTGGTAAGTTCGGTGGCACCCTTGCCAACGTCCCCGCTGCTGAGCTGGGCTCCATCGTCATCAAGGAGGCTCTGAACCGCGCAAACGTCAAGCCTGAGCAGGTCGATCATGTTTACATGGGCTGCGTGATCCAGGCTGGTCTGGGCCAGAACGTTGCCCGTCAGGCTTCCCTGAAGGCTGGCCTGCCCATCGAGACCCCCGCTGTCACCGTCAACGTGGTCTGCGGTTCCGGTCTGAACTGCGTGAACATGGCTGCTCAGATGATCGAGGCAGGCGATGCTGATATCGTGGTCGCAGGCGGCATGGAGAACATGGACATGGCTCCCTTTGCAATGATGAAGGGCCGTTACGGCTACCGCATGGGCGCTCCCATGGGCAAGAGCGAGCTGGTCGATACCATGGTCAACGATGCTCTGTGGGATGCCACCGGCTTCAACAAGCACATGGGTATGACCGCTGAGAATGTCTGCACCAACGAGACCTTCCAGAAGAAGTACGGCTACAGCCCCATCACCCGCGAGATGCTGGATGAGTTCTCCTACAACAGCCAGGTCAAGGCTGACAAGGCCATCAAGGACGGCGCTTTCAAGGACGAGATCGTTCCTGTTGTCATCAAGGGCAAGAAGGGCGACACCGTGTTCGATACCGATGAAGGCCCCCGTCTGACCCCGGTCGAGAAGCTGGCAACCCTGAAGCCCGCTTTCACCAAGGACGGCATCGTGACCGCAGGCAACTCTTCCGCCATCAACGACGGCGCTGCTGCTCTGGTCATTATGAGCGAGGAAAAGGCCAAGGAGCTGGGCGTTGAGCCTCTGGCAACCTGGGTCGCTGGCGCTCTGGCCGGTGTTGAGCCTGAGGTCATGGGTCTGGGCCCCATCGCAGCAACCAAGAAGGTCATGGCAAAGACTGGCCTGACTGTTGCTGATATGGACCTGATCGAGGCCAACGAGGCATTCGCTGCTCAGTCTGTGGCTGTCAGCCAGGCTCTGAACTTCGATATGAGCAAGGTGAACGTCAACGGCGGCGCAATCGCTCTGGGTCACCCGGTCGGCGCTTCCGGCGCTCGTATCCTGGTCACCCTGCTGTACGCTATGAAGCACCGTGGTGCTCACAAGGGTCTGGCTACCCTGTGCATCGGCGGCGGCATGGGCTGCGCTACCATCGTTGAGATGTAAGCTCTCCCTTTGAAATTGAATTGAATGACAGCCCGCGCCCCGGCTCAGACCGGAGACTCTGCCGGGGCGCGGGAGCTGTTTTGAAACACTGAGAATCTGAATTGGAGGTTTTCACAATGGCTTTTGTAAAAACCGAGGTGCAGGGCGCTGTCGAGATCATCACCATCGACCGTCCCAAGGCACTGAATGCCTTGAACCCCGAGGTTCTGGCAGACCTGAAGGCAGCCTTTGAGGCTGTTGATCAGGAGACCATCCGCTGCATCGTCCTGACCGGCGAAGGCGACAAGAGCTTCGTTGCAGGCGCTGATATCGGCTCCATGAGCACCATGACCAAGGCAGAGGGCGAGGCCTTCGGCAAGCTGGGCAATGACGTGTTCCTGATGATCGAGAGCTTCCCCATCCCCGTCATTGCAGCCGTCAATGGCTTTGCACTGGGCGGCGGCAATGAGCTGGCCATGAGCTGCGACATCCGCATCTGCTCTGACAACGCCGTGTTCGGTCAGCCCGAAGTTGGTCTGGGCATCACCCCGGGCTTCGGCGGCACCCAGCGTCTGGCACGTCTGGTCGGCATGGGCATGGCAAAGCAGCTGGTCTACTCTGCCCTGAACATCAAGGCAGACGAGGCTTACCGCATTGGTCTGGTCAACGCCGTGTATCCGCAGGCTGAACTGATGGAGAACGTGCTGAAGCTGGCTGGCAAGATCGCCAAGAACGCTCCCATTGCAGTGCGCAACTGCAAGAAGGCCATCAACGGTGGCATCAGCCTGCCCATTGAGAAGGCTGTGGAAGTTGAGGAGAAGCTGTTCGGCGATTGCTTCGAGACCCACGATCAGCAGGAGGGCATGGCCTGCTTCCTGAGCCGTGAGAAACCGAAGCCCAAGGCAGTGTTTACCAACAACTAATCCATTACATAATTTTTGATATTAAAGGAGAGATTTCCTATGAAGATCGGTGTTATCGGCGCTGGCACTATGGGCCAGGGCATCGCAAAGGCATTTGCACAGGTTGAGGGCAACACCGTTGCCCTGTGCGACATCAAGCAGGAGTGGGCTGAGAACGGCCTGGCAAAGATCAAGAAGGGCTACGAGAAGCTGGTTGCTAAGGGCAAGATCCCCCAGGAAAAGGCTGACGCGATCGTTGCAGCCATCACCCCGGGCCTGAAGGAAAATCTGTGCGCAGACTGCGACCTGATCGTTGAGGCTGCTTTTGAGGATATGAAGGTCAAGCAGACCACTTTCGGCGAGCTGGATAAGATCTGCAAGCCCGAGTGCATCTTCGCCTCCAACACTTCCTCTCTGTCCATCACCGAGATCGGCAAGGGCCTGAGCCGTCCTCTGGTCGGTATGCACTTCTTCAACCCCGCTGACCGCATGAAGCTGATCGAGGTCATCGCCGGCTGCAACACCCCCGCAGAGACCGTTGAGAAGATCAAGGAGATCTCCGTTGCCATCGGCAAGAACCCTGTTCAGGTCAACGAGGCTGCAGGCTTTGTGGTCAACCGCATCCTGATCCCCATGATCAATGAGGCTGCCTTCATCAAGATGGAGGGCGTTTCCGATATCGCAGGCATCGACACTGCTATGAAGCTGGGTGCCAACCACCCCATGGGACCCCTGGAGCTGGGCGACTTCATCGGCCTGGATATCTGCCTGGCCATCATGGATGTCCTGTACCATGAGACCGGCGACAGCAAGTATCGTGCCTGCCCGCTGATCCGCAAGATGGTCCGCGGCGGCAACCTGGGCTGCAAGACCGGCAAGGGCTTCTACGTTTACAACGCAGACCGCACCAAGACTCCTGTTGACCAGCTGTAATTTCTGATAAACATTTCTCCTGGCCGTGGGGAAAGCGGTCAGGAGGAATTTGTTTGTAACCGGGTAGGGGAGAACCCCGGCCCCGGGAGATAAAAAACACCCGTTAGGAGGATATAGCGATGGATTTTACTCTGTCCAAGCAGCAGCAGATGGTGCAGAAGATGTACCGCGAGTTTGCTGAAAACGAAGTCAAGCCCCTGGCTAAGAAGGTTGATGCAGAAGAGTACTTCCCCAAAGAGACCGTCGAGAAGATGGGCAAGCTGGGCATGATGGGCATTTACTTCCCCACCTCTGTCGGCGGTGCAGGCGGCGATGTGCTGTCCTACGTCATGGCAGTGGAGGAGCTGAGCAAGGTCTGTGGCACCACCGGTGTCATCGTCTCCGCTCACACCAGCCTGTGCGCTGCTCCTATTTATGAGAACGGCACCCCCGAGCAGAAGGCAAAGTATCTGCCCAAGCTCTGCAGCGGCGAGTGGCTGGGCGCTTTCGGCCTGACCGAGCCGGGCGCTGGTACCGATGCACAGGGTCAGCAGACCATTGCCAAGGAAGAGGATGACTGCTGGGTCCTGAATGGCTCCAAGATCTTCATCACCAACGCCGGTTTCGCTGATGTCTTTATCGTCATCGCTGTCACCGACCACGTTCTGGATAAGAAGGGCCGTCCCACCAAGCTGTGCTCTGCCTTCATCGTTGAGCGCACCGATCCGGGCTTCTCCGTCGGTAAGGCTGAGGATAAGATGGGCATCCGTGGTTCTTCCACCTGCGAGCTGATCTTCGAGGACTGCCGTATCCCGAAGGACCGTATGCTGGGCGTGCGCGGCAAGGGCTTCCAGCTGGCCATGGCTACCCTGGACGGCGGCCGTATCGGCATCGCTTCTCAGGCTCTGGGCATTGCCGAGGGCGCTTTGGAGGAGACCGTTGCCTACGTCAAGGAGCGCAAGCAGTTTGGCCGCAGCATCTCTGCATTCCAGAACACCCAGTTCGAGCTGGCTGAGATGAAGGCCCGCGTTGAGGCTGCCAAGTATCTGGTCTACGCTGCCGCTCTGAAGAAGCAGCAGGCCATGGACGGCGCAAAGGTCCGTTACAGTGTCGAGGCTGCTCAGGCTAAGCTGATCGCAGCCCGCACCGCAAGCGATGTGACCCGCCGCTGCCTGCAGCTGTTCGGCGGTTACGGCTACACCCGTGACTACCCCATCGAGCGCATGATGCGTGATGCCAAGATCACTGAGATCTACGAGGGCACCAGCGAAGTGCAGATGATGGTCATTTCCGGCGCTCTGCTGAAGTAAGGGAGGTAAGATTTACAATGAAAGCAATTGTTTGTGTAAAGCAGGTTCCTGATACCTCCGGCAAAGTCGCCGTCAAGGCAGACGGTACTCTGGATCGTGCCTCTATGGCCACCATCACCAACCCCGATGACCTGAACGCTCTGGAGGCTGCTCTGAAGCTCAAGGACGCTACCGGCTGCGAAGTCGTTGTCATCACCATGGGTCCTCCTCCGGCCGAGGGAATGCTGCGTGAGCTGCTGGCCCGCGGCGCGGACAAGGCTGTTCTGGTCTCCGGCCGTGAGTTCGGCGGTTCCGATACCTTTGCAACCAGCCAGATCCTGGCTGCTGCTGTCAATAAGATCGGCGTTGGCCCCGAGGACGTTGTGTTCTGCGGCCGTCAGGCAATCGATGGCGATACCGCACAGGTCGGCCCCCAGATCGCTGAAAAGCTGCATCTGCCTCAGGTCACCTATGTGGCTGACATCCAGAAGGATGGCAACACCCTGACCGTGAAGCGTATGCTGGAAGACGGCTACATGATGGTCAAGGTGCAGACTCCCTGCCTGCTGACCTGCATCAAGGAGCTGAACCAGCCCCGTTACATGAGCGTCAATGGCATCTTCACCTGCTACGACAAGCCCATGGAAGTGTTCGATTACAACGCTCTGAAGGATGATCCGCTGATCGAGGTCGATACCATCGGTCTGAAGGGTTCTCCGACGAACGTCTTTAAGTCCTTCACTCCTCCGCAGAAGGGCGCAGGCACCATGCTGACTGGCGACGACACCGCCGCACAGCTGGCAGGTATCCTGGCCAAGAAGCACCTGATCTGATGAAAGGAGCATAGGATTACAATGGCTGATTTTAACGAGTACAAGGGCGTTTGGGTCTTTTGTGAGCAGCGCCAGGGCAAACTGATGCCCACCGATTTCGAGCTGGTCAGCGAGGCCCGCAAGCTGGCTGATGAGCTGAACTGCGAAGTCACCGGCCTGCTGCTGGGCGATAACGTGGACGGCATTGCCAAGGAGCTGGGCGGCTATGGCGCTGATAAGGTTATGGTCTGCGACAGCCCCCTGCTGAAGGATTACACCACGGACGCATACGCCAAGGTCGTCTGCGACATGGTCAACGAGTACAAGCCCGAGGTCCTGCTGATCGGTGCCACCAACATTGGCCGCGATCTGGGCCCCCGCTGCGCAGCCCGCCTGCACACCGGCCTGACCGCTGATGCTACCCACCTGGATATCGACACTGCAAAGTACATCGACTTCCTGAAGGAGAGCTCCACCATCGACCTGTCCAAGCAGAAGTTCGATATGGAAGACCGCAACCTGAAGATGACCCGTCCCGCATTCGGCGGCCATCTGATGGCTACCATCATCTGCCCCCGCTTCCGTCCTCAGATGTCCACCGTGCGCCCCGGCGTTATGAAGAAGGCTCCCTTCGATCAGGCCAAGGCTGATGCCTGCCAGATCGTGAAGCCCGCTTTCGAGCTGTCCGCTGCCGACATCAAGACCGAGGTCCTGAGCGTCGAGAAGGCTGCTGAGAAGCTGGTCGATCTGATCGGTGCTGATGTCATCGTCTCCGTTGGCCGCGGCATCAGCAAGGATGTCAACAAGGGCATCGAGCTGGCTGAGCAGCTGGCTGCTGCACTGGGCGGCGGCGTTGTGGGTGCTTCCCGTGCCGTTACCGATGCAGGCTGGATGACCGCTGACCATCAGGTCGGTCAGACCGGTAAGACGGTCCACCCCAAGATCTATGTTGCTCTGGGCATTTCCGGTGCCATCCAGCACACCGCTGGTATGCAGGATTCCGAGTGCATCATCGCCGTCAACAAGAACGAGAGCGCACCCATCTTCGGTGTTGCTGACTACGGCATCGTGGGCGATCTGTTCAAGGTCGTTCCCGAGCTGATCAAGCAGATCGAGGCTGCCAAGGCTGCTGAATAAGCACCTGATTTTCCCTGAACCCTGATTGTGATAAGGCCGCCGCGCAGTGGAAACGCTGTGCGGCGGCTTTTTGCATCCCCGGAAAATCGCTCCGTTCTATCCTGCCTGTTCCCGGAATAAAATGACACCAAGAGCGGACAGGAAAGGAGCGCGTACCATGGAGTTGAAGATCTTTCGGGATGCCCTGCCGGCGGCGGGGACAAACTGTACCCTCAAGGCAGAGCTGCCGCTGGAAACAGAGATCCTGATCTCTGATTATCTGCCACCGGTGTTCAAGCTGGTCAAGTGCTTTGTCAGGCCGGTGGTGCTGCAAAAGCGGCTGCAGCCCGGCAAGCTGCAATTGGAGGGCTACCTGCGCTGTGTGGTCTATTATCAGGGGGAAGAGGGGGCGGGTCTGTGCCAGACCGAGCAGAAGCTCCCCTTTACCAAGCTGCTGGACCTGCCGGAGTTCGTCTTTACGGCATGGGCCGTGCAGGTGGAAGGCCAGACCGAATATCTGAACTGCCGCACCGTCAACCCGCGCCGCATCGAGGTGCGGGGGGCGTATGGGCTGGTGGTATCGGTGCACACGCAGGTCAAAACAGATGTCATCACGGCTCTGTCGGATGGTGGTGTGGAGCAGAAACTGGTCACCCTTTCCGGGGTGCGGCGCGCCGCTGTGCTGGAAAAGCTGGTCACGGTCGAGGGCGAGATCCGCTTTCCCACGCCACCCACCGCCGTTTTGGACCTCAGCGGCAATGCCTCTGTCGGAGACCTCAAGCTCCTGAACGGGAAAGCCGTAGCCAAGGGTGGACTGGTCGTTTCCTGTGCCTGGCGTGCCGAGGGTGACCCGACACTGCAAAGCCAGAGCGTGAACCTGAACTTCAATCAGGTGCTGGATGTGGACGGCCTGAGCGAGGACTGCCGCTGCCTCTGTGTGGCCGAGCCGGTGGGCTTTACGCTCACGGAGGGAGAAGGGGAGGAACCCAGCCGCCTGACCGCCAACCTGATGCTGCGCCTGCGGGCATGGAGGCCCTACCAGCTGCAGTGCGTGGCGGATGCCTTCTCCACGAAATTTGAGACAGAACAGACCCCGCAGACGGTACAGACGGAATCGCTGGCCTGCACCCTGGACGAGACCGTGACCCTGACCGGCTCCGGCCCCCTGCCGGACGCTGGGGCTAAAATTCTGGCCTGCTTTGCCTCCTTTGGCCCGGCCCTGCTGGCATACAGGGAAAACAACTGGGATCTGACTAGCCGGGTGACTGTGACTGCCTTTGGGGAGAACAGCCTTTCAGAGCTGGAAAGCTATGAAAAGGTGTTGGAGCTTGCCCTGCCGCTGGGGCGGGAGCTGCCCTCGGACGTGGAGCTGATCCCGGAGTGCTGGCTCCGTGCCGAGGACCTGCGCTGTGTCTGCGCAAACGGCACACTGGAGGTCACCCTTTCCGTCAAGGCAGAAGGAGCCATCCTACAGCGGAGCGGAAACACCTGTGTGGGCTCCATCGCGCTGGGAGAGCCGTTGACCCCGGCAGACCCGGAGATCAGCCTGCGCATCTATTATGCACAGGCGGGGGAGGAGCTGTTTGCCATCGCCAGGCGGTTCCATGTCTCCCCGGCCCAGATGCTTGCCGCCAACGACCTTGCAGAGGGCACCACGGCCATCGATGCGCCTCGGAGGCTTCTGGTGCCGGGAGCAGGGGGCTGATCCATCTGATTTTGTGCTTCACAGAAGAACAATTTAATGTTAAAGTATGACTTATGAACTGAAAATGAACAAAAAACATCCCGGACCTCTCCCAATTTGAGAAAGGCTCTGCTATAATAATTTTTGTCGTGTAAAAAAGCCTTTTAGATAAAGGAGAAGTTATGATCAAAAATATCGAGTTGGAGAAGGGTGCATACCAGTTTGATGCCAAGATGCCCCTTCGCCAGGCCATCCCGCTGGGCCTGCAGCATGTATTTGCCATGTTCGTGGGCAACCTGACCCCGCTTCTTATCATCACCAGTGCCTGCGGCCTTGCAGGCGGTGAGTTTGCTGACCTGCAGGTCAGCCTGCTGCAGAACGCCATGTTCGTGGCCGGTGTGGTCACGCTGGTGCAGCTGTTCTCCATCGGCCCTGTGGGCGGTCAGGTTCCCATCATCATGGGCACCAGCTCCGGCTTCCTGGGCGTGTTCAACAGTGTGGCTGCTTCCATGGGCGGTGGCGTGCTGGCCTACGGTGCCATCATGGGCGCTTCCATTCTGGGCGGCCTGTTTGAGACTGTGCTGGGCTTCTTCCTCAAGCCCCTGCGCAAGTTCTTCCCCACGGTGGTCACCGGCACGGTGGTGCTGTCCATCGGTTTGTCCCTGATCTCCGTGGGTGTCAACTCCTTTGGCGGCGGCAACGCAGCCAAGGACTTTGGTTCCGCGGAAAACCTGTTGCTGGCCGTGTTCGTGCTGGTGGTGATCCTGTTCTTCAAGCATTGGACCACGGGCTTTCTGAGCTCCTCCTCCATCCTCATCGGCATTGTGGCGGGCTATCTGGCAGCCTTTATCATGGGCTTTGTCCTGCCCACCACCGGTGTCACTGCCGAGGGTGTGGAGTTCACCAAGGCATGGGTGCTGAACTGGAGCAAGGTGGCACAGGCCGACTGGTTTGCCATCCCCAAGCTGGTTCCCGTCAAGATCGTTTTTGATATGCGCGCCATCCTGCCCGTGCTGATCATGTTCATCGTCACCGCTGTGGAGACCGTGGGCGATATCTCCGGCGTGATGGAGGGCGGCATGAGCCGTGAGGCCACCGATAAGGAGCTGTCCGGCGGTGTTATCTGCGACGGCCTGGGCTCTTCCTTTGCTGCCTGCTTCGGCGTTCTGCCCAACACCTCCTTCAGCCAGAACGTGGGTCTGGTTTCCATGACCAAAGTCGTCAACCGCGGTGCACTGGCTACCGGTGCCATCTTCCTGATCCTCTGCGGCCTGATCCCCAAGCTGGGCGCACTGGTCTCCATCATGCCGCAGGCTGTTTTGGGCGGTGCTGCCGTGATGATGTTCTCTTCCATCGTGGTGTCCGGCATCCAGCTCATTACCAAGGAAAAGATGACCCCGCGCACCCTGACCATCGTTTCCGTTGCACTGGGCGTGGGTTACGGCATGGGTGCAAATGCCAGCATCCTGGCACACACCCCCCAGTTCTTCCAGTTGATCTGCGGCGAGAGCGGCATCGTGCCCGCAGCCTTTGTGGCCATTGTGCTGAACGTGCTGCTGCCCAAGGACGATAAGGCCGAATAAACCTCTCAGTCACCTTTGGTGACAGCTCCCCTGACAGGGGAGCCAGGAAGTGCCCTTGCCTCTCCTGTCAGGGGAAGCACCATTGCGCTGCAATGGCGGAGAGCTCCTCCAGAGCTTCCGGCGTATCTGCATCCAGCAGTTCTTCCCGCCGCTGGGCGTAAACGATCTGTACCTGCTCAGGATGAGCCTTGAGCACAACACTGCCGCCCTTGCCCTCGGGCAGGGTGCGCAGAGCGGGAAAATATCCGCATCCAAACAGAACGGGACTTCCGACAACGGTGTCCGGGCCATGTGCGGCCCGGGCTCCCAGCCGGAAGATCGCCCGCTCTGTTTCTTTTTGTGTCTGGGCAAAAGCAGTGATCAGCGCTTCCAGCGTCTCCCGCTGCAGCAGGGGCTGATCTCCAGGCAGGAAGATGCAGCCTGCAAGGTTGGGGCATTGCTCCAGCAACGCCTCCAGCCCCAGCCGGACAGTGTCGTTCCGGCCCGGCAGGCTGTGGAGCAGGCAGGGAACGGCCTGTGCGTCACACAGGGCCTTTACCTCGGCAGAGCGGGTCACGACCACCCGGGCGGCAAGGGCGGGGGTGGCGGTGACCTCCAGCGCCCGGCAGAGCAGGGGGCGGCCCCCGAAATCGGCCAGCAGCTTGTTGGAGCCGAACCGCCGGGCCAGCCCCGATGCCATGATGACGCACCCCACCGGAGGGCGGGCGTTTTTTCTGCACAACTCTGCCATAAAATCATTCCTCCTGAACCTGCCGGATCTGCGGCAGTCTTTCCAGTGGCATTATAAGGGATTTTGTGATAAAATAAAAGTAGCAATCGAAAAAAGAGAGGTACTGCGTATGATGACGATCCGGGAATACAAACGGGCCGAAAGCCTCGAGGAAGCCTGGCAGCTCAACCAGAAGCGAAACAATCGGGTCATCGGCGGCATGATCTGGCTCAAGATGGAGAACATCAATGTCGGCACCGCCATCGACCTGTCGGGCCTTGGGCTGGACAAAATTGAGGAAACGGCCGAGGGCTTTTCCATCGGGGCCATGGTGCCCCTGCGGCAGATCGAGCTCCACGAGGGGCTCAATGCCTACACGGACGGCGCTGTGCGGGAATCTGTGCGCCACATTGTGGGCGTGCAGCTGCGCAACCTCGCCACCGTGGGCGGCAGCATTTACAGCCGTTTTGGCTTTTCCGATGTTCTGACCATGTTCCTGGCCCTGAACGCTTCGGTGGAGCTCTACAAGGGCGGCATCGTGCCGCTTTCGGAGTATGCCCAGCGCCCGTACGACAGGGATATCCTGGTGCGGGTCATCGTGCCGAAAGAGCAGGCAGCATTCTGCTATCAGTCGGTGCGCAACAGCCAGACGGATTTCCCGGTGCTGACCTGTGCCGCCGCGAAAACGGCCGGGGGCTTCCGGGTCGCCATTGGTGCCCGGCCCGGCAAGGCAGTGCTGTATACCCTGCAGCCCAATGCCGCCGAAACGCCGGAGCTGACCGCCGCCCGCTTTGCCGCTGAGGTGCGGGCAAACATCCGGACGGAGAGCAACATGCGCGGCAGTGCGGAATACCGCAATCATCTGGCCGGGGTGCTGGTCAAGCGCGCTGTGCTGAAATTGGAAGGGAACAGGTGAGACAAGATGCAGGTGAATATTATTCTGAACGGAACCAAAGTCACGGCAGAGGCCGCACCGGACACCCTGCTCATCGATTTTGTCCGCGCACACGGCTGTTACAGTGTCAAGCGCGGCTGCGAGACCTCTAACTGCGGCCTGTGCACCGTCTTTCTGGACGATGTGCCGGTGCTGTCCTGCTCTGTGCTGGCAGCCCGTGCCGACGGCCACAGGGTGACCACGCTGGAGGGCCTGCAGGAGGAGGCTGCTGAGTTCGGCGCTTTTATCGCCGATCAGGGTGCGGAGCAGTGCGGCTTCTGCAACCCGGGCTTTATTATGAACGCCCTCGCCCTCTTCCGGGAAAAGGAATACCCCACTGAGGAGGAGATCAAGGAATATCTTGCGGGCAACCTCTGCCGCTGCTCCGGCTACGAGGGTCAGCTGCGGGGCATCCAGAATTTCCTCGCCTGGAAGAAAGCAAAACAGGAGGGTGCCGAATGAAAAACGTCAACAAAGCATTCCGCAAAAAGGATGCCATGCAGCTTGTGACCGGCAAGCCCGTTTACATGGATGATCTGGCCCCGGCAGACTGCCTGATCGTCAAGCTGTACCGTTCGCCCCATGCCAACGCCATGGTGGAGCGCATCGACACGTCCGTGGCCAAAAAGGTGCCCGGCATCGAGGCCATCTTCACCTGGGAGGATGTGGATCAGAACGCCCGCCGCTACACGCAGGCCGGCCAGACCTACCCCGAAGCCAGCCCCTACGACCGCCTGGTCATTGACCGCCATGTCCGCTTTGTGGGGGACGTGGTGGCCATTGTGGTGGGCAAGGATGAGAAGTGTGTCGAGAAGGCCATGAAGCTCATCAAGGTGGAGTATCAGGTGCTGGAGCCGGTGCTGGATTTCCACACTGCGAAGGACAACCCCATCCTTGTCCACCCGGAGGACAACTGGGAGAGCCTGAGTCCTGTGGGTGCCGATAACAAGCGCAATCTCTGTGCCCACGATGCGTGCGGCGACGGCGACATCGATGCCGTGCTGGCAAAGTGCGATGTTGTCATCGACCGTGTCTACCACACCAAGGCCTGCCAGCAGGCCATGATGGAGACCTTCCGCACCTGCTGCTGGATGGACCTGTACGGACGGCTGAACATCCTCAGCTCGACCCAGATCGTGTTCCATACCCGCCGCAATGTGGCAAACGCCCTGCACATCCCCAAATCCATGATCCGCGTCATCAAACCCCGCATCGGCGGCGGCTTTGGTGCTAAGCAGACGGCGGTCTCGGCCATCTATCCGGCCTTTGTTACCTGGAAGACCAAGAAGCCCTGCAAGCTGATCTTCACCCGCGAAGAGAGCCAGACCGCATCTTCGCCCCGCCACGAGATGGAGATGCACGTCCGTCTGGGTGCCACCAAGGACGGCATCGTGAAGGGCATCGACCTCTACACCCTGTCCAACACCGGTGCCTACGGCGAGCACGGCCCCACAACGGTGGGCCTTTCCGGCCACAAGTCCATCCCGCTGTACGGCAAGGCCGAAGCCTTCCGTTTTGTCAGCGACGTGGTCTACACCAACCATATGTCTGCCGGTGCGTACCGCGGCTATGGTGCGACCCAGGGCCTGTTTGCGGTGGAATCTGCCGTCAACGAGCTGGCTGCCAGACTTCACATGGACCCCTTCAAGATCCGTGAAATGAACATCGTCAAAGAGGGCGATGTGATGCCCGCCTATTACGGTGCTGTGAACACCAGCTGCGCGCTGGACCGCTGCCTGAAAAAAGTCCACGAGATGATCGACTGGGACAACAAGTACCCTGTGCGCGACCTTGGCAATGGCAAGGTGCGCGCCGTGGGTATGGGCATGGCCATGCAGGGCTCCGGCATTTCCGGCATGGACGTGGGCAGTGCCACCCTCAAGGTAAACGATGACGGATTCTACTCCCTCATCATCGGCGCGGCCGATATGGGCACCGGCTGTGACACCACGCTGGCTCAGATCGCCGCCGAGGTGCTGGACTGTGACCTGGACAATATCACCGTCTTTGGCGCGGATACCGACACCTCGCCCTATGACTCCGGCTCCTACGCTTCCTCTACCACCTATGTCACCGGCAAGGCAGTGGAGAAGTGCGCCCTGCGGCTGCGCGGCCAGATCTGCAAGCTGGGCGCGGAGCTGCTCCAGACGACCGAAGATGCCGTGGATTTTGACGGCAAGTTCGTCTCCCTGAACGCAGACCCGGAGAAGAGGGTCTCTCTCTCTGAGGTGGCCTTCGCCTCCCAGTTCGGCCACATGGTGCCGCTGGAGATCACCGAGACCCACACCTCGCCCCTTTCGCCCCCGCCCTACATGGTCGGTGCGGCTGAAATTGAGCTGGACAAGGAGACCGGCGAGGTCAAGGTGGTGGATTATGCCGCCTGCGTGGACTGCGGAACCCCCATCAACCCCAACCTGACCCGTGTGCAGGCTGAGGGCGGCATCCTGCAGGGCATCGGCATGGCTCTGACCGAGAATATCACCTACGATGCCAAGGGTTGGCCGATGGAGAACTCCTTTATGCAGTATAAGATCCCCGCCCGTGTGGACATCGGCCACATCCGGGTGGAGTTTGAGAGCAGCTACGAGCCCAACGGCCCGTTTGGTGCAAAATCCATCGGTGAGGTGGTCATCAACACCCCGCTGCCCGCCATCGCGGATGCCATCTACAATGCCATCGGCACCCGCTTCTATGAGCTGCCCATCACCCCGGAGCAGGTCGCCATGGCGGTGGAAGAAAACCGCTGATGCTTTCGGAAAAACAGTTTCCGTTTCTGGCAGAAAAGGGCCATGTGGTCTCGCTGGTGGGCGGCGGCGGAAAAACCACCCTGCTCTATGCCTTTGCCCGGCATTGTGCCGCCAAAGGCTGGCGGGTGCTGGTGAGCACCACCACCCACATCCGGCAGCCGGGGGAGAATTATGCCGCAGATGAAGCTGCTCTTGCGTCCCTCTGGGCGGCAGGGCAATATGCCGTGGCCGGTGTTCCGGCAGAGCAAGACAAGATGACCGCCCTGCCGCCGGAGCAGCTGACCTGCTGGATGGCACAGGCGGATATGGTTCTTCTGGAAGCGGACGGTGCAAAACGGCTGCCCTGCAAAGTTCCGGCGGCCCATGAACCGGTGCTGCTGCCGGAAAGCGATATCGTGCTGGCCGTGGCCGGGTTGTCCGCGCTGGGCAGACCTTTGCGGGAGGTCTGCTTCCGGCTGGAGCAGGCCTGCGCCCTGCTGGGCACTGCCCCCGAAACGCTTCTGACCCCGGAGCTGCTGGCAAGGCTGCTGGCCAGTGAGCAGGGGGGGCGAAAACAGGTGGGGAACTGCCGTTTTTCTGTGGTGCTCAATCAGGCGGATGACCCTGCCCGCATTGCGGCAGGAGAACAGACCCTTGCGCTCCTGCGCGAAAAATATGAGGTACAGGGTGTGTTGACTTATTTTGATGAAAAGGAGCGTGCATGAAATGGCAGAACAAGGCCCCATTGTCTTCTGCACCGGCGGCGGATGCACCGCCAAGCTGGGTGCCGGGGTACTGAGCCGCATTCTGGAAAAGCTGCCCCGGGGCGAAAAAGACCCCGATCTTCTGGTTGGCTACGACAGCCGGGATGATGCTGCCGTCTACCGCATCACCGAGGATATTGCCCTGGTGCAGACGGTGGATTTCTTCCCGCCGATGGTCGATGACCCCTATACCTTCGGGCAGATCGCCGCGGCCAATGCCCTGAGCGATGTCTACGCCATGGGCGGTGAGGTCAAAACGGCACTGAATCTTGTCTGCTTCCCCGAGAGCATGGATCTGAACGTGCTGGGGGAGATCCTGCGCGGCGGTGCCGAAAAGGTGGCCGAAGCCGGGGGCACGCTGGCGGGCGGGCACTCCATTGCCGATACCGGCGTGAAGTACGGCCTGTCGGTGACCGGTCTGGTAGACCCGCACCGCCTGACGGCCAACGATACCGGCCGCTCGGGCGACAAGCTCCTTCTGACCAAGGCGCTTGGCGTGGGGCTGATCTGCACCGCCAACCGGGTGGGCGAAGCCGCTCCGGAACAGATGGAAGCCGCAGTCCGCTCCATGACAACCCTGAATAAAACAGCGGCAGAGATCGCACGCAGGTACGAGGTGCACGCCGCCACGGATGTGACCGGGTTCAGCTTCCTGGGCCATCTGCACGAGATGATGGGGGAGAAGCTCTCCTGCGTCATCGATGCCCATGCGGTGCCGGTGCTGCCCGGGGCGTGGGAGGCTGCGGATGCCTGCCTGTACACCGCCGCCGGTCAGCGCAACCGCAACCACACCGGGCCCTTTGTCCGGTTTGAGGAAGTGCCCTTCCCGATGGAGGAGATCCTGTTTGATCCCCAGACCTCCGGCGGCCTGCTGTTTGCCGTGGCCCCGCAGGATGCCGCTGCTCTGGAAGCAGAGCTGCAGGCAGCGGGTCTGCCCGCAAAGATCGTGGGCACCATTGGGGAAAAGCAGACACCGGAGATCACAGTAACATACGAATGATGGAGGAACAACCGATGATCAAGATCGATGCCCGTGGAGATGCCTGCCCGCTGCCCGTGGTCAAGGCCAAAAAGGCCATAGCAGAGCTGCACGGCCCCGGCGAGGTGGAAGTGCTGGTGGACAATGAGATCGCTGTCCAGAACCTGACCAAGATGGCCCAGCAGAAGGGCTATCTGTCCAGCTCCGAAAAACTGGCCGAGCAGGAATACCGTGTCCGCTTTACCATCAAGGACACGCCCGCTGCGGAAACCGCTGTGCCGGGCGCGATGAAACAACAGGCAGAGGCGGAAACCTGCATCCCGGATGCCCGCACCGATACGGTGGCGGTCATCGCGTCCGACAAGATGGGGGAAGGGGCCGAGGAGCTGGGCAAGACCCTGCTCAAGGCCTTCGTGTTCTCCCTGACCCAGCAGGACAAGCTGCCCAAGACGATCCTCTTCTATAACGGCGGTGCATCCCTGACCTGTGAGGGCTCGCCCATGCTGGAAGACCTGAAGGCACTGGAGGCTGAGGGCGTGGAGATCCTGACCTGCGGTACCTGCCTGAACTTCTATGGCCTGACCGAGAAGCTGGCCGTGGGCGGTGTGACCAATATGTATGTCATCGCCGAAAAAATGCTGAACGCCGGGAACGTGGTCAAGCCGTGATCTACCTTGATAACGCCGCAACCACCCTGCACAAGCCCCCGGAAGTGGGGCAGGCGATGCTGGATGCTCTGCAGACAGCGGGCAACCCGGGCCGTGGAGCCCATGCGCCCACCCTGCACGCCTCCCGTGTCGTCTACGAGATCCGGGAAGCACTGGCTCGGCTCTTCCACGCCGAAGGCCCGGCCTGCATCGCCTTTGCATCCAATGCGACCCAGGCGCTGAACACGGCCATCAACGGGCTCTTTGGCCCGGGGGATCATGTCATCACCACGGTCTGCGAGCACAATTCCGTCCTGCGGCCCCTCTACCGCCTCCAAAGGCAGGGGGTTGAGGTGAGCTTTGTGGATGTGGACGCAAACGGTGTGCTCTGCTATGCACAGTTTGAGCAGCTGCTCCGTCCCAACACCAGGGGAGTGGTTGTGACCGGTGCTTCCAATGTCACCGGAAACTGCACGGACCTGGCGTTCGTATCCGCTTTTGCAAAAAAGCACGGCCTGTTGTTTCTCGTGGATGCCGCCCAGACAGCGGGTGCCATGTTGGTGGATGTGCAGGCGCTGGGGATCGATGTGCTCTGCTTTACCGGGCACAAGGCGCTGCTGGGCCCGCAGGGCACCGGCGGGCTGTATGTCCGGCCCGGGCTGCAGGTTGCCCCCCTTGTGGTGGGCGGCAGCGGAGTCCACAGCTTTGATGAACACCACCCCGTCGAAATGCCCACTGCTCTGGAAGCCGGGACGCTGAATGTGCCTGGGATCGCCGGGCTGGGGGCCGGGGTGCGCTGGCTCCTGACGCAGGGCGTGGAAGCGCTGGAAACAAAAGAAAATGCGCTTGCACGCCTGTTTTACGAAACTGTCCGGGAAATTCCCGGTGTGCGGCTTTATGGTGACTTCACTGCGCCGCGTGCGCCCATCGTCTCGCTGAATCTGACGGGCGAGGATTCCGCCCGGGTGGCGGATGTGCTCTGGGAAGAGTACGGCATCTGTGTGCGGGCCGGTGCGCACTGTGCCCCGCTGATGCACAAGGCGCTGGGCACCGTGGAGCAGGGTGTGGTGAGGTTCAGCTTCTCCCACACCAACACCCGGGAGGAGGCGCTTGCTGCTGCCCGTGCGGTGCGCAGCCTGGCGGAGGAATAAACGATGCGTGCAAAGAGACCCTATATCGTGTTATCCTTCCGCACCACAGTGGAAGCGATGGCATGGGAAAAACACTGCGAAGCGGAACACATCCCCGGGCGGCTCATTCCGCTGCCCCGGGAGCTCTCTGCCGGGTGCGGCCTTGCGTGGCGGATGCCGCCCGAGGACTGGCCGCTGTGGCAGAGCCGCATCGACCCCGCCGCCTATGATGCCGCAGCGGTGGTAGAACAATAACAAATAAAGGAGAATTGGATGGGAAACCGTTCTTTTTTCAATGCACTCCATAACCGGGAGGGGGATTTTCTGCTGGCCACGGTGCTGGAAGGCCCGGCGCAGGGGGAACGTGTCCTGCTGCGGAACACAGCACCGGTCTGGCCGGAGGAACTGCCTGCGTTCTGGGGGGAGCATCTGCCTGCCTTGGCCGCTGTGACCTCCAGTGGAATTCTGGAATCAGCCGGACAGCGCATCTTTGTGGAGCGCTTTGGCGCAGCCCCGCAGCTTGTGGTCTGCGGCGGCGGCCATGTGGGCGCGTCGGTGGTGCGGCTGGCAAAGCTGCTGGGCCTGCCGGTCACAGCGCTGGAGGACCGCCCCGAGTTTGCGGAGGAGCTGCGTCAGGCCGGGGCCGATGCTGTGCTCTGCCTGCCCTTTGCAGAGGGGCTTGCGCAGATCCCCGGCGGGCAGGAGACATACTTTGTGGTCGTGACCCGTGCCCACAGCTGTGATATTGCCTGCCTGCGTTCCATTCTGCAAAAGCCCGCCGCCTATGTGGGCATGATGGGCAGCCGGAAGCGCGCGGCTCTGGTGCACACACAACTGGCCGAGCTGGGGCTGCCGCAAGAGCGCATTGATGACCTGCACGCGCCCATTGGGCTTTCCATTGGGGCAAAAACCGCACAGGAGATCGCACTTTCTATTCTTGCGGAGATCGTCTCCGTTAAAAACAGCCGCCAGCAGACCGAGGGCTTTTCCCCGGCGCTGCTGGCCGCGCTGGAACAACAGACCGTTCCGGCGGTGCTGGCGACCATCGTAGGCCGCCATGGCTCTACGCCACGGGAGGAAGGCTCCAAGATGTTGGTCCTGCCCGATGGCTCTGCCGTGGGCAGCGTGGGCGGCGGCATCATGGAGTACCGCACCCAGCAGCTGGCGCGGGAATTGCTGGAGCCGGGGGCTGCCCCGTGCAGGCTGGCCGCCTTTACCACAGAGGGGGCCAGCGATGCCGCGGCCATTGCGGCCTGCGGCGGCTCCATGGAAGTCTTTTTGCAGCGTCTGGAACCGGAGGAATGAGCCATGAAGCGTAATGACCTGATCGTTGTCCGGGGCGGGGGAGACCTTGCCACCGGTGTTGTGCATCGGCTCTGGTCGGCTGGCCTGCGGGTGCTGGTGCTGGAAACGGCCCATCCCGCCGCCATCCGTCGGCAGGTGTCTCTCTGTGAGGCTGTTTACGAAGGCGAGACCGCTGTGGAAGGAATGCGGGGCATCCGGGTGGAGACGCTGGCAGATGCCGATGCCGTCTGGGCACAGAACGCCGTGCCGGTCCTGATAGACCCAACGGGTGCTTGCCTGCCGCAGGCAAGGCCAGCTGTTCTGGTGGATGCCATCATCGCAAAGAAAAATCTGGGCACCACCCGGGAGATGGCTCCGCTGACCATTGCCCTTGGCCCCGGCTTTGCGGCGGGGCAGGATGTGGACGTGGTGGTGGAGACCAAGCGCGGCCACAAGCTGGGCCGCATCATCCGGGAAGGATCTGCCGCACCCAACTCCGGCGTGCCGGGCATCATCGGCGGCTATGGTGCCGAGCGTGTACTTCATGCACAGGCCGCGGGTATCTTCCGCAACCTGCATTCTATCGCTGATTTTGTGGAGGCGGGCGAGGCTGTGGCCGAGATCGAAACGCCGGACGGTCAGCGTCTGCCGGTGGTCACACAGATCTCCGGCATCCTGCGGGGGCTGCTGCGGGATGGCTACCCGGTGACCAAAGGGTTCAAGGTGGCTGATGTGGATCCCCGCCGTGCGGAGCTGGAAAACTGCTTCCTCATCTCGGATAAGGCCCGCTGCATTGCGGGCAGTGTGCTGGAACTGATCACAGCAGCGTGCTGGAACTAAAAGAAACGGGACTGTTTTTGCAACAGCCCCGTTTCTTTGTTACTCTGTCAGTTTGGTGATGAGCATCTGATAGATCTCGTTGCCCTTGAGGATGAATTGCTTCTTGACCAGATCGGCACTCAGCCGGTCAGGCGTGCCGATGTCCAGACAAAACAGCTCCTGATCCAGTGCCTTGATGGTGCAGCGGATGGAGCAGTGGCCGTCCGGCTTTTCGGTGATACGGGCGCTGTACTCGGCCTCTTTGCGGGCCCAGGTCTGGCTGCGCAGAACCGCCGCCACCGCGCGCTCCCGCACACTGCGGGGCAGGTCATAGGCAAGCTCCTGCGCGACCTTGCGTCCTTTTTCGGTGATGGAATAGCGATCTTCCTTCAGCGTGACCAGCTGCTGGCGGGTGATATCATCCAGACAGGAGCCGATCTCAAAATAGTTGACCAGCTGCTCTTCCATCAGCGCATTCTCAATCTCCGTCCGGGTGATCGGCCCGGCATTCTTTACCAGATAACACAACAGCAACCGGATCTCCGTGCTGTCGGTCAGCCCGCCGGGACGAACACCGGCGGTAAAAGCATCGTTGGCGGCCATCGTTCTGCACATCCCCTTGTTATTTCAAATTGCTGCCCGGCACTGCCTCGGGGCAGGCCGTAAAGAATCACTTTCTTATAGTATAAAGGGTTTCAGACCGGATTGCAAGCCGCAACCGCAAAATCTGTCTCAATGCGCTTGCGGCTTTCGGGGGTGGAATACAGCCAGTGGTCGATATGCCCCTCGGTGATGAAATAGCGCAGGTCGAACCGGTGGCTCTGGCCCAGGCTGTGGTTGACGATGACCAGCTTGATCTTCATTTTATCGGGCAGGATGTTTTTGATGTAGACGCTTACCGCCTGCCCGGGGTGCAGGTCGGGGCAGGTCTCGGCAAGGCCGGCCAGATTGGGGGCGATCTCCACAAAGGTGCCGTATTCCTCCACGCTCCGCACAATGCCCACCACGGTCTCGCCCACGGTGAACCCGGCGGCGTTCTCCTCCCAGGTGCCCAGCAGCTCACGGATGGTCAGCACGAATCGCCCCTGCACATCCCGGCTTTTGATGGCGCACAGGATCTGCTGGCCCACACTCACCCGGTCGGCAGGGGAGGAGATGCGGCTGACCGACATGCAGTCGATGGGCAGCAGGGCGCTGATGCCGCACCCAACGTCACAAAAGGCACCAAACGGCTCGATGTGGGTCACAGTGCAGGGCAGGATGTCCCCGGGCTGTAAGGTGTCCAGATACTCTGCCTTGCACATCCGCTGTGCCTCAGCCCGGGAAAGCAGGTAGCAGGGCTGGCCGTTTTCCCCGGTCTCCATCCCTTCGATCACAAAGCAGGTGGGGCGGCCCACCCGCGTCAGCACCGCAATGTCCCGCACGGTGCCGCTCTCGGCTCCATCGGCACACTGGCCAAAGGGCATCACGGCCTTTACCCCGCCCAGGTCGAACCGGAGCTGGCGCTGGGTGTCAAAGGCAAGGGCAGTGCTCTGTAAAATTTCGCGGCTGGCGATGGCGGCGCGCAGTTCTGCGGGGCTGAGCCGGTCTGCGGAGCGGTAATTGCCTTCAGTACGAAATGTCTGCATCATGGTTTGTTCCTCTTTCTGTGTTATTTTAGCGTTTTCCGCTGCACGTCGGCACACAAAGCAGGTGTCGGCATTAAAACTCTATGCGCGGACAATTGCATTTTATACGAGTTTGGTTTATACTATATCTGTATGTGCGGCATGGAAACCTGCTGCACAGGGTACTGCCCCGCAAAGGGGCGGCAGGAGGGAAAGAAACATGGATATCGCAGTGGGAGATACCATCCAGACCCGCAAAAAACACCCGTGCGGAGCTTCCAGCTTCGAGGTGCTCCGGGTCGGTATGGATTTCAAGATCCGCTGCACGGGCTGCGGCCGTGAGGTCATGCTGCCCCGCGCGAAAATTGAAAAAAACATCAAGAAAGTGCTCAAGCCCGGCGCTGCCGAGTAACCATTGGGTCATGTAAGGAGAACTGCACAGTATGTCAAGACTGCTTTCCCAAATGGAGGCTGTCAGCCACCGGTTTGAAGAACTTTCCATCCGCCTGAACCAGCCGGAAACAGCGGCAGATCCTGCACTGTTCCGCCGCCTGATGCAGGAGTATCACGAGGCGGAACCCGTGGTGCAGGCTTATCAGGCCCTGACCACGGCGCAGGATCATCTTGCTCAGGCCAAAGCCCTGCTCGAGGGCGAGACCCTTGATCCGGACTTTAAGGAAATGGTACAGCAGGAGATCGGCGAAAAAAGTCAGGAAGTGGCGCAGCTGGAAAATAATCTCAAAATTTTGCTGCTGCCCAAGGATGTCAACGATGATAAAAGTGTCATCATGGAGCTGCGCGGCGGTGCGGGCGGCGAAGAAGCCGCGCTGTTTGCCCACAGCCTGATGCGGATGTACACCATGTACGTCCAGAGCAGGGGCTGGGAGCTGGAGGTGCTGAACCTCAACGAGACGGAGCTGGGCGGTGTCAAGGAAGCCATCCTTGCCGTGAACGGCGCAGGGGCCTATAACCGGCTCAAGTATGAGAGCGGAGTGCACCGTGTCCAGCGTGTGCCCGAGACCGAAACGCAGGGCCGCATCCACACCTCCACGGCAACCGTGGCGGTGATGCCGCAGGCCGAAGAGGTGGATCTTGTCATCGACCCCAAGGATCTGCGCATCGATACCTTCCGCTCCTCGGGTGCGGGCGGCCAGCACATCAACAAAACGTCCAGCGCCATCCGGGTGACGCACATCCCCACCGGAATGGTGGTGGAGTGCCAGAACGAGCGCAGCCAGTTCCAGAATAAGGATAAGGCGCTGGAGATCCTGCGCAGCCGCCTGCTGGCCCAGAAGCAGAAGGAACAGCAGGATGCCATCAATGCCAACCGCGCGGGGCAGGTGGGAACCGGTGATCGCAGCGAGAAGATCCGGACTTACAACTTCCCGCAGGATCGCTGCACCGACCACCGCATTGGCCTGACGGTCCACAATCTGGATAAGATCATGGACGGAAATCTGGACGAGATCATTGATGCATTGGCAACCCATGAACAGGCCGAAAAACTGCGTCAGCTCAACGCACAGACCGAATGAAGCTATGATGAAAAGAATAACGTGTTTGTGTTGATTTAATGATTGAAAAGTATTTATACTTTACAGATAGAAAGAATGATGAACCGCATGAAAATGAAAACTGAAATTTTACCTGCTGAGGGCGAAGCAATCGCCAAAGCGGCTGACCTGCTGCGCAGAGGGGAGCTGGTGGCCCTGCCCACCGAGACGGTCTACGGCATTGCCGCCGATGCGCGCAACGGCGCGGCAGTCGCAAAGATCTTTGTGGCCAAGGGCCGCCCGCAGGACAACCCCCTGATCGTCCATGTCACCGGCCCGGAGATGCTGCCCGGCCTTGTCAGCGAGGTGCCCGAGCGTGCCCAGCTGCTGATGGCCGCGTTCTGCCCCGGCCCTCTGACCATCATCATGCCCCGCGGCCCGGAGGTGGCCGCGGAGTGCTGTGCCGGTCTGGACACGGTGGGCATCCGGATGCCCAGCCACCCGGTGGCACGGGCTGTCATTGCGCAGAGCGGCTGTGCCTTTGCGGCCCCCAGCGCGAACCTTTCCGGCAAGCCCAGCCCCACCAACGCACAGGATGTGTTCACCGATATGGATGGCCGTCTGCCCCTGATCCTGGATGGCGGCGAGTGCGATGTGGGTGTGGAGAGTACCGTGATCTCTGTGGTAGGCGAAAAGCCCACCCTGTTCCGCCCCGGCCATATCACGCTGGAAGATCTGGAGCGCGCTCTGGGTGAGGAGGTCGAGGTCTCCAAAGCCATCCTCGAAAAGCTGCCCGAGGGTGCTGTTGTCCGCAGCCCCGGCATGAAGTATAAGCATTACGCCCCTAAGGCAGATGTCACCCTGCTGGAAGGTACCTTTGAGCAGTTCAAGGCCTATGTGGATGCCCATGCCGACCAGAACCCCAGCTGCCTCTGCTTTACCGGCGAGGCCGAAAAGCTCGGCTGGCCCTGCGTGGAGTATGGCAGAGAGGGCGATGGTGCCGATCAGGCAAAGCATATCTTCCGCAGCCTGCGTGCCCTGGATGAGCAGGGGGACGGCGTGGTTTATGCCCGCTGCCCGAAAAAGGACGGCCTGTCCATGGCAGTGTACAACCGCCTGATCCGAGCGGCAGCGTTCCGGGTGATCCAGCTATGATCACGCTTGGGATCACCGGCCGCAGCGGCTGCGGCAAATCGACCGTGACGGCGGTGTTTGCCGCCCATGGTGTCCCGCTGGTGGATGCCGACCAGATCTCCCGCGAGATCCTTCTGCCCGGTTCTCCGCTGCTGCCTGTGCTGGCCCAACGGTTCGGGGCAGATATCCTGTATGCCGACGGTAGCCTGAACCGCCGCCTGCTGGCAGACCGCGCCTTTGCTGCGCCGGAAGGAAAGGCTGCTCTGGATTCCCTCGTGCTTCCGGAGATCATCCGGCGGGTCTGCAGACTGAAGCAGGCCGCCCGGGAAGCCGGAGCACCGCTTTTTGTGATAGACGGAGCCGTGATCGTGGGCACCGATGCGGAAAAAGAGTGCGACCACCTCTGTGTGGTCACTGCGCCCTTTGCCACCAGTGTGGCCCGCATTGCGGCCCGGGACGGCATTGCCCCGGAGATGGCGGCACGGCGGCTCAACGCCCAGACCCCGGAAGAAGTCCTGCTTGCCAGGGCCGATCTTGTCCTGCGCAACGATGCTGACCTTGCTTCTCTGGAAGCGGCGGCAGCGGCGCTCTGTGAGCAGCTGCAGGCTGAGGGTGCACGGAAAGGGGGCGCGGACACTTCGCTTTGAAAAAGTTTTTGAAAACGCTGGTGCTGCTCTTTCTGCTCTGTGTGGTCCTGCTGGCGCTGCCGCCGGTGCGCCGTCAGGTGGAACAGCGGCTCTACCCGCGGAAATACAACGACCTTGTGGAGCAGTACGCTGCCGAGTATGACCTTGACCCGCTGCTGATCTATTCCTTCATCCGCACCGAGAGCGGCTTTGACCCGGGCGCAACTTCCAGTGTCGATGCGCGCGGCCTGATGCAGATGACGGAGGAGACCTTCCTCTGGCTCCGCAGTAAGCTGGGCCTGGGGGAGGAGGTTTCCTTTGGCGACCTGTACGACCCCGATGAGAGCATCCGCTTTGGATGCTATTACCTCCACCTCTGTCTGGTGCGTTACAACGGTGATATCTCCACGGCCGCCGCAGCCTACCACAGCGGGTGGGGCACCGTGGATGCCCTGCTTCAGAAGGAGGAACATTCAGAGGACGGGTTGACCCTGTCGGGTTTCCCCTATAACCAGATGCACCACTATGTGGAAAAGATCACCGCCTGCTACGCCAAGTACACCGAGCTGTACGGAGCCTGAGCAGGCTGCAAACCCGCTTGAACCGGCTTGCGCCGGTTTGAAATATTTAGGAATACCGAAAGAGAAAGGCAGGAGAAATTCTATGGCAGAAAAAACTCCGAACCAGCAGCTGGCTGAAAAGCTGCTCTATAAGCCTGCTTACGTCGCCGATAAGGACGCTGACGTGAAGCAGAAGGCCCACGACTTTGCCGAAGGCTACAAGAAGTTCCTGGATGCAGGCAAGACTGAGCGCGAGGTCGCCGCCGAGAGCGAGCAGATGCTCAAGGATGCAGGCTACCAGCAGTTCGACCCGAAAAAGACCTACAAGCCCGGCGACAAGATTTACTTTGTCCAGTACAACAAGGCTGTGGTGGCTTCCACCATCGGTACCAAGAGCTTTGAGGATGGTTTCCATCTGGTCATTGCCCACACCGACAGCCCCCGTCTGGACCTGCGTCCCACCCCGCTGTATGAGTCTGACCACCTGAGCTACTTCAAGACCCATTACTACGGTGGTATCCGCAAGTATCAGTGGGGCACTATCCCTCTGTCCATCCACGGCGTGTTCACCCGTGAGGATGGCTCCACCGTCACCGTCCGTGTGGGCGAGGATGAGAACGATCCCGTCTTCTGCATCACCGACCTGCTGCCCCATCTGGGTGCCGAGCAGAACGCCCGTCCCCTGAAGGACGGCATCAAGGCTGAGGAGCTGAACATCCTCATCGGCTCCGACGCTGTTGATGACGAGAACGTCAAGGAAGCTGTCAAGCTGAACACCATGATCCTGCTCAACGAGAAGTACGGCATCACTGAGAAGGAGTTCATGCGCGCTGAGATCGAGATCACCCCGGCTTACAAGAGCCGCGACGTTGGTTTCGACCGCTCCATGGTGGGCGGCTATGGCCACGATGACCGTGTGGACGCTTATCCCGCACTGATGGCCGAGATCGAGACCAAAAACCCCGCCTACACCACCGTCTGCGTCCTGACCGATAAGGAAGAGATCGGCTCCGATGGCGTGACCGGTATGCAGAGCATGTACGCCTTCCACTTCATGCAGGAGCTTTGCCGTACCGCCGGTCAGGATGATATCCTGGCCTTCCGTCACAGCGTCTGCCTGTCCGCTGACGTGACCGCTGCCTACGATCCCACCTGGGCAAGTGCATTCGAGCCTATGAACGGCACTTATGCAGGCCGCGGCGTTGCCATCTTCAAGTACACCGGCGGCGGCAGCAAGGGCTCCGCAAGCGATGCCTGCGCTGAGCTGGTCAGTGATATCACCCGGATGCTGGACAACGGCAATGTTGCATGGCAGATCGGTGAGCTGGGCCGTCTGGATCTGGGCGGCGGCGGCACCATCGCCAAGTATGTCGCAAACCGCGGCATCCCCGTGCTGGATATCGGTGTGCCTGTGCTGTCCATGCACGCTCCCTTCGAGGTCATCCATAAGAACGACCTGTACATGGCTTACCGTGCCTTCTCCCTGTTCAACAACGCACAGTAAGTGCAATCCAGAATGAATGGCCCCGGCAGGTTTTGCGCCCGCCGGGGCATTTTTGCGCTATTTTTTGAAAAATGCTTGACCTTCAACCGACTTTATGGTGTAGTGTAAGGGCGGAGGTGAAGCAAATGAACATCAAACAGGCTGCGGAACAGAGTGGAGTTTCCAGCCCCAACATCCGCTTCTACGAAAAAGAAGGGCTGATGACCCCTGCCCGTAACCGGGGCAATGCCTACCGGGATTACACCGCCGGGGATATCCGGACCCTGAAACTGATCCGGATGCTTCGGATGCTGGATATGCCGCTGCCCGTAATACAGAGGGTCCTCAACGGGGAACAGCCGCTGAGCGAAGCACTTCAGGCACAGCAGGCGGTACTGGAGCAGCAGGCGGCACAGCTGGCGGGTGCGATCCGCTTTTGCGCAGAGCTGACCCAACAGACTCCTCAGGTGGATCAGCTGGATGTGGACGACTGCCTGAAACGGATGCAGGACCCGCAGGAGCCGGGCAGATTTTTCTCCGGCTGGCTCAGGGATTACCGTACCGTGGCAGAAAACGAACAGAAAAAACGCTTTTTCATCGTATCGGAACAGTCCATCAATACCCCGGAGGATTTTGCAGCCGTGCTGCTGCGCTATGGGGAAGCTCAAGGGAGCCCCGTCTGCATCACAAAAGGGGGAATGTACCCGGAGTTTGAGTGGCACGGTATCCGGTATAAGGCATGGCGCGGGCAGGGCCGCTATTGCGATTCTATCTGCTGCGAAGCACTCTTCCCGGAATCTCTCAAAACGGGACTGCCGCTCAGGCGGGAACGCCTGCTGCGCTGGCTACGGCGGCTGCTCCCTGTGGCAGTGGCCGCTATGGTGCTGGGAGCACTTGCTCTACGCGGCAGAATGTGAACCCCTGATCCCGATACCACTGGATGATGTCCGGCAGCGCCTCGGCGGTGGTGCGGGTGGTGGCAGAATCATGCATCAGAACGATGCACTGGGTCTGCTCGCCGGTCTCACGCACTACATTCCGGTAGATGGTTCCGGCACTGGGCTTGCCGCCCACGGCATCCTCAGCACAGACATTCCAGTCTACATAGGCATATCCCTTCTCGGCACACTGCTGTTTCAGCTCGGCCATCACACCACGCCCGCCGTAGCGGCGGCTGACCGTGTTGGTGCTGCCGCCCGGAAAGCGCAGGTAATGCAGAGAAGCTGTGTTGACATAGGGCGAGATGCGCTTTTTCAACAGGGTGATATCCTGCCAGTAAGCATCTGCACTCTGGTAGATGTCACTGTATTCATGGGAAGCAGAATGCAGCGCGATCTGGTGGCCTGCTGCCGCTACATCCGCAATGAGCGGCAGGTATTTTTCATTGTAGCCCGTGGCCACCACAAAAAAGGTGGCCTTGACCCCGGCGGCGTTCAGCGCATCCAGAACCGCCGGGGTCGTTTTGCTGGGGCCGTCATCAAAGGTCAGGCAGACCCATTTCTCCGGCATCGGCTCTTCCTGCGGCAATGAGCTTGCAGGGGCCGCCTCCGGAGCAGGGGAGGCAAAGCCGGTATCCGGTACCGGGGTCAGATCGCTTTCCTGGCAGCCGGGCCCCGCCGGCACAGCAAAGAACAGCCCCAGCCCAAAGCCTGCCGCTGCGCCCGCCAGAAGCAGAGCTGCCCCGCGAAATAAAATCGTCCCGTTTGCTCTCAGCCATGAAACCATCTCCCAAACCTCCTTGACAGATCACATTGGATCTGCAGTATCTCTTATAGGATATGACCCGCTGAAAATTTGTAGAATACAAAAGCAGGCAGAGGAATTGACATTTCCCGTAAAAATTGATAAACTAAATAAGTTCTCCGTGCAGGAGTGGCGGAATGGCAGACGCGCTGGTTTTAGGCACCAGTTCCCAGTGAGTGAGGGTTCAAGTCCCTTCTCCTGCATACAAAAAGGCAGGCCCTTGGATAGAATCCGGGCCTGCCTTTTTGTTTGCGGCTTTGATTGGAAAGCATAAGAAAAGCCCACGATCTATCGCTAGACCGTGGGCTTTCTTTTATGCGAGGGAGGGGACTCGAACCCCCAAGGATAAACCACACGCACCTCAAACGTGCGCGTCTGCCAGTTCCGCCACCCTCGCACAACTATAAAATTGTTGCAATCCCGGATTTCTGAGGCTTGAAACCGTTGTTGCGGACTGCTTGAATATACTACCACATTACCCCTGGAAAGTCAAGCGATTTTGATAGAAATTTCCTCGTTTCATATTCAATGGTTTCCCGGTGCATACTAGAACAAATTATCACCGGGGAGGCAGGGCCGTGAAACGACGCAACAGAGCATACCGATTGCTGAGACTGACAGCAGTATATCTGCTCCTGCTGCCGTTTCTGCTGCTGGGTTGGCTGTACAGCCGCCTGCCGGATCGTGTTTATCTGGAACCCGGGCAGGCCTTGCTTTTGCCCCGCTTTGGCTGGGTGGAACCTATGGGACTTCACGGCAGCCAGAATGCGGCCAGTACCCAGGTCGTGGGCAGTTACCAGACCACTCTGTCACTGGGCGGCTGGCTTCCCATCAAGAACATCCGCACGGTGGTCACGGAGCGCACGCAGGTCACGGTCTGCGGTACGCCGTTCGGGGTCAAAATGTTCTCTGAGGGGGCACTGATCGTTGGCTTTTCCGATATCGACAGCCCCGGCGGGAGCACAGTGAACCCGGCAAAGGCAGCGGGACTGCGCCTGGGAGACCGCGTAATCCGCATTGGACAGATCAGCACGGAAAACAATGACGCTGTGAAGGAAGCGCTGGAAGCCGCCCGGGGAAGCGCCGCAGAGGTCATCTATGTCCGCAGCGGGGAACAGCGCAGCACCACCCTGACCCCTGTCTGGGATGCTGCTGCCGCTCAGTGGCGGGCAGGCATGTGGGTGCGGGATTCCTCCGCCGGTGTGGGCACTCTGACCTTTGTGGATCCAGAAAAGGGTGTCTTTGCAGGGCTGGGGCATCCCATCAGCGACGGCGACACCGGCGAAAGCATCGCTCTGCGCAGCGGGGAGATTGTGCCGTGTGAGATCACCGGGTGCAGCATGGGCACTGTGGGCAGCCCAGGGGAGCTGAAGGGGAAATTCCTGAGCGCCCACGCCATTGGCAGCATCCGAATCAATGGAGAAAACGGTGTTTATGGCACAACACGGACAGGCTTTTCCGGGCAAACCATGCCGGTGGCATTTGCGCAGGAGGTCGAGACGGGGGATGCACAGATCCTGGCTACCGTCGCCGGGGAAACACCCCGTACCTACCATGTCCGCATCGAAAAGATCGGCGATGCCGACCTGCGCCGCAATATGGTCGTCCGGGTGGTGGACAAAGCCCTGCTTACCCGAACCGGCGGCATTGTGCAGGGGATGAGCGGCAGTCCCATTTTGCAGAATGGGCGGCTGGTCGGTGCAGTGACCCATGTTCTCGTCAACGATCCGACACGGGGCTATGGAATTTTCGCGCAGACCATGCTGGAGCAGGCTGAACAGGTTGCAACGGCGGAAAAATGAGCAGATTTGGTAAAACGAAACAGGCTGATTCGACTTAAGATTCCATAATATGGCAAAAATAACAGTTGAAATCCATGGGAATTTATGGTAAAATAAGAAACGTAAGGAAAACCGCACACATTGGAGGAATGAACGATGGACAAGATCAAATTTTTGATGTCGGATACTGGCGCAGAGATCACGGCAGCCTGTCGTGAAGCTTTGGAGCAGAAGGGCGTAGAGGTGACCGTGGTGGAAAAAGACGGCCTGAAGGTCCTGCAGAAAATGCTTGCAGTGCGGCCCCAGGTGGTGTTGCTGGATGCCTTTATGCCCGGGCTGGATGCGCTGGCCGTGAAACAGAAGTACAATGCAGCCGGTGAGCGTCACACCTCTTTCTTTGTGACGGGGGCGTTCCAGAGTGAGGAAATGGTGCAGGAGCTGCTGGACGAGGGCTTTGCTTACTACTTCGTCAAGCCCTTTGACGAGACGGTTCTGGCAAACCGCGTGCTGAAGGTGGCTGCCGGGCAGGAAAAGCGCATCCTGCACACCAGCGTGGACAGCGATGAACTGACAGTCACTGAGATCCTGCACCAGATCGGTGTTCCCGCCCACATCAAAGGCTACCAGTTCCTGCGGGATGCCATCCTGCTCACCATGAACGAGCCGGAGTACATCAACGCTGTGACAAAACGCCTCTACCCGGAAATTGCCAAGAAAAACGGCACCACTGCCAGCCGCGTGGAGCGCGCCATCCGCCATGCCATTGAGGTGGCGTGGGACCGGGGCGATGTGGATACCCTCAACAGCTACTTCGGCTATACCATCCACAACCTGCGGGGCAAGCCCACCAACAGCGAATTCATCGCGATGATCGCTGACAAGATGCGGCTGGATAAGCGGCAGAGAGCAGTGTGATGGATGTGCATGCCGACGTGATATTTTGTGCGCAAAGCTGGTGATTTTGGGATGGTGAAAAATGTTTATCGCTATGGAATTATAGAATTATGGATTCTGTAGCGATAAACTGATTGTTGATAGGACAATAAATCTCCGGAATTTATTGGGTGTGGAGCCGAATGGATTCCGGAGGTTTTTTATGGTGGAAAAAGATGTAGAAATGTTTCTGGAGGCGTGCGAGTTAAAGGGACTGAGCATGAAGACGATTGGAAGCTACGAGCAGACGTTGAGGTTGTTCATGCAACATTTGTACAAAAATGGAATTGAGCGCACGGAGGATGTGACGCACATGATGGTACAGAACTATATTAGCGTCAACTAATGTGGTTGAACGAAGGTTGATAAAATGACTGCTCTATGATAAAATAAACAATAGAAACAGGAGGTGAGGGAAGTTGCGGGAAACCGAAGCACAGAAGCGTGAACGGCATCATCAGGAAGACCTTCAGCGATTGAGAGGGTTCCGGCCTATCGACGATACGTTTATGCGCGGGATGTTCAAGGATAATATTCCATTGGCAGAACTGGTGCTCCGCATCATTGTGGGTAAACCTGATCTGACGCTGACCAAATGTGAAACGCAGGCCGACCTGAAGCGCGTGACTGGAGCACGGTCAATTTGTCTGGATGCATATGCCACCGACAGCACGGGCAAGAAATATGATATCGAGATTCAGCGCTCTGACAATGGAGCTGACCCACACCGGGCAAGATATCATTCCAGTGTGATGGATGTAGAAAATCTGGACAAGGATCAGGATTACCGAGAACTGCCGGATACCTATGTCATTTTTATCACGGAAAAAGATTACTATAAGGCCGGAAAACCTGTATATGTCGTTCAGAACATGAACCTGACATTAGGAGAGCCATTTGAAGACGGAACTCATATTCTGTATGTGAATGGCGAGTACCGTGGCGATTCGGACATCGGAAGACTGATGCACGATTTCAATTGTACCAGTGCAGAGGATATGAACTTTGACCTGATGGCAGAACGAACGCGCTACTTGAAAGAAAACCCGAAAGGAGTGGGCAGCATGTGCAAGGCTATGGAAGAATTGAGAGTTGAAAGCTATGCCGAGGGAAAAGCTGAAGGCGTAGAAATCGGTAAAATGGAACAGGCAAAAAAGACTGCCTTGAAACTCAGTCGGAAGGGAAATTCCGTAGAAGAAATCGCAGACCTTCTTGGCTATGATGTTGATACTGTAAGCAGTTGGATCGCCCCGAAAGCATGTTGAGCGAAATGTGCAAGGCTATGGAAGAGCTGAGAGTAGAAAGCCGAAAAGAAATGGCAGTTGAGATGGCACAGAGCCTTTATGAACAGGGTGTATCGATTGAGCAGATTGCAAAAGCAAGCAAGGTCGATGTGGACACTGTAAAAGGATGGCTCACACCGAAGGCTGGGTAACAGCAGAACAATAAGACACCAGCGTATCGTGTTACGAAAACATGGTACGCTGGCGTTTTTGTTTGAAGAAATTGCTATGTTCTCTTATTGCTGGTAAAATAGGGGCGGATGTACGAATAAGAATGAATGTGGGAGCGTGATGGAAAGTGGATATCTCTTTTAAGATGGGCGATGAAAAGTTCAATTACAGAGTGAGTGCAATCATAATTTCTAACGGAAGAATTTTGGCAATGTCCCATGACAAACCGTCAGAGTACTACTCTCTGCCCGGGGGTAGAGTGATGATGGAGGAAACGGCTGAACAAGCGATGATACGGGAAGTTCGGGAAGAGCTTGGTGTTTCACTGAAGATATCCCGGCCATTATGGTTGAATCAATCTTTTTTCACAAAAGATACAGATGGTCTCCGATATCACGAGATATGTATTTATTTTTTGATGGATACCGCAGATGCTGACCTGCTGGAAAGGCAAAACACGTTCACTCGAACAGAGGGAACCGATACGCATATATTTAAATGGTTAGAGATTGCTCAATTAAAGGATGAAACTTTTTATCCATTGTTCCTGAAAAAAGAAATTTCCAACCTTCCGGATGGGTTCACGATCCGAACGGAAGTGCGATGATGAATCTGTGCTTTCAATGTTGACGTTTTTGTTGTACAAAATTGAGGAATTTATCCTAATGGCATTTCTTCTGTTGTGATATAATTGTATCGACCAAAAGGAGGAATGCAAGATGATCCATCTGCTGTTAGCGGTGATCTATGTTTCTTTTATCAGTCTGGGCCTGCCGGATTCTCTGTTGGGGGCAGCGTGGCCTTCGATCTATCAGGGATTTGGGGTTCCGGTCTCCTATTCCGGTGTGATATTCTGCATCATATCAGTGGGAACGGTGCTCTCCAGCCTGCAAAGTGACCGGATGACTCGTCGGTTTGGAGCGGGCGGCGTTACGGCCATCAGCGTTGCCATGACCGCCGCAGCGCTGTTCGGGTTCTCTGTCAGCAGCTCATTCTGGGCTATGTGCCTGTGGGCGATCCCTTATGGACTTGGAGCTGGAAGCGTGGATGCGGCACTCAACAACTATGTGGCGCTCCATTTTGCCAGCCGCCACATGAGCTGGCTCCATTGTATGTGGGGGATCGGAGCCTCGGTCGGGCCCTACATCATGGGCGCGGCGCTTTCTTCCCGCGCCGGGTGGCAGACGGGGTATCGGGTCATCAGTGTGATGCAGATGGTGCTGACGATCATTATTCTGCTGAGCCTCCCGCTCTGGAAAACGAAATCGGGTGCGAATGCCGAGGAGCTGGAAGCAGTCCCGGCAGAAGCGCTGACCCTGAAACAGATTTTCCGAATCTCCGGCGTAAAAGAGGTTCTGGTCACATTTTTCTGCTACTGTTCTCTGGAGCAGACCACCAGCCTGTGGGCCAGCAGTTATCTGGTGCTGAACAGGGGAATCGCGCCGGAGACCGCCGCCGGCTTTGCCAGTCTTTTCTTTGTCGGCATCACCGTGGGACGGGCGTTGTGCGGTTTCCTGACCATGAAATTCGATGACACCCAGATGGTTCGTATGGGGCAGGGGATCATCGCGATTGGGATAGCGGCGTTTCTTCTGCCGCTTGGGGAAGCGGTAACACTGACAGGGCTGCTGCTGGTTGGTCTTGGCTGTGCTCCAATCTATCCCAGCATCATTCATGCAACGCCGGGTCGCTTCGGTGCGGACAGGTCACAGGCGATCATTGGGGTTCAGATGGCCAGCGCCTATATTGGCAACTGCCTGATGCCGCCGTTGTTCGGTGTGATCGCAAACCACACCACGATCGCGATTTTTCCGTATTATCTGCTGGTGATCCTGATTTTGATGGGATATATGCACGAAGCGCTGCAAAAGAAAACAAAAGCGGCGCAATAAAATACCGCTGCTCTTGCATTTGGGGAAATGCACAAGAGCAGCGGTATTTTTTGTATGCATGTCAATCCCGCACCTGCACCGGAACAGTCGGCAGGTCTCGCAGTCGGATGCGGCGCACCACGATGATGGTTCTGGATGCGGCACTGGGGGAAAACCTTTACTCAGACGGCCCGGATCGCTGGGGTTCTCTTGCCTGTATGCGTCGGCAGGCATCCTCCTTCACAAGCTCAATGATCACTGCCGTCAGGGGGATAAAGAAGATGATGCCGATGATGCCAAAGAGCTCTCCGCCGACCATAGCAGCCACAAGGGTGTACAGCGGAGAAAGTCCCACGGATTTTCCCACCACCCGGGGGTAGATGAACTGGTTTTCAATAAACTGTACGGCAAGGTAAACAATGAGACAGCGTACGGCCAGAACGGGATCCACCAACAGCACGAGGAACACGCTGACCACGCAGGAGATCAGCGCTCCGACGTAGGGGATGATGGCGCAGATGGCGGTCAGCATTCCCACCAGGCTGCCGTAGGGAATCTTGAAAACGGAAAACGCAAGAGCCATGAGAACGCCAAGGATCACGGCCTCACTGCATTGCCCTGTCAGAAAGTTTGCAAAGGATTGCCGGAACAGTCGGCAGAACTTCAGCAGCCAGGCGGAGTGGCTGGGCTTCAGGTAGGCACAGACCAATGTGCGGGCGTGGTGGCAGAGACTCTCCGAGCCAACGGACATATAAACAGAGATGATCAGGGCAAAGGATGCGGTCACCACGATATTTACCGTGGCAGATACGGCACCTACCGCATTGACCAGCACGGTATCGATGCTGTCTGTAACCCTGTGAAGCAGCTGCTCCCAGTCGATGCCCTCCAGCCAGCTCATCAGCCACCCCATGTCGGCATCCTGTGCGCTGAGATAGGCGGTCCAGCGGGGGATGTTTGCTTCGATCTGTACATAGAGACTGTGAAAAGACTGCACCAGCTCCGGGATCAGCAATGTCAGCGCCAGCACCAACACCAGCACAACACCCAGCAGGGTGATGAAGAAGCTCAGGAGATGGAGTACTTTATCCGAGGGCTGTCTTTTGGCCTTGCAGAACAGGCGTTTCAGCCGTTTTTCCAGCCCGGTCATAGGCACATTGATAAATAGTGCCAGGATGCCGCCTGCCAGAATGGGCAGTACCAGGTCTACCAGCTGTGCTGCAAAGGTCAGAACGGAAGAAAGCCGCAGCAGCGCCACAAAAAGCGTAACTCCTACAACAGTTATGAGCAGATATTGTTTTGTTTTTGGTTCCATAAAAATCCTTTCCCGGAGCTGATGGCTGAAATATGCAAAGAGAACGTCTGCGAACTCTTTTTTCGTATTGTAATCAGAAGCAGCTGGCTTGTCAAGAAGTCGGGAACTGCGGGGTTTTCTTTTTGGGCTGGGCGTGGTATAATATGTAGGTCGCAATTCCGTGAAAAAACTAAAAATAAACGGGAATGCGTGGAAAAGCAAAGGGATATAACAGAGAGTATCTTCGCTGCTTGCATAAGGTTGAATGAAAATCAACTTAATACAAAATTCCATAGTACAGTCCGTATAAAAACGACACGAAAAAAGCTGAAATTTCCTCTTGCTTTTTCTGAGATCTGTGCTATAATATTAAGGCAATCGTTTCCAAGGCCGCTCGCGGGGGTAGCCGATATTGAAGGTTGTGATGGGCACATACATTTATAATATGGCCCCAATAAGTCAGAACCAGAAATGAGGTGAAAAAGAATGAAACAGGGTATCCATCCGAACTACGTTGACTGCACCATCACTTGTGCTTGCGGCAACGTCATTAAGACTCGTTCTACCAAGCCCGAGATCCACGTCGAAGTTTGCTCCAAGTGCCATCCCTTCTACACTGGTAAGCAGAAGCTGGTTGACACCGGCGGACGTGTTGAGCGCTTCAACAAGCGTTTCGGCCGTAAGTAATTACTGGTCTTTTCAGCGCCGTCTCCTTTGGGAGACGGCGTTTTTTGTTGTTATGCCGCACAAAAGCTCTCTTTCTGTAATTTACACGCCGTTCCCTTATTTTGAACACATTTCCGGACTAAAATAAACCAGTATCTTCAAAAAGCGCTTTGCGCTGCCTTAGAAAGGAGCGTTGTGAACGTGATCGAAGTTTCTCATCTCACCAAACAGTATGGCAATCATCTTGCCGTGGACGATGTCTCGTTTACCGTGGCAGATGGCCAGATCTGTGGTCTGCTGGGGCCCAACGGCGCGGGCAAATCCACCATTATGAACATCCTCACCGGCTACCTCTCTGCCACCAGTGGGCAGGTGACGGTGGCAGGGCACCCTCTGCCCGAGGAGGCCGATGCCGCCAAGGCCTGTGTGGGCTATCTGCCCGAACAGCCGCCCCTTTACCCGGAAATGACGGTGCAGGAGTACCTGACCTTTGCCGCCGAGCTGAAGGGTGTGAAAAAGGCGGAACGGAAGGAGCAGGTGTGCAGGGCTGCCCGCCGTACCGGGCTGGAAGCCGTTCTGCCCCGGCTCATCCGCAGCCTTTCCAAGGGCTACAAGCAGCGGGTGGGCATTGCACAGGCATTGCTGGGCAGTCCCAGGCTCATCATTCTGGACGAGCCGACGGTCGGCCTGGACCCGGCACAGGTCATCGAGATCCGCAAGCTCATCCGGGAGCTGGGTCGGGCACATACGGTCATCCTGTCCAGCCATATCCTCAGTGAGGTGCAGGCAGTCTGCCAACAGATCCTGATCCTTTCCAAAGGGCATCTGGCGGCAGCAGGCAGTCTGGAGGAGCTGACCGCCGATGGCAAGAGCCTGGAAGAGGTGTTTCTGGAACTGACCGACGGTGAACCGGAAGAAGCAACCGGAGAGGAGGAAGCAGAATGACAGCTATTTTCAAGCGGGAATTCCGCAGCTTCTTTCACGGGATGCTGGGGTACGTTCTCACGGCGTTTCTGGTGGCGAGTTCCGGCCTGTATTTTCTGGCCCGGTGCCTGATCTACGGCCTGACCGATTTCAGTTATTACACCCTCTACCAGACCATTTTCATGCTGCTGCTCTATATCCCGGTGCTGGCGATGCGCTCACTGGCTGAGGAGCGCCACAGCCGCACCGACCAGCTGCTGCTCACCAGCCCGGTTTCAGTGTGGGGCATCGTGCTGGGCAAGTTCTTTGCCATGGCGGCTGTGTTCGCTCTGCCCTGCGCCGTGGATGCGGTGATGATCTTCATCCTCTGGGCGCTGGGCAGCACCGTGTCTGCTCTGATCGCAAACCTTGCGGGGCTGCTCTGCTACTTTTTGCTGGGCTGTGCGGCCATTGCATTGTGTGAGTTTCTCTCTGGCCTGACCGAGAACCAGATCATTGCCGCCGTGGCGGGCTTTTCAGCCTTGCTGCTGGCCTACCTGATGCCCAGCCTGCGCAGCATGTTCAATGCGGGCAGCGCCGTGGCGCTGGCAGTGTTCACCGGGATCGCAGGCGCGGCTTCTCTGGCGGCCGGTCTGCGCACCCGCAGTTTTGTGCTGGGGTGCCTGACCTTTGCGGCGCTCTGCCTGGGCCTGACGGGGCTGTTTCTGCTCCGCAGTGCATGGCTTACCGAGGCTTTCAGCGCTGTGCTGAGTGCCCTGTGCCTGTTTACACCCTTTGAGGATTTTGTCAACAACAGCTTCTCCATCCCTGCCGTGGTCTATTATCTGACTGTGACGGCAGTGTTCCTGTTCCTTACGGCGCAGGACATGGAGAAGCGCCGCTGGAACTGAGAGGAGGGAACACAGATGAAGCTTTTTGCAAAGCATAGCTCCTCGGGTGACGGGCGGGTGTTCCGCAGCGGGGTGTGGTCGACAGCCATTGCCGCGGCTGTGATCGTGCTGGCTGTGCTGGTCAATCTCATTGTCCGGGCCATTCCTTCCAGATATACCGAGTTCGATCTCTCCGAGGCTGGGCTCTACACCCTGAGCGAGAGCTCCAGACAGGTGGCCGACGATCTGACGCAGGATGTGACCATTTACTATCTGGCCCAGACCGGCAATGAGGACCAGATCATCTCCAAGCTGCTGGACAAATACGCCGCCCAGAGCAGCCATATCACCTGGGAGCTGAAAGATCCGGCAGTCTACCCGACCTTTGCGGCCCAGTACGGCGCACAGGATCTGACCTCCGGTGGGCTGATCCTGGTCTGCGGGGAACAGAGCAAGGTGCTGGATGCCGCAGAGCTTTACGACTACGATTACAGCGATTATGCCACCACCGGCGCGGCCAACGTGACCTTTGACGGTGAAAGCAAGATCACCTCTGCCATCTACCAGCTGACCAGCGGAGAGAGCCGCCGTGTGTACTACACCACCAACCACGGCGAGCAGGCGCTGACTTCCACCCTGACCGATGCGCTGGAAAGCCAGAACCTGACCGTCTCGGCACTTGACCTGCTCTCCCAGACCATCCCCGAGGACTGTGACCTGCTTGTCATCAACGATCCGGCGCAGGACTTTTCCGGCGCAGGCAGTCTGGTGGATGAGCTGGGCCAGCTGCGCAGCTACCTGAGCAACGGAGGCCGCGTGCTGCTGCTGACGGATTCCTATTATAGTACCCCCAATCTGGATGCTGTGATGGCCGAGTTCGGCCTGACCCGCACCGAGGGCCTTGTGGTGGAGGGCGACACCAACCACTACCTCAATGGCTACCCGGCCCTTTACCTGCTGCCGGATTATGCCAGTACAGAGGAATCCACCGCGCTGGACGGTGTGAACACCAGCCGCAGAGTTCTGCTGCAGATGGCACAGGGCATCACCCTGACCGAGACAGAGCATGTGGTCTCGGATGCCCTTCTGGTCAGCTCGGACAGTGCTTACAGCAAACCGGAAGGCTACGAGATGACCACCACCGAGAAGGCGGACGGCGACATTGCCGGTCCCTTCACGCTGGCAGCATACGCCCGCAATGAGGACACGGGTGCCCAGGTCATCTGGGTCAACTGCGGCAATATGGACAATGAGGGCATCTATCAGGTCATCCCGGGCAATGTGACCTTCCTGCAGGGGTGTGCGGCTTCGCTGGCCGGGCAGGAGAGCGCTGTCCTCATCGACAGCAAGGCACTGGAAGCAGCTCCGTTGGAAGTGCCCAGCATTGCCGCCTCTACGCTGGGCCTGCTCTTTGTCATCGTTCTGCCTGCGGCCCTGCTGGCTGTGGGTGCCGTGGTGGTCGTGCTGCGGCGCAGAAAGTGAGGACCTGTCCATGAAAGCAAAACGGCGCACCCTCGGGGTGCTGCTTTTCCTCATCCTGCTGGCAGGCGGCGTGTTTGTCCTGCTGACGCTGCGGAATGCCCGGGAAGAACAGGCTGCCAGTGCGGCCGCAGATGGAACCATTTCGCTGGCGGCAGTTTCGGGCAATGACCTGACGCAGATCGTGCTCCACTATCAGGGCGAGACGAACACCCTGCTCTATACCGCCGACGGCTGGACGCTGGCCGAAGATCCCGCTTACCATCTGGACACCTCTGCCTGCAACACGATGCTCACCGCGCTTTCCTCTTTGAATGCAAAGCGGGAGCTGAGCCCGCAGGCAGGGGAGGACTACGGCTTTGCGGAGCCTGCGCTGACCATAGAGGTGACGGCAGCGGGCGAAACGAACACCTATACCTTCGGGGCCAGCAATACCATGACAGGGGATCTCTATGTCTGCAAGAATAACAGCGATGTTATTTATACGGTATCGGGGACCAAAGCCGCCTGCTTTGAGTTGACCAGGGCGGAGCTATTCGGTGCCTTCAACCCGGCGGGGCTGACGGCCTCGGAGATCGAAGCCGTCTCCTATACGCTGGCCGATGGCGAGACCGTGACCCTGAAAGCAAACTCGGAGCCTGCAGCAGAGAGTGACAGCAACGCCTACCAGACTGTCTGGCGGCTGGCGGGGGATACCGCCGCAGAACTCGACGAGACAATGGTGGATGCTATCCTCTCGGCGCTCTGTGCCTATGTCTCGGCACAGGCAACAGATGCCGACCCGGCGGCGTATGGTTTTGAGGCCCCGCTGGTCACAGCAGAGGTCACCACAGCCGATGGCGCAATAAATCTGGCCTATGCCATGGGGACAGACGGCTGTTACCTGATGGTGGAAGGCGACAGCTCCGTTTATACGGTGGATGCCAGTGTGGTGAGTGCGCTTTTGTACCCCGCGGATCAGCTGAAAGCAGAATAAAACGTTTCACTCCCGCGCTGTGCGAATTCTTGGTACAGCGCGGGATTTTTTTGCGCCGGATGTAAAGTTTCGGCAAACCTCGACAGAGTGATTGACATTTCAGTTCGGATTGTTTATGATAGGCGATGACAGGGCAGAATAACTGCACAATATTACGGATGTCATGGATGTTGTGCGGGGCTGGGTCGCCCTGGTACGAAGGATGGGGTGGATGCCCTGTCTTTTTTCGTATCTGAGTTTAAGGAGGAAAAGTAAAAAATGGACAACTCGGTGATCGTTTCACTGCGCGATATCGTGGTGGAATTTGACGGTCAGCGCATTCTGGATGGGCTGAACCTGGACATCCATGACAAAGAGTTCGTAACGCTGCTGGGTTCTTCCGGCTGCGGCAAGACCACCACCCTGCGCCTGATCGCAGGCTTCCTGGAACCCAACGCGGGTCAGGTGCTGCTGAAGGGCCAGGATATTACCGGTGTGCCCCCCTATAAGCGTCCGGTGAATACCGTGTTCCAGAAGTACGCGCTGTTCCCGCACCTGAACGTGTTTGAGAATGTGGCCTTTGGCCTGCGCCTGAAGAAGATGGACGAAGAGACCATCCGCCGCAAGGTGCGCGATATGCTGGAGGTGGTCGGCCTGAAAGGCTTTGAGCGCCGCAGCATCGGCCAGATGTCCGGCGGCCAGCAGCAGCGTGTTGCCATTGCCCGCAGTCTGGTCAACGAGCCTGAGATCCTGCTGCTGGACGAGCCTCTGGGTGCACTGGACCTCAAGCTCCGCAAGGAGATGCAGCTGGAGCTCAAGCGCCTGCAGCGTGAGATGAACATCACCTTTATTTATGTTACCCACGATCAGGAAGAGGCCCTGACCATGTCCGATACCGTCGTTGTGATGAACGGCGGCAAGGTGCAGCAGATCGGTACCCCCGAGGATATCTACAACGAGCCTAAAAATGCCTTTGTGGCGGATTTTATCGGCGATTCCAACATTGTGGACGGCGTGATGCACCGCGACTTCCTGGTCTCCTTCTCGGGTGTGCAGTTCCCCTGCGTGGACCGCGGCTTTGCCCGGGAACAGAGCGTTCAGGTGGTGGTCCGCCCCGAGGACATTGAAGTGGTCAGTCCCGTGGAGGGTCAGCTGGTGGGCGTGGTCAATGATGTCATCTTCAAGGGCGTTCACTTTGAGATGCACGTTGAGTGCGAGGGCCGTGAGTGGCTGATCCACTCCACCCGCGCCTGCACCCCCGGTGAAACCATTGGTATGCGCATCGGCCCCAACGAGATCCATATCATGGCACGTTCGGAGGGCTGAATGGGAAATGATGAAAATTTACGATAAGAAGCTGGCCTATCCTTATTTTATCTGGATGGTGCTGTTCACGGTGGTTCCGCTGATCATCGTGGTTTATTATGCCCTGACCGATGGCAGCGGCAATTTCACCATTGCCAATCTGACCAGCGTCAGCGGCTACGGCTCCGTGTTTGCCCGCAGCCTGCTGCTGGCCCTTGTGGCTACCGTGATCTGCTTGATCATTGCATTTCCGGTGGGCTATTTCCTGTCCCGCCTGCGGGTGAACAAGCAGCATATCATGCTGATGCTGGTCATGCTGCCCATGTGGATGAACTTCCTGCTCCGTACCTATGCCTGGATGGGCCTGCTGAGCATCAACGGCCCTGTGAACGCGGTGCTGGGCTTTTTTGGCCTGGGCCCCTATACCATGCTGAACACCTCCGGCGCGGTAGTGCTGGGCATGGTGTATAACTATGTGCCCTACATGATCCTGCCCCTCTACACCAGTATGACCAAGATCGATCAGAGCCTGGTGGAAGCGGCACAGGATCTGGGAGCCTCCACCACCCAGACCCTTTTCCGGGTGCTCATCCCCATGAGCGTGCCCGGCATCAGCACCGGCATCACCATGGTGTTCGTTCCGGCGGTGTCTACCTTTGTCATCAGCCGTATGCTGGGCGGCGGCTCCAACCTGATGATCGGCGACCTGATCGAGATGCAGTTCCTGGGCAACAGCTACAACCTGAACGTCGGCTCGGCCATGAGCCTTGTGCTGATGATCATCGTCCTGCTCTGCATGAGCTTCACATCCAGCTTTGATGAAGATGAAATGGAGGGCGTGTCCTGATGAAAACGAAACATCTGCGCCTGATGCAGCGGGCCTACGTCATCCTCTTTTTCTGCTTCATGTACCTGCCCATTGCCTATATGATCGTGTTCAGCTTCAACCAAAGCAAGGGCTACGCACTGTTCACAGGCTTTACCCTCAAGTGGTACACCAGCCTGCTCCATAACTCTGCCATCCTGAGCGCTTTGCGCGTCTCACTGGAGGTGGCCCTCATCTCTGCGGTCATTGCAACGGTTCTGGGCACGGCGGCCTCGCTGGGCATTGCGTCCATGAGCCGCAAGAGCCGCCTGGTGATCACCAACATCACCTATATCCCGGTGGTCAACCCGGAAATCATCACCGGTATTTCCCTGATGCTGCTGTTTGTGGCTTACCAGCGCTTTGCCGAGGGAGTCTCCTGGCTGCCCGACACCATCATGGGAATGCCCACGCTGCTGATCGCGCATATCGCCTTCAATGTGCCCTATGTCATCTTCAACGTGACCCCCAAGCTCAAGCAGCTGGACATCAAGCTGTATGAGGCAGCTCTGGATCTGGGCTGCGACCCCAGGCAGGCGTTCTTCAAAGTCATCCTGCCTGAGATCAGCCCGGCCATCCTGTCGGCCTTCCTCATCTGCCTGACCTACTCCATCGATGATTTTATGATCTCCTATTTCAACTGCGGCACGGTGGAGACCCTGCCCATTGCCATCTATTCCATGACCCGAAAAAAGGTCAGCCCGGAGATCTACGCTCTGTCCACCATCATGTTTGTGGTGATCCTGACCATCATCCTCATCTCCAATGCCATGGAGAGCCGGGAGTACCGCCGGGATCAGAAGGCACTGAGAGGGGAGGACGTAAAATGAAACGTTTTGCTGTTTTGCTGCTGACGCTGGCTATGGCGTTCTGCTGTGCTGCGCCCGCTTTTGCCGCCGGAACCATTGAGGTGACCGAGGACGTTTCGGTCTCGGACGATTACGATTGGACCCGCTTTCAGGGCCAGAATCTCACCCTGAACGTTTACAACTGGGGCGAATACATCTCCAACGGCTCCGATGACAGCGTGGATGTGGTGGCCGCCTTCGAGAAGCTTACCGGCATCAAGGTCAACTACACCACCTTTGATTCCAACGAATCCATGTACGCCAAACTGAAATCCGGTGCGGCCAACTACGATGTGGTCATCCCTTCGGATTACATGGTGGCAAAGATGATCGCCGAGGGGATGCTTGCACCGCTGGATTACAGCAACATCCCCAACTCCCAGAACATCGATGCGGTCTACCGTGATCCGGATTATGACCCCACCAACGCCTATACCGTGCCCTATATGCTCTGTACCACCGGCATCATCTACAACACCACCATGGTGGAGAATGCCCCCACCAAATGGGCTGACCTGTGGGACGAGCAGTACGCGGGCAACATCCTGATGTTCAACAACAGCCGTGATGCCTACGCCATTGCGGCGTTCAAGAACGGTACCAGCATCAACCCCGAGACCCCGGAAGAGGTGGACGAGGTGGTGGAGACCCTGAAAGCGCAAAAACCGCTGGTGCAGGCCTACGTTATGGATGAGATCTTTGATAAGATGATCGGCGGCGAGGCAGCCATCGGCGTGTATTACTCCGGCGATGCCATCACCATGATCGATGATAACCCGGATCTGGCCTGGGTGTTCCCGGAGGAGGGCAGTGTGCTGTCGGTGGACTGCATGGCGGTGCCTGCCACCAGTGAGCACAAGGAAGCTGCGGAGATGTTCATCAACTTCATGTGCGAGCCGGACATCGGAAAGGCCAATGCGGAGTATATCGGCTATACCACCCCCATGCAGAAGGTGTGGGATATCCTGGACGAGGACCTGAAGTACAGCGAGATCGCATACCCCTCTGAGGAAGTGGAAGCCAAGGAAAAGGTGTTCACCGCCCTGAGCGATGAGGTCAACAACGAGCTCGACGTAAAGTGGAGCGAGATGAAGAGCTACAATGAGGGCGGCAGCGGCGTTGTGTTCCTGATGCTGCTGCTTGCCATGGTGGCGCTGGCCTGCTTCAACATCTGGCGCAAGCTGCGCAAAAAGACCCGGAATCAGTATTGAGAAGAAAGGGCCCTCTCCGTCAAAGCCTCTGGCAATGCGAAGCAATGACGGAGAGGGTCCTCTTTTGGAAAGGAAACGTATGAATCAATATACCTATCATACAACTGTCCTGAACGCAGACGGCGACTTCCGCCGGATGATCAAGCCCAGCGCCCTGTTCCGCTATGTGGAGCAGGCGGCGGCAGACCACGCCCGCGCCTACGGCATGGACGATGCTTTTTTCAAGGCGCACCACACGGCGTTTCTGGTGGGCAAGCAGGCGGCGCAGATCACCCGGATGCCCCTGCGTGCCGAAAAGCTGACATTTGTTACCGCCTGTGAGCCGTGCAAGAAGGGTTCGATGAAGCGGCTGACCCGCATTCTGGACGAAGCAGGGAAGGAGTGTGCTCTGATCGACAGCCGGTGGATCATGGTGGATACCGACCGTGAGTGCATCCTGCGCCAGCCCTCCTGGCATACGCCCGGTTACTGGAACGAGGATCTGGAAGGGGAGCTGCCCCAGCTGGTGCACAAAGCAAAGGAACTGACCTGTGCGGGCGGCCGGACAGCCAGCTACTCCCTGTGCGACCTGAACGGCCATGTGAACAACGCCTGCTATCTGGACATTGCCTGCGATGCCCTGCCGCTGGAGGTGGTCAAGGGCGGGCCGTTGAAATTCGTCTCCGTCAAGTACCACCGGGAGATCCCGCTGGGCAGTCAGGTCGAGGTGTTTTATGCGCCCTCGGCCGATGGCTGGTATGTGGTGGGCCGCCGCGAAGAGCACGCCGCGTTTGAATGCTACCTGGAATTTACAAAATAAATCCGGAAAAATTACAATTATGTTACAAAATCTGCGAAAAAGGTCTTGCAAAACGGAAACAAAAGAGTTACAATATAGTTACAGAAAGCGATGAGCGCTTTTTGAGACTGAAATCTTTTTCTTCTTGTTGAATAAGAGATATCGGGTGCAGGGCCTTCTCCTCCTCCGGCTGTTCTCCTTCACAGCTGTCGGCACTGTACCGCACAGGCGGTATCTCGCTTCGTGTGCAAAAAAGTCCGTCCGGTTTTCCGGTACGGACTTTTTTGCATTCTACTTTGTGCCAGAAAACCTGCCTGTCAGGCCGAAAAGTATGACCTTGCACGTTTTTGGTGGTCAATTTTACTGTTTTTCCGCAAAGGACAGTTCTAAAGTTTGTTGCCACTGGGGTTTGTATTCTGACGGGGTTTGTGGTAAAGTATAGTCAATCAATTTATAAGCAGCAAACATGAATTATTTTGATGCTGGCCCGTTGTTGATGCGTTAAGAAAAAAGGAGTTTAGAGTATGGCTTATTTCTATGAAGAACCTTCCCGCACCTTTGGCGAGTACCTGCTGGTTCCGGGTTATTCCTCTGCAGAGAATGTCCCCACGGCAGTCAGCCTGAAGACCCCGCTGGTCAAGTACCGCAAGGGGGAAGAGGCCTGCCCGCTGGAAATGAACATCCCCATGATCAGTGCCATCATGCAGTCGGTCTCCGGCGATAAGCTGGCCATTGCACTGGCACGTGAGGGCGGTGTGTCCTTCATCTACGGCTCCCAGAGCATTGAGAACGAGGCTGCCATGGTGCGCCGCGTCAAGAGCTATAAGGCCGGTTATGTGGTCTCCGATTCCAACCTGGCTCCTACCGCCACCCTGCACGATGTGCTGGAGCTCAAGGCCCGCACCGGCCACTCTACCATTGCTGTCACTGCCGATGGCACTCCTCACGGCAAGCTGATGGGCATTGTGGCCTCCCGTGATTACCGTGTCAACCACACCCCCGATGATGCTTCCGTTACCACCTTTATGACTCCCATCGAGAAGCTGGTCACCGCACCGGAGAATACCTCCCTGCACGACTGCAACAACATCATCTGGGACAACAAGATCAACACGCTGCCGCTGGTGGATGCTGAGGGCAACCTGAAATACTTCGTGTTCCGCAAGGACTACGATTCCCACAAGAAGAACGTCAACGAGCTGCTGGATGCCAACAAGAGCTATGTGGTCGGTGCCGGTATCAACACCCGCGATTATGCCCAGCGTGTGCCCGCACTGGTCGAGGCTGGCGTGGATGTGCTCTGCATCGACTCCTCCGAGGGCTACTCCGAGTGGCAGAGCCGTACCATCGCCTGGATCCGTGAGCACTACGGCGACACCGTGAAGGTGGGCGCAGGCAACGTTGTGGATGCCGAGGGCTTCCGTTTCTTGGCAAAGGCCGGTGCAGACTTCGTCAAGATCGGCATTGGCGGCGGTTCCATCTGCATCACCCGTGAGACCAAGGGCATCGGCCGTGGCCAGGCCACCGCAGTCATTGAGGTCGCAAAGGCCCGTGACGAGTACTTCAAGGAGACCGGCATCTATGTGCCCATCTGCTCCGATGGCGGCATCGTCCACGATTATCACATCACTCTGGCTCTGGCCATGGGCGCTGATTTTGTCATGTTGGGCCGCTACTTCGCACGCTTTGACGAGAGCCCCACGAACAAGGTGCGCATCAATGGCCAGTATATGAAGGAGTACTGGGGCGAGGGCTCCAACCGTGCCCGCAACTGGCAGCGTTACGACCTGGGCGGTTCCACCAAGCTGAGCTTTGAGGAAGGCGTGGACAGCTATGTTCCTTACGCAGGTCCTCTGGCCGATGGTGTCCAGACCACCCTGTACAAGGTCAAGAGCACCATGTGCAACTGCGGCGCACTCTCCATCCCCGAGCTGCAGCAGAAGGCCAAGCTGACTGTGGTTTCCTCCACCTCCATCGTGGAGGGCGGCAGCCATGACGTTGTGCTGAAAAATGCGACCCCCAATATTATAAACGGCTGAGCCTGAACAGGCTTGCAGGGCCGCTCCCGGAGCTTTCGGGGGCGGCCCTTTTGGCAGTACCCAAAAAAGATTTTTCTTTCTGCACGCAGGAAATTTACAAAAGCACTTGCACCCGGGCGGCAAAGATGCTATCATGGTACAAACGTCCTGTCAAGACAGGGTGCTGGCCCACGCACTGCTGGAACAAAGGCAGGGGGAGAAGGGGCTGTTTTTTCAGCAGCGGCAAGGCTTTTTCGCTGCTGCGAAGTACAAGGAGAGGAAACTTTTCATGGACGAGATCAAAGTTGTTCCGTACATTCCGGACGAAGATTATGATAACCCTGCCATGGTGGTGGATTTCTACGAATTCACGATGGCAAACTGCCTGTTCCTGCACGGCTTTAAGAACACCACCCTTGTGTTCGATATGTTCTTCCGCAAGAACCCGGACAACATGGGTTACTCCATCAGCGCAGGCCAGCGCAAGCTGACCCGCTTCCTGCTGAATTATCACTTCAACGAGCAGGATATCCGCTGGCTGCGCACCAAGGGTATGAGCGAGGAATTCTGCGAGTATCTGCGCACCTATAAGTGGAAGGGTGATATGTACGCTCTGCCCGAGGGCACGGTTTGCTACCCCCATGTGCAGATGGTCCGCATTGAGTGCGACCTGGTGGGTGCGATTCTGATCGAGACCTACCTGCTGCAGACGATGAACTTCCACAGCCTGATTACCACCAAGGCGACCCGTGTGACCGGCCTGAACACCCATACGCCCCGCAGCGTCATGGAGTTTGGCACCCGCCGCGCACAGGGCGAGAGCGCAGGTAATGATGGCGCGTATGCCGCTGTTCTGGGCGGCTGCATCGGCACTGCCAACTGCTTGGCTGAGATGAAGTATGGCTCTGAGGTCAAGGCGGTTGGCACCGTGGCACACAGCTTCATCGAGTTCTTCCCGACGGAGTTTGATGCCTTCAAGGCCTTTGCGGATACCTACCCGGATTCCGTCAGCCTGCTGCTGGATACCTACAACATCATGGAGAGCGGCCTGCCCAACCTCATCAAGCTGGACGACTACCTGATCGAGAAGTACCCCAATGACCCCAACCGCCGCGTCAAGAGTGCCCGTATCGATTCCGGCGATCTGGCCCGTGGATCCAAGCGCCTGCGCAAGGCACTGGATGCCGCAGGCAAGCCTTATATCAAGCTGGTGGCTTCCAATGGTCTGGACGAGCGGAAAATCGCCAACATGGAGCTCTATGAGCACGCTCATTTTGATTCCTATGGCGTGGGCGAGAATCTCATCACCTCCGCTTCTGACCCTGTGTTCGGCGGCGTGTATAAACTGGTGGCGGTCAAGCTGCCGGATGGCACCTATCAGCCCAAGATGAAGTGCTCGGATTCTGCCAGCAAGGCCATCATCCCGGGCAAGAAAATGCCCTGGCGGCTCTACGATGAAAATGGTCAGGCCCAGTGCGATCTGATCGCCATGGATGGCGAGGTCATCGAAGCAGGCAAGCCGGTAAAGATGGTTAACCTTGACCCGGATGCCATCGAGCGCACCATTACCATCACCCCCACCAAGGTCAAGCAGCTGCTGGTGCCCCATATCCTGAACGGTGAACTGGCCATTGAACTGCCCGGCATTGCTGAGAAAAAGGCCTATATCGCAAAGCAGCTGACCGAAGAGACTTGGGAGACCGAGCTGCGTATCGAGATGCCGCATAAGCACTATGTCAATATGACCCCCGCTGTGGCCGAGTGCCGCGCCAAGATGTATTCGGAACTGCATGGCGGAAAGGTGTAACTTGACAAAGCAGGGTTTCTATTGTATTATAATAGCCGTTGTGTGAATCTTACATGTTTTGATACATGTTTGCAACTCCGTAACGATGGACTTGTGATAAATGTTTGACTCATCACCTGTTATTCCCGGCTCTCTGTGAATGTCCAGAGCAGCAGGGCTTTGTAAGCCGGGTTTCTATGCGCCACTGTGGTGAAATTGGCAGACACGAGGGACTTAAAATCCCTTTCTGGAGACAGAGTGCGGGTTCAAGCCCCGCCGGTGGCATAAAAAATCCCCTTCAGCGTAAGCTGAGGGGGATTTTTTACTGTTGTATCGCGTACAAAGTGTGATTCTGCGCAGGCAGAAATGCCGGATGCAGCTCAGCGGTTTTCCATAGCATTGAATCGTTCCAGGAAGCTGTGATCCACACCCTCGGATCGATAGCCCGGCATGGTATCAATGGCAACATTGTGGATGCTGCGGAAGATGCTGTTTTCGATATTGGGATTGTCGCGCTTCAGGCGGCGAAGCAGGATCTTGATCTCCTGCCGCTTGGAACCACCGCCGCCGTTGTCGCACATGGTGCAGTTCTCAGTAAAGCGGCAGGCACACTGGATGAATTCCAGATCATTGTAGCGCTTCCAGGCCAGGATATCTTCTTCCCGGATGCAGTACATGGGGCGGATCAGGGTCATGCCGGGGAAGCTGGTGCTGTGGAGCTTGGGCGGCATGGCCTGCATCTGGGAGCCGTAGAACATGCTCATCACGGTCGTCTCAATGACATCGTTGAAGTGGTGGCCCAGCGCGATCTTATTGCATCCCAGCTCCTTGGCCTTGCTGTACAGGTGGCCGCGCCGCATCCGGGCACAGAGGTAGCAGGGGTTCTTTTCGGTGTTGTTGGCAACGGAAAAGATGTTGCTCTCGAAGATGGTCACCGGAATGTGCAGCAGCTCGGCATTGGACTCGATCTTCTGGCGGTTGATCTCATTGTAGCCGGGGTCCATCACCAGAAAGACCAGCTCAAAGGGAACATCGCTGTGCTTCTGCAGTTCCTGCATCAGCTTTGCCATCAGCATGGAGTCTTTGCCGCCCGAGATGCAGACAGCGATCTTGTCTCCCTCCTGTACCAGCTCGTAGCGCTTTACCGCCACGATAAAGGGGGTCCACAGCTCCTTGCGGTATTTCTTGATGATACTGCGTTCGATCATCTGATAAGGTTCAAGCTCACGTTTCATGTTGGTTCCTCTTTTTATTTAATGTACGGCGGTCAGCTCACGGTAGCAGACATCGAACGCCTGCAAAAAGGCTTTGATCTCGTCCTCGGTGGTCAGATGGCTCAGACTGATGCGCCAGGAGGACAGTGCGTTGCGGCGGTCGCGGCTGACCGCAAACACCGCACGCGAAGGCAGACCATCCGAAGAGCAGGCTGACTTGACCGAGACGCAGACCCCTTTGGCATCCAGCTCCCGCTGGAACACGGTGCCCTTGACATTACGGACGCTCAGATTCAGTACATGAGGGATGGCGTGTTCCGGGCTGTTGATGCGCACCAGCGGATATGTGCTGAGGGCGGCGCGGAGCTCTGCATTCAGCTTTGCCACATGGTCAACGCGTCCGGGCAGGTCAGTGACGGCAAAATCAAGCGCACAAGCCAATGAGGAGGCCAGCGCCACAGTGGGGGTGCCGCTGCGGTAGATGGTGGTACTCTCGCCGCCATGGATGAGAGGCTCAAGCGCCAGATTCCGCCGCTTGATCAGCAGGCCGATGCCGTTCAGTCCGTAGAATTTGTGGGCCGTCAGGCTCATGGTGTCCACGCCCTCAAAAGAAACGGGGATCTTACCCACAGCCTGGGTCGCATCCACATGCAGGTGACAGTGAGGGTATGCTTTCAGGATGGCGGCGATCTCCTGTACAGGCTGCACCACACCCAGCTCACTGTCCACCAGCGTTACGGCAACGCAGATGGTATCCGGGCGAAGCAGATCCTTCAGGTGCTCAAGATCCACGGTGCCGTCCTGTTTCACGTCCAGCAGGTCGATCTCATACCCCTGTTCCTGTAATGCCGTCAGGGTGCCGCTGACCGAAGAATGTTCCAGCGGAGTGGAGATGATGTGCCTGCCCGCATGGCGGGAGAGACGGGCCAGCCCCTTTAAAGCAAAGTTGTTGGCTTCGCTGGCACCGGAGGTATAGATGATCTCGGCTGGCTGAACGCCCAGCAGAGAGGCGATTTTGATGGTGGCAGCATCGATCTCTGCCTTGGCGGCAGAGCCTGCCTGGTGGTAAGAGTTGGCGTTGCCGATGCAGCGGCGCTCCACGGCACAGAACTGCTCCAACACCCGCGCATCCACCGGGGTGTTTGCAGAATAATCCAGATAGATCATAACATTCCTCTTGAAATACAAATCAATTCAATAGGTTATATTATAGTGCGGACAGGGGCATATTTCAAGATGTCCGGCCAAAAAGCTGAGAGAAACTACGGCAAACGGATTGCATCCGGGCAGGGTTTCTGGTATACTTTATAAAGTCAGACAGGGAAGGGGAGAGCAAAATGTTTCGTTCGACTTTGCGGAGCGCGTGTTTTGCCTTCCGGTCCCGTTTTTTGAATCTGCTCCAGAAGATTGAGGCACTGCCGTTGCTGCGGCAATGCCTCTTTTTTTGGGCAGCGATGAAAGGAGAACTTCTCTATGAGTGAAAAGATCGATTACTCCAAGGGCATTTACGATGCCCGGCAGCTCGGCACCGGACGGATGCTGATCCTGGGCTTGCAGCACATGTTTGCCATGTTCGGCGCAACTGTGCTGGTGCCCCTGCTCACCGGCCTGAGCGTTTCCACCACTCTGCTCTGTGCCGGTCTGGGCACCCTGCTGTTCCACCTTGTCACCAAGGGCAAGGTCCCGGCCTTCCTTGGCTCCTCGTTTGCTTACCTGGGCGGTTTTTCCATTGTAGCCCCCATGCTGGCTGACGCAGACGGCAACCTGACCGTTGTCAATACCAAAATGCTGCCCTACGCCTGCGCGGGCGTGGCACTGTCCGGCATTCTGTACCTGCTGGTCAGCCTGCTCATCTCCACCTTTGGCATCCGCCGCATTATGAAATTCTTCCCGCCGGTGGTCACAGGCCCCATCATCATCTCTATTGGTTTGATCCTGGCCCCCTCCGCCATCACCAACTGCGAGTCCAACTGGCTGCTGGCTTTTGTGGCCCTGGGCACCGTTATTGTCTGCAACATCTGGGGCAAGGGCATGGTCAAGATCCTGCCCATCCTGATCGGTGTGCTGGTCTCCTATGCTGTGGCTCTGGTCACTGGTGCAGTCAACTTTGAGGCCATTGCCGCTGCCGACTGGTTCGGCATCCCCCTGCACAAGAGTGCCATGGGTCTGTTTGCCATCGACGGCAGCCCTGAGTTCATCAGTGCAATGTTCACCATCATCCCCATTGCGCTGGCAACCATGATGGAGCATGTGGGCGATATCGCTGCCATCAGCGCTACGGTCGGCCACAACTATATCAATGACCCCGGCCTGAACCGCACCCTGATGGGCGACGGCCTTGCCACTGCCATGGCTGGTCTGCTGGGCGGACCCGCCAATACTACCTACGGTGAGAACACCGGTGTTCTGGCCCTGAGCCGCATCTACGATCCGCTCGTCATCCGCATTGCCGCTGTGATGGCTGTGATCCTGAGCTTCAGCCCCAAGTTTGAGGCCGTCATCAACACCATCCCCACCGGCATCATTGGCGGCATCAGCTTTGTGCTGTACGGCATGATCTCCGCGATCGGTGTCCGCAATGTGGTCGAGAACCGTGTGGACTTTACCAACAGCCGCAACCTGATCGTTGCCGCTGTCATCTTGGTCTGCGCACTGGGCTTCAACTCTGTGGGCGGTCTGACCTTCGCTGTGGGTGGTGTCTCCATCAACCTGTCCGGCCTGGCCATTGCCGCTATCGTGGGCATCCTGCTCAACGCCATCCTCCCCGGCAATGACTACGAGTTTGATGCTGCCAACGGTTCCGAAGCTCCGAGCAGCGGCAACCTGCAGGTCTAAAAAATAAATAGGAATAATTCTTAAAATTAGTCTTGACTAATCTAGGAATCATTGCTATAATAGGCTCAGAAGCAAGGCCCCCTGTACCAGAGGAGAGGCCAAGATCATAATGAAAAACAATGGAGGATATTCTTATGAAAAAGTATGTTTGCACCGTCTGTGGTTATATCGCTGAAGGCTCTATCCCTGAGCAGTGCCCTGTCTGCAAGGCTCCTGCATCTGCGTTTGTCGAAAAGACCGGCAACACCTATGTGACCGAGCATGTGGTCGGCATCGGCAAGGCTGAGGGTGTGCCTCAGGAGATCGTTGACGGTCTGCGTGCAAACTTTGAGGGTGAGTGCAGCGAGGTCGGCATGTACCTGGCCATGGCCCGTGTGGCAGAGCGCGAGGGCTACCCCGAGATCGCTGAGGCTTACAAGCGCTATGCCTACGAAGAGGCTGACCACGCATCTCGTTTCGCCGAGCTGCTGGGCGAGGTCGTGACCGACAGCACCAAGAAGAACCTGATGATGCGTGCTGAGGCTGAGTGCGGCGCATGCTCCGGCAAGATGGATCTGGCCAAGAAGGCAAAGGCCCTGAATCTGGATGCGATCCACGATACCGTCCATGAGATGGCAAAGGACGAGGCTCGCCATGGCCGCGGCTTCGAGGGCCTGCTGAAGCGCTACTTCAACGTGGAGCTGTAATTCCTGCATTCTTCTGAACCTGTTATTATAAAGCTGCCGTGCGGTTCCAAAGCTGCACGGCAGCTTTTTTTGCTTGACGGGATCCATGGCAGGGCGTACAATGGAAAAAACATTCCGAAAAAGGGGAAGTCTTATGAAATCAACTTCCACACGCTGTGCGCTGCTGGACGAGCTGCGCGGGCTGGACCTGATCAGCATGATGCTTTACCATGGCATGTGGGATCTGGTTTATCTGTTTGGTGTGCGTGCACCGTGGTATGGCAGCTGGCAGGGAGAACTGTGGCAGCAATCCATCTGCTGGGTGTTCATCCTGCTGTCCGGCTTCTGTCTGCCGCTGGGCCGCCACCCGGTCAAACGAGGCGCGGTGGTGTTTGGGTGCGGCGCACTTGTCACGGCGGTCACGCTGATCTTCATGCCTGCGGGTGCTGTCTGGTTCGGCGTGTTGACCCTGCTGGGCTCGGCTATGATCATCACAGGACTGCTGGAAAAGTGGATGGAAAAGGTGCCCCCGGTGGTCGGCCTTGCAGGGAGCATGTTTCTGTTTTACTTCACCCGCTATGCAGCCGATGGCTATTTGCAGCTGGGCCATTGGCTCATCACACTGCCGGGTTTTCTCTACGCCAACTACTTCACGGCCTATCTGGGGTTTTATCCCTTTGGCTTCTTCTCTACGGATTACTTCCCACTGACCCCGTGGCTCTTCCTGTTCTGGGCTGGTTTTTACCTGCATCATCTGGCAGAGCGAACAGCGCAGAGTCTCCGTCCGCTGCGTCGTTCGGTTTGCCCGCCGCTGGGGTGGCTGGGGCGGAACTCGCTGATGCTATATCTGCTCCACCAGCCGGTGATCTACGGCGTGCTGACGGTGGTGTTCCTGTTGCTGCGCCGGGGTGGAGGAGCGCTCTGAAAAATTCTGCAAAAGGTTCTTGACAAGGAGCCCGCCCTGTGGTATTCTTTTGGTGGTTAGAAAAGCCTAACCAAATTGTTCTGTCTTATGTCAGGCAGAACAATTTCTTGAAGATAAAAGTTAGAATATACTAACCAAAATTGAAAGAGAGGTTCTTCTTTATGAGCAAAGTAGCAGTTGTATTCTGGAGTGCAACCGGCAACACGGAGACTATGGCAAACTGCGTGGCGGAGGGTGCAAACGGCACCATCGTTCCCTGTGGCGAAATGAACGCCGCAAAGCTGGCAGAGTTTGATGCAGTTGCATTTGGCTGCCCCGCAATGGGCGCAGAGCAGCTGGAAGAGAGCGAGTTTGAGCCGATGTTCTCTGATCTGGAGGGCTCCCTGAACGGCAAGAAGATCGCTCTGTTCGGCTCTTATGGCTGGGGCGACGGCCAGTGGATGCGCGACTGGGTCGAGCGTGCACAGGGTGATGGCGCACAGGTGCTCAACGGTGAGGGTCTGATCTGCAACGAGGCACCGGATGAGGATGTTCAGGCTGCCTGCCGCAAGCTGGGTGCAGATCTGGCAGCGTGGTGACCGGATTAGAAGCACATTGCAAAATTTGACAAATGTGGTTTGCTGTGTTAAACTCTAGAAGTTGCGCAGCAGCCCATTTGCCGGACAAACGAACCTGAGAGCAGCAGGGGAACAACAGGGGCTGAACCCGGTCTCCTGCTGTTTTGCTTTTTAGGAAAGGTGGTGTGTATGGAAATGGCTGTTGCTGTTGGAATTACGGCCTGTTTCGCAGTTTTGCGTCACGCGGTGCGTTGCGCGGCTCTGCGGATGGCCCGCAAGGAAAAAATGCAGGAGGAACAGTCCCAATGTCCAAAACCACCCCGGAAGACCTGGCAAAGAAGCGTTCCGACGAAAAAATGCTTGTCAGTGAGATGATCGCGCTCTACTGCCGCAAGCAACATCACACCCTCAGAGGCAGTCTCTGCCCGGAATGCCAGCAGCTGCATGATTATGCGCTGGCCCGCATTGAGCACTGCCCCTTTATGGAGACCAAGACCTTTTGCTCGGCCTGCAAGGTGCATTGCTATCAGCCGGAGATGCGGGAAAAGATCCGCACTGTCATGCGCTGGGCCGGACCCAGAATGCTGCCGGTGCATCCCGTTCTCTCCATCAAGCATGTGATCGTGACAATGAAGGCAAGGCGTGAAGCAAACGCAGGAAAATAAGCAGCCATGTATAATCGCCTGAAGCCGGGGCAACCTAGAGCCAAGGAGGCGATAGAAATGGAAAACACAGGTGTGACCTGCGATGTCTGCGAGTGCCGTCACAATGTGCAGAACTGCAAGTGTGATCTGCCCCAGATCAAAGTGACAGAGCACTGCTCCTGCACCACCCAGCAGGTGGAGACCCCGCACTTCTGCCAGAATTACGAAAAGAAATAATCTGTAATGGCAGAAAACTCCCCGCCCAGCGCCCCAGACAGGGCATGAGCGGGGAGTTTTTGTGTGTAGTTCAGTGGATTGCCACACTGCAGGTAGCAAGGCTGCGCACCAGTGTGCCGACGCTGTCCTTCATCTGGATGCCGGCAAAGCCCAGACGGAAAGCGGTCTGCACATTCTCCAGCCGGTCATCAATGAAAACACTTTCCCCGGCCTTGAGCTGGTATTTGTCCAGCAGGGCCTTATAGATGCGCGGGTCGGGCTTGTTGATGTGCACCTCGCAGGAGGCCACGCCGCCGTCGAACAGGTCCTTGAGGTCGCGCTCAGTCAGAAAATCCAGCACATCCTCGGGGATATTGCTCAGGTAGTAGACACAGTAGCCACGGCTCTTGAGTTTCCGCACCAGCTCCTGCATCCGGCGGCGGGGGCGGAGGATATGCATCCAATCGTCCAGCACGCCCTGCACCTCAAACGCGCGGCCATATTCCTTTGCGCGGGCCAGCATCCGCAGGTTGGCCTCGGAGCGGGTGATAAGCCCTGCATCCAGCAGCTTCCACTCCTCGCTTTCAAAAGTCAGCTGGGAGACCTGCTCCTCTACCTCGGCATTGCAGAAGCGGTCTACCAGGTAGGTCTTGGGGTCGAAATCCACCATGACACCGCCCAGATCAAAGATGATATTTTTATACATCGCTGTTTCCTCAATTCTGTATGGATGTTTCTGCCAGAAAGATTCTGCCCACAGTATAGCACAACTGCCCGCCCTGCATCAAGCACTGTGCCGCCGCATAGGATGAAACAGGCAAACTGCGGGGAGGGGAGCACGATGAAATTCCGGGAGCTGTGCACAAAGGAGATCGTTCAGCTGAGCAACGGGGCCTGCCTTGGCCGCGCCGATGATCTGGAGCTCGATCCGGCAACGGCGCAGGTCAAAAGCCTGCTGCTGCTCGGGCAGCCTCATCTGTTTGGGCTGCTGGGCCGGGACGAGACTCTGGTCATCCCCTGGACGGACATCGAAACACTGGGAGTGGACGCGATCCTGGTCCGCACGGAGCTGCCGGAGCCGGAAGCCAAAAAGCAGGGTTTCTGGCAAAAAATGCGGCACTGGCTGGACGGCTGAAATTTTTCGTGAATTTTTCCTGCATCAGGGTTTGATTTTACAAAAAATCGGATTATAATAGAGAACCGTGAGCGGCAGAGCCTTGCCGCTCCGGTTTAAAATCTGATTTCCGGAAGTGAAAGGAACTTCTCTCTATGAGCGCAAAAAAACATACGCCGCTTTCCCTGCATGGGCTGCGGCTGCTCTTCCCTCCACTGGCAACGCTGGGCATTCTGTTTCTGACAGAGTGGATCGCCCGCGGCAGCCTGACAGGGGAGACCTTTACCCAATACATTTTCCCCCATGCCGAAGCCTATCTGCTGGCGTGGGCCATGCTGTTCCTCAGCTGGCTGGCAGTGGACTGGCTGACCCGGTTTGCACCGTTGGCGACCCTGCTGGCAGCGGTGCTGGGCTGTGCCCCGGCGGCAGTCAATTTCTACACACTGCAGCTGCGCGGCGAGCCCTTCCTGCCCTGGGATCTGATGCAGGTGTCAGAGGCTGCGGGTGTGGCAGCTGCGGCCGGTATCCACATCCAGACCAGCATGGTGGTATCCATTGTTATTATCGTGCTGCTGGTCGTGGTGTCTTTCTTCCTTTATAGAGAGCGACAGAAGCTGAACTGGAAGCCCCGGGTGGCAGGCTTTCTTGCCAGTGCGGCAGCTACCTGCGGCCTGCTCTTTGGCGTGTTCCTGCAGCCTGCCGTGACACAGGCCATTGGCATTGTGCCGGATGCCTGGATGCAGGATCGCTACTACCGCTATTATGGTGTCATCACCAGCTTTCTGACCAATCTGACCAATCTGGAGATCTCCAAGCCGGAGGGGTATTCAGAGGAGGCTGTCAACGAGATCCTGGATGATACCGAAGCTGCACAGAAATATTCCACCGCTCCGCTCTACCCGGAATCTTACGGTGCCACCACCTCTGCGGACGAGACTGTGAAAAAGCCCACCATCATCTATGTGATGGACGAGTCCTACTGGGATGTGTCGGAACTGGAGCAGTACGGTTTCCAGTTTGATACCGATGTCTCTGCCAACCTCCACGTCTTGCAGCAGACCAGTGCCTCTGGTCGGGCGTACAGCCCCAGTTTCGGCGGCGGAACCTGCGATGTGGAGTTTGAAGCGCTGACAGGCTATTCGGCTTCCTTTCTGCCCAACGGCAGCAAGCCCTACCAGCAGCATGTGACCAAGCCCATGTTCTCGCTGCCCAATTACCTCAAGCTGACGCAGGGATATCAGACGGCGGCAGTTCATTGCTTCTGGGCCAAGTATTGGAGCCGGGACACAGCATACCCCAACCTGGGCTTTGACACCTTCCTGAGCCTGGAACAGATGACCCATGTCAACAAGGTGCGCAGGCACTACTGGACCAGCGGTCTGGTCACGGATGACTCCATGGCGGACCAGATCATCCAGCAGTACGAGAAGATGAAGACATCCTCGGATGCACCGGTTTTTCTGCACGCGGTCACAATGCAGAACCATACCAATTATAATAAAGACAACTACCCGGACGATGTGCGGGTGAAGGTGACAGAGCACCCGGCGGGCCTCAAGGCCAGCACCATCGGCGCACTGGAAGATTTTGCGACCGGCATCCGGGATGCCGATGCCATGCTGGGCAAGCTGACCCAATACTTCTCGCAGGTGGACGAGCCGGTGATCCTGGTGTTCTGGGGCGACCATTACAACCCCATTGATTCCAATTATGATGTCTTTACCAGCAGCGGCTATGCCAGTGATTCCAGTGCGGACCCGCGCCTGCACCAGACCACCCTGTTGATGTGGGCGAACTACACCGACAAGCCCGTGGATCTGGGCACCATTGCCGCTTACGATATCTCGCCAGTGATGATGAACCTCTACGGTCTGGAACAGCCGCTTTATTTCCAGCTGCTGAACCGCCAGCTGCAGGTGGCCGACCGCGCCAATACCCGGGGCACGGTGATGAATCTGGACGGCACCACCACCCAGACCCCGAGCTCCCTGCAGGAAAGCTGGAGCCAGAAGCACTGGCTGCTGCAATATGACCTGATGTTCGGCAAGGGCTATGCCCTCAGCCGGATGGGCATGGAGAGCCTGAACAGCACTCAGACGGACGAATAAACAAAAAATACGCGATTTTCTTGTAAAAAACAGAGAAAACCCCTTGCATCACACGCCTGTTTGTGCTATTATTATTTGGCATTACACACGCATCACTATGCCCTTTTGTGCTCTTTCGGGAGTGGAGGGCAGTCCAAGGCCATCCGATATGGCCACGGATCACGGTGTGCGGAGGCAAAACAATATTGGAGGTATTTTTACTATGGCAGTCGTTTCTATGAAGCAGCTTCTCGAGGCAGGTGTGCACTTCGGTCACCAGACCCGCCGCTGGAACCCCAAGATGAAGAAGTATATCTTCACCGAGCGCAACGGCATCTATATCATCGATCTGCAGAAGACCGTGAAGAAGCTGGACGAGGCTTACAACTACGTGAAGGAAGTTGCAGCTGAGGGCGGCGACATCCTGTTCGTCGGCACCAAGAAGCAGGCTCAGGAGTCCATCCGTGACGAGGCTCTGCGCTGCGGCATGCACTATGTCAACGCTCGCTGGCTGGGCGGTATGCTGACCAACTTCCGCACCATCCGTAAGCGCATCGACCGTATGGATCAGCTGGCTAAGATGAAGGAGAACGGCACCTTCGAGCTGCTGCCCAAGAAGGAAGTTGCTAAGCTCGAGCTGGAGATGGAGAAGCTGGACAAGTACCTGGGCGGTGTCAAGAACATGAAGACCCTGCCGAAGGCTATGTTCATCGTTGATCCTCACAAGGAGCGCATCGCTGTTGCTGAGGCCCGCAAGCTGAACATCCCCATCGTGGCTATCGTTGATACCAACTGCAACCCCGACGAGATCGATTACGTCATCCCCGGCAACGACGACGCTATCCGCGCTGTCAAGCTGATCGCTGGCGCTATGGCTGACGCTGTTCTGGAAGGCAAGCAGGGCAACCAGGAGGCTCCCGCTGAGGAAGCTGCCAACGCCTGATTTTTGGCTGTACAGAACAAACCCGTGAAATAACGTGTAAGGGAGACTACAAAAATGGCTATTTCTGCAAAGGACGTTATGGAACTGCGCAAGCAGACCGACTGCGGCATGATGGAGTGCAAGAAGGCTCTGACTGAGGCTGACGGCAACTTCGAGAAAGCTATTGAGATCCTGCGCGAGCGTGGTCTGGCTACTGCTGCCAAGAAGGCAAGCCGCGTTGCTGCCGAGGGTATGGTCTACGCTGACTACTGCCCCAAGTGCAAGGTCGGTGTTGTCATTGAGGTCAACGCTGAGACTGACTTCGTTGCCAAGAACGACAAGTTCGTTGAGTTCGTCAAGGAAGCAACCAAGGTCGTCATGCTGCAGAACCCTGCTGATGTTGAGGCTCTGATGGCTTGCAAGACCGAGGCTGGCGAGACCGTTGACGAGGCTCTGAAGAACCTGATTCTGGTCATCAAGGAGAACATCAAGATCCGTCGTTTCGTCCGTTACGAGGGCGTTTGCTCTGCTTACGTCCACGGCGGCGGCACCCACGGCATCCTGGTCAACTTCGAGACCACCAACGACATTGACAGCAAGGACGAGTTCACTGCTTACGGCAAGGACATCGCCATGCAGGTCGCAGCTGCTAACCCCAGCTATGTCGATGAGGCTTCTGTCCCTGCTGAGGTCGTTGCCAAGGAGAAGGAGATCATGCTGGCTCAGATGGCTGGCGATCCCAAGAACGCCAACAAGCCTGATGCTGTGAAGCAGAAGATGATCGAGGGCAAGATCAAGAAGTTCTTCAAGGAGAACTGCCTGGTCGATCAGGAGTTCGTCAAGGACGGCGATCTGTCTGTTGCTCAGTACACCGCTAAGGTCGCTAAGGATCTGGGCGGCGAGATTAAGATCGTCAAGTTCACCCGTTTCGTGAAGGGCGAGGGCCTGGAGAAGCGTGCTGACGACTTCGCTGCTGAAGTTGCAAGCATGGTGAAGTAATTCAGTCTGACTGAATGAATTTAAGAGCTGTGGTACCTGTAACAGGGTGTCACAGCTCTTTTTGTTTGTGTTTGAACGGGAAGTGTGTTATCATAGGAACAATTACAATGAAGAGAAAGCTGGAAGTGAAGAATCTCGACCAGCCGCTGTACCGGAAAGAAGGAAGGCGGCATCTGACAGGAGATGTTACGATGAAAACACAGAAACTTGGAATCAGCGGTATTCCTGCTTTGCTGTACGGGAAAGAAAGCCGAAAAGTATATCTCTATGTCCATGGCAAAATGGGATGCAAAGAAGAAGCCCTGCCGTTTGCAGAACTTGCCTGCCCAGCAGGATATCAGGTTCTTGCTGTTGATTTGCCCGAACATGGAGAGCGCAGGGGCAGCTCCGAGAAGCTGCTGCCGTGGGTGGCGGTTCCAGAGTTGGAAGCGGTCTATTCCTATGCTGCAGAGCGTTGGAAGAATGTTTCGCTGCGGGCTACAAGTATTGGAGCCTGGTTTTCCATGTTGGCCTTACAGGCAAAGCCTTTGCGGGGTGCTCTTTTGCTCTCACCAGTGGTAGATATGGAAGATCTTATCACCAATATGATGCAGTGGGCAAATGTGAGTGAGGCCCAGTTGAAAGAAGCAGGGGAGATTTCCACGGATTTCGATGAGACGTTGTCGTGGCAGTATCTCTGCTGGGTGAGGGAGCATCCCTACCGCTGGAAAGTGCCCACGCAGGTGCTCTATGGCGCAAAGGATAACCTGACTTCCAGGGCAGTGCTTGAGCAGTTCAAACAACGGACAGGTGCGCATTTGACCATCATGGTAGAAGGAGAGCACTGGTTCCATACCGAGCTGCAATTGGCTGTTCTGCAGGAATGGGAGCGAGCACATATCTGAAAGAAGAGGAGAGAGGAATATGAAGATCGAACCCAGAATGTTCACACTGCCCAACGGGGAAGTGCTGACGGTGCGCAGCTTATGCGCCGATGATGCGGAGGCATTGAGTGCATTCCGCAATGCAATCTACAGCGAAACACATTTTATGGCCCGATACCCGGAGGAAGGAGCGAGTCTGGAAGCGATGCGGAACTGGCTCGCAGGCTTCGTGGAAAGCCCTGTGAACTTTGAGGTGGGCGCTTTTGCCGGGGAAAAGCTGGTGGGGGAGTTTGGTGTTGCACAGGTGCGGCCGCATATCAAATACCGCCATCGTGCCGTAGTAGGCATCTCCGTACGGAAAGATTACTGGGGCTGCGGTCTGGGCAGCTATCTGATGCAGCTGGCCATTGACCAGACCCGTACCAACGGCTTCGAACAGCTGGAGCTGGGGGTGTACAGCGATAACGCCCGTGCCATCCATCTCTATGAGAAGTTTGGGTTTGAGCGCTATGGCATCCAGCCCCGGGCCTTTAAACTGAAAGACGGCACCTACCGGGATGAGATCATCATGGTGAAGATGCTGTGACCTGAAAAGGATAAAATAAAATCTCCCACTGACGGGGTTCGATGTCGTCAGTGGGAGATTTTTATCGTTTTACGGTAAAACCGTGAAAACCTCAGATTTTGGCCTCGCTGTTGTGCTCAGCCTTTTTGTAAGCAGAGAAGGAGTGGAACACAATGTTCAGACCCAGAACGATCAGCAGGACAGCCAGGATCAGCTGCAGGCCGTTGGCAATGAACACGGCACCCCAAGTGGTCTCGCCAGCAGGAATGCTGACAGAAGCGGCGGTGCTGATGGCCTTGACCATGGCGATCAGGCGCTGCACCAGAGCGGTGAAGGTGACGCACAGCATGATGATCAGCGGGGGGAACAGCATCTTGTTGCTGCGGCCGGTGACCTTCAGGAAGACGCACAGAGTGGCCAGAACCAGAGCGCTCAGCAGCTGGTTGGCGGAACCGAACAAAGGCCAGATGTTTGCGTAGCCGATCTTGGTCAGCAGGAAGCCGAAGGCCAGAGTGAGGAAGGTGGAGAAGTAGACGTTGCAGAACAGCTTGCGCCAGCCCTCAGCGTGCTCCATGTCGTCCACACTGAACAGCTCCTGGAAGCTCATGCGGCCGATACGGGCCACAGCATCCAGACTGGTCAGAGCCAGAGCGGAAACACACATCGTCATAAAGACCGTTGCTGCATAAGCGGGAACACCGAACATCTCAAAGAAACCGGCAACACCGCGGCTGAAGATCTGGAACGGGGTGCCTGCAGCGGGGGTGCCGTCCGCAGCAGCGGCAGCACCGGCAACGCACAGGGCCAGAACAGCCAGCAGGCTCTCCAGGATCATTGCGCCATAGCCAACCTTCAGCATATCCTTCTCATTCTCAACGGTCTTGGAAGAAGTACCGGAGGAGACCAGGCTGTGGAAGCCGGAAACAGCACCACAGGCAACGGTGACGAACAGGATGGGGAACATGGTGCCCAGCTTCTCGTTGGTGAAGCCGGTGTAAACGGGCAGATTCATGGTGGGGTGTGCAACGACCAGACCAACCACAGCGCCTGCGATCATGGCAACGAACATGAAAGTGGTCATGTGGTCTCGGGGCTGCTTCAGCAGCCACATGGGAAGCACGGCGGCAAAGAAGATATAAACGAAGGTGATATAGCTCCATGCGGCCTTGCCCAGGATGATGGGCAGATTTGCGCCAATGACAAAAGACAGCACGATGAAGACGATGCTGATGACGCTTTCCTTCCAACCGGAGAAGTTGAACTTCTTCTGGATCAGGCCAAAGACCACAGCGAAGACCATGAACATGATGGAAACCATGCCGGCAGCGCCGTTGGTCTGAGCAGCGTCCACCAGAGCACCGTCCGCGCCATAAGCATTGAAGGTGCCGGCGACCATGTCAGCAAACGCTGCAATAACGATGCCGCAGAACAGCCAGCAGAACAGCAGGAACAGCTTGCGGCCCGTCTTGCCGATATACTTTTCGATCAGCATACCCATGGACTTGCCGTCATTCTTTACAGAAGCATACAGAGCGCCGAAGTCGGTAACGGCACCAAAGAAGATGCCGCCCAGCAGGACCCACAGCAGAACAGGCAGCCAGCCAAAGGCAGCAGCCTGAATGGCACCGGTAACAGGGCCGGCACCTGCAATGGAGCTGAACTGATGTGCAAAAACGGTCCAGCCGTTGGTGGGAACGTAATCCCGGCCGTCCTCATGGACGACCGCAGGGGTCTTGGCGGTGGGATCGATGCCCCACTTGTTTGCCAGCCAGCGTCCGTAGAGGGTGTAAGCACCAAACAGACACACGGCTGCGATCAAAACAATGACCAGCGTGTTCATTTCTTTTACCTCTTTCCTTTGCTTTTCATGCGGCAAAGAGGTCACGCTGTGGCTCCTTTGCCTGAAAATTGTGTATACTTTATCCCCATTTTCATAATTTGTCAATATATTTCGGAGCAGTTCAGAGGATGTGCTAATTCGACAGAAAATCAGGCAAAAAATTTTAGGTGATTTTATTTCATTTATGAAGAGAAGAAAACTGTGGACACGTTGAATTGAAAACGATTCACGCAAAAGACTTGACTTTCGCACTTTCATGTGCTAAAGTGATAACATGATATGATTCTTTCTGTCAGAAGTTCCGGCGTTTGCCGCAGAGGAGACCGCAATGACTGAGAAAAATTCCAGAAAAAACGAGACCGTAGATGCATTGTTCGATGCCATCCTGAGCCTTGAGAGCCGGGAGGAGTGCTATGCTTTTTTTGAGGATCTGTGCACAGTAAAGGAAATCTCCGATATGGCACAACGGCTGGAAGCGGCAAAGCTGCTGCTTGACGGCCGCACCTATGACCAGATCGTGAAAGAGGTAGAGATCAGCACGGCGACCATCAGCCGCATCAATCGCTGTATCCAATACGGAACCGGCGGTTACCAGAGCGTAATTGAAAAGATCTCTGCACAGGAGAAAAAGCAGTAACGGCTGCACGGCAGGGGACATAAGATGGGGTACACCTTATATAGAAAGGATGAGTCCCCTATGGCAACGATCAATTGTCCCACCACGCTGGAATGTCCGGCCCTGCCCCGTGTTACCCTGAGTCAGGCTGTGATCGATCTGATGGAAAGTATCGCGCTGCAGGAAAGTGCTCTGAGCCACATCCTCTGCGCCGAGAGCCAGAAGATGAAAACCGCACTCGCCATGAACGAGATCGACCTGTGCAAGCTGCTGGAAGTGAACGATTCGGCCACCAACATGGTGCACGCCGTGGCAAATCTGGAGCTGGTGTTGAAGGAAAAGCTGGAGTTTATCTCCAATAACCTCTATTATCCCTCCGCTGATAACGGCGCTGCAGCCCAATAAGCCTGCATGACCCCCTGCCTGTCCGCATTCTGGCGGGCAGGCATTTTGCGTTTTAAGGCCAGATTGTGACCGATTTGTATAAAAAGAATAAAAACGATTTGTTGGAATTGCTGAAAGCGCAATTCTGTGCTATACTATACCGTGTATATGTGTGAAAGAGAGGGAAACGAACTTGCAGCACTATGACGTGATCTTATTTGACGTGGACGGAACCCTGATCGATTCCGCCCCCGGCATCCTGAATACACTGGAAGAAGTTTTTACCAAGATGGGCGTGGATGTCACCCATGTGAACCTGCGGCGCTATCTGGGGCCGCCGCTCCGCAAGAGCTTTGGAGAGCATTTTTCTGACCCTGCAAAAATCGAGGAGGCCACCGAGCTCTATCGGGAGAGTTACCGCGAAAAGGGCAGCCATGAGGGTACGGCCTACCCCGGTGCGGCAGAGATGCTGCGCCGCCTGAAGGAGGCAGGATTTGTGCTCTGCACCGCAACCTCCAAGCCGACTGTGGTCGTGACCCCCATTCTGGAAGAACAGGGACTGGCCCCTTACTTTGATTTCATCGGCGGCGCGTCCATGGATGAGAGCCGGGATACCAAAACGGAAGTGGTGCGCTATGTTCTCACCCAGCCCTGTGTACAGGGCAAGCGGGTGCTGATGGTGGGCGACCGTAACGATGATATGCGCGGTGCTGCTGATTGCGGGCTGGATGCCGCCGGTGCCCTGTATGGCTACGGCAGCAGGGAAGAACTGGAGCCCTTTGGCCCGGTGCTGCTGGCGGAAAGTTGTGAAGAACTGACGGACAAGCTCCTGGCCTGCCGTGCAAACGGTTGAACGATAGGATAAGTGGTGAATATAACATGAATCATAAGAATCAATCGGACAAACAGTCTATGACATCGCTGCAGCGGCAGGCCGTTCTGGTCTGTGTGGTCTGCGCACTGGCGGCTTTGCTGACCGTAGGCATCACCTTGACCCTGCTCAAACGGGGAAAGCCGGAAACGCCCGGCACACCCGCAGGCTCTGTGCCGACGGACACCACCGGGGACGGCGAAAGCACAGATCTTGCCAATCACTACCAGATCGATAACACCTCCAGTGCTCTGCTGACTGAAACAGCGGATGCGGGCACGGAATATCTGGACAGCACCCTGTTTCTGGGAGACTCCAACACCGTGCGTCTGTATAACAACGGCCTGATCTCCTTGCAGCAGTTCTGTGCCAAGGAGGGCATTGGCACCCAGGTGGCCCTGAACGAAGGAATCGTCACCTTTAAGAATGACACCACCCACTACACCATCGCACAGGCGGTGGCAAAAATGAAGCCCCGCCGTGTCGTGATGACCTTTGGCACCAACGACACCGGCATGGAGGTGGCTGATTTTATCAGCAACTATACCGCGCTGGTGCAGGCCATTCAGGAGGCTTACCCCTACACTGATCTCATCGTGAACACGGTGCCTCCTATCCCGGAGAATCACTCCAATTACCCCCACATGGATCAAGCCAAGATCGATGATTTTAACATGGCGCTGCTCAACATGTGTGAACAGCTGGGGGTCAAATTTCTGAATACGGCTGAGGTTCTCAAGGGAGAAAATGGCTACGGCCAGCTGGATTACTACACGGACGGTGATATCCACCTCAAGAGCGCCGGTCTTAAGGCTGCGCTGAACTATCTGCGCACCCACGCCTACCAGACCGAGGATCGCCGCCCGGACACCAATAATATCCCCACCCGTACGCTGGAATATGTATCCAACCCCAGCTCGGCGGTGCAGGCCCCCAGCTCGGAAGAACCCGCTTCTTCCAGCGAGAGTGAAAGCGTCAGCAGCTCTGAGACTGCCAGCGTCAAGTTTGAGGCCCGTTATCAGGTGGAAAAGAGCGGCGGCGGTACCCTGAGCTGTGGGAACGAGAACGGCAAGACCAGCCTGACATACGGCATCACAGATGCATCCCAGTCGCTGACTGTCACGGCCACCCCTGCGGAGGGCCATGTGTTCGTCAAGTGGAGCGATGGCGTGACCAGCAAGACCCGTACCGATACCGGCTTCAAGCAGAATCTGGACGTGACAGCCGTGTTTGCAGCTGCTTCCGTTCACATCTCGGAAGGCAAGGCTTCCGCCGGCTCCTATGTCTTTAAGGCTGCGCTGGAGGGCAAATATGCCAAGAGTGAAAACCTGCATTGGTTCGCCAACGGTCAGGAAGTGAAGGAGGCCGCAGGCCATACAACGGTCACCGTGTCCGCTTCGGCCATCACCAGCGGCAGCTATAAGATCTATGCGGTGGTTGTGTACAACGACTGCGCCGTGGCCAGCAATGCGCTGACCATCACGGTCAGCCCGGAGCCTGCCTCCAGCTCAAGCTCCGGCAGCTCTTCTACTTCTTCCGGCAGTACATCCGCGTCCTCTTCGGAGAGCAGCAAGTCTGAGAGCTCGAGCAGCAGTTCTTCCCACAGCACGGCGGAAAGTGAGAGTAAGAGCGAATCCCAGAGCGAGAGCACCTCTTCTTCTCACAGCAGCTCGGAGAGCAAGGCAGAGAGCACTTCGTCCTCCAGCAGTGCTGCCTCTGAGAGCAAAACGGAATCCAAAGAGCAGACCAACAGTGAATCGGTCTCCGCTTCGGTTGAAAATGATATTGAGCCTGCAGAGGGGGCTTCCGCTTCCACCGAAGCAGAAGCCAGCCGGTAAACCTTTTTCTGTCTGCCCGCATAGGCTGGGCAGAAGGGAGGGAGCCGGATGTTCTGTGAAGAGATCAAGATCCCCGGGCTGCCCGGTGAGGGAACTGTGACCGATGGCAGTGTGGACTGGTATGAGATGGACTGGGAGAATGTGGACAACGGCGTGACCGAGGAGCAGATGCCCAGAAACGTTGACAAACCCTGCGCCGCACAAGATCCGTGCACGGACAATTCCCCGGTGCAGACCGATGATGAAACCTATGAGATAGTTCAGGAATAACCGGAAGCCAGCTCTGCCGGGGCGGGGCTGGCTTCTCGCTGTTCTTTTGATCTGGGAAAAATTCCCCGGTGATCGGGGACAAGCGTCCCGGAAAATGACACAAGTATGAAAGAGGGGTAATGAACCATGGCAAAATACTACTGTGTTCTGTTTGATGCTGATAATACACTGCTGGATTTTGATGCAGCGGAAAACAAGGCGCTGGCTGACACCCTGCGGGAGTACGGCATTGAGCCGGATGCCGAGACGGTGCAGACCTACCGCACCATCAACGAGGAGCTCTGGCGGCAGCTGGAAAAGGGTCAGATCCGCCGGGACAAGCTGATGGGGGAGCGGTTCACCCGCTTTCTGAAGGCAGTGAATGCCGCAGGCAACGGTGTGGAGATGAACAAATTCTATCTGGATCAGCTCTCTACCCACCCTGACCTGGCTTCTCCCAACGTGCTGGACGTGCTCCGGGAGCTTTCCGAAGTGGCAACACTGGCTGTGGTGACCAATGGCTTTGACCGGGTGCAGAGCCGCCGTGTGCGGGAATCCGGCATTCTGGATTTTGTGGAGGATGTGTTCGTTTCTGAAAAAATGGACAGTGAAAAGCCCAACCGCAAGATTTTTGATGCCGCGCTCCGTGCGCTGGGCGTGGAGAACCGTGAGCACGTGCTGATGGTGGGCGACAGCCTGAGCAGTGATGTGCAGGGCGGTGTGAACGCTGGGCTGGATACCTGCTGGTATAACCCCAACCACGCCGAGAATCCCGGCAAGGTCGTTCCTACCTATGAGATCAGCAGCCTGGAAGAGCTTTATCCGCTGGTGATGGAGCCGGAGGAACTGGCCAATGTGGGCCTGAAGAATCGCCGCCACCAGCTGTAATGCTGTGCGGCCTGTGTGAGAGATTGGAAAACGAACAATGCTGATACATTTGGAAAAGCTGGGCAAGAGCTTTGGCGAGAAGATCGTCCTGCATGATGTCACGGCCAGTGTCGAACGGGAGGACCGCATCGGCATCGTGGGCCAGAACGGCGCAGGCAAAACGACTCTGCTGAAGATCCTGACCGGCGAATATACGGACTACGAGGGTGAGTTCAGTGTGACCCATGGTGTGACGCTGGGTTATCTGGAGCAGAATGCAAAGCTCGACCCCACGTTGGATATCTACGGCGAGATGCGCTCCTGCTTTGCCCATGTGCTGGATGCCATGGCCCAGATGCAGATCCTGGAGCGCAGAATGGCCGCCAGCCCGGAGGATGCCTCTTTGCTGGAACAGCACGATGCCTTGCAGAACATCATTGATGCCGCTGACGGCTACAATATGGATGTCAACATCAAAAAGGTGCTGTCCGGTATGGGGTTTGCGCAGGATACCTGGACGAAGAATATCGCTGTGCTTTCGGGCGGTGAGCTGACGCGCCTTCGTCTGGCAAAGCTGCTGTTGGAAAAGCCGGATGTCCTGATCTTGGACGAGCCCACCAACCACTTGGATTTTGCCACCATGGAATGGCTGGAGAATTACCTCAAGGGCTATTCCGGTGCCGTGCTGGTCGTCAGCCATGACCGCTATTTCCTGGACAATATCTGCACCAGGATCTGGGAGGTCTCCTTCCAGACCATGACCACTTATAAGGGCAACTTCTCAGCCTATCTGCCTCAGAAGGAAGCTGCCGATGCCCTGCGCCAGAAGCAGCACGATGCAGATGTGGCGCTGGCCGAAAAGCTGCAGGATTATGTAGACCGCAATCTTGTGCGCGCTTCCACCACCAAGATGGCCCAGAGTCGCCGCAAACAGCTGGAAAAGCTGGAGATCACGGAAGCACCAAAGGATGAAACGAACCAGCTCAAGTTCCGCTTTGAGTATGATGTGGAGCCGTGGAACGAGTTGGTGCTGATGAAGAACCTGACCATCAGGATCGGGGAGCGCACCCTGCTGGAACCCTTTACCTACACGGTCTGCCGGGGTCAGCGGCTGGTGATCGCAGGCCCCAACGGTGCGGGCAAATCCACCCTGATGCAGGTGCTGGATGGTAAGCGCCGCCCCTCCGGCGGCATGGTACGGCTGGGTACGGGAGCCCGACCCAGCATTTTTGCCCAGCAGCAGAACCGTCTGGGACAGGGCCGGGTGATCGATGTCATCTGGAACAAGTATCCCCGGATGACGGAGCTGGAAGTGCGCAGCCATCTGGCAAAGCTGGGTTTCCGGGGCGAGACGGTGTTCAAGCCCTGCGAGGCACTTTCGGGCGGCGAGCTGGCCCGCCTGCGCTTTGCTGAGATCGTGCTGGAGCGGCCCAATCTGCTGTTTCTGGACGAGCCAACCAACCACCTGGACATCTACACCCGCGAGAACCTGACCGAGGCCCTGATGGCATACACCGGGACCCTGCTCATGGTCACCCATGACCGCCATCTGATGAACAGTCTGGGCTGTCCCATTCTCTATCTGGAAGATGGCAAGGCCACCCTGTATCCGAGCTACGATGCCCTGATGGGCCGTGCCGCTCCTGCTGCCGCTCCGGAAAAAGCCGGGGATCAGCCCGCCAAGGCCGGTCACGGCAAGGAGCAGCGCCGCCGCCGCGCGGAGCTGCGGGCCAAGATCAAGGCTTGCGAGGATGAAATGGAAGCCTGCGGGGCAAGGGAAGTGGAGCTTGACAATGAGATCAACTCCCCGGAGGTCTACAATGACCCCGATCTGCTCCGCCAAAAGAGCGATGAGCTCAGTGATCTGCGCTTCCATCAGGAGGAGCTGTTTGCTGCCTGGGAAAAGGCAATGGAAGAGCAGGAACAGTACGAACAGGCTGCTGGTGAAGAATAATCTGCTGCAAAGGAGAACAATGATGCCCTATAACCGCCGCAATTACAACAAAACGCACAGCATCGCCCTTTCAGGTCTGCTGTTTGCTCTGGCGATGGCGCTTTCCTTCATCGAGGGCACATTGGTCATCCCCGGGCTTTTGCCAGGCATGAAGCTGGGGTTGGCGAATATTGTGGTGATGTATGCCCTGTTCTTCATGGGGCCAAAACAGGCCCTTGTGCTGGATATGCTGAAGGCGTTCTTCGTCTTTCTGGTCTCCGGCTGGACGGCAGGTTTTCTTTCCCTCTGCGGCGGCCTGCTCTCACTGCTGGTGATGTGGCTGCTCTACTATCACTGCCCGCTGCGGCCTACCTGGTTCATCCTGTCGGTCTGCGGCGCGCTGGCCCACAACATCGGCCAGCTGCTGGGAGCCAGTGTCATCCTTTCCACAGCAGTGTCCCTTTACTATGCACCGATTATGCTGGTGCTGGGCCTTGTGATGGGAATGCTCACCAGTGTCACCCTGCGGGCCATGCTGCCTGCACTGGGACGGCTGGGTTATAATATCCAGGAAAACAGCAAAGGATGAGCTGCCCGGTTGCAACCGGGGCCGGAATCCGATATAATAAATCAAATCTGATTTTTACCCAACAAAAAAACTGCCCCCGGGATAGCGCACTTTGGCGCGGGGCAGCTGGGAGGTATGAGTTTATGTCTGAAAAAGTGACTGTCAAGGTGGAGCGCAATATCCTCCATCTTCCCGCCATTGCCCTGCGTGGGCTGGTGGTGTTCCCCAACAACCTGCTGCATTTTGAGGTAGGTCGTGACAAGAGTATTGCCGCTGTGGAATGGGCCGTGCGGAATAAATCCGAGGTGTTCCTCATTGCGCAGAAGGATATGAAGGCTGAGGACCCCAAGGCAGAGGAGATGTACCAGTACGGCGTTGTGGCCGAGATCAAGCAGGTCATGCGTGTTTCGGATGATCTGGTGCGCATTCTGGTGGAGGGCAAGTTCCGCGCCAAGCGCACCGAGCTGGATACCGACGGCAGCTTCCTGCTGGCATCGGTGCGGCCGGCTCCTGTGCGCCCCATCAAGGCAGAGGAAGAGACCGAGGCGGAGGCCCTGCTCCGCAACGTAAAAACGAGCTTCGATGCGGTGCTTTCCATGAATCCCCGCATCAGCAAGGACGTGGTGTTTGCCGTTACCTCGAATAACGACCCCGCCTTCCTGTGCGAGTACATCCCTGCCAATCTGCTCTTCCGCTTTGAGGATAAGCAGGCTGTGATGGAAGAGAGCACCCTCATCGGCCGTCTGCGCCTGCTGGTGGAACGCCTGCATCGGGAGCGCCGGATGCTGGAGATCGACAAGGAGATCGCCCAGAAAGTGGACGAGGCCATGGATAAGAACCAGCGTGATTACTACCTGCATGAGCAGATGCACATGATCAGCCAGGAGCTGGGCGAGGACGATGATACCACGGCCGAGGCCGAGGAGTACCGCCGCAGGATCCAGGAGCTGCATCTGGACGAGGAGCGGGAGAAGAAACTGCTCAAGGAAGTAGACCGCCTTGCCAAGATGCAGAGCAGCAATCAGGAGGGAACGGTCATCCGCACCTATCTGGATACCTGCCTGGATCTGCCCTGGAACAGCTTTACCGAGGACGACCTCGATATTGCCAAGGCACAGCGCATCCTTGACCGCGACCACTACGGCCTGAAGAAAGTCAAGGACCGCATTCTTGAAGTGTTGGCTGTCCGCAAGCTGGCTCCGGATGTCAAGGGTCAGATCATCTGCCTGGTCGGCCCTCCGGGTGTCGGCAAGACCAGCATTGCCCGCTCCATTGCCGAGAGCCTGAACCGCAAGTATGTGCGCATCAGCCTGGGCGGTGTGCGGGATGAGGCAGAGATCCGCGGCCACCGCCGCACCTATATCGGGGCCATGCCCGGCAAGATCATCAACGCCATGATCTCCGCCAAGAGCTCCAACCCCCTGATGCTGCTGGACGAGATCGACAAGCTGGCGGGCGATTTCCGGGGTGACCCGGCTGCTGCCCTGCTGGAAGCCCTTGATCCCGAGCAGAACACCACCTTTAATGATCACTTTATCGATATGCCGTTTGATCTGAGCCATGTGCTTTTTATCACCACGGCAAATGATCTGAGCGCCATTCCCGGCCCTCTGCGTGACCGCATGGATGTCATTGAGCTGCCCAGTTATACCCGGGTGGAGAAATACAACATTGCCCGCAAGCATCTGGTGCCCAAGCAGCTCAAGGCCTGCGGTCTGGCCGGGAAGGTCACCTTCTCCCAGAGCGCACTCTACGGCATCATTGACGGCTACACCCGTGAGGCCGGTGTCCGCACCCTGGAGCGTACCATCACCAGTGTCCTGCGCAAGTGCGCCCGCAAGATCGCGTCCGGTGAGGCGGAGAACGTTTCTGTGACCGGCAGCAGCCTGGAAGAGCTGCTGGGGCCCCGCTTCGTCAAGCCCGATTTTCTCAACCGGACCAACGCCATTGGCATTGCCAACGGTCTGGCCTGGACCAGCATCGGCGGCGAGACTCTGCCCATCGAGGTGCAGGTCATGGACAATGGCAGCGGCAAGATCACCGTCACCGGTTCGCTGGGCGACGTGATGAAGGAAAGTGCCCAGCTGGCCATCACCTATGTCCGTGTCCACGCCGAGGAATATGGCATCGACCCTGAGCGGCTGAAAAAGTGCGATCTGCACATCCATGCCCCCGAGGGTGCCGTGCCCAAGGACGGCCCCAGCGCCGGTGTTACTCTGACCACGGCTCTGGTGTCCTGTCTGTCCGGCATCCCGGTGCGCGGTGATGTTGCCATGACCGGCGAGATCACCCTGCACGGCAATGTGCTGCCCATCGGCGGTCTGCGCGAAAAGAGCATGGCTGCTTACCGTGAGGGGATGAAAACCGTGCTCATCCCAAAGGATAATGTTCCGGACCTGTACGAGGTGGATGACGAGGTGAAGAAGAATCTGACCTTCCTGCCCATGTCTGACCTCGCACAGGTGCTCAATGCCGCTCTGCTTAAGCCCAAGAGCGTTTCTGCCCGTCATCCGCACCCCGCCAAAAAGGCAAAGCCGGTGGAAGCGGCCATCCCGCCCGCACCGGAAAAACCGAAGCCGGGGGCTGTCTGCTAATCAAAGGAGCAAACGATGAATTACAACAAAGCGGATTTTATTGCAAGCTACGGCATTTCCAGCCAGCTGCCCGAAAGTGACCGTCCGGAACTCAGCTTCTCAGGCCGTTCCAACGTGGGCAAGTCCAGCCTCATCAACAAGCTGTGCAACCGCAAGAACCTTGCCCGCGTGTCCAGTACACCGGGCAAAACGGCCACCATCAACTTCTATGAGGTGGACAACTGCTATTTTGTGGATCTGCCCGGCTATGGCTATGCCAAGGTCAGCAATGCAGACCGCGAGCGCTGGGATGACCTCATCAACAGCTATTTTGAGGCTCCCCGGCATCATACCCTGCTGGTGCAGCTCATCGACTGCCGCCATGCCCCCAGCGCAGATGACCTGCAGATGCTGAAGTATCTGCACTACCATCAGATCCCCTTTGTTGTGGCATTGACCAAAGCCGATAAGCTCAAAAAGAGCCAGCTTGCCAAGACACAGGAGGATTTTGAAAAGGTCTGCCTGCCCTATGGCTGCCAGAAGGTGGTACTGACCAGCGGCGAGAACGGCTACGGCATCCCGGAGCTGCAGGCGGTGTTGAACGAGGCTGTGGCGGCTGAGTTCACCGATGACGAGGAAGCGGAGTAAACCATGGCCTACAATGAATTTGCCTATTTCTATGATGAATTCAACGGCGAAGCCGACTATGATGCCCTTTATGAGCAGATCCGGCAGGAACTGAATGCTCACGATATCCGGGATGGTATTCTGGCCGATCTGGGTTGTGGAACAGGGGAGCTGACCCTGATGCTGACCCAGGCGGGCTATGATATGATCGGCATCGATCAGTCCGAGGAGATGCTCTGTGTCGTGCGGGATAAGGCGGAACAGCTGGGCCTTTCCGGTAAGCTGCTGCTTTTGCAGCAGGATCTGCTCAAGCTTGACCTCTACGGCACGATTCGTGGCGCGGTGTCTACCTTCGATACCTTCAACCACATCCCGGACCTGGATACCGCCATTGCCAACGCGGCTTTTTTCATGGAAGAGGGCGGCGTGTTCCTCTTTGATATGAACACCCCTTACAAGCACCAGAAGGTGCTGGGGGAGAATGTATTTACCTTTGAGGAAGAGGATGCTGCCTGCGTCTGGCGCAACCACTATCGCCCTGCGGACCGCCGGGTGGAGATCACGGTGGACATCGACTACCGCGAGACCGGCGAACACTTCCATGAACAGTTCTATGAATATACCTACGACCTGGATACCATCCGAGCTGCGTTGGAAAAGCACGGCTTTGTGCTGGAAAAGGTCTGCGACGGTGAGAGCTTCGGCCCCCTGACCGAAGAGAGCGAGCGCTATTTCTTCTGTGCCGTCAAGCAGTATACCCAATTGGAGGAAAAAGAAAATGTCTAATCTGATCCGCGGTATTTCTGAAAATGGCGGTGTTGTGTTCTGCGGTGTGGACTCCACTGAGATCGTCCGCACGGCCGAGCAGCTGCACCACACCAGTGCGACCTGCAGCGCAGCCCTGGGCCGCCTGCTCACCGGTGCGTCCCTGATGGGCTCCATGCTCAAGGATGACGGCGATTCCATCACGCTGCGTGTGGCGGGCGGCGGCCCCACCGGCACGGTTGTTGCCTGTACCGATGGCACCGGCAATGTCAAGGGTTGCATCGACCACCCGCTGGTAGAGCTGCCGCTGAAAGCAAACGGCCATCTGGATGTGGGCGGTGCTGTGGGCAAAAACGGCGTGCTGACTGTCATCCGTGACAACCGCCTGCAGAAAGAACCCACTGTGGGCCAGGTGCCGCTGGTCTCCGGCGAGATTGCCGAGGACCTGACCAGCTACTATGCTTACAGCGAGCAGGTGCCCACCGTCTGCGCTCTGGGGGTGCTGGTGGATACCGACCTGACCATTGCCTGCGCGGGCGGCTTCCTGCTGCAGCTGCTGCCCGGTGCCACCGATGCCGAGATCACCCAGCTGGAGCAGAACATCGCCGCAATGCCTTCCGTCACTGAACTGCTTCGGGTAGGCAAGACCCCCGAGGATATGATGAACCTTGCACTGGCAGGCTTCAACCCCAATGTTCTGGATGAGCGCGAGGTGCAGTACAAGTGTGACTGCAGTGCCGAGCGCACCGAAGAGATGCTGCTGAGCCTGGGCCGCAAGGAGCTGGAAAAGCTCCGGGATGAGGACCCGGATTGTGAGGTCGTCTGTCATTTCTGCCACACCAAATATCATTTTGACCTGAATCAGCTGGTGGAGAAGGCTGCTTATAAAAAAGAAGCGGCCGAAGAACCCAATGAAAACGCATAAGATGTAACCTGAAAACGGCCTGGAGCGAGAAACTCCGGGCCGTTTTCAGGTGCAGATATCAGCAATGATGGTGTAGACCACCCGGTAATGCAGCGTATCGTTCTCGGTTGTGACATCCACTTTCTGCGCCACAAATTCTGCGTCCGGGTAATCATTTTGCAAGGCCTGTAAGCCATGCAGACGGGCCAGTGCGCTGGCTTCATCCTCTGAGGAATGAATTTCATTTTCTACCTGTTCGTAATAGGTGGTTTCCTCGACGGAAAGCGGGAACATCAGCCCCAGAAGCTCCGGCTGAAGATGCCGTGTGACCGCCGTGAAATCGTCCGCAGGGGAGAAAAGGGAAGGCAATGGGAACACCCGCCCGGCAAGGAAAAGCCTTCGCTGAACGACAGTGTTCCCGGTCAGCTGGTATGTGGCAGCCATCAGCGGAAGCTCTTCCGCAAACTCCCACTCGAACTGCGCCCGGACGCTTCCGGCGGCAGGCTGAAAGATCAGCGTGCCGTCCCGTTCAGCCCGGGCAGTGCCGATGAGTCCCTGACCTTTTTCCACTGCCTGCCCGGGAACCACCAGCATTGTCCCACTGACAAGGTTTGTGCTGACCACCGTGCCCGCAGCCTTTGCCCGCAGGCCATGGAGCGTTCCGGCGGCGATCTCCGGCACCGGTTTGGCTTCTGCCGCTTCCAGTTCCAGCCGCCCATCCAGAAAATTCAGGCTGACCCACGAGAATTCACCGCTCTGGAGCAGAGCATATTCCCCGGCGGCAAGTTTTTCCTGCGTGACGATACTGCCCGGCATCAAGGAAACAGTTTCCCGCAGCACGGAAGCTGCCCGCGCCTGCTGGCCGGTCGTCAGGCCGGAAGCATCCACAGCCCAGACAAGGCCCTGTGACCAAAGCAAAAGCGGCACAAACAGCAAAAGCCCGGCCCACAGCCCCCGCCGCCGGAGGTAGGGCCGCAGGAGAAAAAACAGCCCTGTCTTTTTGCGGATGTGCAGATGCACCCGCCGCTTGCGGGCAAGTTTTGCCAGCCGGAGGTAACGCCATGCCGCACATCGGGCTGTAAAGCCGCCGGGAGCAGGGAAGATATCAGTGAGATGCAGGCCTGTCCGTGCAGCTTCGGAGAGCAGGCCCTCGGTATCACCGTTCCGGGCAGAAAATGCTGCCCCGGCCCAAAGCTGTAAGATGCTGCATCCCTCCCTAATCGCTGGAAAATTCTGTGCGTAAAAACCGCCCCCGCAGGGTAATTCGGTGAGCGGCCAGCGTTTCGATTCTAAGCCCGTCCCCATACACGGTGAACAACCCGCCCGCGAATTCCAGGCAGAGCCTGCCCTCCTCATAGGTGCGCACCCTGAGGAAGTGCTCGATCTCCATCACACCGCCGCTCAGATAGACAGACGACTGCCCATAAAAGCCCCGGGGAGGCTGGCGCAGCATCCGGCCAAACCAGCCGCGCAGGGAGAGCCGCCCGGTTTTCTGCTGTTTCACACCCGCTCCCTCCCCGCCGGGCAAAACTGCGCCCCGTATCACATATATATGGAACCGGAGGGCGTGTGTATGAATCAGCTTTTCAGATGGGATCAGATGGGTTTGTTTTTGCTGGCACTGGCGGCAGGGATTCTGCCGTTTGCAGTGCCGGAGGTTTGTGCCGCTGCTCTGCGGGAAGGGCTGACCCTCTGCAGCGGGCCGCTGCTGCTCTCGCTGTTCCCGTTTCTCGTGGTATCGCGCCTGCTCGTCCAATGCCCGGAAAGCGACCTGCTGGCCCTGCCGTTCCGTCTGGCGGCGTGGGGCATCGGTATCCGCACACCCTGTGCGGCACGGGTGCTCTGCATCGGGTTCCTAGGTGGCTTTGCACCAGCGGCCAGTGCTGCGGCGCAGGCAGTCAGGACCGGTCAGCTTACGGCTGAGGAAGCGGATGCCCTGCTGCCTGCCTGTATCTGTTCCGGGCCATCCTTTGTGGTGCTGACGGTGGGGCAGAGCCTGCTGGGCAGTGCAGAGCTTGGCGTGCTGCTGTTTGCGTCACAGATCACCGCAAACTATCTGACCGCCGCCCTGCTGAACCGGTTTGCAGGAGTGCGTTCGGTCAAACCGGGATCTGCAGCGCCAGCATCCCCTGCACCGCCGCGGCTGGATGAGATCCTGGCCGATGCCGCCATAACGTACTGCAAGCTCTGCGGGTTTATCCTCTTTTTCCGGATGCTGGCTGCCGGGGCAGGGGCGCTTTTGCCTGCCGGTGCGGGCACACTCTGTTCCATTCTGCTGGAGGTCTGCTCCGGCTGTGACATGGCCTCCCGCACCGGACGATGGGGGAGCCTGCTCTGCTGTGCAACACTGAGCGTGCAGGGTCTTTCCGTGTTGCTGCAGGTGCGCACCATCTGCCCGCCGGAAATGACCCTGCGCCCGCTCTACCGGTCCAGGTTGCTCCATCTGCCGCTTTCACTGGCCCTGTTCTATCTGCTGCTGCCGGGCGGGGAGGCGGACGTGTTCAGCACTCTGCCTGCCCGGGTCCTTTTGATGCGGCGGGTGCCGCCGGATTGTGCCCTGCTCGTTTTTGCAGTGTGTTGTATGGCAGCCTGCACTTTGCGCAGTGGAATCCGTCAAGTTGAACAGAAACAGATGGCAAGAAATGCAGGTGGGTGTTGTATAAATTCCAAAACTTTGCTATAATAAGACGTAAGCATTCAATGACAGGGAAGCTTCCCTGAACAGATGGAAATAAAATAAATGAGCACACGCTTATTTTAGATGGAGGACCATAGAATGGATTTACAGAATATGGATCTTAAGGGCGGGAGCCTGCAAATTTCCACCGAGGTCATCGGCAAGATCGCACGCTGTGCTGCACTGGAAGTGGACGGTGTGTCCGAGGTCTCCTGCGGCAAGCAGAACAAAAAGGTCAAGGAGATGCTGGCTGCTGCCAGCATCCAGCCCCCTGTTACCGTGGAGATGCGGGATGGCACCGCAGAACTGACCCTGAATCTGGTGGTCAAGTTTGGTGCAAAGATCCCTGCTGTGGCCGAAAAGGTACAGGAGAATGTCAAGTCTGCTGTTCAGAACATGACCAATGTCACGGTAAGCCGTGTGAACCTTGTCATTGCCGGCCTTGCGGCTGAGGAACAGGAATAAAAAGTAGAAGAGGAAGATTATGGAAAATATTTTGCCCCGTCGTGAAGCCCGTGAGAATGCGTTCCTGCTGGCTTTTTCCCAGACCTTTGGTGATGTGCCCCTGCAGGAAGCACTGGATACAAACAACGAGTGTGGGGAAGAGCGCCCTGTGGATGTGTTCGGCCAGCGCCTGCTGAGTGCCTATTACAGCCACTCTGCAGAGGTGGATGACCTCATTCGTGACCATCTGCGCAACTGGACCATGGAGCGCCTGCCCCGTGTCAGCCTGACTGTCCTGCGTCTGGCTCTGGCTGAGATGCTGTATGGCGACGAGCGTAAGCCCGGTGTTGTCATCAATGAGGCTGTGGAGCTGACCAAGAAATACGGCGCAGATGAGGACTATCAGTTCGTGAATGGTCTGCTGGGTGCTGTTGCCCGTGAGCAGGGTCTGGATACGGAGCCGGTGGAGTCGGAAGAACAGTGAGCCACTATACGCTGGGCATCGACACAAGCAACTATGCAACCTCTCTGGCGGTTTTTCACACAGCCGGAGAGGTTGTTTGCGCAAAGAAACGTTTTCTGCCGGTCAAGGAGGGCCAACTGGGCCTGCGGCAGAGTGATGCGCTCTTCCACCATACCGCGGCTCTGCCCGAGATGTTGGAGGAGCTTGGCCGGGAGTTTGATCTGACCCGGATCTCGGCAGTGGGCGTTTCCCAGAAGCCGCGCCCCGTGGAGGGAAGCTATATGCCCTGCTTCCTGGCGGGTGTCAGCGCGGCCACAGCCTTTGCGCAGGCCCGGGGCATCCCGCTCATCCATACCACCCATCAGCAGGGACACGCGGCGGCAGCGCTGTTTGCAGCAAAAGGGGAAGAGCTCTTCCGCCAGAAAGTGCTGCTCTTCCACATCTCAGGCGGTACAACGGATCTTCTTCTCTGCAATGAGGTAAAGGAGATCACCACACTGGGCACCAGCACCGACCTATACGCCGGGCAGGCAGTGGATCGTGTGGGGGTCAAGCTGGGGTTTGGCTTCCCGGCAGGTGTGGAAGTTTCCCGTCTGGCTGCCTTGTGTGAGGAACCCATTAAGCCCAGATCCAGCGTGAAGGGGATGCAGTGCAGTCTTTCGGGGCTGGAAAATCAGTGCAATGCCCTGCTGAATGAGGGCAAAACCCCGGCGTATGTCTGCAAATACTGCCTGCTCTGTGTAGCGGACACCGTGGTCAAAATGACAAAAGCCGCCCAGAAGGAATACCCCGGCCTGCCGGTGGTCTGTGCGGGCGGTGTGATGAGCAGTGATATCATCCGCGCCTGGGTGCAGCAGCGCCTGCCACAGGTGTATTTCGTGCCCGGGCAGTATTCCAGCGACAACGCCATCGGTGTGTCCATTCTTGCCGCACAGGGGGCTGGATTATGGCTGAAGTGATCTCAGTCTCGGCCCTGAACCGGTACGTCAAGAATCTGCTGGACGTGAATGATGTTCTGTTCGATCTGGCCCTGCGGGGCGAGATTGCCAACTTTGTGCAGAACGCCCGGAGCGGGCACTGCTACTTTTCCCTGCGGGACGAAGCCGCCAGCGTCAGGGCTGTGATGTTCCGCTCCGATGCGCGGCGGCTGGGTTTCCAGCCCGAAGAGGGTATGAAGGTGGTGGTGCGCTGCCGTGTGACCCTCTACGAGCGGGACGGTGCGTTTCAGGTCTATGTCAACGACATGTTTCCGGACGGCATCGGTTCGACACAGCTGGCCTTTGAACAGCTAAAGGCAAAACTGGACAAAGAAGGACTTTTTGCACCGGAGCATAAAAAGCCGCTGCCCCGGTTCCCGCAGTGTATCGGCCTTGTTACCAGCAAGACTGGTGCTGCACTGCAGGATATCCGCAATGTCATCGGGCGGCGCTGGCCTGCGGTGCGTCTGCTGCTGGCTCCTGTGAATGTGCAGGGCTTTGAAGCGGCAGAGGAGATCGCCGATGCCATTACCCGGCTGGACAAAAGCGGGCGGGTGGACGAGATCATTGTAGCGCGCGGCGGCGGAAGCCGGGAGGACCTGTGGGTATTCAACGCCGAGGTCATTGCCCGGGCGGCCTACCGCTGCAAAATGCCCCTCATCAGCGCCATTGGTCACGAGATCGATTTTACGATCCTGGATTTTGTGGCAGATCAGCGCGCGCCCACGCCCTCAGCGGCGGCAGAGCTTGCTGTGCCCGACCGTGCCGAACAAGGACGAAAATTATGCACTTTGGAAGAAAATATTCACAATTGTATCCAATTTAAGCTGAGTTTATGCTATAATAGATTGGAACAGACCGAACAGCTGCTTTCCCGTGCCGGTGTACAGGCAGCGCTGGAGGAGCGTGCTGCCCACCTGGATACTCTGGCCGGGCGGCTGCAAACTGCCGCCAGAGGTAAGCTGCAGGCCGGAGAGCTGCGTCTGAAGCATACGGCAGCACTTGCCGCATCCCTGAACCCCTACGGTGTGCTGGCCCGCGGCTATGCCATGGTGCAGGACAATAGAGGAAGGATCTGCACGCCGGATGCGCTCCGGCCCGGGCAGACCTGTAAACTCCGGGGCACGGAACACCGCGTGACCTGCACGGTCAATACAGTGGAGGAACTGGATGAGAGCACCCAAAAGCTTTGAGGATGGAATGACCCGGCTGGAATCCATCCTTGAACAGATGCAGCAGCCGGAAACAACGCTGGCGGAATCGGTCAAACTCTATGCCGAAGCCGCATCCCTGATGGATTATTGTAACGGTACGCTGGAAAAGGCCACGCTGCAGCTGGATGAGATCGACGCGCAGCGGGCTCCCCGGCCGGATGCCGCACATTAAGGAGGAAGTTTCATGGATTACGCGAAGCAGTATCAAGAGTATCTTGCCAGGGCAAATCAGGCACTGGAAAAGGCCTGCGAGACTTTTTTACCCGAGGAATCTGAGGTCTGCCGGGCTGCCCGTTACAGCCTGCTGGGCGGCGGCAAACGCATCCGCGCAGTGCTGGTTCTGGCCGTGTGCGAGATGCTCAACGGCAGCGCTGAAGCAGCCGAGCAGTTTGCGGCGGCGGTCGAGATGCTGCACTGCTATTCTTTGATCCATGATGACCTGCCCTGCATGGACAACGATGACCTGCGCCGGGGCAAGCCCAGCTGCCACAAGGCCTTTGGTGAATCCACTGCTATGCTGGCCGGCGATGTACTGTTGACCGAGGCGTTCAACGTGGTCGCAAATGCACCGGCTTCGCCCATTGTCAGTGTGCAGGCCGCAAGGGCCTTGGGCGCTGGTGCGGGCAGCCATGGCATGGTTTACGGGCAGGAGCTTGACCTGAAATATGAGGCACTGGCTGCCACCGAGGAGCAGCTGCGGCTGATCCACCGGAACAAGACCGGTGCGCTCATCAATGCTGCTGTTCAGATGGGTGCTGCCGCTGCTCAGGCCAATGAGACCCAGTGCAAGGAGCTGGAGGACTATGCCTTCGGCATTGGTCTGGTGTTCCAGATCGTGGATGATGTGCTGGATGTGACCAGCACCGCCGAACAGCTGGGCAAACCCATTGGCAGCGACAGTGAGAACGGCAAGACCACCTTTGTGACCTTGTATGGGGCCGAGGGTGCCATGGAGCTGGCAAAAAAACTGAACAACGAGACCTGCGCCTCCCTGCACGCGGAATTTGGCGAAAAGGCCGCTTTCCTGGAGCAGCTGGCAAAAGAGCTGCTGGTGCGCCGCAGCTGATCCGAAAAATAAGAAGGTGGAACTACCATGCAATTTATCCATAGCGTCCTGACGTTCAATGAGATTCTTACAGTATCCCTGTTGTCCTGGTTTGTGGCGCAGGTGCTCAAGACCATCATCAACTTTGTCCTGCTGGGCAGGTTCCAGCTGGAGCGGATGTGGGGCGATGGCGGTATGCCCAGTGCCCACAGCGCCACGGTAACGGCCATGGTCATTGCTACGGCACGCAGCGAGGGCATCCATTCGGCTATCTTTGCGGTGGCCGCAGTTGTTGCCATCATCACCATGCACGATGCTATGGGTGTGCGCCGCGAGACCGGCGAGCAGGCCAAGGTGCTGAACAAGATGCTGGAGCAGTGGATCGAAGTGACCGAGAAAAACAATCCCTTCCTGCAGAATATGCACCTGAAAGAGATGGTTGGTCACACTCCGCTGCAGGTTATGGCCGGTTTTGCACTGGGTATACTGGTCGGCTTCCTCTATCCTATGGGCCTCTGAGCGCCCCATTTCAAAACGTGAGAAGGACGTGAATTTATGAATTCGCCTTTGCTGGAGAAAATCTCTCAGCCCAGCGATCTGAAAAAGCTGTCCAGTCAGCAGACCGTGCAGCTTTGCGCAGAAATCCGTGAATTTCTTCTGGATAACGTATCAAAGACCGGCGGCCATCTGGCATCCAATCTGGGTGCTGTGGAGCTGACGGTGGCTCTGCACCGGGTGCTGACCACCCCCACGGATGAGATCGTGTTTGATGTGGGCCATCAGTGCTATACCCACAAGTTGCTGACCGGCCGCCGCGAGGGTTTTGCCAAGCTGCGGCAGCTGGATGGCATTTCAGGTTTCCCGAACCCCAATGAAAGTGAGCATGATGCTTTTATTGCCGGTCACGGCAACACCGCGCTCTCGCTGGCTGTGGGCATTGCCTGGGCCAAAAAGCTGCGGGGCGAGCCGGGACAGGTGGTTGCCCTCATTGGTGACGGTGCCTTTACCGGCGGTATGGTCTACGAGGGGATGAACAATATCGGCGGGCTGGACAATCTGCTGGTCATCCTGAATGACAACAAGATGTCCATTTCCAAGAATGTGGGCGCGTTGTCCCGCTACCTGAGCCATCTGCGCACCACCAGCCGCTATTACGATGCCAAAGAAAATGTGCGTTCCTTTCTGGATGGCGTGCCTGTCATCGGCCCACCGCTGAAATCTGCGATCCAGAACAGCAAGGCCATGGTGCGCAGGGCAATGTATCATTCGACCATGTTCGAGGATATGGGCTTCCACTATTATGGTCCTTTTGATGGTAACAATGAGCCGGAGCTTGAAGGGATCCTGCGCGATATCCACAGGCAGCCCGGCCCCCATTTCCTGCATGTCGTGACCAAGAAAGGCAAGGGCTATGCCCCGGCTGAGAGCAACCCCGGTAACTTCCACGGTGTTTCGACCTTTGATCTGGTCAACAGCATCCCGGACCCTGAGGTGGCTCCCAAGGAGTCTTTCTCGACGGTGTTCGGCAATGTTCTGAACAAGGAGGGGGCGGAAAACCAGAAAATCTGCGCCATCACGGCCGCAATGAAGTATGGTACGGGCCTGCAGTTCTTTGCACACACCCACCCCAAGCGTTTCTTTGATGTGGGCATGGCAGAGCAGCATGCTGTGACCTTTGCAGCGGGCCTTGCCAGCCAGGGAATGCTTCCGGTAGTTTGTATCTACTCTACCTTCCTGCAGCGTTCCTATGACCAGATCATCCATGATGTGAACCTGCTGAAGGAGAACGTTGTCCTTGCCATCGACCGTGCCGGTTTTGTTCCGGCAGACGGCGAGACCCATCAGGGAATCTTTGACCCGGCCTTCCTCAGTCAGGTGGGGATCCCGGTCTATTCGCCCTCCAACTATGCCGAACTGCGGCACTGGCTGCCCATCCTGCTCAGTGATGAGATGCAGGGCCCCCGGGCAATCCGGTATCCCCGCGGTGGTGAGAGCGCAGCACTGGCGCAGTTTGGCTGTTCCGGCAGAGAATATGATCGGCTCTATACCGCCCCTGATGCCAAGGCTGTAATGGTCAGTTACGCCGACGAAGTCGAGGATGTGCTGACTGCGGCGAAGCTTCTGGGCAAAGAAAACGTTCCCTGTGATGTTTATAAGCTTGTAAAGATATATCCCTTTACACCTGAGTTTATTTCTGAAATTTCAAGATATGACGTTGTTTTGTTCGCGGAGGAATGCGTAGCCTGCGGCGGCATCGGTGAGCATCTGGAAATGGCTCTGCAGAAAGCAGGCTGGCAGGGTGCTTATATCCACCGTGGTGTGGAGGATGTGCGTCTGCCCCATGCGACGGTTCCGCAGATCAAGCAGAGCACCGGCCTGGATGCAGAACATCTGGCACAGGCCATCCGTACATGGAAAGGAGCAGAATCTTGAAGATTCGTTTGGATCAATATCTGGTTCAGCATGGCCTGATCCAGAGCCGTGAGCGCGCTAAGGCGCTGATCATGTCCGGCGTGGTCTTTGTCAATGAACAGAAGGTAGACAAAGCCGGTGAGATGATCAAGGAGGATGCCAAGGTGGAGGTGCGCGGCCATGATATCGGTTATGTCAGCCGCGGCGGCCTGAAGCTGGAAAAGGCAATGAAGTGTTTTCCGCTGACCCCCAAGGGGAAAGTCTGCATGGATATTGGCGCATCCACCGGCGGCTTTACCGACTGTATGCTGCAAAATGGTGCAGTCAAAGTCTACGCAGTGGATGTGGGCTACGGTCAGCTGGCATGGAGTTTGCGCACCGATGAGCGGGTGGTCAATATGGAGCGCACAAACATCCGCAACGTGACCCTTGACCAGCTGGCAGAGCCAATCGAGTTTTTCAGCGTAGATGTCTCTTTTATCTCGCTGCATCATATTTTCCCGGTGGCGCAGGCCATCACCACTCCGGACGCTATGGGTGTCTGCCTGGTCAAGCCTCAGTTTGAGGCTGGCCGCGAAAAAGTGGGCAAGAACGGCGTTGTCCGTGACCCTGCCACCCACCGTGAGGTGCTGCACAATGCCATGGGCTATGCTGCTGCCAACGGCTTCAAGGTCTGCGGACTGGATTTCAGCCCCGTCAAGGGCCCTGAGGGAAACATTGAATATCTGATGTTCGTTCAGAAGAGCGATGAACCCGGTGCACTGGATGATTCGGTTGCTGAACAGGTGGTGGCATCCAGCCATTCTACGCTGGACCGCTGAACCATAATCCATAAAATCAGGGAGGGCGCGGACGATGACCGTCTACATTTCCCCAAACCCCGGCAAGGCTATGGCCTACGGCATTTCCCAGCGGGCGGCGCAGATCCTGCTGACCCATGGGGCACAGGTGCTGATGCATGATGGCCTGCAGGCCGAGTGCATGACCATGGGCGTAGAGTATCTGTCCCAGAAGGAATGCCTGGAGCGGACGGATGTCATCCTGACCATCGGAGGAGATGGCACCATCCTGCACGAGGCGAATCTCTCACTGGTATACCGAAAGCCCATTCTCGGCATCAATCTGGGCCGGTGCGGCTTTCTGGCTACCTGTGAGGTCGATGAAATGGAAGCCAAGCTCTCCGCCGTAGCCCGGGGTGAATATTTTCTGGATAACCGGATGCTGCTCTATGTCCGTGTGCTGGGGGATGACAGCTGGGAGGGCCATGCCCTGAATGATGTGGTTATGACCAAGGGCCGCCTGCAGCAGGCGGTGGATTTCAGCATCTATTGTGATGATATCCTGGTGGAGCATTACCGGGGCGATGGTGTCATTGTGGCAACGCCCACCGGCTCCACCGCTTATTCTCTGGCGGCAGGCGGGCCGATCCTTGATTCTCAGACCAAAGGCATCGTTGTCACGCCCATCTGCCCCCACAGCCTTGCCAGCCCGGCCATGGTTTTTGCGCAGGAGCGCAAGATCAACCTCTGTGTGGGCCAGGTGGCAGATGAAGAAGTTTTTATCAGCTGTGATGGGGATGCGGGCTATTCCGTAAAAGCCGGAGCCACCGCGGAGGTGCGGCTGTCTGACCAGGTCGTGCAGCTCATCACCTTCAGCAAGGCCGACCAGTTCCAGGCCATTGACCAGAAACTGCGCGGCAGACGATGACACAAACACAACGAAGGGAGAAGATCACATGGGACGCACCAGCCGAGGGGATAACAAGAGCAAGCAGAAGCGGCAGCAGGCCATCCTGCGTCTGATCCAGGAGAATCCCATCAGCCGGCAGGAGACCCTGTTGGAGTACCTGAGCAAGGAGGGTTTTGATGCCACACAGGCAACCATCTCCCGCGATATCCGGGAGATGAACCTTGTCAAAGCTGCCACCACCACCGGCTACCGCTATGTTTCCAGCCACAGCGAGGCACTGAACCCCAAGATGCAGGCCCGGTTTGAGACCATCTTCCATGAATCTGTCCTGGGGGTGGACTTTGCGGGCCATGTGGTGCTTGTCAAATGCTATTCCGGCATGGCCAATGCAGCCTGTGAGGTGTTTGACGCACTCAAGTGGAAAAATGTGGTTGGCACCCTTTCCGGTGATGATACCTTTCTAATCGTGGCCCGCTCAGAGCGGGACGCAAAGACCATTTGCACCGAGCTTGGGCATTACATCGGGCAGAAATAAAGGCGGGAGAGAACGAACATGTTGAGCAGTCTGCAAATTGAAAATGTTGCAGTCATCCAGAAGGCCAACGTGCATTTTGAAAAGGGCCTGAATGTCCTTACCGGCGAGACCGGTGCGGGCAAATCTATCCTGATCGACTCCATCAATGCCATTCTGGGCAACCGCACCTCCAAGGATCTGGTGCGCACGGGGGCTGCAAAAGCAGTCATCCGGGCGGCATTTGATGATGTTCCGCCTGCAGTGCTGGACAGCCTGGAAAAGGCGGGGTATGAGCGTTCAGAAGCGCTGACCCTGAGCCGTGAGATCACTGCCGAGGGCAAGAGCACCTGCCGCATCAACGGAATGCCTGCCACAGCAGCCATTCTGCGGGAACTGTGCGGTGGGCTCATCAACATCAACGGCCAGCACGATTCCGTAGGCCTGTTGAACCCGGCCCGCCATGAGGGTATCCTGGATGCCTACGCCCAGAACGGGGCGGTGTATCAGGAGTATTATGCTGTTTACCGGGAGCTTATCAAAGTCAAAAAGGAGCTGGATGCCATCATCACCGATGAGGGTGAAAAACAGCGAAAGATCGATCTGCTGAGTTATCAGGTACAGGAGATCGAGGATGCCAGCCTGACCGCAGGCGAAGAGGAGACGCTGATGGCCCGCCGTAAGGTGCTGGCGAATGCCTCCACCATCCGGGAGCGCATCTCCCAGAGCTATGCGCTGCTTTCGGGCGGAGATGATGCCCCGGGTGCCGTTGATCTGCTGGGGGAAGCATCCAATGCGATCGATGGAGCCGCCCAACTGGACAGCGGCCTTTCTGCTGCCGCCGGACAGTTGCTGGATCTTTATTACACCGCAAAAGACCTTTCTGCTGACCTGATCGGGCGGCTGGAGGGCTACGAGACGAATGATGCAGAGCTGGATGAAATCGAACAGCGGATGGATCTGATCTACAAGCTCAAGCGGAAATACGGTGATACTGTGGAAGATATCATCGCATTTGGACAGCAGGCAAGGGAAGAGCTGGACCGCATCCAATTCTCACAGGAGCGGACAGAGCACCTGCAGGCTGAAAAGCATCGGCTCTATGTACTGGCCAGGGATAAGGCCGAGGTACTGACCCAGACCCGCCTGAAGGCCTTTGAGGAATTGAACAGGCGCATCTCCGGCACACTGGATTTTTTGAATATGCCCGGTGTCCGCATGACCCTGCGCCATACCCGCGGCCCGCTGGCCAGCCATGGCCAGGACAGCGTGGAGTTTTATATTTCCACAAACCCCGGTGAGGATCCCAAGCCGCTGGCAAAAATTGCTTCCGGCGGTGAACTGAGCCGTATCACGCTGGCAATCAAGAACGCTATGGCCGATAAGGACGCAGTGCCTACGGTTATCTACGATGAGATCGACAGCGGCGTGTCCGGCAAGGCGGCCAGCCGCATCGGTGAGGTGCTCAAACAGAGCGCAAAAGATCACCAGATCCTCTGCATCACCCACACAGCGCAGATCGCTGCACTGGCCGACTGCCATCTGCTCATCCAGAAGAATATCACGAATGAGCGAACCTATACCGAGATCCACCCGCTGGATACCGAAGGCAGAGTGGACGCGCTGGCGCATATCATTTCCGGTGACCATGTCACGGAGCTTTCCCGTGCCAATGCTCGAGAGATGCTGGGGCTGGCCGAGCATGAAACCGGTGATTGACAACCCTGCTGCTTTGTGCTAAACTAATTTTTGTTGAAAGACGTTGAAGGGAACAAGTACCTTGTCAGTGTCTGCCCAGAGAGACCCCGGTTGGTGCAAGGGGTGTGCAGAACAGCAGGGGAAATACCTCCCGGAGTTGCAGGCTGAATGCTTTGGCTAGTAGGCTGTGCCGCGTGCGAGCGTTACAAACGCAGGAGTGTATCCCATCTCTGTGGGGCGCACTCGTGAGGCCGTTCCTGTGAGGGGGCGGCAAACAGAGGTGGTACCGCGATTTTCTCGCCCTCTGCCAAATTCATTTTTGGCAGGGGGCGTTTTCTTTTGTCCTCTGCCCGACAAAACAGGAGGATAATCCTATGACCCTTTACGAAGAACTGCAGGCACGCGGTCTGGTGGCCCAGATCACCGACAATGAGATCATTGACCTCATCAACAACGGCAAGGCCACTTTCTACATTGGCTTTGACTGCACTGCGGACAGCCTGACTGCGGGCCACTTTATGGCCTTGACCCTGATGAAGCGCTTGCAGATGGCTGGCAATAAGCCCATTGCCCTGATCGGCGGCGGCACCACCATGATCGGTGACCCCTCTGGCCGTACCGATATGCGCAAGATGCTGACCAAGGAGGACATTGCTCACAATGCAGCCTGCTTCAAGAAGCAGATGGAGAAGTTCATCGATTTCTCTGAGGGCAAGGCTCTGATGCTGAACAATGCCGACTGGCTGCTGAACCTGAATTATGTTGAGCTGCTGCGTGATGTGGGTGCCTGCTTCTCCGTCAACAACATGCTCCGTGCCAAGTGCTATGAGCAGCGCATGGAGAAGGGCCTGTCCTTCCTCGAGTTCAACTACATGATCATGCAGAGCTACGACTTCTACTACATGTTCCAGCACTACGGCTGCAACATGCAGTTCGGCGGCGATGACCAGTGGAGCAACATGCTGGGCGGCACTGAGCTGATCCGCCGCAAGCTGGGCAAGGATGCCTACGCGATGACCATTACTCTGCTGACTGATTCTCAGGGCAAGAAGATGGGCAAGACTGCAGGCAATGCGGTCTGGCTCGACCCCAACAAGACCAGTCCCTTTGAGTTCTACCAGTACTGGCGCAATGTCGGCGATGCTGATGTGATGAAGTGCATCCGGATGCTGACCTTCCTTCCGCTGGAGCAGATCGATGAGATGAGCACCTGGAAGGATCAGCGTCTGAATGAGGCCAAGGAAATCCTGGCCTACGAGCTGACCAAGATGGTGCACGGCGAGGAAGAGGCTGAGAAGGCCCAGAACGCTGCCCGTGCCCTGTTCAGCGGTGCTGCTGACACTGAGCACATGCCCTCCACTCAGCTGACCGAAGCGGATCTGACCGATGGCTCCATCGGCATCCTGACCCTCATGGTCAAGGCCGGTCTGGCCGCTTCCAACGGCGAGGCCCGCCGCCTGGTTGTGCAGGGCGGTGTCCTGGTGGATGGTGAAAAGGTAGCTGCTCCCACTGTCAGCTTTACCGCTGATCAGCTGAAGAACGGTATCGTCATCAAGAAGGGCAAGAAGATTTACCACAAAGTGACCCTGTAATCTTTTAGAACCAGCGTATGATAAAAGCCCGGCGGCATCCAAAAATCGGATGCCGCCGGGCTTTTTACGTTTGTGTAATGTTTATAGAGAAGGGCACTTACAGCTCAAAGGCCTTCTTCAGCACATCGTAAGCGGAGTCCTCGTTCTCACTGCGCACCAGCAGAGAAATATCCAGATCGCTGGTGGTGATGAGCAGAACCTCGATGTCAGCCATGGCCAATGCGTTCAGGGCCCGGGCAGCTACACCGCAGCTGGTGACCATGTCCTCACCGAAGAGGTTCAGCTTGGAGTAACCAACGCTGATCAGCGGGGAAGCCTTGGCATCCTTGTCGAGATTGGCGGCAGAGATGGCCTTCATCACCAGCGTCAGATCGCTGGCAGATGCGGTAAAGCTGAAATCAATGTTGGTACCGTGAGGGGCGCTCTGACTGATCATATCCACCACAACGCCGGTATCGGCAAAGATCTGCAGGTAGCGGGCCAGGCTGTTGCCCTTGAACTCCACATCCTGCACACTGATCATCATCAGGCTGGGCTCAATGTTGATTTTGGAAACACCATACATAATGAACACTCCAATCTGCCCCAAAGGGCTACAAATTCAGGCGAGCGCCAAAAACGCGCTGTTGATGTTGGTCTGTAATACGTTCTGGATGTACTCTATCCCAAAGCTGGGGTAAGCGGCCCGGACACCGTGCGCCTGCGCCAGCTCCGGCGTATATTCCTGGAAGAGGTAGGTGCGGACGTTGGATTTACCGGCATCATAGTGGGTCACGGTGGGATGTAATTGCGGGAAAGCGACAGCGCAGTGAACGCTGCCATCCGGGTCCGTCGTCTTGTTCAGCTCCAGTGTCAGGATGGCACCGATGAGCTGATCCGGTTTGCTCTGGGTGCTGAGGAAATTTCCCAGAGAATAGGCCACAAAGGTCTGGCGGCCATCCACAGAGGTTTTCCACTCGGCATCCTGCACCACATGAGGGTGCGTGCCCAGAATAACATCCGCACCCCAGTCGGAAAGCTGCTGGGCGAGGTCCCGCTGGGTCTGGGTGATCTTGTGACTATCCTCCACGCCCCAGTGAACTCCCACCACCACGAAATCGGCCAGCTCACGCGCCCTGCGCACCTGCTGTTCCATCACATCCCGCTGGCTGGTGTAGATGACATTGGCCGTCATTGCACTGCTCTGCGGGATGCCATTGGTGTGGTCGGTGTAGGAGAGGTAGGCAATCGTCACACCGTTTACCGTCTGCAAGGGGATAGTACCATAATCGCTCTCTCCGTACCACAGGCCGGTCGTGACCACATCTTCCGGCATCTCGTCCCAAAACCGCAGCGTTGCTGCGATACCTTTGGCACCTTTATCGTAGGTGTGATTGTTGGAAAGACTGAACACCCGGATGCCTGCCCGGTAAAGAGCCTCTGCGCATTCACCGGGGGTAGAAAAGCAGGGATAGGTGGAAGGCTCCAGTTCCTTGCTGCAGAGTGTTTCCTGGTTGATCCAGTTTACATCCTGCGCGGCATAAAAATCCAGCAGGTGCTCGTAGCAGTAGTCAAAATTATATCGCTGGCCTTCCGCTGCCCGGCGGGCTGCCTGTTTGTAGATGGGAGCATGGATCAGATTGTCCCCGGTGGCCGAAAAACGCAGTGTGGTTGTAACAGGCTGCGGTTCCGGTTCGGGCGGGGGAACGCTTTCAGCGGTCGAAGGCTCGTCCTCAAAGGGGCCAAGCACGATGCCAGGAGTCTGGAAGCGCCAGAGGCCAAAGCAGGCCAATGCCGCACCAGCCACCAGCAGCACTCCCATCATCCTCAGAAAAACGGGTTTTCGTTTTCGCCGGTTCTGCAGTTCGTGCCGCGAATGTCGTTTCGTGGATGCCGCGTGTCTTGCCTGTTCCATTCCGTCAGCCCTCCTGCCGCTCAAAATGGTGGAAGACGCAGAGACCTTACAGCTCTGCGATCATGTTACCCATATTGTACAGGCCAGGCTCCTTTTTTGCAAGATAGACAGCAGCATTTATTGCGCCATTTGCAAAAACACTGCGGGAATATGCAGTATGCTTGAGGGTGATGACCTCGTCCGGACCGCAGAACAGCACCTCGTGGTCGCCCACGATGCTGCCTCCGCGCACGGAGCTGATGCCGATTTCCTTCGGGTCGCGCTTCTGGCGCACACAGGAACGGTCGTAAACATAATGATATGCGCCGTTATTCTCTTCATTGATGGCATCGGCCAGCATCAGGGCAGTGCCGCTGGGGGCATCCAGCTTGTTGTGGTGGTGCTGCTCCACGATCTCCACATCATAGTCTGCACCCAGAATGGCCGATGCACGCTTGCACAGCTCCGACAGCAGGTTGATGCCGATGGACATGTTGGCGCTCTTGAACACGGGCACAATGCGGGACAGCTGCACCACCTTCAGCTGCAGCTCTTCGGAAAGGCCAGTGGTGCAGACCACGATGGGCATCTTGTGTGCTTCGCAATAGGTCAGTGCCTTTTCCACAGCAGCAGGAGCGCTGAAATCAATGATGACATCGCCCTTGCCGTCCAGCTTATCCAGACTGTCGTATACGGGGATGCCGTTCTGCTCACCGTCCTGCTGGTCGATCCCGGCGACCACGCGGCAGTCACTCCGGTTTGCAATCATCTCGCAGAGGACGTGGCCCATCCGGCCGCCAATGCCCTGAATGATAATATCTGTCATTTTTGTTTCCTCGTTTTCTGTTGTAACGGCAAATGCCCGGGAGGAACCAATCCCACCAGGCATTGTGCGTTGTTTCGTTTATTCCTGAATCAGACCTTCGGCCTCCAGTGCCTGCTCGATCTTCTCCTTGTGGGCATCACTGGGCTCGACCAGCGGCAGACGGCAGGGACCGGCCTCCCAGCCCAGCACATTCATGGCGTACTTGACAGGGATGGGATTTACTTCGCAGAAGAGTGCATCCGCCAAGGGCAGGATCTCCAGCTGCAGCTTGCAGGCAGTTTTGGTGTCGCCCTCAAACCATGCCTTGCAGCAGTTGTGCACCAGCTCAGGTTTGACATTGGAGACCACACTGATGACACCCTTGCCGCCCAGAGACAGCAGGGGAACAACCTGATCATCGTTGCCAGAGTAGATGTTCAGCTCGTCACCGCACAGCTGAGCGATCTTGGCCACCTGAGAGATGTTGCCCGAGGCCTCCTTGATGCCGTTGATAAGCGGATTCCGGCTCAGCTCCAGCGCTGTCTCGGGGGTGATGTTCAGACCGGTACGGGAAGGCACATTATACAGGATAACAGGGATGCCGCCCGCCTCGGCCATAGCGGTAAAGTGAGCCACCAGACCTGCCTGCGTGGTCTTGTTGTAATAGGGGGTCACCAGCAGCAGGGCATCGGCACCGCAGGCAGCAGACTTTGCTGCCAGTGCACAGCCGTGATCGGTATCATTGGAACCAGCACCCGCAATAACAGGCACCCGGTGGTTGACCGTCTCGACCGTAAACTTGATGGCGGCCAGCTGCTCCTCATCGGTCATGGTAGAGCATTCGCCGGTAGTGCCGCAGATCACAATAGCATCGGTGCCCCGTGCAATCTGATCTTCAATGATGCGGCCCAGCTCATCAAAGTTGATGCTGCCATCTTCGTACATGGGGGTGATGATCGCCACCGCCGCGCCGGTAAAGACAGGATTCTTCATAGTATAAAACTCCTTTGTACGCTCCGTCAGGAACGTGTTGTTCAGTCAAAATAGCCCTTTGCTGCCAGCAGCTCAGCCAGCAGCACGGCACCGCCGGCAGCGCCGCGCAGGGTGTTGTGACTCATGCAGGCGAACTTGTAGTCAAACAGGGTGTCCTCGCGCAGGCGGCCGATGCAGACAGCCATGCCGTTCTCTGTGTTGCGATCCAGCTTGGGCTGAGGACGATCAGGCTCAGTGAAGTAGTGCAGGAACTGCTTGGGTGCGCTGGGCAGGTTCAGCTCCTGTGCAGGGCCGCGGAAGTTAGCCCAGGCCTCGAGCATCTGCTCCTGGGTGGGCTTTTTGTCAAAGCTTACAAACACGGCGGCGGTGTGGCCGTCAGAAACGGGAACACGGAAGCACTGCGCAGTGATCGTGGGCTTCTCGGCGTTGACGATCTGATCGCCCTCGATGTGGCCCCACAGCTTCAGCGGCTCGCGCTCGCTCTTCTCTTCCTCACCGCCGATGTAGGGGATGACGTTATCTACGATCTCGGGCATCCGGTCAAAGGTCTTGCCTGCACCGGAAATGGCCTGATAGGTGCAGACCAGAGCCTTGTTGACACCAAACTCCTTCATCAGGGGATGCAGGGCAGGCACATAGCTCTGCAGGCTGCAGTTGGACTTGACCGCGATGAAGCCGCGCTTGGTACCCAGACGCTTGCGCTGGGCAGGGATGATCTCAATGTGGTCTGCGTTGATCTCAGGCACGACCATGGGAACATCTGGGGTAAAGCGGTTTGCGCTGTTGTTGGAGACCACAGGGCACTCGGCCTTTGCGTAAGCCTCTTCCAGTGCCTTGATCTCGGCCTTGGGCATATTGACTGCGCAGAAGATGAAATCGACCTGAGAAGCGACCTCTTCCACCTTGGCGGCATCCAGCACGACCATCTTCTTGACGCTCTCGGGCATCGGGGTGGTCATTGCCCAGCGGCTGCCAACGGCATCCTCATAGGTCTTGCCTGCGCTGCGGCCGGACGCGGCCAGCGTGGTCAGCTTGAACCAGGGATGATTCTCAAGCAGGGTCACAAAACGCTGCCCCACCATGCCCGTTGCACCAACGATACCAACTTTATACTGTTTTTCCATTTCCAGCACCTTTCCTTTCAATAAAAGCAAATTTACATCGAACACGGCTTGCAAACCAGCCGACCTTGCAATATAATAGATACTGTTTATACAGATTTTATGATAACATTGATACGGCACTCGTGTCAATCATCGGAAAGGCAAATGCAAAGTATGTTAAAAAAAGATTTTTGGTATGATTTACCCAAAGAACTCATTGCACAGGAGCCTGCAGATCCCAGAGACTCGGCCCGGCTCATGGTTCTGAGCCAGAAGGACGACAGCATCCAGCACCGGATCTTCCGCGATCTGCCGGAGTATCTTGAGCCGGGTGACCTGCTGGTGGTCAATAACTCCAAGGTGCTGCCCGCCCGCATCGTGGGTGTCAAACAGCCCACCGGTGCTGTGTGTGAGCTGCTGCTTCTGCGGCAGGTCAAGGGAGATCAGTGGGAGTGCCTGGCAAAGCCCGGCAAGCGGATGCAGCCCGGCACCAAGGTCAGTTTTGGTGACGGCACCCTGACCGCTGTGGTGGACGAAACGCTGGAGGATGGCAACAAGTTTGTTACATTCTATTATGACACCGAGACCCTTTATGAAAAGCTGGATGAATTTGGCAAGATGCCGCTGCCGCCCTACATCACCAAGCAGTTGGAAGATCAGAGCCAGTATCAGACGGTCTATGCCAAGGAGCTGGGCAGCGCTGCTGCACCCACGGCAGGCCTGCACTTTACCCCGGAGCTGATGGATACCATCCGTTCCAAGGGTGTCGGCATTGCCGAGGTTACCCTGCATGTGGGTCTGGGAACCTTCCGCCCCGTGCAGGAGGACGAGATCTCGGATCACAAGATGCACAGTGAGTGGTATTCCATCAGCGAGGAGACTGCTCAGCGCATCCGGGAAACCAAGGCCGCCGGGCACCGCGTGATCGCCGTTGGCACCACCAGCTGCCGCACGCTGGAAGCCGCCGCCGCAAAATATGGCGAGATCAAGGCCTGCAGCGGCAACACCTCTATCTTCCTCTACCCGGGTGTCAAGTTCAACTGCATCGATGGCCTGATCACCAACTTCCACCTGCCGGAAAGCACCCTCATCATGCTGGTCTCTGCCCTCTACGGCTACGAAAAGACCATGGCTGCCTATAAAGTTGCCGTAGAGGAAAAGTACCGCTTCTTTTCCTTCGGCGATGCGATGCTGATCCTGTGATCCCTCAGCACCCGCTCTCCCAAAAGCCCAAAACACTGCCGGATCCGTTTCGGCAGCTTGGTATCCACCACTTCTGAACCTGCCGCCTGCCCGGCGGCACAAGGCTGTACGGCTGTTTTCCGTACACAGAAAGGAAAAAACTTATGCCTTCTTTGACCACTTTTAAGCTGCTCAAGCAGGAGCACAACGCCCGGCGGGGTGAGTTCAAGACCGTGCACGGCACGGTGCAGACCCCGGCTTTCCAGAATGTTGCCACCGCCGGTGCCATCAAGGGCGGCCTGTCCGCGCAGGATCTGCAGCAGATCGGCACCCAGGTGATGCTCTGCAACACCTACCACCTGCATCTGCGTCCCGGTGATCAGCTGGTAGCCGATATGGGCGGTCTGCACAAATTTACCCGCTGGAACGGGCCCATCCTGACCGACAGCGGCGGATTCCAGGTGTTCAGCCTGTCCAAGCTGCGTAAGATCACGGAAGAAGGCGTGACCTTTGCTTCCCATCTGGACGGCCACCGCATCTTTATGGGCCCTGAGGAGAGTATGCAGATCCAGGCAAACCTGGGCTCCACCATTGCAATGGCCTTTGATGAGTGTGTGGAGAATCCTGCCCAGCACGCGTACTCAAAAGCCAGCTGTGAGCGCACCACCCGCTGGCTCAAGCGCTGCAAGGCTGAGATGGCCCGTCTGAAGCAGGAGGGCAAGGCCACCAACCCTGACCAGCTGCTGTTCGGCATCAATCAGGGCTGCACCTTTGCTGACCTGCGTGTAGAGCACATGAAGCAGATCGCGGAGCTGGAGCTGGACGGCTACGCCATCGGCGGCCTGGCCGTGGGTGAGCCTGCTGAGGTGATGTACGAGATGATCAGTGAGGTGGAGCCTTATATGCCCAAGGATAGGATCCGCTATCTGATGGGTGTCGGCACCCCCGGCAATATGATCGAGGCTGTTTCCCGCGGCGTGGATCTGTTTGACTGCGTCATGCCCAGCCGCAATGCCCGCCATGGCCACCTGAATACCTGGGGCGGCATTATTAACATCAAGAACGCAAAGTACGAGCGGGACGAGCGCCCCATTGACCCCACCTGTGGCTGCCCGGCCTGCCGGAACTACTCCCGTGCCTATATCCGCCACCTGTTCAAGGCAGAGGAACTGCTGGGCATGCGTCTGGCCGTTATGCACAACCTGTGGTTCTACAACCACCTGATGGAGCGTATCCGCGATGAGTTGGACGCAGGCACCTTTACCGCCTTCCATGACCGTTACGTCAAGCTGCTGGATACAAGAATTTGAGCTTTTTCATGCTTTTCCCTTGCAAGAGGGAGCAGAAGCGGTTATAATGAGTTTATCTGAATTTTGAGAGGAGACTTTGTCCCATGCAATTTCTGACTACTACCACTGAAAGCTATCTCAGCCTGTTCTTCACCCTGGCTCTGATGCTGGTCCTGCTCTACTTTATGATCTATCGTCCCCAGAAGAAGCAGGAGAAGAAGGATGCTGCCATGCGTGCAGCTCTGGAGATCGGTGATCAGGTCGTGACCATCGGCGGTATTGTTGGCCGTGTGGTCGCCATCAAGGATGACACCTTTGTTCTGGAAACCGGTTCTGACCGTGTGAAGATCCGCTTCACCAAGAATGCGATCAGCTCTGTTGAGAAGCTGAACATGGACAATGCTCCTGCCAACGCAAAGAAGTAATCTCTAAAAGCAAGGTCTTTTTTACCCGCCCCTCTGCATACAGTAGTGCAGGGAGGCGGGTTTTTATGTTGGAACAGAAGAAGTTACCCATCCTGGAAGCACTGGCCGCATTCGGCATTGGTGGGATATTCACCGCCGCCTGCATGGCCGGGCTGGCCTACCTGATGGCAAACCAGAGCCTTGCGCAGAGCACTGCCTGGCCCATGGTCAGTGCCATTGTCTGTGCCGGGAGCTTTTGCAGCGGCTGGCTCATGGCGTTTTTCTATCACAGCAGAGGCCTTATCTGCGGTGCTGTACAGGGCGGACTGTTTGTTCTGCTTCTGCTGGGGTTCGGTCTTTCGGAGGGCATTGAACCAACGGAAATGCAGCTGACCCGCTTTGCACTGGTATTCGTTTTTGGCTGTCTGGGCGGGGTGTTCAGCATCCTGCGTACAGAACGGCACCGGCATTGAGAATTTACAGCAGAAAAACAGGAGGACAGGGAAGCATGTGGGTCTATCAGGAAACACCGGAAACCGCAGCGGCAAAGGCACTGCCCGAAGCGATCATGCCGACAGCACAGGAAGAGCAGCTAAAACAAAAGAACGGTGGAGTTCTTCCTGAGACAGCGCAGGAAGAAAGGCGATCCATCCCGGCGGCGTTCTCTGAGAGGTACGGAAACACACCGGAGAGAGCCGCTATGCGCCGAAGCAAGCTGGGCAGGGAAACTATCCTTCTGGCGGCGGCGTACCTTCTGGGGACCTTTCTGGCGGGTGTGGCGGCAGCGCGTTGTGTGGCAGGCGATGCTGAAACGCTTTCCTATTACCTGAACTGCTGGCAGAGCCTGTTTTCTGTGCAGGATGCCGCCGGGGCAGTGCGCCTGTTCCGAACGGAATTTCTCACTGTGGCAGGTGCGCTGACGGCAGTGCTGTTCCTGGGGCTTTCCGCCCTGGGGCCGCTGCCCATCTTCCTTTTTGCGATGCTGTATGGGACAGGCTCCGGATTGCTTTCGTCCAGGCTGCTTGTGGATTTGAACCCACGGACAGCATTTGTGCTGCTCTGCGTCTGCGGTATCCCTGCATCCCTTGCGGCCGGAACGCTGTGCACGTTCGGCGCATCCGCACTGCAGGTAAGCGGAAGGCTCTGTTCAGCCGCATTCGGGCGTGGAGGACAGGCCCCCAGCACAGGCGCGCTTTTGGGTCAGTTTGCCCGGATGCTGTTTCTGCTCCTGCCACTTTGCGGTGCGGCAGTGGGGATGCTGTATCTGGCAGGGCAGGCGAAACTTATATGAGCTGAAAAGAGAAATGTCTGGACAAAAAAACTCCCGAAAACCAGCCTCATAAGCTGATTCTCGGGAGTTTTCATTTTGGAGCTACTGGCCGGACTTGAACCGGCGGCCTGTTCATTACGAGTGAACTGCTCTACCAACTGAGCCACAGTAGCAAATGTTTCGCAACGATAGATAGTTTAGCATAAAAGAAAATAACTGTCAAGATTTCTTTTTGAAAAAACGCTTTCAGTGAAATCAAATTGCTTTTTTTAGAGAATATGGTACAATAAAGTCAATCATTTTGAGGAAGGAGCTGAACACAGCGCACAATGTACACGAACCATATCAACCCCGTTGCGCAGAAAAATCAGGATGCATTTTGCACGGCACTGTTTCAGCTTTTAATGAAAAAGCCGCTGGAAAAGATCTCCGTCACAGAGCTGTGTCACATGGCGGACCTCGACCGAACTACCTTTTACCGCAGCTTTGAATCCAAGGACGACGTGCTGGATTACTATCTCGACCGGCAGATGACCCTGCTTGCGGGGCAGCTGCCGGCGTACAGTACCCTGGAAAAAAACCTGACTGCGCTGTTCCGCTGGACGTATGCGGAGCGAAAGAACCTTTGTGTCCTGATGGATTGCCATCTGACCAGTTTTTTCAGCGATGCGTTGAGTGAGAAGATCATTCTTGTTCTGATCTCCAACATCGAAGTCGGGGATGCAAGACAGTTTGTGCCATGGCCCGTTTCATTGCCGGGCGAAAATCGATACTTCCGCAACTCGTTCATCGGGGCATATATGGGTTTTTTCAACAGCTGGCGCTATGGAAACTTTGCAGAACGACCAGAGGATCTGGCCAAATGTATGGCTTCATTCTATCTTCACTGAGGAGGGGTGAAACGGGATGGCGGACTTGCGGAAAACAGAAAGCGCCGGAGACGTACGGACATGCCATCAATCAGCTCAGTGTGATGTCACTGTTTCTGGTGAACCTCTACAACCAGGATGCAGAGCTTCGGAAGCAGGAAATTGAAAACCGAAGCCTGACCGAAAATGTGACGGAATACATCAACCAGCATTACGCGGACTCGCTGACCATAGACCAATTGGCGGAGCAGTTCTTCGTCAGCAAATATCACCTGATGCACGAGTTCAGTCAAAAGACTGGTACGAGCGTTTATCGTTACCTGATGCAGCAGCGGCTCCACGCAGTGTGTGAACTGCTGGGACGGGGAACCGTGCCGAACGAGGCTTATCTGCTGTGCGGCTTCAAGGATTATGCAAACTTCTATAGGGCGTTCCGCAGCGCATACGGGCAGAGCCCCCGGGAATATGCTCGGGCCCACCGGAAAGCGGCGGAGGAACCCACGGCCCCAGATGCATAGAAAAATCCCCTCAGAGATTTCTGACAGCACTGTCAGAGCTCTGAGGGGATTTTGCGTGTCAAGAAACGGAGATCAGATCTCGATCATTCCGTTTTCGTCCTTCGGAATAGGGAGTGCGATCAGGAGGTCAACCAGAGAAAATGCAAGGCCGAGACCGGTCCAGCCGACAAGCAGGTAGAAGATGCCCAGTTTCCAGCGGTGCTCCAGAAAGCGGTGTGCACCGCACCAGCCCAGAAAAACAGTAAGAGGACATAGATCCGCTTATCTACCTTGTGGCGGAGGCGGGTCTCCTCCCAGGGGATATCAGCGGAATTGCGCAGGACAGGGGGTCTCAGTCTTCGTCTTGGACATGGGTTTGAACTCCTTTGATTGGTCTGAAAACAACTCAAACCTGCCCACGGGGGACAGGTTCGAGTCAGTGTAAGCCTCAGTGGCAGATCAGCTCACGGTTTTGAACACTCGGCAAAGGTGAGTGTTTCTGAAGGAAAGCAAATTAGGCGTTCTCAGTCTGATCTTAAAAGTCTGCCACGGCCCTTAAGAATCAAAGGAGCCGATCTCTAGGGTTTAATATATCAGTTTGTTCGATGATTGTCGTGTGTAAATCCTGTGCCATTTACATTGTGAATCCTGCTGTTCTGTTTTTCGCTGCCAAGAAATCGAAGTCGAAAATGGACATTTTGCACAGTTTTTCTCCTTTTTTCACCCCACAAGATTGGTTTGATGCACCTTGTTTCATGATATGCAACAAAACAACAAAATCTGTTGCACAATGTGCTAAAAAAACCGAAAAAGATTTGTGCGGCATTTTTTTAACAATTGTGATATATTAGTTACAGTAAGGCTTGTATCCTACACAAAAAAGGAGATTTTTATGAAGGATATTTATATTTCCGGCTTTGCCGATGAGATCAGCTCTTCTTTTGATGAGCAGCTCAAGACAGTCCGTGAGCTTGGAATGCAGTACATCAGCCTGCGCAGTGCAGATAAAAAGGGAATCGCTGACTTTACCGTTGAGGAAGTCAAGACCGATCTGCTGCCCCGTCTGCAGGCCGCTGGTGTTGGCGTTTCCAGCCTGGGCAGTCCCATTGGCAAGGTCAAGATCGACGATGAAGAGGGCTTTGAAAAGCAGTGTGCTCAGCTGGAAACGCTGTGCGAGATCGCTAAGGTCCTGAATTGCAAGTACATCCGCATGTTCAGCTTCTTTATGCCGGAAGGCAAGGATCCTGCCGACTATCGTGACGCTGTCATCGAGAAGCTGCGCAAGTTCATTGCCATTGCTGAGAAGCACGACGTGATCCTGATGCACGAAAACGAGAAGGATATCTATGGTGATGTTCTTTCCCGCTGTGTTGACCTGATGCAGACGCTGAACAGCGCACACTTCAAGTCCGCATTCGACTTTGCAAACTTTGTACAGTGCGGCGAGGATACCGCCAAATGCTGGGATGCTCTCCGCCCGTACATTGTATATATTCATATCAAGGATGCCGTTTCTACCGACAAGGAGAATGTGCTCTGCGGTACCGGCGAGGGAAAGATCCCCGAGCTGCTGCACAAGGCCATCGTGGAAGAGGGCTATACCGGCTTCCTGACCCTGGAGCCGCATCTGGTGCTGTTTGACAGCCTGCAGAGCCTTGAGACCACGGATGCAAAGAACATCATCCGTGAGAACAAGTATAAAAACGGTGCTGAAGGTTACGCCGCACAGTATCACGCACTGTGCGATATTCTGGCAAAATTTTAACGTAACAGAAAAAAGGAGAAGATTCAAATGGAAAAGACTGAAGGAAAGATTCGTTATGGCCTGATCGGTATCGGTGCTCAGGGCGGCAGCTACGCTCGCTTCCTGACCAACGCTCCCGCTCCGTTCCCCGGCATGGTCTGCGCACCGTGCCCCGACAACTGCGCACTGGGCGCTCTGTGTGATATCGACCCCGAGAAGGAGAAGATGTGCAAGGAGCAGTACCCCGATGTGCCCTTCTTCAAGGATTGGAAGGATATGATCGCCAGCGGCACTGTTGATGCCATCATCACCACCGTTCCTCACTACCTGCACCACGAGATCTCCATCTACGCTATGGAGCATGGCATGAACGTTCTGTGCGAGAAGCCCGCCGGTGTCCGCAGCAAGGATGTTCAGAAGATGATCGCCTGCGCTAAGGCTCATCCCGAGGTTTCCTTCGGCATCATGTTCAACCAGCGCACCAACAAGCTGTATCAGAAGATCAAGGAGATCGTTGCCAGCGGTGAGCTGGGCGAGATCCGCCGCTCTCAGTGGATGATCAACTCCTGGTGGCGTCCTGACAGCTACTACCAGCAGAGCGCATGGCGTGCTACCTGGGGCGGCGAAGGCGGCGGTGTCCTGGTCAACCAGGCTCCCCATCAGCTCGACCTGTGGCAGTGGATCTGCGGCATCCCCGTGAAGGTCTTCTCCAAGAACATCAACGGCTGCCATCGTAACATCGGCGTTGAGAACGACGTGACCATGCTGGTCGAGTTCGCTAACGGCGCTACCGGCACCTTTACCACCTGCACCCACGATGCCATCGGCACCGATCGTCTGGAGATCGACCTGGACGGCGGCAAGATCGTGGTTGACAACAGCAAGACCGCTCATGTCTACCACTACATCGATAAGGAAGGCAACCCCTGCACTGAGGATTACCTGAACGAGCACATGAGCATGATGGAAGTTGCCATGCTGACCAGCGGCAACGGTGCAGGCTCCAAGCTGTACACCGAAGAGACCTTTGAGAACAACGATGGCTGGGGCTTCCAGCACACCACCGTTATGCAGAACTTTGCTGCTCACATCCTGACCGGCAGCCCGCTGCTGGCTCCCGGCGAGGACGGCATCAACGGTGTCAACCTGGCAAACAGCAGCCAGCTGTCTGCATGGACCGGCCGCGAGGTCTCCAACCCCTGCGATCCCGAGGAGTATGCTGCTGAGCTGAACAAGCTGATCGAGGCTGAGGGCAAGTTCCCCGTCCGCGAGTAATCAGTATCCCTGAAAAAAGCAATGCCTGTTCTAGGCTTACAAGGAGTTGCGTTTCCATGAAAAGAGCTGCGATCATTGGCTGCGGCACCATCTTTCAGGTTCATCTGCCCATCATTGTGGCAAATCCTGAGATCGAACTGTGTGCCGTGTGCGATAACAATCCCGCTGTGCAGGAAAAGCTGCCTGCTGCAGCAAAGGCCGTGCCGTTCTATACGGACTATGAGGAGCTTCTGGAAAAGGAGCATCCCGATGTGGTACATCTCTGCCTGCCGCATTACCTGCATGTGCCCGTGTCGGAGTACTTTGCTTCCCACGGTGTGAATGTCTTCTGCGAGAAGCCGGTGGGTCTGAACACCGCACAGGCCAAGGAGTTCGTGGAATTTGAGGCTGCGCACCCTGAGGTCAAGATCGGCATCTGCCTGCAGAATCGTCTGAACCGCACCACCGTTGAACTGAAAAAGATCATCGATGGCGGCGAATATGGCAAGGTCATCGGCTGCCGCGGCTTTGTGCCCTGGTTCCGCGGCAAGGCTTACTATGACGAACAGCCCTGGCGCGGCCAGCTGGAAACTGCTGGCGGCGGCTGCATGATCAACCAGAGTGTTCACACGCTGGATTTGCTGTATTATCTGTGTGGCGACATCGATGCCATCCATGGCTCGGTGAATCAGCTGGCAGATTACGGCATTGAGGTCGAGGACACCGTGGCTGCCCGCCTGCACTTTGCTAATGGTGCAAACGGTGTGTTCTTTGCCACCAACTGTGATTACACCAACGAGAGCGTCCAGATCAAGGTTGCCTGTGAAAAGGCTTCCTTCCTGATCGAGGATGATGCCCTGTTCCGGATCGATGCAGATGGTGTGCGCACTAAGCTGTGTGAGAACGAGAAGCTGCCCGGTGCCAAGTTCTATTTTGGTGCTTCTCATGGCATCCTGATCAACAAGTTTTACCGCGCCATTGAGAACAACACAGACGATTACATCCATGTAAGAGATGCGGAAATGAGCATTCGGCTGATCGATGCCATCCATGCAAGCAGCAAGGCTGGCCATCCCGTCGCTCCGTGACCGCAAAACACAGATAGAAGGAGAAATGAACCATGGCAAACAAAGGTTTGATCGGTGTTCAGATGAGCACCATTGCCCCCAATAAGATGCCTCACTTCGATGCATACGAGAGCATGGGCAAGCTGGCTGATATCGGCTATCACTGCGTCGAGATCTCTCAGGTCCCCATGACCGCTGAGAACGTTGCAGGCTTCCGCAAGGCTATCGACGAGCTGGGCCTGAATGTCTCTTCCTGCACCGCATCCACCTCTCCCATGCTGCCCGGTATGCCCGGCGAGTTCCTGTGCAATCCCGACGACTATAAGAAGATCGTTGAGGACTGCCGTAAGCTGGACTGCGATATGCTGCGCATCGGCATGCTGCCCATGACCTGCATGGGCAACTACCAGAAGGCCGTGGATTTCGCCAAGGAAGCAAATGAGTATGCTCTGAAGCTGAAGGAAGACGGCATTGACCTGTACTACCACAACCATCACGTAGAGTTCGTTCGTTACGACGGCGAGTTCCTGCTGGACATCATCCGCGCAAATGCTCCTGCTCTGGGCTTTGAGCTGGACAGCCACTGGATCCACCGCGGCGGCCAGGACCCTGTTAAGTTCATCAAGAAGTATGCCGGCAGCATCCGTCTGGTCCACCTGAAGGATTACCGCATCGGTGAGATGCCCATCCCCGAGGGCGGCGTGGACTTCACCAGCAAGGAAGGCATGATGAAGTTCATGAGCAACTTCACCAACATTGTGCAGTTTGCTGAGGTTGGCGAAGGCACTCTGGATATGCCCGCTATCATCCAGGCTGGCCTGGAGGGCGGCGGCGAGTACTTCCTGGTGGAGCAGGATGACTGCTATGGCCGTGATCCGTTCGATAGCCTGAAGATCAGCCACGACAACCTGGTCAAGATGGGCTTCGGCGACTGGTTCTAATTGAAAAGTTTCTGAAGAATCGTTTTTTACGATCCGATAAAATGAAATCGATGCTGTTTTGCGGAAATGTAGAGCAGCATCGATTTTTTATGTTTCAGGGTTCTGCTTTGTAACACGCTCCAAAATGTTGAAAATATTTTGTGCAAGTTTCACAGTTTTCTATTTGAGCCTTTGGTGGTACAATAGATGTGGAAATTCATAAACCGCTGGAGGAGCTACATGGCCGAAAAAAGTATTGAGTTGGATAGTGTGGAGATCGCCGCTGCCATCTTTGGCAACTGTGACCGCAACATTCGTCTATTGGAAAAGGAGTTCTCTGTCACGGCAGTCTGCCGGGGTACGATGCTTCGCCTCTCTGGCGAGGAGGCCAACGTGGCCGCTGCTGTGCGTGCCGTGGAGGGGATGCTGCTCCTGATCGAAAACCACACGCCGCTGGAGGATCAAACGGTGCGCTACTGCCTGAGCCTTGCTCACGATGGAAAGGAGCAGCGTGTCCGGGAGCTGACTGATGATTTTGTCACGGTCACAGTCAAGGGCCGCCCCATCCGACCCAAGACACTGGGCCAAAAGGAATATCTGAATGCTATCCGCAAGAACGTGGTGACCTTTGGCGTGGGTCCCGCCGGTACCGGCAAGACCTATCTGGCCGTTGCAATGGCGGTCAAAGCGTTCAAGGCCAAGGATGTTTCCCGCATTGTGCTGACCCGCCCCGCCGTGGAAGCAGGCGAGAAGTTGGGTTTTCTGCCCGGTGATCTGCAGCAGAAGGTAGACCCTTACCTGCGTCCTCTCTACGATGGTCTGTTCGATATGCTGGGTGCTGAGACTTATGAGCGCCTGGTGGAAAAGCAGATCATTGAGGTTGCTCCGCTGGCGTATATGCGCGGCCGCACGCTGGATGATTCCTTTATCATCCTGGATGAGGCGCAGAACACCACGCCGGAGCAGATGAAGATGTTTCTGACCCGTATGGGTGTAGGTTCCAAGGTGGTTGTGACCGGCGATGTGACCCAGATCGATCTGCCGGACCGTACCCGCAGCGGCCTTGTGGATGCGCTGCATATTCTCAAGAACGTGGATGGCATTGCACAGTGCTATTTTACGGAGAAGGATGTTGTCCGCCATCGTCTGGTGCAGGAGATCATCAAGGCCTACGAAGCGGCTGCGCACCCGGCCAAGCGTTGAAACCGACGCGGAAAGCTGCAATTGCAGCATAAAATGAAGGGAGAGGAATGTTATGTCCAATAAAGTTTTGATCACCAATTCACAGAAAGTCGTAAAAGTACCTTCGGGCCTGCGGATCCTGATCCGCCGCGCCTGCAATGCCGTGCTGGAATATGAGCACTTCGATGAGCCTGCTGAGATCAGCGTGACTTTTGTGGATAACGCTGCCATTGCAGAGCTGAACAACCAGTACCGCAACAAGCCGATGCCCACCGATGTGTTGAGCTTTCCTCTGGGAGAAAACGGCGTTTACGATGTGGATGAGAACAACGGCTGCAAGATGCTGGGGGATATCGTCATCAGCATGGAACGTGCTCAGGAGCAGGCAACGCTCTACGGCCATCCGTTGCAGCGTGAAGTCGCTTTCCTGACCGTTCACTCCATGCTGCATCTGCTGGGCTACGACCATGAGAACGGCGGTCTGGAAGCCATGCGGATGCGCGAAAAGGAAGAGGCTGTGCTGACCCAGCTTGGCCTGCCCCGCACCGTCAGCTATACGGAATGATCACAGATATCGGCAAAGGATAGGAGTTCTATTTTGAAAAACGCAGCACCCATGCAGCAGCATTACGATACCTCATCTGTGTTCGTGGCGGTCATCGGCCGCCCGAACGTGGGCAAATCCAGCCTGACCAATCGTCTGGTGGGGGAGAAGGTGGCCATTGTCACCTCCAAACCCCAGACGACCCGCACCCGCATCACCGGCGTTGTGACCCGCGGCCCTCTGCAGTATGTTTTGCTGGACACCCCGGGCGTGCATAAGGCCCACAATAAGCTTGGCAAGCGGATGGACAAGACGGCCAGCGATTCCATCGCGGATGTGGATGTTTCCATGATGCTGTTTGAGCCATACGGTGCCCTGAATGAGCCGGAAATGGTTCTGGTGGACGCTCTGCGCAGCAGCGGCGGCCCGGCCATTGCAGTCATCAATAAGACCGATCTTGTCAAGGAGCCTGCTGATTTGGAAGCCCGCAAGGCTGAGCTCAAGGAGCTGGGTGTGTTTGATGCCATTTACACCGTAAGCGTCCGGGCAGACGACCACTGTGAGGAACTGTTCGATGCCCTGAGCCAGTATGCTGTGGAGGGCCCGCACTACTTTGACGATGATGCCTACACCGATATGCCGGAAAAGGAACTGGTGGCGGAGGTCATCCGTGAAAAGGCACTGCTGTATATGCGGGATGAGATCCCGCACGGCATTGCGGTCGTGGTGGAGCGTTTCAAGGAGCGCCCCGGTACAGATCTGGTGGATATCGATGTAAATATCTACTGCGAGCGCGAGAGCCATAAGGGCATGGTCATTGGCAAGGGCGGTGCGATGCTGAAAAAGATCGCCAGCTCTGCCCGTGCAGACTGTGAGGAATTTCTGGGCTGCCGGGTCAACCTGCAGTGCTGGGTCAAGGTCAAAGCAGATTGGCGGGACAATGAGTTTCTGCTGAACAACTTTGGCTTCAAACAGAACCCGAATAATCGTTGATTTTTCTCTTTACATTGCCCGGGACACTGCTCGGGCAGGGAGAATATGCAGATGGATACGATCGTAACACCTGGGCTTGTGTTAAAAGAGACCCGGTACAAGGAATCTGACCGGATTCTGACCATTCTTACACCGGAGCTGGGGGTCATTTCGGCCTCAGCACAGAGCAGCCTGCGGCTGAAGAACAAATTATTCAGCGCCTGCGGGCTTTTTTGCTACTCTGAATTTGTGCTGCTACCCGGCCGGAATATGTACACCATCCGGGAAGCGGAAGTGCGCAACGTATTTCACGGCATTTCCTCCACCATCGAGGGGATGAGCCTTGCCATGTATCTTGCCGAGATGGCGGCGGCGCTTTCTCCTACGGGGGAGGAAGCTGCCAAGGAACTGCGCCTGCTGCTGAACTGCCTGTATATGATCAGCGAGGGGAAAACCGACCTGCATGTGGTCAAGGCTGTGTTTGAGCTGCGTACCATGAGCGAGTGCGGCTTTCTGCCGCAGCTGGTCTGCTGCAGGATCTGTGAAAAATACGATGGCCCCGCGTTTTATCTTGACCCGCAGGAGGGCATTCTGCTCTGTGAGGACTGTGCGAAAAAGGCGGGCAAAATCTGCAATCTGGACATGGGTGCCTTGTATGCCCTGCGTCATATCTGCCTTGTAGAAGATAAGAAAATATTTGCATTCAAAATCTCGGTCGGCAGTCTGGCAAAGCTGTCTGCGGTGGCAGAGCGCTACGCTTTGACCCACCTGGACAAACCGCTGAAAAGTTACGACTTTTTGAAATCCGTTCTGCCTTGACCGGGATAAACAATTTTGATATAGGGAACAAACATGGAAACAAGCTATTTGAAAACTTTAGAGCTTGATAAGATCATTGCGCGTGCATCCGAGGGCTGCGTGTGCAAGGAAGCTAGAGAGCAGCTGCTGGCTCTGGAGCCTCAGTGCGACCCAGATGAAGTACGTTACGCGCTGGAACAGACCGATGCCATCAACAGTCTGCTCATCAAAAACGGGTCTCCGCGCTTTGGCGGGGTAGAGGGTGTCAGCTCTCTGGTAGCCCGTGCGGTCAAGGGCGGTGTGCTCTCAATGGGGGAGCTGCTGATGGTGGCCGGCGCTCTGCGCAACTTTCAGAACCTGACCAGCTGGTATGGCTCCTCGGAACATGATGCCCTGCCTACAGATGACCTGTTCTACGCGCTGGCACCTCAGCCCGGGCTGGAGCAGCAGATCTCCAGCGCCATTCTGGCTCCGGATGCCATGGCAGACACGGCTTCCCACACCCTGAACGAGCTGCGCAAAAAGATCCGCGCTACGGAGAACAGCATCCGCGACCGGCTGGAAAGCATGGTCCGAAATATGGACACCTCCAAGTATTTGCAGGAGAGTGTGGTCTCCATCCGCAATGGACGGTATGTTGTGCCCGTTAAGAGCGAGTATCGCGGCGAGGTGAGCGGCATCATCCATGATGTCTCGTCCACCGGTGCTACCGTCTTTGTGGAGCCGCAGGCGGTCGTGGAGGCAAATGCACGCATTCTGCAGTATCGTGCACAAGAAGCGCAGGAGATCGAACGCATTCTGGTGGCATTTACGGCACAGGTAGCTGCCATTGAGCCTCAGTTCCAGTACAGCTACAAGGCAATGCTGGAAATTGATGTGCTGTTGGCAAAGGCTCGTCTGGCTCTGGATATGAAGGCATTCAAGCCCTCTGTCCGCACCGACAGCTCCTTTTCGCTCATTCGGGCGCGTCATCCGCTCATTGACCCCAAAAAGTGTGTACCTGTGGACATTGCGTTGGGTAAAGCGTACGATTCGCTCATCATCACCGGCCCGAACACCGGTGGTAAAACCGTCACCCTGAAAACGGCGGGTCTGCTGTGCGCAATGGCACAGTGCGGCTTCCTGATTCCTGCCGATGAACGTAGTGAGATCTGCGTGTTCGATGAATTTCTTGTGGACATCGGTGATGAGCAGAGCATCGAACAGAGTCTTTCTACTTTCTCCGGCCACATGAAGAAGATCACCGGTATTCTGGAACTTGCCATGCCGCACACGCTGGTCTTATTGGATGAGCTTGGCGCGGGCACTGACCCTGCCGAAGGTGCAGCGCTGGCCGTGGCCATCATCGAGGAACTACGCCGCCGCGGTGTGCTGCTGATGGCAACCACTCACTACGCCGAACTGAAGGTGTTTGCGCTGGAAACCAAGGGTGTAGTCAATGCCAGCTGCGAGTTTGATCTGGAGACACTGCGCCCGACTTACAAGCTGAGCGTAGGTGTGCCCGGCAAGTCCAACGCCTTCCTCATCAGTGAGAAGCTGGGCATCCCGGAGCGCGTCATTGAGGCAGCCCAACAGCATCTGTCTGCCGAGGATAAGCGCCTGGATGCAGTTTTGGGCCAGCTGGACGACCTGAAGCTGCAGCTGAAAGAGAGCCAGGACGAGGTTGAGGAGCTGAAGAATGAGGCTTCTCACCAGCTGGAGACCGCTCAGAAAAAGCGGGATGAATTGATCCAGCAGGGCGAAAACGAGTTGGAAGCTGCCCGTGCCAAGGCACGTGCGCTGGCACAGCAGGTGGAAAGCAAGGCGTATGCACTGACCGATGAGCTGCGCCAGCTGCAGAAGGACGAGCGCCTGAGCACCCAGCAGAAAGCCCAACGTGCCCGCGAGATCGCAAAGAAAGAGTCTGAAAAGCTCTTTATCGGTACTGAGGTGGTGCATAACCCTGTCAAGGAGTTTGTCCCACTGAAAGAAGTCAAGGTAGGGCAGGAGGTCTGTATTGCAGAGCTCAACCAGCTGGCCACCGTGCTGGCACTGCCGGATAAAAACGGCGATGTTCTGGTGCGTGCCGGCATCATCAAGACCAAGGTCCCGCTCAAGGGCCTGAAGCAGCCGGATAAGCTCATCAAAGAGCCTCAGCCCAAAACCAAGGCACAGCAGCGCTATTCCCGCCTGACGGGCGATGCAAACCGGCCCAACGGCAGGGTAGAGCGTGTGCAGCGTTCGGCCAAAATGGAGCTGAATCTGCTGGGCCTGACTGTGGATGAAGCTCTGCCTGAGGTGGATGCTTATATCGATCGCGCCATTCTGAACGGGCAGACAGTGGTGTACCTGATCCATGGCAACGGTACCGGTGCTCTGCGCACTGCGATCCACAAACATCTGCGCGGAAACCGGATGGTAAAAAGCTTCCGGCTGGGCCGTTATGGTGAGGGCGAGAGCGGTGTGACCGTGGTTGAATTGAAGTAAAAACATACCGGGAGTTTCCCGGCAGCGCCCGTCCGGAAGATCATTCTTTGGGCGGGCGTTTCTTATAAAACGGCAGGGAAGTCATCATGGCAAAACATTCGGTACAGCGCAAAAGAAAGAAAAGGGGCAATGGCTTTTCCTTTGGCAGCGCATTGGTTCTGGTTCTCTGTTTTATTGGTGTCAGTTTTGGGCTGTATCTGTGGCAGGCGGCTTTCTCCATTGGACAGCCAACACCGACCGTGGACGATGATGATTTTCGTCCGACCATCGGTGAGCCGCCGTACCGTATTGTGATCGATGCAGGACATGGCGGCTCAGATCCGGGTGCAAGGGGAGTGGTGCAGGAAAGCGAGATGACCGCTACCACAGCGGAGGCTTTGAGCGCCTGGCTGGAGCGTGACCCCAATTATATCCCACTGACCACCCGGGAAAGTTACGACAGCACCGCAAAACCTGCTGAACGCGCCGCTGCCGCCAATGCACAGGATCCGGATCTGTTGCTGTCTGTCCACGGCAATTCAGCACCCGAAGGCTCCAGCGCAGCCGGGTTTGAATGTTATCCGGCTGTTCCAGGACGAGCATACCATCAGGAGAGCTATTATTTTGCAAAGCAGCTTGCCGGGGCTATGCAGGCGGCAGGGGCCAGCCTGCGGGGACGCGGTGGAATCCGATACATTTATTACCAAGGGGAAGTAAAACAGCTGGTGGAGAGCAGCCACAAGGAAGTGCGGGTAGAGCGCAGCTTTACGATTCTGGAAGATGTAAATTGTCCAGCAGTGCTGGCGGAGCAGTGTTTTGTGACCAGCGATACCGATGTAGCCCAGTTCGGCAGTGAGGATGGATGCAAGCGGACTGCGCGTGCATACTATGAAGCGATCTGCGCATACTTTGAAACCACACCATTGCCGGAAGAGTGATGGGTACATATTTTCTATAACAACAGTTGATCGGTCAGACCCTCTGAGATCTCAGAACCCGCAGCGGGAAGAGAGAGGAGGGTCTGATTTTTTGATTATTGTCTTTTCGTATAATGCAGGTTATGCGAAACATAGGGGAGTGAAAAAGCCCTCTTTTCCAGTTTTGGGCGTTTTTAAGGCCGCCTCGGCTCAATCTGAGCTCTGGCGGCCTGTTTTACAATAACTGTGTATTTTGCGTTTTTTACACACGTTTTTCCTGTTATTGATCTGTTACAGCATCCGGTTCATTACAACGACCGTATAGTCCTGCGAGTGATTTCTCAATCCAGTATCTGTGAACTGATTCTTTTTCCAGAACGATTCACTTTGCTTGTTGCCATCCACGTAACCCAACCGGATATACTCGTAGCCCAGACTGTGCAGATACGTACACAGCTCTGTGATGATCCTGCTCCCAATGCCATGTCCCTGTACAGAACGCTCCATCATAAAGAATCCGATGAAGCAGCTTCGTTCCGTTGGATAATGGTCAATAAAGTCCATCACAGCCACAAGCTGCTCGGCACCATCAAAAAATCCGAGATAATACTTATCCTGAGGTTCGTCCATTTTGCGCTGCGGCAAGGCACACATATCATCCAGAATGCTTTCCGCAGTTACAAATGGCGGACAATGTTCATAAAACTGTGTGTTTTTCTCACAAAGTCTTAAAATCAACGGAATATCGCGTTCTATCAACATCCGCACATGATAGCTCTTAGAGAAGTTGATATAGTTCATACAGTTTCCTTATCCCCAGGCATAGAAGAGATATCCACCCGGATGCCATCATTGGCAGCACCCTCAAAAGCTTCCATCGGGCCTGCAGCGTCTTCAACATCCATCGAATCGGCGTTATTTTCCCCTCTGTTCTCCCCTGCTGCCCGTTTTGTTGTATCCAAGCGTGCTTTTTCAGGTGTAACTGTACCCAGCGGGTTCTGCTCAATGGCAGCACGCACCTGAAATTCCTGCAGATGCGTATAAATTTGCGTTGTGCCCACACTGCTGTGACCCAGCAGCTGCTTAAGGGTCAGAATATCCACATTGCCGGTCTGATACATCAGCGTTGCCGCAGTGTGACGCAGCTTATGGGTGGAAAAGCCCTTGAGCCCGGCTGCTTTCATGGCACCGGTGACGAGCTGCTCCACCCTGCGGTTGGAAATGCGCTCCTTCCGGCGGCGCGTCACAAACACAGCCTTTTCCTTTGGATTCAGGCCCTCCATCGTGTTGCGTTTGGCCAGGTAGAGCTGCAGGGCTTCGACGCAGGCCTCATTCAGATAGACCATCCGTTCCTTGTGACCCTTACCAAAGAGCCTGATCTGCCGCTGTTCCAGGTCGATATCGCCCAGATCCATGCCCACCAACTCAGAAAGTCGCATTCCACAGTTCAGGAACAGAACCACCATGCAGTAATCCCGCTCCGGAAAATCGCTCTGATATTGCGTGCTCTCCAGCAGATCCATGGACTGTTCCGTTGTCAGATATTTGGGCAGGACTTTATCCTGCTTGGGCGGCTTGATGGAGGCAGTCGGGTTCTCTGTCAGCTTATTGACCTGATTGACCAAGTAATCATAAAAGCCGTGCAGGCTGGCCAGCCGCCGGGCGGTCGAGGATTTCTTGTTGCCGCATTCGCGGTTCAGAAAATAGAGATATTCATAGATGTCCTCTTTACTCACACTGCCCCAGAAGGCTGTATCCAGACCCTTGGGGTCAGTATCCTTGATCTCCGTATCTGCCGGAACCAGCCCGCGGCGGCGTTTCATAAAACGGGAAAAACCGCGCAGATCGCAGTAATAACTGAAGGCCGTGTTGGCGCTTTTGCCCGCGATCACCTCCAGGTACCGCACATATTCCACAATATCCGGCGAAGCATCATCAAACGGCGGATGCTTGCCCGGATTTTTTTCATCAAGATAGATTGACATAGTTTCTCCGTAAATTCGTTACAACCGGTCTGATTTCAATGCATGGATCGCATCCGAGATATAAGCCGCACCTATCAGCTTCATGCCCGGATAATCTGCCGGATTCAGGTGGGCAAGGCTATGTTTTGGCACCACAGCCCGCTCAAAGCCGATGCGCTCGGCTTCCCGCAGGCGTTGTTCAAGGTTGGGCACACTGCGCACCTCACCGCCCAGACCCACTTCTCCAATGGCAATGAGCTTATCGCTCACGGGGCAGTCCAGCAGAGACGACACCATACACAGGCAGACCGCCAGATCGCAGGCAGTATCCCGCAGGGCAATGCCGCCCACTATGTTGATATAGACATCCAGATTGCCAAAGAAATACCCTGCCCGCTTTTCCAGAACGGCAATGAGCAGATTCATGCGGTTATAATCATAGCCGCTGCAGGCACGGCGCGGTGCCGGGAAATTCGTTTTGGTGGCAAGGGCCTGAATCTCGCTTAGAATGGGGCGGCTGCCCTCCATCGTACAGGCGACGCAGTTGCCGGAAACCCCCAGCGGACGGCCTTCCAAAAGCATCTGGGAAGGGTTTTCGATCTCCTCCAGCCCCTGCCCTGTCATATCAAACATGCCCAGTTCATTGGTGGAGCCATAGCGGTTCTTGGCAGCCCGCAGAATGCGATAAGGCAGCATTTTGTCGCCCTCAAAGTAGAGCACAGTATCCACGATGTGCTCCATGACCTTGGGGCCTGCAATGGCTCCGTCTTTGTTGACATGGCCCACAATGAACATGGGAATCTCCTGCTTTTTGGCTACCGCCAGCAGACGGGCGGCGCTCTCCTTGACCTGACTGACCGTACCGGCCGAGGAAGAAAGATCCATACAGCGCATCGTCTGGATAGAGTCGATGACTACAAGCTCCGGCTTTTCCTTTTCGATCAGGCCGCAGATCTCGTCCACATCGTTCTCCGCAGCAAGATAGATGTTCTCCTGCGGCACTTTCAACCGTGCAGCACGCAGTTTGACCTGACGGACAGATTCCTCACCCGTGATATACAGAACAGAATGCTGGTTGGAGATGGCACCGCAGAGCTGCAAAAGCATCGTAGATTTGCCAACACCCGGTTCTCCGCTGAGCAAAACCACGCCGCCCAGCACAATGCCGCCGCCCAGCACCCGGTCAAGCTCCGATATGCCGGTCAGGATGCGGCTTTTCTCTTCCGTAGTGCTGATATCGGCCAACCGCCGGGCTGTCAGCGAAGTAACACCCTCCTGCCGGGCAGGTGCTGCCGCTTTGCCGCTGGAAGGCCCCGCCTTGGGAGCTTCCGCAACAACATCCTCATTCATGGTATTCCAGCTGCCGCAGCTGGGGCAGCGGCCCATCCAGCGCGGGCTGGTTTCACCGCAGTTGGAGCAGACGTAAACAGTTTTGAGCTTTGGTTCCTTCATGGTGCACTCCCTGCAAAAACGCCGCTGGAAAAGCGGCGCTCAATTTCATTGTTCTGTTTTAGTTTACCACATTCTGTTGTCTGCCGCAACTGCTCCCTTACTTTACCTCAACAACGGTGATATTTTGGGCTGTCACACTGCTTTTGCTCAACACAATGTCACGGATCTGCGCTACCTGTGCGGCCGTTAAGGCATCGCCCGAGGTCATAACAGTCAGATCGGCCCGACCTGACTGCAGAAAGCAGAGACAATCCGCAAATCCCTTGGCCTTGACCAGTGTCTCGATCTCGTTTTCTGCGTTGAGATCCGCAAGGTTTCCAGTCAGCTGGCTGGTGTACTCCTTCTTTTCTTCCGTGGAGAGAGAAGCGGATTTCAGCGCTTTCTGAATGCTGTCCATGGCTTCATCGTGGGCTTTGGTCCGCTTGAGCCGCGCTTCTTCAAAGAACTTGGAGCCGCTGTTGTTTGCAACGCTCACAAGCTGAGCTTCGCCATAATTCTTGTTGGCACTGGAAACCGCCTCGGCTTCGGTCATCAGTTCATCCGTAACGGGAACGGTCTCCTGACTGACGGCAGAAACGTTGACTGCATCCTCTTCCAGCGTCACGCCGGTGCGGGCATACTGCCAGTTCAGATAAACGGCAATGACCAGTGCCGCTGCCAGAGTAATGGCTGTTGCCTTGCGGGTATTCTTCGAGATAGCTCTCATAGCTGTTTCCTCCTTATATTACATGGTGCGTTATCCTTTGCGCTGTTCTACACAAATTCGATTGGCCGAAAGATCCAGCAGTGCCCGGACAAGCTCTGTGATGCGGGCGGCGACCCGGACATCTCCCCCACCATCACAAACAACAGCCACACCGCAGACGGCAGGCAGATAGGTCGTCTCTTCCAGGGCGGAGCCATCCTCCAACAGAACATGGGTCTCCTGGTTCTGCATCTGGCCGGACTGCGTATCCACAGCATAGATCGTTTCTTCCCCACTTTCCAGTGTCACCATCACAACGGTCTTTCCTGCCCCATCGAGCTGTTCGATCAGCTCTGTCAGCTGTGTTTCCAATTGCTCCCGGTAAGCAGTTTCTGAAACAGCAGAAGAACTGCCTGCATTTGCTGCGGTTTTTGCGGGGGTCGAGAATAATTCTGAGAATAAGATCAGCAGCATTGCCACCACACCCAGAATGATCGCGAGCTGGGTGCGGTTTTGCTTCTGGAGCAAACCGGCAAAGAGGCTCTGTTCCCTGCTCTTCATCCGGAAAGGTTCCCCTCCTTTGCTTCCTGTCCGCTGCTGCGGGCATCCAGTTCAGCCCGAATAGCATCTTCCAGCGTGCCCATGGATGTGGGCGAAAGATCCGGCACAGAAAAGGACTGAACTTCTGTCCGAAGCTGAGGGATGACCTGTAAAAGCACCACTAAAATATATAGTCCAGCCACGGCTTTTATGCACCGCCGGGCCCAGCTGTTTCCTGTGAGCCGGGCCAGCAGCTCTGCGCAGATACAGGCAGTGCAAAAGACCACAGCAGCGCTTTTCAATGTCTGCATCAAACGCCTCCCAGCATAAAAAGAAGTGCGGTTCCTGTTACGGCCAGCCCGAAAAAGAGTGCGATACAGGCCATCATACACCGGACAGCGGAAGCAAAACAGGTAAGCAGTGCCTGTCCACGGTTGTTTCCGGTCAGGCTGCACAGCGTCCCGCAGAGAACGATACATCCCAGATGTGCAAGCATCCCGAGATACAGTGGCAGAAACTCAGCCAATAAAATCAGGATAGCGGCCATTCCAAGGCCGCTTTTGAGCAATTGGATGCCTGCCAGAACAGCCTCGGAAGCATCGCTCAAACTCTGCCCCACAATGGGAATGGTGCCGGTGAGAAACTGTCCTGTGCGCAGCGCCGTTCGGTCGAGCTGTGCAGCAGAGATGCGCTGGAATCCCAACAGTGCAGCCAGCAGCTTTCCAGTAAGGGAAAGTCCCTTTTGCAGCAGTGTCCCTGTCGCTTTGCACAGGTTTCCCAGGCAGCTCTGTTCCGTAATACAGCAAGCCATGCTCAATGCAAGGAAGCATTCCAGAATGGGCGGTACAAAGGCCGTCAGGGCCTGTGCCAGCAGACAAAGCAATGTCAGAAAAAAGCCGCTTGCGGCGGCCCCGGCACTTGTCTCACCGCCCATGATCAGAACACCGGCATAGACAGGAAGAAAACCGGAGAGAAAGCGGTTCCAGCTTTCGATCTGCGCGCACAGCTGCCGGGCAATTTCAAGCAATGGTTCCCACAGGAGGATCCCGCACCCACCGGCGCAGACAAGATCACACCAGCTGTGATCACCTTCCTCCCCCAGAAACAGACTGACTATGGCAGACAGGAGCAGAAACAACAGCAGTGCGGCATAACCGCGGATGCTTTCCCGCAGTGTCTGGAACAGAGACGAAGTGCAAAAACTTTGCAGAACGCTCCACGGGTCTTCTGCTACCTGCAAAGCATCCACAGGGCTTTGGTCAAGATAAGGCTGCCAAAGCTCTGCTCCCGGCAGCTGTGTGTGCAAACCGGCACTCTCTGCCGCAAAAGCTGTCGGGGCGCACAGGCAAAGGCTTGTTCCCACCAGCAGAAAAGCCCACCACTTCCAGTTCTTCATCTTGCAATGCTCCCAATCGTCTGCAGGATTTCTTCCAGCAAGGGCCACGCCGCTGCCAGTACAAGACACCGACCTGCCAGCCCAACACACCACCCTAAAGATTCTGCCCCGGCTTCCTCACACAGGGTGCGGGTATAATCTGTCAGCAAAACGATAGCCGCACTCCGTACAAGGCAGGAAAAAGCCCCGCTGTCAGCTTGTCCAGCCAGGCGTGCTATGCCGGAAAGTACTGTCCGGATGCTTGTCCCTGCCCGTACCAGCAGCACCAGCGCTGCCCCAAGGGAGAGCAGGAGTGCATAGGCGGGGGCCTGCTTTTCCAGAACTGCATAGAGCAGTGCCGCGAGCAGCGCAATGCCGAACACAGCCACGGCTGCACTCATAGTGCAAACAGCGACTTGATGGTAACGAACAGCACACTGATCTGTTTGACCAGGATGGACAGCACGACCACCAGACCTGCCAATGTCGTCATCATTGCCTGATCCTCCCGCCCGGAGCGGATCAGCAGTTGGTTCAGCACAGCAACAATGATGCCAATGGCCGCAATTTTGAAGATAAGGTCAATCTCCATCCGCGTCCTCTCCTTTTGAGCTGATTCATCCCAGCAGAATGGCAGCTGCAAGCCCGGCGGCCAGGCCCAGCTTGTGCGAAAGCATCGACTGTGTCCGGGCCACAGCTTCACTTTCCTGCAAAGCGGCCTGAAACTGTGCCTGATACAATTCAAGCCGTCTGCACTCCTGTTCCGCTTCCAACCGCCCCAGGCCTGAAAAACATTCTGAGAAGCGGGTGCGTTCTTCTAAGGTCAGGGAGGGAAAGGGCTCCAGCGTTTGTAACGAAACCGTTTCTGGTGGAAGCTGCCCATCCTGTATCAACTTCCGGCAGAGAAGATTCAGGTCACTGCGGCGGAAGCTGATTTCCTGATGCAGCGTTTCCAGCAGATCCAGCGTTTTGTGCAGGGCTTCCAGATGCGCCTGCGCCTGCTGATGAAAGCTGTCGCCTGCGCACCAGCCGCAGACGACAAAACAGCAGACACTCAACCAGCGCAGAGGGCTCATAGAAACCGCACCTCCCCGATGCAGCCGGGTGCTTGTCTGCCGGTCAGCCAGACGAGCACCCGCACCGCGCCGCGCTCCATCAGATATTTTACCTGTGGGCGCATGGTCGCCTCTTCGGGTGTGGCAGCATGAAGGGTGGCGATAAAATCCACCCCGCTGAACAGGCCCTGCTCCAGCGCTGTGACCTCATCCAGACCTCCCAGCTCATCCAGCAGGATCACCTGTGGCGAAAGGGTGCGCAATGCCATCTGCACTGCTTGTCCCTTGGGGAGCCCGGCAAGAACATCCAGCGCCTCGCCGTGTGCATTCCCGGCAAAGAGCTCCCGCCGTTCATCAATGACCGAAAGGATTTTCTGTTGCCGGACGAGCTCCCGGGCAATACTGCGCAGCAATGTGGTCTTGCCGCTGCCCGGCTCTCCAACAAGAAGCATCCCGATGAAATGCCCTTGCAGCGCGGTGGTCAGTTCCGGGGGAAGCGGAACGGTCTTTTCCCGGGCAATGCGCAGGTTGACAGAGGTAAGCTCCTGCAGAACCGTGCCCTGTTCCGGGTTTTGCAAAAAACGCCCGCCAAGCCCTGCCCGACAGCCATTTTCCAGTGTAACATAGCCCTGTGCGATCTCTGTCTGATGGGTATGGACTGAACCGCCGCAGAGGGTGAACAGGATCTCTTCTATCTGCAACGGGGTCAGTTGCATCGTTTGCAGTGCGTTCAGTTCAGGTGCCAGCTGTGTCGGTGTGCAGCTGCATCCTCGTACCGTAAACTGTGGAGCACAGCCCAGCCGGAGCCGCAGCTCATGTACAGTCTCTGCGTCTTCTGATGGGAGCTGCCCCAGCGGCCTTGCCAGCCATTGGGGCAGCGTCTGCACCACCTGATAATACTCGTCCATCTTCTGTTCTCCTTCCGTGTCCTTTGCCATCAATGTATGCACCGGCCCGAAAGTTAGAACCCGCAGGGCGCAGAAAAGCCCGCACAGCATCCAAACTGTACGGGCTTTTTAGAACAGGTTTTCTGATTATTGCAGGGACTTATCCTCTGCGATCATAGCAAGGAACTCTGCTTCGGTCAGCACAGGCACACCAAGTGCCTGTGCTTTGGTCAGCTTGGAACCTGCGGCGGCACCAGCCACCACATAAGCTGTTTTTTTGGAAACAGAACCGCTTGCTTTTCCGCCATTCTTTACAATAAGTGCCTCGGCTTCGCTGCGGGAGAGTGTTTCCAGCGTTCCGGTCACAACCAGCGTTTTCCCGGCGAGCTTATCGCCCTTGGGCTCCCCCTTCCATTGCATGTTCACACCGGCATCGGCCAGACGGTGCACCAGATCGGTAGTGCCATCCTTGGCAAAGAATTCAGTCACGCTCTGGGCCATCACGCCGCCAAAACCATCAATCTCGCCGATTTGCTCCTCGGTTGCTTCCCGGATGGCCTGCAGAGAACCAAAATGCTCTGCCAGCAATGCGGCGGCTTTATCGCCGATGTTGCGGATTCCAAACGCAAACATCAGCTTATCCAGATTGTTCTGCTTGGAAGCTTCGATCGCCTGCAGCAGATTGTTCGCACTCTTTTCCTTGAACTTTTCCAGTGTGAGCAGCTGCTCTATTGTCAGGTCATAGAGATCTGCCGCAGAGTGTACCAGCCCCTTATCCACCAGCTGCGTGGCGACCATAGTGCCCAGACCGTCAATGTCCATGGCATCCCGGGATGCGAAGTGGATGATATTGCGGAGTGCCTGCGCAGGGCATTCCGGGTTGACACAGCGCAATGCAGCTTCATCTTCCAGGTGCACTGCCGGGGCACCGCAGGAAGGGCAAAATTCCGGCATCTGGTAAGGCTGAGCATCCGGTTCGTGGCGGGTCACACCGATGACCTCCGGGATGATATCACCTGCCTTGCGCACCTGAATGGTATCTCCGATACACAGGCCCAGTTGACGGATAAAATCTTCATTGTGAAGGGTGGCACGGGAAACCGTGGTACCTGCCAGAAACACCGGGTCAAAGCAGGCGGTGGGAGTCAGAACGCCGGTGCGTCCCACGCCGACTTCGATACTGCGCAATGTAGTCTCCTTGACCTCGGGCGGATACTTGAACGCAATGGCCCAGCGCGGGAATTTGTTGGTGGATCCCAGCAGTTCCCGCTGTGCAAAGTTGTTCACCTTGATCACAGCACCGTCCATATCAAAATCCAGTGCTGCACGGTTCTGGCCGATCTGCTCGATCTCTGCAATGGCATCCTCGATATCGTGCACGATATGATAACGCGGGGAGACTGGCAGGCCCAGACTCTTGAGGTAGTCGAGGCTTTCGGCATGGCTGGTCAGTTCCTTGCCCCGCACCTGCTGAACGTTGAATACGAAGATGGACAACCCCCGGCTGCCGGTGATCTTGGAATCTTTCTGGCGCAAAGAGCCTGCGGCAGCATTGCGCGGATTTTTGAATGGTGCCGCACCCTGTAATTCCTGTTCCGCACAAAGGTGCTGGAAGGCATCGTGCGGCATGTAGACCTCGCCGCGCACTTCCAGATATTCCGGGGCATTTTTCAAAGTCTTTGGAATGCGCTTGATGGCCTTGACATTGGCTGTCACATCTTCACCCACCACGCCGTCGCCGCGGGTGGAAGCACGCACTAGCACACCGTTTTCATATTCCAGGCTGCAGGAAAGGCCGTCGATCTTGATCTCGACGACATATTCCGGCTCGATTCCGGCTTCCCGCACCCGGCGGTCAAAATCACGCAGTTCATCGAAGGAAAACGCATCCAGCAGGCTCTCCATCTTCACAGCATGCGTCACCTTGGCAAAGCGCCCGCTGGGGGTGCCGCCCACTTTCTGGGTCGGGGAATTCGCAGTGACCAGCTGCGGGAATTCTGCCTCCAGTGCTTTCAGCTCCCGGGTCAAAGCGTCATATTCAAAATCCTCCAGCTCCGGGGCATCCTGATCATAGTATAAACGGTTGTTCCTTTCAATGATCACGCGCAGCTCTTCCGCGCGTTTGCGTGCCTGTTCCAGTTCCACGTTCGTTTACTCTCCTTTTCCCAATACCAATACGGTAATTATACCATATTTCAAAAGCAAAATACAGCCAAAAGTGCTTCCGGTGACTCGGGAGTGAACGTGCCGAATCCTAACAAGACAGTCGCTTTATTTTGCCCAGGTGGGTTCCTCCGTGCCATCATAATCGAACAGGCCGTCATTTTTCTCTTCCATGGCCTTGATCATGTGGTAGGTGTATTCGTTATACGGCGTGGGAATCCCAAGCTCCTTTCCCATCCGCATCAGCGCTCCCGAGAACATATCGATCTCTGTATGCCGTCCGGCATCCAGATCCTGCAGAGTGGAATAACGGGCCGTGGCAGGAACAGCGCATCCGTGGCTGACGGCATCTGCAATGCGCAGATCAATGCCCCGTGCAGTTGCAATGGCTTCCAGTTCCCGGCGCAGGCCATCGCTGATGGCTTTCATGTGGACGCTGTCCCGGTAACAGCCCACACCGGCTCCCAGAATCGCCTGCGGCAGATTATTGCAGACGTTCAGCCGGAACTTGCTCCACATCTCTTCCTGAATGTGCTCCGTAACCCGGAAGTTGACCCCGGAATCCGTGAACAGTTCCCGCACTGCCTTGACACGTTCACTCTCAAATGGTGCAAATCGCTCGCCATAGATCACGCCAAGTGTTGCATCCGGGTCAAAATGGTAACCGTCCGCTTCCTTGTGAGATGCAACCTTAATGAAGGAATACAGCAGATGCTCTGCACCCACCTGTGCGGCGATCAGCTCTTCGCTGTCCACACCGTTCATCAGACTCATCACAACGGTATTGCTGCCGACAGCGGTCTTGATGCTTTCCAGAGCTCCGGGCAGTGAGCCATATTTCAGTGCAACAACCAACAGGTCTACGCCCTGCGCTTCCTGCGGGGTCCAGACCTCCGGGCGGTAAACTGCTCCATTGATGGCGCATCCGCTTTCTTTCAGCCGCCGGGCACGGTCGCCTTCCGCAATCACACCCAGACGGATATTATCCTTTTTAGAAAAAAGCCCCCAGATGATGTAAGAGCCCACCGCTCCAGCGCCCAAAATGGCAACAGATTGTATTTTCATGTTAGATTCTCCCTCTTTGATTTGTCCGATTCTATTGTAGCACGAATTCGATTTGCTGGGAAGAGAAATGAAAATGCGAAGCCACTTTTGCACATAGATTTTACAGCAACCTGATTGCAAAGGATTCAAAAGTATCCTACAATAATAAATACATTATTTTGCAAGGAGAGGGTATAAGGCCATGACATATAAAGAAATCAGACACAATGAAGAAGTCAATGAACTGCTGAAAAAAGGGAACCAGAATCTGGGCTTGTTGGGGTATACCGATCACTCTCAGGCCCATTGTACCCGGGTAGCAGAAACTGCAGCACACATCCTGAAAAAATTCGGCTACACGGAGCACGATATTGAGCTTGCCAGGATCGCAGGCTACATGCACGACATCGGCAACGCCATCAACCGTAACCGGCACGCCGAATACGGTGGGCTTCTGGCCAATGAGATCCTCAAACAGTACGATTTAAGCATCCCGGACCGCATCACGATCGTGTCGGCAATTTCCAACCATGACGAATCCACCGGCGGAGCCGTAGATCCAATTTCAGCGGCGCTCATCATCGGTGATAAGACCGATGTGCGCCGTAGCCGTGTGCGCGAAAAGCCGAAAGCAGCCTTCGACATTCATGACCGCGTCAATTATGCGGTAACAGATCAGACATTGAAGATCAACACCGAGAAAAAAGTCATTTCGCTGAACCTGCAGATTGATACCGATATTTGCAGCATGTACGAATACTTCGAGATTTTTCTGCAGCGGATGCTGATGTGCCGCGGGGCAGCGGATATGCTGGGCGCAACCTTCAAATTGACCGCAAACGGTGCCAAAGTGCTTTAAAGCAGAACAAAAAGCCCCCGGAGAACTTTTTGCGGTTCTCCGAGGGCTGATTTTACGCGTTATAGAACGTAGATGCGTCTGTTATTTTTAAATAGAAATGGTGTTGCACACATCAATGAGCACGGGGTCCAGCGTCTTGGTCATCTCCAACGCCTCATCCACAGGGTAATCCACAAGGTGCTCACCCTTCATACCGACGATGCGGTTGTACTTACCCTGCTCCAGCAGGCAGACAGCGTGATAGCCCATTGCGGAAGCATTCACGCGGTCACGCAGAGTGGGAGAGCCACCGCGCTGGACATGGCCCAGAATGGTGGCGCGGGTATCGATGCCGGTGCGGGCCTGGATCTCGTTGGCGATCTCCTGAGAGTGGCCAATGCCCTCGGCAACGATAACAATGAAGTGGCGCTTACCGGTGCGCTGCGTCTCGGTAATCTTATCCAGAATGTCGTGCTGCATATCGAATTCCTTTTCGGGCAGCAGCACAGCCATGGCACCGGAGGCAATGGCAACGTTCAGAGCGATGTAACCCGCATTGCGGCCCATGACCTCGACCACGCTGCAGCGGTCATGGCTCTGGGTGGTATCGCGCAGCTTGTCGATCATTTCCAGGGCGGTGTTCATTGCAGTATCGTAGCCAATGGTGTAATCGGTGCAGGCGATATCATTATCGATGGTACCGGGCAGACCGATCATCGGAATGCCGCGGTGTGCCAGCTCACGGGCACCACGGTAGGAGCCGTCGCCGCCGATGACCACCAGCGCGTCAATGCCCAGCTCACGGCACTTTGCAGCGCCCTTGTCCTGACCTTCCTTGGTCTTGAACTCCAGGCAGCGGGCCGTATACAGGATGGTGCCACCGGCAGAGATGATATTGGAAACGCTGCGCAGGTTCATTTCAAAGCACTCGCCGTCCAGCAGACCATTGTAGCCGCGCTGAATGCCGATCATACGGAAGCCCTTGTGCAGGCCTGCACGGACAACGGCGCGAACTGCAGCATTCATACCCGGAGCGTCGCCGCCGCTGGTCAGCACACCAATCGTTTTGATTTGCTTTTCCATGGAAAGATTCCCTCCAATTGTTTCGTCATTTACCTATGGAGCACTTACCCTCTCTCTTTGGGCACCAGCTCCATCGCCTTGCTCAGATCATAACTTGCCTTTAGACATTATAACACAGTTCCCGCTTGAATCCAATACCTTTTTGGCACTTCGTTAAAAGTTTATTAAAATTCACAGGCGTACGTCTTGGTGTTGTTTTTGGCACGCGTGCACCTGGTTTGAATCGTTCCTGCACATGTCATTTTGTTGCAACATTCTTTTCGCCCACGATGCGCTGCAGTTCCTCAAAGAAAAGCGGATGCCCTGACGTATACAGCCTGCGTGGAGCCGCCAGCTTCTGTTTTGTGTCCTCCAGATAGAAGATCACCGGCATATCACCGTCAAAAATCTCCAGCAGATTGACCACCTTGGCGTACTCCGGGCTGGTGCGGGAGGGCAGCCGGACGTAGAGCCGCCGGGCAGCATCCCGCATCTGATTGGGGCGGTTGTCCTGCGGCCTGGCGGGGTTATAGCCCTCAATGGGCGAAATACTCTCGGCGACCAGGCGGGCAGGTTCATCCTCTCGGATAGACAGGCGGCCCTCAATGACCACGACCGCGTTATCGTGCAGCACGTCCCGGAATGTTTCCAGTGTACGCGGGAACACGATGACCTCCATGGTGCCGGTCAGATCCTCTACGCTGGTATAGGCCATCATGCTGTTGGTCTTTGTTGTCACCATTTTGCTCTTGACAATGGTGCAGACGATGCGGACATGGCTATTGTCCGGCACATTGGCATCCTCGCCGGTCAGAGCTTTGATGGTGTGGGTGGCAAACTGAGCTGACTGCTCCCGGTAGGCATCCAGCGGATGACCGGAAAGGTACAGGCCGCTGACCTCTTTCTCCTGTTGGAGCAGCTCGGCGTGGGTATACTCAGGGCAGGGCTTGATCTCATAGCTGTCGGCGGCAGACGTATTGTCCATGCCGCTCATCATCGAGAAGAGGTCGATCTGACCATCCAGATTCTTCCGGCTGTCACTCTCGATGCTCTTGAGCACGCCCTCAGTTGCTTCGACCAGACTGCGGCGGTTGGAGCCGAGATTATCAAAGGCACCGGCCTTGATGAGGCTTTCCACAGTGCGGCGGTTCAGCTCGGTACCATGCATCCGTTTGCAGAAATCGTACAGGCTGGTATAAGGCTTTTCCTGCCGCTCCTCTACGGAGCGCTCGATCAGCCGGGTACCGACATTTTTTACGGCGTTCAGGCCAAACCGGATCCGACCGCTGTCCTCTGCAGTAAAGCCGCTGCCCGAGATATTGATATCCGGCGGCAGGACCTTGATCCCCAGCCGGGCGCACTCGCCGGAATACTCAATGACCTTGCCGGTGTTGTCCAGGACACTGGTCAGCAGCGCAGCCATAAACTCGCTGGGGTAATGGCACTTGAGGTAGGCTGTCTGGAATGCCACATAGGCATAACAGGCGGCATGGCTCTTGTTGAAGGCGTAGGACGCAAAGCTGGACATCTCATCGTAAATTTCGTTTGCAACCTTTTCCGAGATGCCGTTTGCCACACAGCCCGGGCACTCGTTGCCGGGGTCTGTGCAGCCGTGGACAAAATGTTCCCGCTCTGCCTCCATCACAGCGTGTTTCTTCTTGCTCATGGCACGGCGGACATTATCTGCCTGCCCGAACGAAAAGCCTGCCAGCTCCCGGAAGATCTGCATGACCTGTTCCTGATAGACGATGCAGCCATTGGTCACATCCAGAATGTGGGCCAGCTGCGGGGTCTTATAGCTGATTTTGTCCGGTTCATGGCGGTTGCGCAGGTAGGTCGGGATGGAATCCATCGGGCCGGGGCGGTACAGGCTGATCAGAGCGATGACATCTTCCAAATTCTGCGGCTGCAGGCCCACCAGCACCTGCTTCATACCCGAAGATTCAAGCTGGAACACACCTTCGGTCTCACCCCGGGAGAGCATTTTGTAGGTCTCAGGATCGTCATAATCCAGCTTGGCGATGGAGAAATCCGGTTCTTTTTTCTGAATGGCCAGCTCCGCATCCCGGATGACCGTCAGGGTGCGCAGACCGAGGAAGTCCATCTTCAGCAGGCCCAGCTCCTCGATCTCCGTCATGTTGAACTGGGTCACGGGCAGGCCATCGTTGGTGGCAAGGGGCAGATAATAATCCGTTGGTTCCGGGGTAATCACAACACCGGCTGCATGGGTAGAAGCGTGGCGGGGCATTCCCTCCACCTTCATGGCAGTGTCGAGCAGTTCCGTCACCTTCGGGTCCGTTTCATACATCCGCCTGAGCTCCGGTGAGACCTCCAACGCATGTTTGATGGTCATTTTGAGCTCCGCCGGGACCTGCTTTGCTACTACATCCACTTCCTGATACGGCATTCCCATCACACGGCCCACATCGCGGATCGCATTGCGGGCAGCCATGGTGCCAAAGGTAACGATCTGGGCTACATGGTCAGCGCCATACTTGCGGTTGACGTAGTCGATCACTTCCTGGCGGCGCTCGTAGCAGAAGTCCACGTCGAAATCGGGCATACTGACACGTTCCGGGTTCAGAAAGCGCTCAAAGATCAGGTTATAGCGGATGGGGTCAATGTCAGTGATGCCCACGCTGTATGCTGCGATACTGCCCGCACCGGAGCCACGGCCCGGGCCCACCGGGATCCCCTGGCTCTTGGCATAGTTGACGTAATCCCAGACGATAAGGTAATAGTTGGTATAGCCCATCGTCTTGATGACACTGATCTCGTAGTTCAGGCGGTCTTTGTTGGCCTGCGGCACATTGGAACCGTAGCGGCGCTCCAGACCCTCCCAGCAGAGCTTTTCAAAGAACGCCTGGTTGTCCATGCCGCCGGGGGCCTTATAATACGGAATTTTGGTGTTACCAAACTCAAAATCAAAATTGCACTGGTCGGCAATGATCTGTGTGTTGGCACAGGCATCTGGCACCATGGCAAACAGATCGTACATCTCATCCGTTGTTTTAACGTAGAATTCGTCGGTCTGGAACTCCATACGGTCGGCATCCTGCATGGTTTTTCCGGTCTGGATGCAGAGCAGGATCGCCTGCATCTTGGCATCCTCCTTGCGCAGGTAGTGGGAGTCGTTGGTGGCTGCCATGGGGATGCCGGTCTCCCGTGCCAGCTTGATGAGCTGGGGCAGCACAATGTTATCCTCTTCCAGCCCGTGATCCTGCAATTCAATGTAGTAATTGCCCTCGCCAAAGAGGTCGCGATACCACAGGGCAGAAGCCTTGGCGCGCTCGTAATCGCCGGACAGGATCGCCTGCGGGATCTCACCCGCCAGGCAGGCAGACAGGCAGATGAGACCTTCGTGGTATTGCTCCAGCAGCTGCTTATCCACACGCGGCTTGGAGTAGAAGCCCTCGATAAAGGCAGCAGAAACCAGCTTGGCAAGGTTTTTATAGCCTGTCTCGTTCTTGCACAACAGAATCAGATGATTGTTTCCATCGATCTTGTTCACCTTATCAAAGCGGGTGCGGGTGGCCACATAGACCTCACAGCCGATGATGGGCTTGATGCCCGCCTTTTTGGCTGCCTTGTAAAACTGCACACAGCCGTACATCACACCGTGGTCGGTGCAGGCAATGGCAGTCTGGCCGCACTCCTTCACCCGATCCATCAGCTGGTCGATGCGGCAGGCACCGTCCAGCAGGCTGTATTCTGTATGGATATGGAGGTGGACGAAGTCTCTTCCCTGCTTATTGCCCTCACTGGGTTCGATCATTTCGTTTCCTCCTTTTCCGCGTTTTCTTCCAATCGTCTGCGCAGATCCTCTGCCAGCGCTTCCAGCTTCTTCATCCGGTGCGAAAGCCCCGATTTGCTCACGGGCGGGTCAAAGCAGGCACACAGAGCTGTCAGGGACAAGTCCGGATTTTCCATTCGCATGGCCGCGGCCTGCTGCAAGACCTCGGGCAGTGTTTCCAGCGCACCCTGCTCCTGCAAAAAACGGATTGCACGGGTGGTCTGGGCATTGGCCCGGGCCGTTTTGCCCAGATTTGCGGTATCACAATTGGTCTGACGGTTGATCTGGTTGCGCAGCTGCTTGACTGCCTTCTGGGCATTCATCCGGGCTGAAGCTTCTGCCGCTCCCATAAACGCAAGGATGCGCTCCACGCTGGCGCTGCTTTTGACGTAAATCAGGTTTACGCCGTTGCGGCGGGTACGGTGGGGCGCAAATTCATGCTCAGCAAGCAGGGCCTCAAAATCCTTTGCAAGGTTGGTGCGACCGGTCAGAAATTCCAGATTATACTCCTTCTGTGGGTCCGTCACAGTGCCGCCGCACAGGAACGCCGTGCTGATATAGGCGCTCACGCAGGTCTGGCACCGGATGAGCCCCGGGTCGATCTGCAAGCTTGTCTCGCTGCCCGTGGTGCCGAACAGCTCGTGCATCCGGCGCACCTGCTCCGGTTCCCGGATGCCGAACTCATACACCACACCGCTGGGGCGGGGCTTTTCCAGCACCGTACCCTGCACGCCGCAGCGGGCAAACAGCTGTTCGGCCACACGGGCGGTCAACTCCTGCTCAGTCTGCAGCACAAGGCCCCGTGCATCAAAATATTTGGCAAAGCAGGCGATGCCATAGGCTGCCGCCCGCACACAGCAATCCTTTTGCAGCTGCAAACTGCGCTGTGCGATTTCTTCCCGTGCCTGGGATGCAAAACTCATGTCACTCTCATTTCTGTTCTCACGGGCTCTGCCGGGTCAGCGCGCCGCATCACGGTGCTGAATGCCGGTCTGATAGCCCAGTTGTTTGCAATATTCCGCGATTTTCCGCGCAAAGGTGATTGAGCGGTGCTTGCCGCCCGTGCAGCCCACCGCAATGGTCAGCTGGCTTTTCCCCTCCTTGACATAGAGGGGCAGCGCATACTCCAGAAAACCTTCGTACCGGCGCAGCAGTTCCTTTGCCTCCGGGTGGCCCATGACAAAATCCACCACTTCCTCATCCAGCCCCGTTTTATGCTTGAGCTCCGGGATATAGAAAGGGTTGGGCAGGCAGCGGACATCCAGCACCAGGTTCGCATCCTCTGGGATGCCGAACTTGAAGCCGAAGGACATCACGGTGAGCCGCATTGCTGCCTTTGCCCCGCCATCTGGCGCAAACAGATTACAAATGCGCTCCTTGTTCTGGGCCGTGGAGAGAAACTCCGTATTGATGGTGTAGTCTGCCCGTTCCCGGAAGGGCTGCAGAATCTGTCGTTCCTTTGCCAGCGCTTCCCGGGTGGAAATGCCCTCGGCAATGCTGATGGGATGGCGGCGGCGGGTCTCACTGTAACGGCGCATCAGAACATCATCCGGGGCATCGATGAATAAGATCTCGTACTCGATGCCCTGCTCATCCAGCTGGTGCAGCGCCTGTTCGATCTGCTCGCTGGTGTGGCAGCCGCGCACATCCATGGAGAGCGCCACCCGCTTGAGCTGGTTGTCACCTGCCTTGGAGAACGCCGTGATGCTGGGCAGAAGCTCTGCCGGAACATTGTCGATACAAAAAAAGCCGATATCCTCCAGTGCGTTCATCGCAACCGATTTTCCCGCACCGGAAAGCCCGCTGACGATCAGAAGATCCATACCATTTTCCCTCTTATGCCTTCACCACTCGAATTTCCTTTTCCAGGTCGTACCCGGTCTTTTCCTTTACGATCGCCCGCACCTCATCGCACAGGGCCAGCACATCGGCGCAGGTCGCGCCGCCCAGATTCACCACAAAGCCGCAGTGCTTCTCGCTGACGGCAGCACCGCCGTGGCGATAGCCCCGCAGGCCGCACTGGTCGATGAGGGCAGCCGCAAACGCTCCCACCGGCCGCTTGAAGGTGCTGCCGGCGCTGGGCTTATCCAGCGGCTGCTTATCGACGCGCTTCTGCATCAGCTCATCCATCCGGGCCTTGATGGCTGCCGAATCTCCACGCTTCAGGTGGAACTTTGCGCTCAGGATGCAGCCGCCGTTTTCCTCAAAGATGCTGTGCCGGTAGGAGAGGTCGAGGTTTGCGGCATCTTCTGTCACGATCTCGCCTTCTCTGGTCAGATACGTCACAGAAACCAGCACGTCTTTCATCTCTCCGCCGTAGGCACCAGCATTCATATAAACTGCACCGCCCACTGTGCCGGGGATGCCATAAGCAAATTCCAGGCCGGTCAGGCTGCTGTCCAGCGCCGCCTTACACAGAGCAGAAAGCTTCAAGCCCGCGCCAGCGATGACTGCATCGTAGACTGCCCCCGGCTCTGCACCCGGATGGCTGACGTTTTCCAGAAAACCGATTCCCATTTTCAGAGCCGTGGTATCCACGACCACGCCCCGGTAGCCCGCATCCTCAAACAGGATGTTGCTGCCGTTGCCCAGTAGGTAATATTTTACATCGCACGCTTTGCACAGTGCGATCACACGGCAGAGCTGTTCCTCCGTCTCCGGCTGGACAAAAACATCCGCCGGGCCGCCGATTTTAAAGGTGCAGTGGGCAGCAAGGGATTCGTTTTCGACAAAGCGGATCTCCTCCGCCTGCAGCTGTTGTTTCAATCGTTCCATAAAACAGGATTCCTTTATCTGTAATCTTCATTCAACGGTGCCGTCCAGACCCAGACGGATCAGCAGCTCCTTGGCGGCATTATAGCCCATCCGCTTCTGGCGGTTGTTGATGGCGGCGGTTTCCAGCACAACGGCCAGGTTGCGTCCCGGGGAGACCGGGATGCTGGTGCTGGGGATATTCACGCCCAAAATCTCGTAATATTCGCTCTCCAGTCCGGTGCGCTGATAGTTCTTGGTGGGGTCCCATGCTTCCAGCTGGACCACAAGATCCAGGCTCTCGCTCTCCTTGACCGCACCCACGCCGAACACACGGGCCACATTGACGATGCCGATGCCGCGCAGCTCGATAAAATGGCGGATGTTCTCCGGAGCCGTGCCCATGATCTGGCGGTTAGAGACCTTGCGCAGCTCCACCGCGTCGTCCGCCACCAAACGGTGGCCGCGCTTGACCAGCTCAATGGCCAGCTCACTCTTGCCGATGCCGCTGTCGCCCAGGATCAGGATCCCTTCACCATACACCTCCACCAGCACGCCGTGGCGGGTGATGCGGGGTGCCAGCTCCAGATTCAGCACGCTGATCAGACTGCCCATCAGGGTGCAGGTCATCTCATTGGAGCGGAGCAGGGCCACCCCGTGCTTCTGAGCCAGTTCCAGCATCTCGGGAAATGGTTCCAGTTCCTCACTGCGGCAGACGATGACAGCCGGGGGCTGCTGGCTGAACAGCTGGTCCAGCCGCTCGTACCGCTTCTCGGCAGAAAGGCCGGAGAGGAAGTTCATCTCGGCCAGACCCAGGATCTGCAGCCGGAGCTTATCAAAGTAATCATAGTATCCGGCAAGGAACAGGCCCGGGCGGTTGACCTCCGCAATCTCGACATTGATCTCTTCCAGCCCTTTCGGGGTGTAGACCACATCCAGACTGACCTTTTCCGTCAGCTTCTTCAGCGAAACATTGAAATTCGCCATCGTTCTTCCTCCTGCACAAATGTTTCCTCTCCCTGCCCGGCAGCACACCGGGTACGGGGCACGCTTTTTCTTTCCCTTATTATAAACGAGATGGTTTCGGATTACAATGATTCTGCCGGAAAATCTTCATTCCGGAGCCTGCATCCCGTTGCATCCTCCCTCATATCCCTTTATAATAGAGATGGTGCATCCCTGCACTGGGAAACAGTCATTCACTTTACACGCTTTTTACATTCTCTGGATTTCCGATTTTACATTCAGGCTCTATACTCATAAATAGGAGAACATTCCGTCAAATAAACGTGTCAAACAAAGCGAGGAACTTCAAATGACTGTTTTTAATGTATTTTCCCTGCTGGGCGGCCTGGCCTTGTTCCTGTTCGGTATGGACATCATGGGCAAGGCGCTGGAAAAGCAGGCCGGCGGCCAGCTGCAAAAGATCCTGAGCAAGCTGACTGACAACCCGCTCAAGGGCTTTTTCCTGGGTCTGTGCGTCACCGCCGTGATCCAGAGCTCCAGCGCCACCACCGTTATGGTGGTTGGCTTTGTCAACAGCGGCATCATGGAGCTGCATCAGGCCATCGGCGTTATCATGGGCAGCAATGTGGGCACCACGGTCACCAGCTGGATCCTGAGCCTTTCCGGTCTGCAGGGCGACAGCTTCCTGATCAATATGCTCAAGCCCACCTCCTTCAGCCCGGTGCTGGCTTTTATCGGCATCCTTCTGTACATGGGCAAAAGCGAAAAGCGCAAGGGTGTTGGCACCATTCTGATCGGCTTTGCTGTGCTGATGACCGGTATGACCACCATGTCCAATGCTGTGCTTCCCCTGCAAAACGAGGCGTGGTTCACCAGCCTGTTTATCCGCTTCTCCAATCCTTTGCTGGGCGTTCTGGTGGGGGCCGTTGTCACCGGCATCATCCAGAGCTCCAGCGCCAGCGTTGGTATTCTGCAGGCACTGAGCGCCACCGGTGTCATCACCTACGGCAGTGCCATCCCCATCATCATGGGTCAGAACATCGGCACTTGCGTCACCGCGCTGATCTCCTCTGTGGGTGCCAACAAGAATGCCCGCCGCGCCGCCATGGTGCACCTGTACTTTAACATCATCGGTGTTACCCTGTTCCTGGCTATTTTCTATGGTGCAAACCTGCTGCTTGACTTTGCCTTTGTCAATGAGACAGTCACTGCCTGGGGCATTGCCGTGGTCCACTCCATCTTCAACCTGACGGCCACCGCTGTTCTGCTGCCCTTTGCAAATGGGCTGGAAAAGCTGGCCATCCTCACCATTCCGGACAATGCCGAAAAAGAGAGCTTTGCTCTGCTGGATGAGCGCCTGCTGAACACTCCCGCCGTGGCTGTGGAGCGTGCCCGCGCCGCCACTGCAGACATGGCCGAGCTGGCCCGTGTGGGCGTGGTACAGGCCATGAGCCTGACCCACAAGTGGGACGATTCCCTTGCCCAGAAGGTGCGGGAGGAAGAGGAAAAGGTGGACAAATATGAGGATGCACTGGGCACCTATCTCGTCAAGCTGTCCAGCCGTGAAATGAGTCACTCCGACAGCCAGAGTGTGAACACCTTGCTCCACACCATCAGCGATTTTGAACGCATCAGCGATCACTCTGTAAATGTTCTGAGCTCCGCCGAAGAGATCCACGCCAAGAGCATTGAGTTTTCCAAGGATGCACAGGAGGAGCTGCAGGTGCTGGAGGGAGCCGTGCAGGATGTGCTGAGCCGCACCACCGACGCATTCCGCAAAGGCGATCTGCACCTGGCCGGCAAGGTCGAGCCGCTGGAGACCGTTGTGGATGAACTGGTGCGTGCCATCAAGGCCCGCCATGTGGCCCGCCTGCAGACCGGCAGCTGTTCCATTGAGTATGGTTTTGTTCTGGAAGATCTGCTGACCAACTACGAGCGTGTCTGCGACCACTGCAGCAATGTGGCTGTTGCCCAGATCGAGGTGGCACAGGACAGCTTTGATACCCACGCTTATCTGAACGACCTGCGCTACGGCAACGAGACCAAGGAAAGCGAACAGTTCCAGCGCCGTCTGGATCGTTACCGTGAGCGCTATCTCTTCCCTGACAGCGACACTGCACCCGCAGCCGCAAAGGAGGAACCCAACAAATGATCTACATTGTAGAGGACGATGCCGCCATCCGCGAGCTGGAGCAATATGCACTGCAATCCAGCGGATACGAAGTGCAGAGCTTTGAAAACTCTGAGCCTTTCTGGCAGGCCATGCGCACCGCAGAGCCTGAGCTGGTCATTCTGGATGTGATGCTGCCCGGTGAGGACGGTTTCTCCATCCTGAAAAAGCTCCGCAATACCCCTGCCCTGCGCCGCCTGCCCATCATCATGGTCACAGCAAAATCCAGCGAGCTGGATACCGTGCGCGGGCTGGACTGCGGTGCAGATGATTACATCACTAAGCCTTTTGGCATCATGGAATTTCTGAGCCGGGTGCGGGCCGCCCTGCGCCGCTCTGCCCCCGAGGAGAAGCAGAATGTTTATGCCTTCCATGAGATCCTGCTGGACAATGCCCGCCACAGCGTGACTGTGAACGGCACCCATGTTGACCTGACTTACAAGGAATACAGTCTGCTGCGCCTGCTGCTAGAAAACACGAACCTTGTCGTGACCCGCGAGACCATTCTGCAGGTGGTATGGGGCACCGATATTTCTGTTGAAAGCCGCACCGTGGATATGCACATTCGCACCCTGCGCAAAAAGCTGGGGGACGCGGGCAGATATATCTGCACCGTGCGCAAGGTCGGCTACAAGCTGGCCGACAGTGAGGAGGGCGAGGAAGAATGAAACCGCAGAGCATGGAAGAAAAAATCAGTTACCGGCTGTTTTTCATGGGCTTCGTCGGTCTGGTCTGCACCGCCGTGCTCTGTCTCTTCGTTTTTCACAAAGCGTTCCGGGAACAGGCGTGGACTTCACTGGAGCATCAGGCCGATCTGGTTTCCGCCGGATACGAGCAGCTTTCCTCTCCGGATCAGCTCTCCGTGTTCGTCAACGGAGACCTGCGCATTACCCTGATTGCAGCAGATGGCAGTGTGGTGTTCGAATCCGCCACTGACCAGCAGATGGAAAATCACCTGTCCCGCCCGGAGATCCAGCAGGCCATGCGGGAGGGTGTAGGCCGTAACTGCCGCGATTCCCAGACCATGGGGTACGAGACCTACTATTACGCTATGCTGCTGCCCGGCGGCGATATCCTGCGTGTGGCCCAGGATTCCGAGACCATCTGGTCGATCTACGACGCGGCCCTGCCCGCCATCATCCTGAGCTGCATTTTGATGATGGGTGCCGCAGCGCTGATTGCCGGGCTGCTGACCCGCAGTCTTGTCCAGCCCATTCTGAAAATGACGGATGACCTCGAGCACATTCAGGAAAACGTTCCCTACCGGGAACTCATCCCCTTTGCTGAGAGCATCCACTCTGATCGGCTGCTGCGGGAAAACAACGAGAAAATGCGGCAGGATTTCACGGCCAACGTCAGCCACGAGCTGAAAACGCCCCTGACCAGTATTTCCGGCTATGCGGAACTCATTGAGACCGGCATTGCCAAACCCGACGATGTGCCCGAGTTTGGCCGGAAGATCCATGTAGAAGCCAGCCGGATGATCCAGCTGGTGAACGATATTCTGCAGCTGTCGCACCTGGACAGCGTCAGCGAGACCCATGCACAGCCCGACATGGAAACGGTCGATCTGCTGGACGTGGCCAAGGAATGTGTGGAACGCCAGAAGCTGAACGCACAGCGCTCCTTCATCTCCCTGACCTATCTGGGCGAGAGCGCCAAAGTACTTGGCAACCGGGATCAGCTGGATGAGCTGTGCCAGAACCTGTGCGACAACGCCATCCGCTACAATCGACCAGGCGGCAAGGTCCAGCTCATCACCTCCTGCACCCGGGACGGCCATTGTACCCTGACCGTCAAGGATAACGGCATCGGCATTCCGAAAGATGCGCAATCCAGCGTGTTCGAACGCTTCTACCGGGTAGATAAGAGCCGGAGCAAGGCCACTGGCGGCACCGGTCTGGGGCTGGCTATTGTCAAGCACATTGCCCGCATCCACAACGCCCGCGTCAAGCTGGAAAGCGAAGTAAATGTTGGCACCACCATCACCGTCGTTTTTGAGACCGCCCACTAAAACTGCAAAAAGCTCACGTCTGCCTGCACCTGCGGGCAGACGTTTTTTGTTGTCAGCGCTTCTCGCCCTGTTCCCTGCTTCAGCGCCCGGACTGCTCCCAGAGAGAGCAGATCATACCCGTTTTCCCAGCAGCGCTGAACGGTCTGCACGCAGAGCTGCGCCAGCGCCGCACACTGTGCTGCTGTGGGCAGAGCGGTGCCCGCCCTGCGCTGGCCGGTCAGGGTCACGGCAAAGCCATCTTCTACAGCTTCCACCGATACCACACAGCGCCGGAACGTCACCTGCCCGCTACCCAGCGGAAAAGTATGTTCTCCGCTCTGACCCAGCAGCAATTGTGCCATCTGGCTCTCTGCCGGGGTGAGCCGGGTGTTCCCTGTTTCGGTGAGCAGAAGCATTTTCTCCGCATTCTCAATGGCACCATCCGTCAGGATAAGCACCGGGGCCAAAAGAGCGTTCCGGCTCTCGTATAGACGCGGAGCCTGCGGTGCGGCTTCCTTCACGGCCTGCAAAAGTCGTTCCGGGAACAGTTCGTTTTCTCCGTCTGCTGCGGCCAGTTCTTCTCCGGAAAGATCCATGCAGAGGACCCGGGCAGACAAGCCCTGCACCGGCTCCTCTTTCAACACGGTCTCCGCCTGTCGAATGGTTTTTAAAGTTGTTTCGGCATTCAAAAGCAGATACTCGCACAGCCGGTAACTTGCCTTACGGGGCAGGCCGCGCTCGGCTTCAGTCAGAGCCGTTTGCAGGGTGTTTCCCTGCCCCGTGCAGAGCTGCACCTGTGCGGCGGCATCAGAAGCATCGGCGGCGGCTTCCGGAAACTGGTAGAGCAGACCCACCATCCAACTCTGCACCGCCACCGTGGGCGGGGTAAGAATCAAGGCACGCACCATGCTTTTTTCGGTGTTCTCTGCCCGCAAAAATACCCCGCACCAGAGCACCAGCACCCCTGCCGCCAGCCACCGGAGGGCACGCTGTTGGCCCGTCATGCGTTTTCCTCCGCAGGCGTGGCCCTGCCCCACATCCGCCCGGCCAATTGACGCACCACCTGCACCAGCACGCAGAACCGGAACATTGCCGCTGCCAACCAGACCAGCAGCACAAGGGCATCAAACCGGGAGATGCTGCCCAGCCTGCCCGCCCGCAAAAGCTCGATGCCGGGCAGGGCATTCCCCGCCCCAAACACCAGTTCCGTGCAGAGCGCAAAGCTGCCAGCCAGTAAAAAGGCTTTCACCGGAAGCCAGACAGCGCACCGCACCTGCTTTGCCGGGCAGAACAGCGGTAGGGCGAAGTATTCCGGATACAGAGGCAAAGTGAGCGTTACTGGCTCGGTGGGCAGCATCAACTTTTCCCAGTGGAACTGGCCATTCAGCCCCAGCAGGCAGAGCAAACCCGCCAGCGCCGCCGCCCAGCACAGGATCGGCGCACAACGGGCCAGTACGGCAGGTTCCAGTTTCCATCCTGCCCAGAGCAGCAGCGGGAGAAGCCCCAGCATGGCCATGGAAGAAAAATTCTCCCAGCAAAGCTCCTGCGCCTGACGGAAGGTCTCCACAGCCTCCCAGACAAACCAGAGTCCCAGCCCGCCGCAGACTACCCGGGAACGCAAGTCTGTACCCCAAAAACTGTCTGCACGCTGCTCTGCCCCGGCTGTCAGGGCGGTGATCAGAACCAGCGCCAGTGTCATGGGCAGGCCGCGCAGCAGAAAACTGCGGGCTGTTATAGGCGCACCCGTCTGTAACACGCACAGAGCGAACTCTGCTGTGAGCACACTCAAGGTCAATGTTTTTTCAGAGAAACAGGATCGTTCCAACTTCAACCACCTCGTTTTTGCCAAATGGTAAAGGGCCGCCGGGAAAGTTTTGGGTAGCTGCGCCGGGTCACACCGTCCGGCGAGAGCGACACTTCAGGGAAGATGACATCCCGCAGGTAGGGCACACCCAGCGCCGAGACCCGGGTCAGCCCGAATAACACGCCCAGTGCGCAGGCGGCAAGTCCCACCGGGCCAGCCACCCCTGCTGCCAGCAGCACCACCAGCCGCAGAACAGTTGCCACCTCATACAGCGAGGGCGTGACGAACACCGCAATGGACGCAGCAGCGGCGGTCAGGATGACCGGTGTGCTCATCAGTCCGGCGGCAATGGCGGCATCCCCGATGATGAGGGCCGCGATCAGGCTGACGGAGTGCCCCAGGGTCTGGGGCATCCGCAGGCCAGCCTCCCGGATGATTTCCAGCATCAGGATCACCAGCAGCATTTCTCCGAACAACGGCAGCGGCGTAGCCTGCTCGGCGGCCTCGATTTTGAACAGCAGCTGGGGCGGCAGGAGTTCTGGCAGGTAGACCGCCCAGCAAACGAACACGCCCGGTAGGAAAATGCTCAGGTAGAACGAGATATATTTCAGCACCCGCAGAAAGGATGCAAAATAGGCCGTTCCTGCATAGTCATCCAGGCATTCAAAGTTTTCGCAGAACAGGGTGGGCAGGATCAGCGCTGAGGGGCTGCCATTGACCAGAATGACGAATTTCCCCTCCTGCAGCTTTGCCGCTGCCACAATAGGCCGTTCGGTATAGCGCACAGGAGCAAAGGTGCGGATCTTACAGGGAAAGAGCCATGGCACAAAGTAGCCGGAATCCAAAAGCAGCTGCGGCCTGGCCCGCTGCAAGGTCTGCCGCACCTTTTGCACCGCTTTTGGGTCTGCCGTATCCCGGCAGTAACAGAGAGCATACTCCGTTTTCATCTCACAATCGGCTTGACCGATCTCAATGACCAGAGCATCATTGCGGAAGCACCGCCGCAGCAGGCTGGTATTCACCCGGAGCAGATCCGCAAAGCCTTCCCGGGAGCCGCGGAGATTTCCCTCCCCTGCCGGTTCATCCACCGAGCGGGCGTTCAGGCTCTGCACCGAAAAGGCGATGCCTTTTGCGCATCCGTCCAGCAATAGCACTGCCATGCCCGCCGTCAGCCGCCGGATCAGGGTATCCCAGTTCTCCACAGGGGCAGGCTCTGCGGGCAGTGCGGAGTGCTCAAACAACAGTACAAACACCTGTTCCCCGGTCAGCTGTTCTGCCGGGCCGGGCGGTGTGCGGCGGCTGGCGGCATCCAGCAGCAGCTGCCACAGCCCTTTCAGGCTGGCCATTCCATCAAACAGAACGATAGCTCCTTTGCAGTGGTAAAGCTCAAGCTCCTTCGCATAAAAATCTGCCGATCGGCCAAACCTAGCGTTGAGCTCCGCAAGATTTGCCGCCAGATGGCTGGAAAGCTGTTCCATTTTGCCGCCCCCTTTCTGGTAGCTTGTCCGCCGGGGCGGCGGTTATACGCTGGGAGGTGTTCCGGTTTGAAACTCTTGATTTTCCGTACCATCCTGATCTATCTCTGCGTCCTGTTTGCCATGCGGCTGATGGGCAAACGTCAGCTGGGGGAACTACAGCCTGAGGAACTGGTATCCACCATCCTCATCTCCAATCTGGCTTCCATCTCCATTGAATCTGAAGAAGTACCGGTCACAGCCAGCCTGATCCCCCTCTTTCTCATTGCGGCGCTGGAGCTTCTGGGATCGATTCTCAGTTTCAGAAGCCAGCGCTTTTTTAACCTGATGTCCGGGCGGCCCAAAACGGTCATCCTGAACGGTGAGATCGATCAGAACGCCCTGCGCACCCTGCGGCTGACTGCCGCCGATCTGATGGAGGCGCTGCGCGGCAAAGATGTGTTCGACCCCCGAGATGTCTCCTATGCGGTCGTGGAGACCAACGGCAGTCTCTCGGTGGCTCTGCGCCCGGAAAAGGAACCGGCCACCCTCGCCGACCTTGGGGCAAGGGTACAGCGGGCACAGGCCACCATTCCCTTTGTGCTGGATGGTCAGGTGCTTGCCGAAAACCTGACCACCTGCGGCAAGGATGCTGCCTGGCTGGAACGCACCGCACAGGCCAACAGCCTGCTTCTGGAGGAGATCCTGATCCTGGCGGGCAACGATACCGAGGATTATTTTCTGCTGAAAAAGGAGCCTCGTCAAACGGCGGGGCTCCGGCAAGGGGGTGCGGCATGAAACGTATTTATGTCTGCATTGGCATCGTAGTCCTGCTGCTGGCGGCAGCCTTTTACAGCAGCTTCCGGGTGCAGCAATTCGCCGAGGATATCTCCGATGACATCGACACCGCCATGGAGGATATCCGGAACAGCGATCTGACCGGTGCGCGGCAGGCACTGGCCGAAGGAGCCGAGCTCTGCGACACCATGCGGGAGGGCATGAACCACCTGCTCCGCACGCAGGATTTCACGGAGCTGGAAGCCGCCCTGCGCGCCGCCGATGGCCATCTGGAACTGAATGCACCTGAGGAAGCCTTCGGGGAACTGCGCCGGGCGCAGGTTCAGGTAGAGACCCTGGCCTGGCTCTCTCATCGTATTCTTTGAGGGTATTTGTACTGAGCTGAACAGTTGAGGTGAGCACAACAAAAAGCCAGGCTTTCTCGTGAAGTTCACGAAAAAGTCTGGCTTTTAACGCTGGAACCTTAGTTTTTCTCTTTGCGGTCGCCCATCAGCTTTTTCAGCTCCGTGAAAAAGCTCTCGACATCGGCAAACTGCTGGTAAACCGAAGCAAAGCGGACATAGGCCACTTCATCGATCTTTTTCAGCTCCTGCATGGTCAGTTCACCAATGCGTACACTGGATACCTCGCGGTCATAGGAGCTCATCAGGCTTTGCTCAATGCTGCTGACAGCCCGTTCCAGTGCATCGTAGCTCACCGGGCGCTTGGCGCAGGCCCGCAGCATTGCGTTGAGCAGCTTCTGACGATCAAAAGGCTCACGGGAGTTATCCTTTTTGATGACGATCAGCGGGACGGTCTCCACCACTTCATAGGTCGTAAACCGCATGCGGCAGCGCAGACACTCACGGCGGCGGCGGATCCGCTCACCGTCTTCGGTCGGGCGGGAATCGATGACCTTGGATTCCTCATCGCCGCAATAGGGACATTTCATAAATCGTTCCTCCTGATGTTGGTTCTTGGCCTGTCGGGCAAAACACGGTCAGGCTTTTTTGGTTTCAGCCTTTTTGCTCTTGCGGTCGTTCCACAGCACCCAGGCGGAGGTGGAAACACAGAGCGAGGTATACACGCCGCTCAGCATACCCATCATCAGCGGGAAGGCAAAGGTAAAGATGCTGTCCAGACCGTACAGCTTGGAGACCACGCACATCACACCCAGTGCCATTACAGTGGTCACCGTAGTAATGATGGTACGGCGGGCAGACTGGTTGACCGAGTGGTTGACCAGCTCCTCGAACGGGGTCTTTTTCCCCATCAGGGCACGGTTCTCGCGGATGCGGTCATAGACCACAACCGTATCGTTGATCGAGTAGCCCAGAATGGTCAGCATGGCGGCAATAAAGTTGCCATCCAGCGGGGTGCGCAGCAGCACAAAGGTGCCAAACACCACCATCAGGTCGTTCAACAGGGCCAGCACAGCCATCAGGCCGCCGGTCAGGCCGCCGATCTTCTTGAAACGGAAGCCGATATACAGCAGGATGAGCAGCAGGGAGAACACCACAGCCACCAGACTCTTCTGCAGGAACTTGGTGCCCATGGCAGCGCTGACATTGCTCAGGGACAGCTGGGCAAAGGCATTGTCCGGGTACTGTTCGTTCAGGGAGGTCAGCAGATTCTCCACCTGATCGGTGGTCACGGTCTCGTTGCCGGGCATGGAAATCTTCAGGGTCTGCTCCCCGGTGGCGACATTCTCGCCGGTCTGCAGGGTCAGGCCATTGTTTTCCAGTGCGGTGGAGGCGGTCTTCTGAACTTCGGAGGTGCTGATCTCACCTTGATAGCTCAGGGTGATCATGGCACCGCCCGTAAACTCCGTATCCAGCCGGACACCGAACACTGCAGCACACAGGATGATTGCCGCCATCAGGCAGGTGGAGATGGTCAGGAAGCGCTTGCGCAGGCCCACAAAGTCGATGGGCTTCTTTTCCTTGACTTCCTTGCCGGGCTTGACAGCACCATAGAGCCAGGGATTCCGCAGGGCCTTGATGGAAGCTGCACCGCGGATCATCATACGGGTGGCAAACACGCCGAACACAAAGTTCAGCAGAACGCCGGTCAGCAGCGTGTAGCCAAAGGCGTAGATAGTGCCTGCGGTGGAGGGCCCAAAGGCGAAGAACACGAAGTGCAGGGCCTTGGCGAACAGGCCGTCCGAGGGGCCGAAGGCACCCATCAGCACGATCGCCACAATGACGATGGTCACGTTGCCATCAATGATAGGGGTCAGGCCGCGGGCAAAGCCGCTCTTGAGCGCGCCATCCAGAGATTTGCCGTTGTTCAGCTCCTCCTTGATGCGTTCGGCGGTGATGACGTTGGCATCCACGCCCATACCAATGGCCAGGATGATACCTGCGATGCCGGGCAGAGTCAGGGTAAAGCTCTCAAACACCGGGAAATAGCCGGAGACGAAAGCCAACGTTGCCGCCACCTGACCGGCCAGTGCAATGCAGGCCAGGAAGCCGGGCAGACGATACAGCAGAGTCATCAGCACCACGATGAGGGCATAGGCAATGAGTCCGGCCAGCACCATGGCGCTCAGGCTGTTCTCGCCCAGGCTGGGGCTGACGGTGGAATAGCTGTCCACAGTCAGGGCAAAAGGCAGTGCACCGGAATTGATCTGGCGGGCCATCTTGACCACGTCCTCCTGCGTGAAGGGATTGGACGCGGAACTGGTGATGATGGCGGCACCATCGGTAATGGCCGCATTGACCGTTGCGGTGCTCACGTTCTGATCATCCAGCCAGATGCTGATGGTTCCACTGCTCTGGTAGAGCTCCGTGGTGGCATCCCCAAAGGCCTTGGCACCCTCGTCGTTGAACTTGAGGGCCACATAATATTCGGATGTACTGCCGCTCACCGGGCCGTACTGAGCAGCGGCGCTCTCAACCATGGAGCCGTCCAGGATCAGTTCACCGTCTGCACTGCTCCCCTTGCGGAAGGTCAGGTAGGCGGTGCTGCCGATCTCTTCAATGGCGGCTTCGGGGTCAAAATCGGTCTCGCCGGACTGCCACGGAAACTCCAGGATCAGGCGGTCGGAGTCATAATCCACATACAGCTCGTAGTCGGTCACGTTCAGGCCGACCAGACGATTCTCGATAACCAGCTGGGCAGCGTCCAGCTGATCATCGGTGGCATCGTAGTTGTCCGAGGGGGCAAACGTTACGTTGACACCGCCCTTGATATCCACGCCAAAGCGGATATCCTGCGCTCCCTTGATGTAGGTCTTGGTCACATCACCGTACTTGACTGCCACACCAAAGAATGCCGTGTAGACAAACGCGGCGATCAGGAGCACTGTGACAACAAGCTGCCATGCTTTGCCTTTCGTCTTCATAAAAAACAGGAAACCTCCAAAATATAATAAACCTCCGCCGCGCAGAAAAACCTCTGCACGGAGGAGATTTTTTGCAGAATAAAACGCTTACTCTGCCTTTTCGGCCAGCAGCTTTTCGACGACTGCCAGCTTTACGCAGACGCAGAGCAGATCAGATGCGGTCTCCACCTCGTCCAGGCTGGGATAGGTGGGCGCGATACGCAGGTGAGAATCCTGCGGGTCCTTGTGGTAGGGATAGGCGGAACCGGCACCGGTCAGGGTCAGACCGCACTCCTTGCACAGCTGGGCCACACGCTTGGCGCAGCCGGGCATAACGTACAGGCTGATGAAGTAACCGCCCTTGGGGTTCGTCCAGTGAGCGATGTCGCCGCAGGGGGTCAGCTCCTCGGAAAAGGCCGTCTTGACCGCATCAAAGCAGGGGATCAGGCGGCGGCGGTGTTTTGCCATGTGGGCCAGCACACCCTCTTTGTTCTTCAGGAAGCGGACATGGCGCAGCTGGTTCATCTTATCATAGCTGATGATCATCACGGAGAAGCGCTTGCAGATATACTTCATGGAGTCCACGCTGCATGCAATGGCGGAAACACCTGCACCAGGGAAGGTGATCTTGCTGGTGGAGGTGAACATGAACACACGGTTCTCCGTGCCGTACTTCTTGCTCTCGTTCAACAGAACAGGGGTCTCGATGATCTCCTCGGTCAGGTGGTGGACGATGTAAGCCTCATCCCAGAAGATCTTGAAATCAGGAGCAGCGGTCTTCATCTTGGCCATCCGGTCAATGGTCTCATCGCTGTAAGTATAACCATCCGGGTTGGAATACTGGGGCACGCACCAGATGCCCTTGATGGTGTCATCCTCGGCCACCAGCTTCTCCACAATGTCCATATCGGGGCCATTGGGGGTCATGGGCACGCTGATCAGCTCAAAGCCATACTCCTCAGTGATGGCAAAGTGGCGGTCATAGCCGGGCACCGGGCAGAGAAACTTGCGCTTTTCCACCTGAGACCAGGGGCAGGGAGACTCAGGGAAGCCGAACACATAGCCAATGTTGATGAGGTTGTACATCAGCTGCAGGCTGGAGTTGCCGCCCACGAACACTTCCTCTGGCTTGACACCGAACACATCCGCAAACAGGACGCGAGCCTCGTGCAGGCCCTCAAGATCACCATAGTTGCGGGCATCGGTGCCTGCGTCGGTGGTATAATCGTTCATCTGCAGCAGACCCATTGCCAGATCCATCTGGTGAGGGCCGGGCTTGCCACGGGCCATGTTCAGCTTCAGGTTCATGGCCAGAAACTTTTTGTACTGCTCATTCAGCTTTGCCTTTTCGGCAGTGAGCTCCTCACGATTCATCTCAAGATAGTTTGCCATTGATAAACACACTCCTTTATCGTACTTCCAATTTCCCACAGTATCCGATGCCGGGTGTTTCAGGAGTTCCTGCCAGAGAGTTCTCCCACCACAGTCATCCAGACTTTTAATATTATACCGCAACTCCGGGCGCGAAACAAGCAAATTGCAAAAAAAGCCCCGCCAAAGCCGAAGCATTTGGCAGGGCATCCCTTCCCTGCTGTCTGCAGAGTGCAGATATCAGCTCAGGGCGGTCTGGTTCTTATACCGTTTGCGCACAGCGCCGTATTCCAGATGGGCCTCGCCGCCCTCCACGGTGTCCTTGTCGATGGTGACACGGATGATGGTGGGGTCATTGGGCACATCATACATGACAGGCAGCAGGATGCCTTCCATGACGCTGCGCAGACCGCGGGCACCGGTCTTGCGCTCAATGGTCTTGCGGGCGATCGCGTGGAGGGCCTCGTCGGTGAACTCCAGCTCTACACTGTCCATGCTCAGCAGTTCCTTGTACTGCTTGACCAGGCTGTTGCGGGGCTCCTTGAGCACGCGCACCAGTGCGTCCTCGTCCAGATCGTCCAGCACAGTGATGACCGGCAGACGGCCGATCAACTCGGGGATCAGGCCAAACTTGACCAGATCGTGAGGCTCCACCTTGCGCAGCAGGGCACGCTGGGCATCCTCGGAGTTGTCCTTCAGGCTGCTGCCGAAGCCCAGTGCAGAGCGATCAGTGCGGCGCAGGATGTATTTATCCAGGCCATCAAAGGCACCGCCGCAGATGAACAGGATGTTGGTGGTATCGATCTGGATGAACTCCTGCTGGGGGTGCTTACGGCCGCCGTTGGGCGGCACGTTGCTCACGGTGCCCTCCAGGATCTTCAGCAGCGCCTGCTGCACACCCTCGCCGCCCACATCACGGGTGATGGAGGGATTCTCGCTCTTGCGGGTGATCTTGTCGATCTCATCAATGTAGATGATACCCACCTGTGCCTTCTGCACATCAAAATCCGCCGCCTGAAGCAGCTTGAGCAGGATGTTCTCCACATCCTCACCCACATAGCCGGCCTCGGTCAGGGTAGTGGCATCCGCAATGGCGAAGGGCACCCCCAGCATCTTGGCCAGGGTCTGAGCCAGCAGAGTCTTGCCGACACCGGAAGGGCCCAGCAGCAGAACGTTGGACTTCTGCAGTTCCACATCCGCACCTTTGCCGCTCAGGATGCGCTTATAATGGTTGTAAACGGAGACCGCCAGCACACGCTTGGCCTCGTCCTGACCAATGACATACTGGTCCAGCCCGTTCTTGATCTCAGCCGGGGTCAGGATATTGATATCCAGACCATCCACAGCCTGCATCCGGGTACGGCTTGCGCCGCGGCCCGGGCGGCCGTTTGCTTCCGGGTGCTCCGGCTGATCCGAGAGCAGATCATGGCACAGGCCGATGCACTCACTGCAGATGTTGACACCGGGGCCGATGATCATCCGTTCCACTTCGTCCTGATGCTTGCCGCAGAAGCTGCACACCAGGTCTTTTTCATTTTTGCCGGAATTGTTGTTTGCCATAACTGTTATTCCTTATTCTGGGTCTTTGCGCGCGGGGCTCTCCCCCGCGCCTTTCAGTTTCAGCGGTGGGCGATGACCTCATCGATCAGGCCGTATTCCTTGGCTTCCAGCGCGGTCATATAGTTGTCGCGCTCGGTGTCCAGCTGGATCTTCTCCAGCGGCTGGCCGGTGTATTCGCTGAGCATGTGGTTCATCTTATCGCGGATATACACCATATGCTCGGCGTGGATCTTGATATCGGTGGTCTGGCCGGAAAGGCCGCCACCCTGACCGCCGATCAGCGGCTGATGGATCAGGATCTCGGAGTTAGGCAGGGCAAAGCGCTTGCCCTTGGTGCCGCTTGCCAGCAGGAAGGCACCCATGGAAGCGGCCATGCCCATGCAGATGGTGGAGACATCACACTTGATATACTGCATGGTATCGTGAATAGCCATGCCCGCGCTGATGGAGCCGCCGGGGCTGTTGATATACAGGCTGATATCCTTGTCCGGGTCCTGCCCTTCCAGGTACAGCAGCTGCGCCACCACAAGGCTTGCGGAGGTGTCGTTGACATCCTCGCTCAGAACGATGATACGGTCATTCAGCAGACGGGAGAAGATATCATAGGAACGCTCACCATGTGCCGACTGTTCGACAACGTAAGGAACAAAACTCATAAAGTTCGCCTCCTGATACGAAAAATGATTCTATTTGCAAAATTGACCGATACGGCAAAAGAAACAGGGCCGTATCGGTCAATTTTAACAACCTTTATTTACAGGGTACGCTTCAAACAGCGTTTCCTGCAAATTGCGGCCTTGGCAGCTGGATTATTCAGCGTCCTCGGTCTTTTCAGCCTCAGCGGCCTTCTCTACGATGTTGGCGTGGCTCTTGATGAAGTCGATGGCCTTGTTGATTGCCAGATCCTTCTTCAGGTCGTCAACGTTGACCAGCTCACGGACCTTGTCCTCTTCCATCTTGTACTGGTCAGCGATGCGCTTGATCTCAGCGGAGACATCCTCCTCGGAAGCCTCGATGTTCTCAGCAGCGGCAACAGCCTCCAGAGCCAGGCGGATCTTGACCTGCTTCTCAGCCTGAGGCATGAAGGAAGCACGGAACTGATCCATGGTCTGGCCCATATACTTCAGGTAGTCTTCCAGGCGCAGACCCTGCTGCTCCACACGGAAGGCGAAGTCATTGACCATCTCGTCCATACGGGTATCGTACATAGCCTGGGGGATCTCAGCCTCCATGCTCTCGATGACCTGATCGACCAGAGCGTTCTCAACAGCCAGGTCATCCTGCTTGTCCAGCTGCTCCTGGTTGTTCTTGCGGATGGACTCCTTGAACTCTTCCAGAGTGTCGTACTCGGAGCAGTCCTTAGCCAGCTCGTCATCCAGAGCGGGCAACTCCTTGTACTTGACCTCGTGCAGCTTGATCTTAAAGACAGCAGCCTTGCCAGCCAACTCAGCAGCCTGATACTCCTCGGGGAAGGTGACGTTCACGTCGAACTCCTCACCGGCGGAGTGGCCAACAATCTGATCCTCGAAGCCAGGGATGAAGGAGCCGCTGCCCAGGGTCAGGTTGTAGTGCTCAGCCTTGCCGCCCTCAAAAGCGACACCGTCCACAAAGCCCTCGAAGTCGATATCAGCGATATCGCCATTCTCAGCAGCACCCTCGCGGGTCAGCTCACGGGCGTTGCGCTCCTGCACGCGCTTCAGCTCTGCATCGACGGCCTCGTCGGTAACAGTATGGACAGTCTTCTCAACGGTCAGACCGTTGTAGTTGCCGACCTTGACTTCGGGCATCACAGCGACCTTGACGGTCAGGGTCACGCCCTCGGTCTCGCTGGCAGCATCCACAGAAACCTCGGGACGGCCAACAGGCTCGATGCCGGCTTCCTTCACAGCTGCCTCGTAAGCAGCGGGGAACAGCTCATTGATGGCATCATAGGTAAAGACATCAGCGCCGTACATCTTCTCGATCAGAGAACGGGGAGCCTTGCCCTTGCGGAAGCCGGGCACGGAGTACTTCTTGCCCTCCTTCTTGAAGACATCGGCCACTGCGCCCTTAAAGGCCTCAGCGTCGATGGAGAACTGCAGCTCTGCCATGCTCTTCTCGAGCTTTTCGCACTTGATGAAATTCATTTTGTGTATCCTCCACTCAAAAATTCTATTGCGTTGGGGACAGGTTTTCTTCCCTGTCTCCTGCAACCGCGCACCGCGTCCTGTATCTTCTGTTTGCGAAATGCGGGGACGCGCGCGCTCAATTGGGTGCAACAATCGCGTCAAAACTTATTATAGCACGTTCCAGACACAATTGCCAGACCAAATTTTGACTTTTTGTTCTTTTTGCCCACACTTCCCGCCTTTAATTGATGCGGTAGGGGCAGAAACGCAGGCCATCGGCACTGACAAGCTTATACCGGATGCCGTCCACATCGCCCTGCACCGCGTACCGGATGGCGTTTCCGTGCAGGTGGCCGTAGTAACAGCGGGTGATGCCGTAGGCCTTCAGGGTGGCCACGATCTCAGGGGCACTGGTGCCGGTGTAGACCGGCGGGTAATGCAGGAACACCAGCTTCTCCAACCCCGGTTCCGCAGCATCCAGGCTCATTTTTAAGCGCCCGATCTCGCGGTTCATCACTTTTTCATCGTGGGGTTCTCCCACATCGAACAGCCAGCCCCGGGTGCCGCACAGCGCATACCCCTCCACAGAGTAGGAGTTGTTGTGCAGGATGTGCAGGGTGTCAAAGCCCTCAGCCTTGAGGTAGGCGTTCATCTTGTTGGCCGTGGTCCACCAGTAATCGTGGTTTCCCTTCATGATCAGCTTCTGGCCGGGAAGCTCCTGTAAAAACGCAAAATCCCTGCGCGTATCGTTCAGGCGCATGGCCCAGCTGATATCCCCCGCCAGCACGATGGTGTCCTCGGGTTTGATCAGTTTGCGCCAGTTGCGCTCCAACCGCTCCACATAGCCGTTCCACCCCGGAAAAACATCCATGGGTTTGGAAGCGCCCAGTGAAAGATGGGTATCGCCAAGCACATAAAGTGCCATTCATTTTTCTCCTGTTCTAAGTCCGGCAGGACAAGGTTTATTCCTGATAGCTCAGCGCCACCTGCGCGATCTGCTCCGGGTCGATGACGGTATTGAACCGCTCGGCCTTCTGCCGCAGGGCAGCAAGGCTTGCGGGTGCAGTGCGGCCGGTGGCTGCTTCCAGCTCCTGCATGGCCTCAAAGTCGTTCTGCGGGGCAGTGTGACCCAGAGCCTCCAGCACGCTGCGGGGGAACTTGTAGGGGGAGGCAGTGGACAGCACCACCATGGGCACACCCTCGCGCTTGTGACAGCCCGCCACATGGAAGGCCACAGCGGTGTGGGTATCGCAGAGATAGCCATCCTGCTCATAGCGGGCACGGATCTCCCCTGCCACCTCTTCCTCGCTGCTCCAGCCGCAGCCAAAGCTTTCCTGAATGGCGGCCAGCGTCTCGGGCCGGACGGTATAGCTGCCGGTTTCGGACAGGCTCTTCATCAGGCTCGCCACCTCGGCATCGCTGCCGGTGACGTGATAGAGCAGGCGCTCCAGGTTAGAGGACACCAGAATATCCATGCTGGGAGAAGTGGTCTTGAAGAATTCCCGCTTGGCAGTATAAGTACCGGTGGTCAGGAAATCGGTCAGGACGTTGTTCTCATTGGAAGCGCAGATCAGTCGGCCCACCGGCAGGCCCATCTGCTTTGCATAGTAGCCCGCCAGAATATCGCCAAAATTGCCTGTAGGCACACAAAAGTCCACCTTGTCACCAAAGCGCACCTTCCCTGCCTTGAGCAGCTGGGCGTAGGCGGCAAAGTAGTAAACGATCTGCGGCACCAGACGGCCCCAGTTGATGGAGTTTGCACTGGACAGGCGGATGTTCCGCTTTGCCAGCTCGGCAGCAATGGCCGGGTCGCCAAAGACCTTCTTCACGCCGGTCTGGGCATCATCGAAGTTGCCGCGCACAGCGTAGACCGCCACATTTTCGCCTTCCTGGGTCACCATCTGCAGGCGCTGGATCTCACTGGTGCCGCCCGTGGGGAAGAACACCGCGATCTCCACACCCGGGATATCGTGGTAGCCATCCAGCGCGGCCTTGCCGGTATCGCCGCTGGTCGCCACCAGGATCAATGTTTTCTCGGTGCGGTCAAGATTTTTCTTTGCCTCCACCAGCAGCTTCGGCATCAACTGCAGGGCGTAATCCTTGAAGGCGCAGGTCGGGCCGTGCCACAGTTCCAGAGAGTACACCTCATCCGAAACAGGGGCCAGATAGCCCGCCTTTCCGCCAAAGGCCGCACCATAGGTGGCCTTGGCGGCCTCCTGCAGGAACTCCTGCGAATAATCGGTCAGATACTGCCCCACGATGGCAGCAGCCATCTCGGGGTAATCCAGCGCACAGATTGCCTTGACATCCACCTGCGGGAAGCTCTGCGGAACAAACAGACCGCCCTCATCCGACAGGCCCTGTGCAATGGCCCGAGAGGCACTTACCACGCGGTTATGATCTCTCGTGCTGAAAAACTGCATTGTCGTCGCTCCTTTTTGCCAGCGGGGCCCGCATTGGCCCCATGTTTGCGGCAGCGGCAAAAGCCGTTTTCTGCCTTTTCCCACCAATGCACCCCGCATTACGCGGTAAATGCACCCTTTATAATATGTACCATCCAGCGCCCGCTGTCAAGAGGGGTCACTTCGGCAACGTCAAAACGAACCGGTTCATCACTCTGTCCGGTGTGCTGGAGATAATATTCCGCGGTGCGGATGAGCCTGCGCTGCTTGGCAGGGGTCACGGCTGCAGCAGGCGCGGCCAGCGGGTCGGGGCTGCGGGTCTTGACCTCACAGAGCACCAGTGTGCCGTCCGGCTCCCGCAGGATGAGGTCGATTTCCCCCATCTGGGTGTGGTAGTTGTGGGCCACCAGCTCACATCCCTGCTTCTGGTAATACCGCGCGGCCACAGCCTCGCCGGTGCGGCCGGTCTCGGCCCGATCCATCACTTGCCCTCCGGCCAATAGCCCTGCTTTTTCAGGAAACTGCGGCGGTAGAAGGGCTGGATCCCGTACTGCTCGATCAGTTCATAATGGAGCTTGGTCGGGTAACCTTTGTGTTTTGCCAGCTGATACTGCGGGTACTGCTTGTCCAGCTCCATCATATAGCGGTCACGGCTGACCTTTGCCAGGATCGATGCCGCGCCGATGCTGGCGCTGGTGGCATCGCCCTTGACCACCGGCTGGGCGGGGATTTCCAGCGCAGCCGGGACACGGTTGCCGTCCACCAGCACAAGATTCGGCACAATGTCCAGCCCTTCCGCAGCCTGCTTCATGCCGCTCATGGTGGCGTTCAGGATATTATCCCGGTCGATGATCTCCGGGCCTACAAAGACGATCTTATAGGCCAGCGCCTTGTCAAGGATCTCATCAAAGAGGGCTTCCCGTTTTTTCTCGGTCAGCTTCTTGGAGTCGTTGATGCCGTACACTGGCTTCTCCGGGTCAAGGATACAGGCCGCCACAACGACCGGGCCGCACAACGGGCCGCGGCCCGCTTCATCCACACCGGCAAAAAAACCGTACTGCGCACGGATGGCGGCATCATACTCGTACAGAGGGGCAGAGATCTCCTCGTCAGAACGCCGTTTCATTCGTCGTCCTCCTTGGTAAAGTCTGCCAGATCATCCCGCTGGGGCGGGCGCTCCAGAGAGATGCGGCCCCACTTGCAGGCGCGGAACTCGTCCACCAGCATGATGGCACAGCGTTCGGTGTTCACCTCGCCGCCGCGCACCAGCAGACCGCGCTTGCGGCCGATGGCCTCCAGCAGTTCGTAGGGCGGCAGAGCCAGCGTCTCTGCATCCAGTTTGTAGCGCTGGGCCACGAGATCGGGGTAATTGCGGCGCACCTCATCCAGCAGATTCATGGCCAGTTCTTCCACATCCAGGATATCATCCTTGATGGAGCCGATGAAGGCCAGATTAGAAGCAATGGTCTTGGAATCAAACTTTTTCCAGAGCACGCCGGGCATATCCAGCAGGTCAAACTTTTCGGTGCTGACCCACTGCTTGCCCTTGGTCACGCCGGGGCGGTCGGCCGCCTTGGCACGGGCAGAACCTGCAAAGGTGTTGATGAAGGTGGATTTGCCCACGTTGGGGATGCCGCAGAGCATCACCTGAGTTTTGGCACCACCCATACCACGGTTCTGGCGGCGCTCCAGCAGCGAGGCCAGCTCCTTTTCAATGGCGGTCTGCACCGCCTTGGCACCGCCCTTCTGCTTGGCGCTGATGGCCACACAGCCTGCATCGGCGGCGTGGAAGTATCTGATCCACTCCTCTGTCACAGCAGGATCGGCCAGATCTGCCTTGTTCAGCACATAGAGCTTGGGCTTGCGGGCCGTAATGCGCTCCACCTCGGGGTTCAGGCTGGAAAGCGGGATGCGGGCATCCAGCAGCACCAGACTGGCATCCACATGCTGGATCTCCGTCTCCATCATCCGCAGGGTCTTGGTCATGTGGCCTGGGAACCATTGGATGTTATATTGATTTGCAAAGCGGGTATCGTTGTTCATTTTACCACCCCAAAATCCGAAAAGGGCAAAAAGCAGAGCAGCACTTTGCCCAGAATATCGCGTTCATCGATGCAGCCCACATAGGACGAGCGGCTGTCCAGCGAGGCATTGCGGTTATCGCCCATCACAAACACCGTGCCCTCCGGCACCGTGTACGGGAATGTTACGTCATAGCCAAGATAGGTCGGTTCAGCGATATATGCTTCCTGCAGCACTTCCCCGTTCACCGAGACCGTGCCCGCCTGATAATCAATGTTCACCACATCGCCGCCTTTGGCAATGACACGCTTGACCAGCGGCTTACCGTAGGCCGTGTAGCTGTCCACGATGACCACATCGCCCCGCTGGGGCTCGTAGCCTGCGCCCCAGACGATCAGCTTATCGCCGTTCTGCAAGGTGGGCACCATGGATTCGCCGTCCACCTGAATGATGCGGAAGAACAGCGAGAATACCAGCACCAGCACCAGTGCGGCGGAGATCAGCGCCTCGTACCACTCAAACACATTCTGTCCGCGCACAGTTTCCTGTGTTGAAGCATGCTTTTCCATTTCCCGATGCACCTCACAATCTTGTCTGGCCCGGAATAAAGAAAAAAGGGACAACAAGTTGTCCCTTTTCTCCCGGTTTTACGCGGGGATCATCAAATATCGCTCTTGACCTTAGCAGCCTTGCCGGTACGACCACGCAGATAGAACAGCTTGGCGCGGCGGACCTTGCCCTTGCGGACAACGGTGACCTTCTCAACGAAGGGGCTGTTGATGGGGAAGACACGCTCAACGCCGACACCGTAGGAAACGCGGCGAACGGTAAAGGTCTCTGCAACGCCGCCGTGCTTCTTAGCAATAACGGTGCCCTCGAAAGCCTGGATACGCTCACGCTCGCCTTCCTTGATGCGAACATCAACGCGAACGGTATCGCCAACGTTGAACTGGGGCTTCTCAGCCTTGATGCTGCCTTCAGAAATAATCTTCAGTGCGTCCATTTTTGAATCCTCCATTTGTTTTTAGACGTTCATGCACGGCACTTTGCCGTCAGAGGACCGCCCGTTTAATGATATTGTCATTAACCCCGCTGTGGTATCAGCGGACACTAACGCCCTAATAGGATAGCACAAAACGCCCGTAAAATCAAGCGATTTGCCCAAAATAATCCCAAAAATTTTCTGTTCTGCCCAAAAGGCATTCTTTGCCCGGGAAATCAGGCAAAGAGCTGCCGATCCGCCGTCAGGAAGCGCTTGCGCAGGATGCCTGCGCTGGCGGCAGGCAGACCGAACTTTTCTTCCAGAAAGCCGGTGAGCAGCGAGGGATTCAGGTTCAGCTCCTGTGCGGCAGGCAGGCAGAGCTCCATGCAGACACGATCCCCTGCGGTGGTATATTCCACCTGCGGGATGTGATCCTTGAGCTCCACGATCTTTTTGCCCTTTTTGCTGTGCTTTTCCACCGGGGCGCTTTCCAGCGCGTTATACTGTTCCAGCACAGCCGCTGCCGCCGCCGGGTAGATGATCTGGTAGCAGGCAAAGGCGATGAGGTCAGCCTTCATCTGCACCGGGCCCACATGGGTGATGCGGATGCCGGTGGGCATGATGGCGTTCAGTTCGGTCTGCCACTGGGCAAAATCCGGGTTCTCAGCCTCGGTCTTGACATCCACGCACTCACACTCGCTCTCCTGCCCCAGCGAAAGCGGGCAGGCAAAGGTCATGTAGATGTGGGGGTTGAAGCCCAGCGTATGCCACACAGGCAGGCCGCTGCGCTTGAGCACCCGCTGCATCACCCGCTGCAGATCCAGCAGGGAGATATAGGAGGCCTCATTCTTTTTCTCAAACGAGATTCTGACTGTAATCAAAGCAGGGACCTCCTAACAGATGATTGGCACCGCAGCCATGGCAGGCGCGGTTGCAGGGCTGGGTGGTCTGGGCGGCAAGGGCCTTGTTGTACTCCCGCACCAGATATTCGTGGGTCACACCGTAGTCCATATGGCTCCACGGGGTCACCTCGTCCAGCCCAATGGGACGCTGGCAGTAGAACTTGGGATCAATGCCCAGATCCTCAAACACCTGCATCCAGGTATCATACTTGAAGCACTCTTCCCAGCCGTCAAAGTAACAGCCCCGCTTGTAGGCTTCCAGAATAACAGGAGCCAGACGGCGGTCGCCCTTGGCGAACACGCCCTCCAGAAAACTGGTGGTGCTGTCGTGGTAGTTCACCTTGATCTTGCGGCTGTGGACGCTCTCCAGCAGGTGCTTCTGCTTGGCCTGCAGGCTTTCCTCCGTGTCCATGGGCACGAACTGGAAAGGCGTATGGGGCTTGGGCACAAAGCAGGCACAGCTGATGGTCACCTGCACACCCCTGCCCTTGGCGTGCCTGGGGTTGGAGTAATAGAGATCTACCACCTTCTGGGCGGTCTCGGCAATGCCCTCGATGTCCTCCATCGTCTCGGTAGGCAGACCCATCATAAAGTAGAGTTTGACCGAGGAATAGCCGTTGGCAAAGGCCAGTGAGCAGGTCTTTTCGATCTCGTCCCAGGTAACATTCTTGTTGATGACGTCCCGCAGGCGCTGGGTACCGGCCTCGGCCGCAAAGGTCAGGCCGCTCTTACGCACCTTTGTAGTCTTTTCGATCAGACTCTGGGAGAAGTTGTCCATCCGCAGGGAGGGCAGCGAGAGGCTGACGTGCTCCTTGGGGGCCCACTCATTCAGATCATCCAGCAGTTCTTCCAGCTGGCCGTGGTCGGAGGTGGACAGGCTGGACAGGCTCAGCTCCTCATAGCCGGTGTTGGCACACAGATCCTGTGCCGCCTTATTCAGCAGGCTGGCATCCCGCTGGCGCATGGGGCGGTACAGGAAGCCCGCCTGGCAAAACCGGCAGCCGCGCACACAGCCGCGCAGCACCTCAATGCTGGCACGATCCTGGATAGCTCCCACCATGGGCACAACAAAGTTCGTTGGCGGGGCAAACTCGTTCAGATCCTTGATGATGGCCTTGGTGATGACCGCCGGGATGCCCGGCTCGTTGGGGGTAATGGCTTTGACCCGGCCGTCCTCAAAGTAGGTCACATCGTAGAAGGCAGGGATATAGACCCCGGGGATCTTTGCAATGCGGCGCAGCAGCTCCTTTTTGGAGACGCTGCCCTCTTTCTTGGCGCGCTCGATCTCGGCGCAGATGGAAGGCAGCTGGTTCTCACCCTCACCCAGCTGGATGACATCAAAGAAATCCGCAATGGGCTCCGAGTTGCAGGCGCAGGGGCCGCCCGCCACGATCAGGGGCCAGTGCTCGTCGCGGTCCTTTGCGTAGAACGGAATGTGAGCCAGATCGAGCATGGCCAGAATGTTGGTGTAGGAAAGCTCGTACTGCAGGGTAAAGCCCACCGCGTCAAAATCGGTCAGGGGGTCCTTGCTTTCCATGGTGTACAGGGGCAGGTCCAGCCGCTCCATCTCAGCCTTCATATCCAGCCAGGGCATAAAGGCCCGCTCACACCACCAGTTCTCGTGGCTGTTGAGCAGCTCGTACAGGATCTTCTCACCGAGGAAGGACATTCCCACCTCGTAGGTATCCGGGAAGCAGAATGCAAACCGGACATCCACCTTTTCTTTGTCTTTATACACGCTGCCCGGTTCGCCGCCGGTGTAACGGCCCGGCTTCTGCACCCGGCCCAGCGCTTCTTTCAGCTTGGGATCAAACATCAAGTTCCTCCATTGACAGAACAGTTTTACTTCATTCATTTTATTGTACCCGATTCTGCCGGGAAATGCAATCATTGTTTTGGAGGCACCACCATCCGCACGCCGCCAGCTGTGCCCCATCCAGCGGCGGGATGGGCAGGAGGTTGAAGGCCCCGGTCAGGAGGTTGGCCGCCAGAAAGGCACCGGCCCGGATGGTGGCCCGCTGTTCCAGCCGAAGCATCCAGAGCCCGGCCAGCACCAAATTCACCGCAGGGCCTGCCGCGGCAAGGAGAGCGGTCTGCCACAGGGTCATTTCCCTGCCCCGGGTGCGCATACAAAAGCCGGTAAAGGTGACTTCAATGACCGGAAACTGCCCAAACAGGGCAAGATACACCCCGATGTGCCCCCACTCATGCAGGAATGCTGCCAGCAGCCCCAGCCGCAGAAACCCGCTTGCATCGAAATAGAGCAGAACGTACAGCGTCCCGCAGAGCAGCAGTGGGTCCCGGAACACAAGCGGCCCATACCGGAATCGATGCCGCATCATGGCAGGCTCAGTGCGGCAGAAGGATCATACCGGATGCCGCCTGTCAGAAATTCAAAGTGCAGGTGTGCCCCGGTGGCACGGCCCGTCTGTCCGGCAGTGCCCAGCCGCTGGCCCGCTGCAACCACCTCCCCGGCCCGGACATAGAGATACTGCATGTGGGCATAGAGCGTTTCCTGCCCGTCCCCATGGGCCAGCCGGACATAGTTGCCGTAAGCGGTTCCACGCCGGGCGGCAGTCACCACGCCGTCCAGTGCCGCAAGGACCGGTGTGCCCTCCTCGCAGGCAAGGTCCACGCCCCGGTGGAAGGCTTTTTCCCCGGTAAAGGGATCCTTCCGCCAGCCATAAGGGTCAGAGACACGCCACGCCGCCGTTTCCAGCGGGAAGCAGAAAATTTGCCCCGGCTTTGCCTGTTTCAGGCTGGCTCCCGCCGGGATATTTTTGCCCGCACAGACCGGGAGCACCCTGCCCGCCAGCAGAATGATCAGCAGCACCGTCAGAGTCAGCACCGCCGCCCATTGATATCGATTGTGTTTCCCTGCTCGTCCATGTTTTGCCTGCATCTTTTCGTCCTCCGTTCTGGAAAGTGTATGCAGGAGGAAGATCACTGAGAACCAAAACACCCCCTGGGAGATTTCCCAGAGGGTGCTCATTCCGTATTTACCGGCGGAGCCAGTCATGGAGCCGCTGGAAGAGGCTGGGGTGGCCGTGCCGTTCCGCGCGATCAACAGCATGCGGAGCGGGTGCGCTCTGCACAGCCGGAGCAGGTGCTGCTTTCACCGTGGCAGGCTGTTTTGCTGGTTCTGCGGGCTGCTCCGCCACCTGAACCGGCTCCGGTCTCGTTTCGGGCTCAGACGGCCGTTCCGGTGCCTTTATTTCAGGCTGCTCCGGTTCTGCCGCAGAAGCGGTATCCCGGGCGAGCCAGTCATCCCGGAGCAGATCGTACATGTCCATCTGGCCGTTGACAAGGGGCTCACCGGGGGCTGCTTTCACCTTCTGATAGCTGCCGTCTGCCCGCATCTCCCGGGCATTGACGTTATCCCGCAGCTGCAGCTGCAGGATATCGCTCAGCTTCTGGATGAGGACAGGGTCCTCCACCCGGACACCCACCTCCACGCGGCACTCGGTGTTGCGGGTGAGGAAATCGCCAGAGGCGATATAGATGCGGGTGGTCACGCCATCGTAGAAGCTGTAGATGCGGCCATGCTCAAGGTAGCGGCCCACCAGACTGCGGATATGCAGGTTCTCGGTCTTGCCCGGCACCTCGGCGCGGACACAGCAGATGCCGCGCACGATCATATCGATGCGAACCCCCGCACAGCTGGCTTCTTCGAGCTTCAGGATGATATCCCGATCCGAGATGGAGTTGTTTTTCAGGATCATGGATGCCGGGCGGCCCAGCTTGGCGGCATTGATGACCCGATCCATCTCGTCCAGCAGCACGCTCTTGAAGCGCAGAGGAGCCACCAGCATCTTCTCGGTGGTCTCCGTCAGCTTCTGCACGGCAAGGTTCTGGAACACGTTGGAGGCTTCCTCACCGATGCCCAGATCTGCCGTGATGAACGAATAATCGGTATAGAGCTCGCTGGTCTTTTCGTTGTAGTTGCCGGTGCCGATCTGGGTGATGTAGCTGTAGCCCTGCGGGCCCTTCTTGGTGATGAGGGTCAGCTTGGAGTGCACCTTGTAATCATCAAAGCCATAGAGGATAGTACAGCCAGCCTCTTCCAGCTGCTTTGACCAGTCGATGTTGTTCTGCTCGTCAAAGCGGGCACGCAGCTCCACCAGAGCCACCACTTCCTTGCCGTTTTCAGCGGCTTCGATCAGGGCCTGCACGATCTGGGATTCCCGCGCCATCCGGTAAAGGGTCATCTTGATGGAGATGACCTCCGGATCCCGCGCAGCCTTTTTCAGCATCGCGATGAAGGGACGGATGGACTGATACGGATAACTGAGCAGGACATCGTGTTTTTCTACCTCGGCGGCAAGGTCATAATCCTGGGGTGGCAGCATGGGCCGGGCCGAGGGATAGAACAGCTCCGGGTTGCCCTCGGCCTCCATTTTACCGGTGAGCTTGTAGAAGAAGCTCAAATCCAGTGGGCTCTTCTGGGCAAATACCCGCTTATGGCTCAACTCTAATTTGTCGCAGAGGAGACGAAGGATCTCCTGCGGGGCCGTGGGGGTCACCTGCAGGCGGACAGCGGCCAGCTTGCGGCGGCGCTTGAGCAGGTCGGCCATGATCTCGCGGTAATCGATATCATGGTCCATCATGCCCTCTTTTACATCAATGTCGGCGTTGCGGGTGACGCGGAACAGGCATTTTTCCTGTACGGCATCCTTGCCGAAGATAAGGGACGCGTAATGCAGCACCAGTTCCTCGGTCAGGGCAAACTCGGTCTTGCCCTCCCGGCGCACCAGGATCAGCCGCTCCATCTGGCTGGAGATAGGGATCATGCCAAGGCTCTGGCCCTCTTTCTCCTTGAGCAGAGCGCCAAGGTAGATTTCCTTATTGCGCAGGAACGGGAACGGGTGGCGGTTGTCCACGATCTGCGGGCTGAGGATGGGGAACAGCTCGTTCTGGAAGTATTTTTTCCAGAAACGCTCCTGTTCCTTATCCATCGCATCAAAGTTTACCTTTTTATAGCCGCAGGCATCCAGATTTTCCAGCGCTTTCTCGTAGTATTTATCGCAGTCCTCCTGCAGATGGGCAACTTTGGGCATGATGGCGTTCAGCTGTTCCTCGGCCGTCATGTTGGTCTTGTTCTCACGCTTGTCTTTGTCCTTCTGACTGCGTGCAAGGTTGGCGCGCTCCTGCAGGGAGCCCACACGCACCATGAAAAATTCATCCAGATTGGAGCCATAAATGGCAAGGAATTTCACCTGCTCCGCCAGCGGGACATTCTTGTCCTTGCCCAGCACCAGCACACGGCGGTTAAAGTCCAGCCAGCTGAGTTCACGGTTGATGAAGATCGTATCCTCTTTCATAGTAGTTTACTCCCTTTTTCCCTGACCTGCGGCTTTCGCCGCAGCGCTTCAGCTCACATAAGCAAGTCCATCCCACTCAGCCACCACCGCTTCTGTCAGGCCGGGCACGGCGGCGGCCTCTTCCACCGCAGCAAAGCGCCCGTACTGCTCCCGGTATTCGATGATGGCCCGGGCGCGCTGCTCCCCTACTCCCGGCAGGGTGCAGAGAGCGTCCTGCCCGGCGGTGTTCAGATCGACCCGCGCCAGCTGGATGAGCGGTGTTTCACTCCCGGCTGCACGGCCCGGCCCTGTCTGCCGCGGAACGGCAAACCCAAACGCCAGCGCAACGCACACCGCGCAAACAAGGGCCGCTGTCCACAGAAATCTCTGTTCTGTTTTTGTGAGACTGGCTTTCTTCATTCCATTGTACCCGACTTTCTCTGAAAAAGAAAGCCCTCTGCGGAGAATTTGCAGAGAGCTTTACAATGATTTTACGCAGAAGTTTCCGCACGGCGCACCATGCCGTACAAAAGCTCTGCCGCTGCACCGGCATCGTGGTCGGTCAGGGTCATCCGGTTGGCGGCAAGACGCAGTTCAGGTGCGGCATCCGCAGGCACAACGCTCTCCCCCGCCAGATGGACAAGGTCGAGCATCTGAGTGCAGCCGGCCAGCACCGTCAGCTGCTCGGCAGCATAGCCGGAGGGAGGGCAGACGGCGTTGAGCATGGCACTGCCTGAGACAAGGCCCGGGGTAAGCACCAGCGTATCCGGTGCAAGGCGCTCCGCATGCAGGAAGGCTGCCGCGTCCCCCAGCGCCTTTTGCAGCGTGGGCAGAATGGGCATCTGCTTTTTGTCCTGATAGAAAAGGATGCGCAGAACGTCCTCGCCCTTGACATCTGCGGCGTTGCTCAGCACAAAGGGAGTCCACTCCTGCTTGAGGTGGAACACCAGCCCCTCGCTCATCCGCACAGCACGGGTGGAGCCATCGCGCATCTGCAGGGCAATGCCCACGCCGGACAGGGAGGGCAGCATCTTCAGGACAGACTCCTCCATCCCCTCAAAGCTGCACAGCGCGGTGCCGGAGCCCTCCGAAAAGTTGTAGGCCAGTGTGCCGCCGCAGACCAGCGCGGGCGCACTGAGCCGCACCCCGCCCAACAGAAAGCGGACCGCCCGGGGCGAGCGCTGAGAGAAAACGGTCAGCCTGCCGCCCCTGCTGGCAAAAAGCTGCAGCACGTCCCGCTGGAGCTGGGGCAGGTTGCCTGCGGCATCCAGCAGCAGGCTGTCCAGATCACAGAGGACTAAGGTCTGGTCAATGGTCGTCTCTTTCATAGGGTATTTCCTCCTGTGCGCTGACGGAGCGTGGTCAAGAAGCGGGTGAAGTAATCCGGCAGCTCAGAATCGAACCGCAGGTGTTCCCCCGTGATGGGGTGAATAAACCCCAGCGTTTTTGCATGCAGGCACTGCCCATGCAGGCTGGTGATGCAGTTGTGGGGGCCGTACACCGGGTCGCCCGCCACCGGGTGGTGGATGGAAGCCATGTGAACGCGGATCTGGTGGGTACGGCCCGTTTTCAGGCGGCACTCCAGCATCGTGAACTCGCCCAGCCGTTCCAGCACCTTGTAGCCGGTATAGGCGTACTTTGTGTGGGGCTCACTGGCCGGATAGACCGCCATCTTCTTGCGGTCGGTCTTGCTGCGGCCCAGGTTGCTCTCCACAAAACCCTCATCCTGAGCAAAGCCGCCATAGACGATGGTATTGTAGGCCCGCTCCACGCTGTGCACTGCCATCTGCTGGGAAAGGCCGATGTGGGTTACATCATCCTTTGCCACCACCAGCAGACCGCTGGTGTCCTTATCGATGCGGTGGACGATGCCGGGCCGGATCTCGCCGCCAATGCCGGAAAGGCTGCCCTTGCAGTGCCAGAGCAGAGCGTTGACCAGGGTGCCGTCCGGGTTGCCGGGAGCCGGGTGGACGACCATCCCTTTGGGCTTGTTGACCACCAGAAGGTGTGCATCCTCATAGATGATGTCCAGCGGGATCTCCTGCGGCACAGCCTCGATGGGCTTTGCGTCGGGGATCTCCAGCAGGATGATATCCCCTGCCTTGAGCTTCAGGCTCTTGGCCGGGGCCTTGCCGTTGCAGAGCACATGGCCCTCCGCCACTAGGCCCTGCAGGGCACTGCGGGAAAGGCCGGTGTCCTCGCCGCTCAGAAAGCGGTCGATGCGCTGGCCTGCGCCCTCGGCTTCTACGATGTATTCACGCTGCTCCATGGCTTACTGCTCCTTCGGGCCCTTTTTCGTATCCTCGTGCAGCTCCTCCAGGAAAATGACCAGCACCCAAAGCGCCACACCAACGCAGACACAGATATCTGCAAAATTGAACACTGCGAACCGCATGAACAGCAGGTTGATGTAATCCACCACCTCGCCGTTCAGCACACGATCGATCAGGTTGCCGATGCCGCCGCCCAGCACCAGGATGAGTGCGGCCTGCTGCAGACGGTTGTTCCGGCTGCGGAAGAACAGCCAATAAGCAACCAACAGCAGCGCTGCGCTGGTTGCAACGATCAAAAACAGCTGCTTGCCGCTGAGCAGGCTGAATGCCATGCCCTGATTGAGCACGAACCGCAGCTCCACCACATGGGGGATCAGCGGCATTGCGCCCACCGGCTGCAAAGCGCTGACAGCCCAGAACTTGATGGCCTGATCGAGGCCGACCAGCGCCGCAACGCACAGCAGATTGAAGATCACAAATGCCATAAAAATACTCCCAACGGCGGCATGCTGCCGCCTGTGTTCTGATACCAAAAAGCGGCGCTCCCTGCTCGAAAGGAGCGCCGCAGCGTTTATTTCAGGAAAGCTTATGCTTCCACCACGCTTGCGCAGCGTGCGCAGAGGGTGGGATGTGCGGCGTGAGTGCCGATGTCTGCGGAATACTTCCAGCAGCGCTCGCACTTTTCGCCGGTAGCATGTGCAGCAGCAACGCCCAGACCCTCAACAGCGGAGGCGGAGCCACCCTCGCCCTTGACCAGCTCCACATGGGAGACGATCATCAGGTCAGCCAGCTCATCCATGGGAATACTGTTCAGCAGGTCATAGACGGCATCATTGCAGTACAGGGTAACGGAAGCTTCCAGAGAAGCACCGATGGTCTTTTCTGCACGGGCCTGCTCCAGCACCTTCTTGACCTCGTCACGGACAGCAATGAGCTGTGCCCACTTGGCCTTGAAGGCATCGTCTGCAGCGTACTGGCCTGCCTTGGGCATTGCCTCGAACACAACGTACTTGTTCATGCCTTCGGTCTTGGGCAGGAAGTCCCAGATCTCCTGGCTGGTGAAGCAGAGGATGGGGGCAATGATCTTGTCCAGTGCGACCAGGATCTTGTACATGGTGGTCTGGGCAGCCTTGCGGCCCACACCGTTGGTGCAGTACAGGCGGTCTTTCGTCACATCCAGGTAGAAGTTGGACATGGCAACAACGCAGAAGTTGTAGACGGCGTGATAGACCTTGTTGAAGTCATACACATCATAGCCTGCCTTGGCATTCACGATCAGGTCATCCAGAGCAGCCAGTGCCCAGCGGTCGATCTCCTGCAGCTGGTCATCTGCCACACAATCGGTGTTGGGGTCAAAGCCATCCAGATTGCCCAGAATGAAGCGGGCGGTGTTGCGGATCTTGCGGTAAGCCTCGCTCAGCTGCTTGAAGATATTCTTACCGGCGCGCACATCCACAGTGTAGTCGGAAGAAGCGACCCACAGGCGGATGATATCCGCACCGTAGTCCTTGATGATCTCGCTGGGCTCCACGCCGTTGCCGGCGCTCTTGTGCATCTGCTTGCCCTGCTCGTCCACGACCCAGCCGTGGCACAGAACGGACTTATAAGGTGCGCAGCCCTTGGCAGCCACGCTGGTCAGCAGGCTGGACTGGAACCAGCCGCGGAACTGGTCGCCGCCCTCCATATACATGTCGGCCGGGAAGCGCAGCTCCGGGCGCTCCTCCAGAACAGCAGCGTGGGTGGAACCGGAATCGAACCAGACATCCATGATGTCGGTATCCTTGGTCCACTCGGAAGCGCCGCACTTCTCGCAGACTTCGCCTGCGGGGATGATCTGCTCTGCCTCGTACTTGTACCAGGCATCGGAGCCTTCCTTGCGGAACAGCTCGCTGACAGCCTTGATGGTGGCATCGGTGATGTGGTAAGCGCCGCACTTCTTGCAGTAGAAAGCCGGGATGGGCACGCCCCAGGTACGCTGACGGCTGATGCACCAGTCGTTGCGGTCACGGACCATGCCCTTCATGCGGTCGTGGCCCCAGTCAGGCATCCACTTCACGGTGTCGATGGCCTTGTAGACATCGTCACGGAACTTGGCAACAGAGCAGAACCACTGCTCGGTGGCACGGAAGATGATGGGGTTGTGGCAGCGCCAGCAGTGGGGGTACTGATGCTTGATGTGCACCTGTCCCATGATGACACCGGCTTCGGTCAGGTCGGCCAGAATGGTCTTGTTGGCAGCCCAGACACGCTGACCTGCGTACTTACCGGCCAGCTCCGTCAGGCAGCCGCCGTCGTCCACGGGAACAGTGATGGGCACGTTGTACTTCTGAGAAACATTGAAGTCATCCACGCCGTGGCCGCCTGCGGTGTGGACGCAGCCGGAACCGCTTTCCAGCGTGACATGGTCACCCAGGATGACAGTACCCTCCTTGGGCAGGTAGACGTGATGATAGCGCATCAGCTCGAACTCAGCGCCGGAAACAGGCTCGCCCACGATCTCGTAGTTCTCAATATGGCAGGCATCCATCACGCTCTTGACCAGCTCGGTGGCCATGATATGGTACTCCTCGCCGATCTTGACAAAGGAATACTCAAAGGCACCGTTCAGGCAGATGGCCTCGTTGGCGGGCAGGGTCCAGGTGGTGGTGGTCCAGATCACGAAGTAGGTCTTATCCATCGGGATGCCGTGCTTTGCCAGCACACCGTTGGGATCCTGAGAAACGTGGAAGCGGACGAAGATGGAATCGCAGTCGTCCTCGCCGTACTCGATCTCTGCCTCAGCCAGAGCGGTGCGGCAGTCGGGGCACCAGTACACGGGCTTCAGGCCCTTGTAGATGTAGCCCTTCTTGGCCATCTCGCCAAAAATCTCGATCTGGCGGGCCTCGAACTCAGGCTTCAGGGTCAGGTAGGGGTGCTCAAAGTCACCGATAACGCCCAGACGCTTGAACTGGTCGCTCATAATGTCGATATGCTCGGTGGCAAACTTTTCGCAGATCTGGCGCAGCTCCAGCTTGGAGATGTCCTTCTTCTTCTCGCCCAGAGAGGACAGAGCCTTCAGCTCAATGGGCAGGCCGTGGGTATCAAAGCCGGGCACATAGGGAGCCTGGAAGCCCTCCATGTTCTTGTCGCGGATGATGATATCCTTGATGATCTTGTTCAGGGCGGTGCCCATGTGGATGTTGCCGTTTGCATACGGAGGGCCGTCGTGCAGGACAAACTTGGGCTTGCCATCGTTGTGCTTGATCAGGTTGTTGTACAGGTCGTTCTTCTCCCAATCCTCCAGCATGGCGGGCTCCTTCTTGGGCAGACCGGCACGCATCTCAAACAGAGTCTTGGGCAGATTCAGGGTACTATCGTACTGGGACTTATTCTTAGCCAATGGTTACACACTCCTCTAATTTACTAAAACGCTTTGGGATCACTCGCTGAACTTCACGCCCTTAAAAGCGGCGTAGTCCGGCGCTGCAGCCTCATCCTCGGCGGCAGGGGCCGGGGGCGGGTCGAGCTTGAGCTGGCTCTCGTCCTGTGCCCAGAACTCCTCGCTGGTCTTTTCATCCGCAGGAGCCTCGTCCTCAGCATCCACATCCGCTGCAGCGGGCTGTGCCTCGGCGATCTCCTCGGTCACAGCGGCGGCAGTGGTCTCGGCAGCTGCAGCCTCATCCTCGGCAGGAACATCCTCAGCGGGCTCTTCCTTCTGGAACTCCGGCAGACGGCTCAGAGACTCAACATGGCTGCGGTACAGGTTCAGCACATCGGACTTGAAGCGGGTCACTTCCAGCCGGACGCGGTCATACTCGCGCTCCTGGGCAAGCTTTTTCTCGTTTGCCTCGTTGATGATCTCATCCGCGCGGTCACTGGCTTTTTGCAGCAGCTCGTTGGCATCACGGATAATATCATCACCGCGCAGATTTGCGCGATGCAGGATCTCTTCCGACTTCTGGTTTGCCTCCCGGATGACATTCTCACCCATCCGCTGGGCATTGATCAGCGCGCTCTTGAGCATATCGCCGTCAGCCTCGTAGCTCTCCATTTCCTTGTGCAGACGCTGATTCTCGGCGGTCAGCTCAGCGATCTGGCGGCGCAGCTCCTCAGCCTGATCTTCATCCTGCTTCAGCTGCTCCTCTACTTTATCCAGGAAACGGTCCACCTCTTCGGTCCGGTAGCCGCGGATGTTCTTTTCAAACTGTGCAGCACGCACATCCTGCGGGGTCAGCATAGTGGTTTCCTCCCTTTTTATTCAATATTGAAAAAACTCGATGATCGATCGGTCTTTTTTGCTTTTTCCAGGCAGAGCCGTCAGGCCAAAGCGCCCCTTGCCGCGCACCGTGAACACATCACCCTCATACACCGGGGCGTGGGCGCTTTCGGCAGGCAGATGGTTGATCTCCACCCGGCCCGCCGCGATCCACTCACACGCCTGCCCGCGGCTGCAATGGAGCATGGCCGCAAGCACAGCGTCCAGCCGCAAAGAGGACACGGTGGCTGTCTGCGTTTTGCGCTCTGCCTGCGGGAATTCGGGTACCTCATCCAGCGAAAGCAGCGTGGTGGTGACCTCTGTCCGGCCCACCTGCAGCAGTTCCCGGCAGATGAGCTCCCCAGCCGTTTCCAGTGCAAAGACATAGGCAGTGCCCGGCGTATCGGCCGGGAGCACGATGTCTCCCAGCGCTTCCCGCCGCAGTTCCAGCCCCATCAGGCTGCCCAGATAATCCTTGTGGCCCGGCAGTGCCGCCCCGGAAAGGGTGCGGCAGGTCAGCTTCACACAGCACAGCGGGCTTGCAGGGTAGCAGCCCTCCGGCTCCAGGCAGAGCAGCTTCCGCTCTGCTCCGGGCCAGCCGCCCTCAAAGTGATAGTCGCTCTCCGGCACATCGGCACGGTTCAGCGCCGCGCGGGCCAGGTCCTGTTCCCTGTCGCTCAAAAAGCCGGAGTAGCGGGCAATGCCGCGTCCCTCGGCCGCGCGGGCCAGATCTTCTACATGCCGCATCAAAAAGCGCTCTTCATCGGTGCGGGCGGGCACAAAGCCCCGCACTGCCCTGGGAGCAGGATCAATAGAACGCGCCATTGTTCTCCAGCTCGTCCAGCAGATCGCCCATAATGTCCACGTTGTACGGGGTAATGATGAAGGTGCTGTTGGCAACGCGCTTGATCTGGCCGTTGTTGGCGTAAGCCACACCGGACAGGAAATCCACCAGACGGCGGGAAACTTCCTTGTTGGTAGACTCCAGATTCAGCACGACCGTGCGCTTGTTGTTCAGGTGGTCTGCAATGGTGCTGGCATCCTCAAAGCGCTCGGGCTTTACCAGAACGACCTTGAGCTGGGTGGTGGCGTGGATATTGACCACCTTGTTCTTCTTCTGGGCACCCTCCACCGGCTCTTCCTCTGCATCGTCCATGCCAACGCCGAGACCGCTGTTGTTGTTCACCATCTGGGGGCCGTCGTCGATGTACTGATCGTCGTAATCGTCCTCACCGCCGAAAAGGCCCTTTTTGAGACTATCCACGAAAGACATAGTATCTGCTCCTTTCATTCGGGCAGCCGCAGCTGCCTGGCGCCTTTTGCAAAAGAGATGCAAATAGCTTTTACTATTATCGGATTTTTTGCCGCAGATGTCAATAACTACAAAAGTTTTCCATCATACAAATTTTGTCCGGAGACAATAATCTCGTCATAAAGCCGAACCTGACTGACAGAACCAGCCGTTCCGCTGGGCAAAACGATGAGGTCATCACCGTCTGTGATCTGCGGGTGGGCATCGTCCACAGGGTCGATGCGGCAGAAGCGGGCCAGGTTGCCGTACTTCACATACACGCCTGGGATGTAGTTCTCACCCTGGCCCTCTGCCTCGGAGCCATCCTCCTTGAGGTAGTGCACCGCGGCAGCAGGCACCCGCAGGCCGGTGTTGCGTCCCACGATGATCTGGGCATCGGCACAGTTCAGCCGGAGCACATCGCCGTTGATGATCTCGCAGGAGAGGACAAAGCGGGCAATGTCGTTCTCCGCATCGATGTTCACCTCGCTGACCTTTGCCTTGAGGGGCGTTTCCACCTGACCGGGAAAGCGGATCTCAACACTCTTGGTCAAGGGCTTGCCGTCCCTGCCCAGCAGCTTTTCCGCCTGTTTGGCCGAGCACACCCCGGCATAGTACCAGGTAAAGCCTGAAACGATCTTTCCCGCGCAGCTGTCCAGCGCGATCTCCGGGGAGGATTCAACGTAAGCTTTCAGGTTGGCTGCATCCAGCGCAAGGATATCGGCAGAACCTGCGTTCAGCCGCCCGGAACTGGAGCTGCGGATGAAATAGCCCGTCTGCGGGGCCGTGATCTGGGACGGACTGCCCAGCTGGGACTGCACCGTGGCGGCCTGCTGGGTCAGCGCGGTGATCTGGTCGGAGAAACTGGCCACCTCGCCGGTGATGACCCAGAGCTTGTTCTGGGCCAGAATGTAGTTTTCCTTCTCCGCATCGGTATCCTCGTAGTCCCCTGCATCCAGCGAATCCATCAGATCGTACAGAGCGGCGGAACGGTTCTTGCGCAGGGATTCCAGCTGCACCGAAGTGGTGTTCTGGGAGCGCTGCAGCAGGTCGATCTGGTCATTGATCTGGGTCAACTGCTGGCGCAGAGAAGCCTGAGCTGCATCGCTGTAGATCTCAGCCACTGCTGTGCCTGCCGAAACACGTTCGCCGTCTGCCACCAGATATCCCAGCGTGCCGCCGCCCGCAACGTAGCTTTCCTCAAACAGGAGCACTCCTTCGGCATCCACGGTGTCCTCCACCGTAGCCAGCAGGGCGGTCTCGTAGGTATTGGGCGGAAACAGCACCTGCATTGCCTGATAGCCCACATACAATGCCGCCAGCAGCAAAAACACGATAACGACAGCGGCCAGCGTTTTCAGTGCGCCGGAGATGCCCTCGCGGTTTTCTTCCTGCATATCGCTCATCCTTTCGCTAAAAATTCATTTGTGAGACGTGCGGCCTGTTCCCGGACATCCGGGGCAGAGGCATCCAGCCAGCAGATACCCTCCATGTGGCGGAACCAGGTCAGCTGGCGCTTGGCATAGTTGCGGGAAGCCTGTTTCAGCTTCTCCACACAAGGGGCAAGCGCGCTCTCCCCCGCAAAGTAGGGGAAGAATTCTTTGTATCCGATGGCCTGGGCCGCCGTCTTATAAGTATCCCGGTGTTCCCACACATGTTTTGCCTCGTTCAGCAGATCCTGCTCCATCATCTGATCCACCCGCAGGTCGATGCGGCGGTAGAGCTGGGCGCGCTCCGGGAAATCCAGCCCAAGGATCAGAGAACGGTAGGGCTTTTCGGGCGGGAGTGAGTCTGCTTTCTGCTCACTGAGCTTTTTCCCGGTGGCACGGTAATGTTCCAGCGCCCGCAGCACCCGGACATGGTTGTTCGGGTGGATGGCCGCCGCCGCTTCGGGGTCCACCGCCTGCAGCTCCGCATACATGGCTTCCGGGCCTTTTTCATTCAGTTCTGCGGCCAGCTGTTCCCGCAAACCGTCCGGCGTTTTCTCAGCAGCAAAGCGGACACCATACAAAAAACTCTGGACATAGAGCCCGGTACCGCCCACGAGAATGGGCAGATGCCCTCTGCCGGAGATCTCATGCTCCAGCGCCCCGGCCAGCGCGGTGAAATCTGCCACGCTGAACGGTTCATCAGGTTGCAGGATATCCACCCCATGGTGCGGAATGCCGCGAGTCTCCTCGGGGGTCACCTTGGCGGTGCCCACATCAAGCCCTTTGTAGATCTGCATCGAATCGGCACTGATGATCTCACCGCCGAACTGCTCGGCCAGTGCAACACCCAGCGCGGTCTTGCCGGAAGCCGTGGGGCCGACCACGGCCAGCACCGGGTGCTTTTTGTTACACGATCCGTCCAAACTGCTTTTCCAGCTCCTTCCGGGTCAATTTAAGGACACAAGGCCGACCATGGGGGCAGAAGGGCGGTACCTCGCCCGAGAGGATCTTTTCGGCCAGTGCCATCAGCTCCTGCGGGGAGGTCTTATCCCCCGCCTTGATGGCCGCGCGGCAGGAGATGGAATGGAGCACCCACTCGGTCTTTTCGCTCAGGGCATCGCGGCTGCCCTTGGAGAGCTTATCCGCTAGCTCCACCAGCAGATCCTCGGCACTGCCCTGTTCCACATCCGCGGGCACAGAGCGCAGGAACACGCTGTTGCCGCCAAAGTCATCAATCTCCAGTCCTGCGCTTTCCAGCAGCTCAAGGTTGGAGAGGAGTGCAGTCTTTTCCTCCGCCGACAGCTCCACCACCAGCGGCTCCAGCAGCAGCTGGGCCGGAACATCTCCATAGTTTGCCGCCAGCTTCTCGAAAAGCTGGCGTTCGTGGGCGGCGTGCTTATCAATGATGCAGATCTCCTCCCCGCGCTCAGCGAGGATATAGGTCTTGAAGATCTCACCCACATAGCGCAGAGGGGCAGGGCCTTCCTGCACGTCAAAGCCCAGCTGTTCCGGCGTATCCTCGGCAGCAGAGGTCTGCTGCGGAGCTGGGGCGGCAGGCATTTCCTCCTTGGGGGCAGGATCCCATGCCGCCATGTGGTCCTGATGTTCGGGCAGATCCACGCCGTCCGGCTCAATGTCCAATGCACCTTCTCCCAGCGCTGCGGCAAAGGCGGGTGCTTCAGGCTCACTCTCCGTGGGAGCTGGTGCCGGGCTGTGCAGGGTGGCATCCTGCCGGATGGGCAGGCCCGATGCAACCGTTGTCCAGCTGTGCTCTGTCGGCTTTTCCTCGGCAGTGCCCGGCATGGGCAGGATATCCGGGTGGCTTGCAGGTGCCGGACGGGACGGCGGTGCTGCTGCCGGTGCCGGAGTGAAGCTCCGGAAGCTCCGCTGGGGCTGAGGGGTATGCTCATGGAGCGTTCCCGGCTCGGCTTGGCCCGGAATGATGGCAGAAAGCCCTGTAAAGTAATTCTTCTTTACATCATTTTCCGTCGCATTATCACTTGTTTCCGATTTGTTGGATTCCTTGTCCTTTTTATCCTCTTCAAAGGCGAAGCGCCGTTCTCCGGTGCCCGGTTGGGCCAGTGCCAGCTTGACAGCGTGATAAACGAGGTCAAAGATATCGTTTTCCCGGGCAAAGCGCACCTCAGTCTTGGCCGGGTGGACATTGACATCCACAAGGTCAGCGGGCATTTCCAGAAGCAAGATTCCTCCAGGGAACTTGCCCTGCATCGTGGTGCCTTTGAACGCTGTTTCCATGGCCGCCATCATGGTGCGGTTGCGGACATAGCGCCCATTGATGTAGAAATACTGCATACTTCGGCTGGCGCGGCAGCTCCTGGGCTGGGTGATGAGGCCCCACACCCGGTAGACCCCCTCCTGATTGTCCAGCTCCATGAGGTCACGGCTGAATTCCCGGCCCAGCACCGCGTAGGCGGCACTGCGCAGCTTGCCGTCACCGGGGGTGACATACTGCAGCTTACCCTCCCGGACAAACTTGAAGCTGACCTCGGGGTGGCTCAGGGCCACATGGGCCACGATATCCGCCACAAAGGTACCCTCGCTGGAATCCTTTTTGAGGAACTTCATCCGGGCCGGGGTGTTGTAGAACAGATCCTGCACCCGGATGGTAGTGCCCACGCCGCGTGCACCGGGCTCCAGCGGATAATCCTCGCCGCCCTCGATGCGGTAGACGGAGGCGCACTCGTCGTTCTCAGTACGGGTCAGTACTTCTACCCGCGCCACGCTGGCAATGGAAGCCAGCGCTTCTCCACGGAAGCCCAGGGTGTGGATATGATTCAGATCATCCTCCGTCCGGATCTTACTGGTGGCGTGGCGGATGAATGCCGTGGGGATATACTCTGCTTCAATGCCCGAACCGTTGTCGCTGATCTCGATCAGCTTCACGCCGCCTGATTCAATGGTCACGGTGATCTGGCTTGCCCCGGCATCAATGGCGTTTTCCAGCAGCTCCTTCACCACGGAAGCAGGCCGCTCCACCACCTCACCGGCTGCAATGAGCTCCGCCGTATGCTTGTCCAGAACATGGATGACTGCCATATTCGTTCCCTCCCCTGTTTTTTAGGATTTTTCAGGAAATCAGCCGTTCAGGCTGCCCTTCAAGGTCTTTTTCAGCTCGTACAGGAAATTCAGCGCTTCAATGGGGGTCAGCGTTTCCACATCCAGCGCATCCAGTTTTTCCAGCACCTCGCTGGGCACTGCGGGAGAGTTATACTCCTGCAGCGCGTCAAAGTCCATCTGCTCCACCTTGTTCTTGGGGGCAGTGGCTTCCAGTGCGCGCAGCACCTCGTGGGCGCGGCGGGTCACGGTGCCGGGCAGACCGGCCAGCTTTGCCACCTCGATGCCATAGCTGTCATCGGCAGGGCCGCGGACGATGCGGCGCAGGAAGGTGATATCCTCACCCCGCTTTTTCACCGCAATGTTGTAATTTTTCACGCCGCTGATGGTGCCCTCAAGGTCTGTCAGCTCGTGGTAATGGGTGGCAAAGAGGGTTTTGCAGCCCAGTCCCTTGGCAGGGTCGCTGATGTGCTCCACCACGGCGCGGGCAATGCTCATACCGTCAAAGGTAGACGTGCCGCGCCCGATCTCATCCAGCACCACCAGACTGCGGGAGGTAGCGTTCTTCAGGATTTCTGCCACCTCGGTCATCTCCACCATAAAGGTGGACTGACCTGCCGAAAGGTCATCCGACGCGCCGATGCGGGTAAAGATGGCATCCACTACACCCACATGGCACTCTCTGGCCGGAACAAAGGAACCGATCTGTGCCATCAGGGCAATCAGCGCATTCTGGCGCATATAGGTCGATTTGCCCGCCATGTTAGGGCCGGTGATGATGAGGCAGCGATCTTCGCCGCAGTTCAGAGTGGTATCGTTGGGTACGAACAGACTGCCCTTGAGCATCTGCTCCACCACAGGGTGGCGGCCCTCCACGATGGTCAGCTGGTCGCTCTCATCCACAGTGGGGCGGCAGTAGTTGTTTTCTGCTGCCACCTGAGCCAGAGCGGCCAGCACGTCCAGCTCTGCCACGGCGTTGGCTGTACGCTGGATGCGGTCGAGCTGGGCACCAATGCTTTCCAGCAGCTCATTGAACAGCCGGTGTTCCAGAGCGATCAGCCGCTCGTGAGCACCCAGGATCTTATTTTCCAGCTCCTTGAGCTCCTGTGTGATGTAGCGTTCGCCGGTGGTCAGGGTCTGCTTGCGGATGTAGCTCTCCGGCACCTGTGCCTTATAAGAGTTGCTGACCTCAATGAAATAGCCAAACACATGGTTATAGCCGATCTTCAGCTTGGGGATGCCGGTCTCCTGCCGCAGGCGGGTCTCGAGCTGAGCCAGCACGCCCTTGGTGTTATCGCGGATGGAACGCAGCTCGTCCACCTCGGGGTGGTAGCCCTTGGCAATGACACCACCATCCTTCAGGGTAGAGGGTGCGTCAGGGTCCACAGCAGCATAGATCTTGTCCTTGATATCGCTCAGCGGGTCGATCCTGGAGACGATCTCGCTGAGTTCGGCGCAGCCGCAGCTCTCGGCCTGCTGGCGCAGGCTGGGCAGGCGCTCACAGGTCTGCGCCATGGCATAGATCTCTTTGGGCGTGGCCGAGCCGTAGACCGTGCGGGTCATCATACGCTCCAGATCAGCGATGTAATGCAGTTCTTCGATCAGATCGCCGCGCTGTACGGTCTGGTTGACCAGGCTTTCCACAGCATCCAGACGGTGGTTGATGGCATCGCTGGAAAGCAGCGGCTGCTCGATCCAGGTGCGGAGCAGCCGCTTGCCCATGGCAGTGCTGGTCTTGTCCAGCACCCAGAGCAGGGTTCCCCGCTTCTCGCGGCCCCGCAGGGTCTCGGTGAGTTCAAGGTTGGCCCGCGTCACCGGCGAAAGCTGCATATACTGGGCTTCATTGTAGCTGATGACGGTCTTCAGGCGCTCCACACCTTTGATCTGGGTGGTGTGCAGGTATTCCAGAAGTGCGGCCATGGCAAACCGCACCAGACCTTTTTTATCAATAGAGGTCGTCTCATCCCAATTGCGGCCAAACTGATTTTCCAGCGAGATGGCCACAAGGCCCGGGGCGTAGCGCTCCTCTTCCACCAGCTCCACAGAGCAGGTCATGTTCTTTTTGATATAGCCGGTCAGCTCACGGCAGTCCAGCATTCCGGGGTTCATCAGTACCTCGCTGGGATGGTAACGGCAGAGCTCCGCGATCACGGCAGGCACGATCTTCTCCCGTTTCAGCTCGGTGATGTGGGCCGTGCCGGTGGAAACATCGGCAAAACAGATGCCCGCCGCGTTCCCTTTCAGAAAAATGCTTGCAATGTAGTTGTTTTTGTCATCCTGCAGCATACTGCTTTCGATGACAGTGCCCGGCGTGACCACCCGGATGATATCGCGCTTGACCAGTCCCTTTGCCTTGGACGGGTCCTCCATCTGCTCACAGATCGCCACTTTGTATCCCTTGGCGATCAGGCGGGCCACATAGCCCTCGTAGCTGTGGAAGGGCACGCCGCACATGGGGGCACGCTCTTCCATGCCGCACTGCTTGCCCGTCAGGGTCAGGTCCAGCTCCCGGGAGGCGGTCAGTGCATCGTCAAAGAACATCTCGTAAAAGTCGCCAATGCGGTAAAACAGGATCTCGTCCTTATACTGCTTCTTGATGTCCATATACTGCTGCATCATGGGCGACAGTTCTGCCATAATCGTTCACCTTTCCTGCGGGCTATGCCGCTTTGCTTCTTTCCGTCGGTTTGCAGTAAGTAACTGCGAATGGAAGGAAAACGCGGCCTGCGATTTGCAGCCGCGTTCTCATTTTACCTGTTAGTGGCAGCCTCCGCAGGTGGAGCAGCTGCCGGTGCAGGATTCGCTGGGCTCCTGCACGGTCATGGGGTCGCCGCCGTTCATTGCGGTGTTGATGATAGCATCAATGTAGTTGACCAGGTTCTCGCAGTCGCGCTTTGCCTCGTTGTAAGCAGTCATACCCTCGTCAGCCATGATCTTGCCGTACAAGTCGTTGACTTTTGTGTTCAGCTCGGCGATGCGCTCATCACTGCGCTCGCTCTTGCTGATCTCGTTGTTCAGATCCATGCGGGCCAGATTGAACTCCCCGATGAGATTCTGCAGCTCCTCATCCTTGTCGTTTGCCTTGCGGGCCTGATCCAGAGCCAGGTAACGGGGGTCAGTCTGCAGTGCCATGGCGGCGCGCTTGAACAGATCGATGCAATCCATAATCAAAAATCTCCTTTGATGTGTTTGTTTTTATAGTTACATTATCATTGGGGCCGGTGTGCCCCGGGATCACGTTTCCAGTTCGCCCAGCAGGACGGTGGCGCGGGCACCGGTCAGGTGCACCTGTGCGTAGCTGCCCATCAGAGCGGGGTCAGCGGCAAACTCCACGGTCAGGTTGTTGTCCAACCGGCCGGAGAGGGTGCCATCACTGCGGCCATAGCCTTCCACCAGCACCCGGACAGTCTGGCCCACCTGCTGCCGGACCAGATCCATTGCGATCTCGTCCTGCACCTTGAGCAGGCGGGTCATCCGGTCGGTTTTCTCCGCGCGAGGGGTGGGATCAGGCATTTCGGCAGCCTTGGTGCCGGTGCGCTTGGAGTAGATAAAGGTGAACAGCTGCATGTAGCCGACTTTCTTCACAAGTTCCAGCGTGTCCTGGAAATCCTCCTCCGTTTCCCCGGGGAAGCCCACGATGATATCGCTGGAGAAGGTGATACCGGGTACCTTTTCGCGGGCGTACTCGATCAATTCCATGTACTGCCCGATGGTATAATGGCGGTTCATCTTTTTCAACAATTCATCCGAGCCGCACTGCACCGGCAGGTGCAGGTGTTTGCACAGGTGGGGCTGGGCCGCAATGGTATCGATCAGCTTGTGGCTGGCATCCTTCGGGTGGCTGGTCATAAAGCGGATCTGGTAATCGCCGGGCACAGCGCAGAGCAGATTGAGCAGATCAGCAAAATCCACCTGTTCTTCCAGGCCCTTTCCGTAGCTGTTCACGTTCTGGCCCAGCAGAGTGATCTCCTTGTATCCGGCTTCCACCAGCCCCCGGAACTCCGCCAGGATATCGCCGGGCTTGCGGCTCTTCTCACGGCCCCGCACATAAGGTACGATGCAGTAGGTGCAGAAATTGTCGCAGCCATACATGATGGGCAGCCAGGCGCGGAACTCACTCTCGCGCCGGATGGGGATGTTCTCCACGATGACCGGGCGCTGGGCAGGCTCCATCAGCACGCGCTTATGCTTCTGCAGCTTCTGAGCAATGAGCTGGGGCAGCGTATCGATGCCATCCACACCAAAGACCAGATCAACATAGGGATAGCTCTTGCGCAGCTTTTCTACCACATGTTTCTGGTTGGCCATGCAGCCGCACAGGCCGATCATCAGGCCGCGCTTTTTCTCCTTCAGGCCCTTCAGTGCACCCACATTGCCGAACACGCGCTGCTCGGCGTGCTCCCGCACGGCGCAGGTGTTGAAGAGGATGAGGTCTGCATCCTCGGGCTTATCGCACAGGCCGTAGCCGATATCCACCAGCACGCCCTTGATGCGCTCGCCATCGTTGACGTTCTGCTGACAGCCATAGCTGTGTACAAAGGCCAGCGGCGGGGTGTCGTAAGCCGCACGCACCAGCTCCGCAGCCGTTTCGTTGTGTTCAAAGTTAATGTATTCCAATAAAAACCATCCTTATTTTTCAAAAGCTCTTTTTAGTATACCCTCTTTCTGCCATAAGGGCAAGTGGGAAACCGCAAATTTCAGAATCCTTCGGGGTAATTCAGCCTTCTGCCTGCTTTTTGGCGCATGCTTCACACAGGCCGAACAGCACCACAGCGCAGTCCTGCACCACAACATCCTTCTGGCGGCGCACCAGCCTCATCACCTGTTTCTCGTCCACATCGGCATCCACCACGCCGCCGCAGGCCGTGCAGTAGAGGTGGCTATGCCAGCACAAGGTGTGATCAAAACGATCCGCCCTGCCCGGAATGGACACCCGGCGCACCCTGCCTGCCTCCACCAGACTGTTCAGGTTGCGGTAGACAGTGCCCAGGCTCAGGCCCGGGCACTCCGGGGCCGCCTTATCAAAGATCTCTTCGGCGGTGGGGTGGTCGCAAAGCTGCTCCACGGTGCGCAGCACCAGCTCCCGCTGTTTGGAATAACGCATCTTCCTCTCTCCTTCTCTTCCCTTTATACGTTCTCTTCGCCCTTGATCCGCGCCCAATATGCGCGGGAGGCCTGCTCATTCTTGTTTTCCCCAAAGGTGTAGTATTTTGTATTCTTGAGCACATCCGGCAGATACTGCTGCTCGACCCAGTGGTTGGGGTAATCGTGGGCATACTTGTAATTCTGGCCCTTTACCAGCGCATCCTCGCCGTCATAGTGCTTGTTCTGCAGCTGGCGGGGAATGGGCCCGGTGCGACCCGCCTGCACATCCGCAATGGCGGCGTTGATGGCATCGTGGGCGCTGTTGGATTTTGGGCTGGTTGCCACCAGCACAACTGCATCCGCCAGGGCCAGCCGCGCTTCGGGCAGGCCCACCGCGTTGGCGATATCCACCGCCGCCTTGACGATGGGGATGATCTGCGGGTAGGCAAGGCCCACATCCTCGCAGGCGCACACCATAAGCCGACGGCAGGCCGAGGGCAGATCCCCGGCTTCCAGCAGCCGGGCCAGATAGTGGAGCGCTGCATCCGGGTCGGAGCCGCGCATGGATTTCTGGTAAGCCGACACGATATCATAGTGGTCATCGCCGTCCCGGTCGTACCGCATGGCAGTGCGGCGGGTGACCTGCTGGATCATATCCAGCGTGATGTGTTTTCCCTCCGGTTCGGGAGCCGCCGCCGTCACTGCAAAATCAAGGCAGCCCAGTGCCTTGCGCAAATCACCGCCCGCGCTCTCGGCAAGATAGGCACAGGCATCGTCCTCCATCCGGATGGGCGTACCCTCGCTCTCTGAAAGCTTTTTCAGGGCGTTCCGCAGCCCCTGCTCCACATCCGCAGCTGTCAGCGATTTAAATTCAAACACAGTGCAGCGGGAAAGCAATGCATTATAGATGTAAAAATAAGGGTTCTCAGTGGTGGAGGCGATCAGGGTCACCGTGCCGTCCTCAATGCACTCCAACAGGCTTTGCTGCTGCTTCTTGTTCAGATACTGGATCTCATCGAGGTACAGTAGGATGCCCCCCGCCCCGGCCAGTGTGCCGATATCCTTGAGCACTGCCTTGATATCCCCCGTGCCGCAGGAAGTTCCGTTGAGCTTGTGCAGCGTCATGCCGCTGTTCTCGGCAATGATGCGGGCCACGGTGGTCTTGCCGGTGCCGGACGGGCCGTAAAAGATCATGTTGGGGATGCGGCCGCTCTCGATGGTGCGGCGGAACACCCGCCCCGGGGCCAGCAGATGCTGCTGGCCGCAGACTTCGGCCAGCGTTTTGGGGCGCATACGCTGCGCCAGCGGTTCATTCATCGGGCGTTCCCTCCTGTACTGCCCTGCTGTTCTGCATGGGCCTTATATAGAAATAGTATACCTCATTTTTACACGAACAGCAAGAGCAATAATGAAAATCATTCTCAGATGGATGTCACAAACCCCATTTACAAAAAAGTCGAAACATGCTATTATCATAGTACATTTACGGGAAACGAGGGGTTCAGATGAAGAAAGCCGCTGCGGCAGAAGATCTTTCTGCCAAAAAGGAGCTGGCGCTCCAGGTCATCGACCGGCTGAAAACAGAATATCCGGATGCAGCCTGCACGCTGGATTACGACCACGCCTGGCAGCTGCTGGTCAGCGTCCGGCTGGCGGCTCAGTGCACCGATGCCCGGGTAAACATTGTGGTACAGGACTTGTTTGCAAAATACCCCAATGTAGCAGCGTTGGCTGCGGCAGAGCCCGATGAGATCGAAGCCATTGTCAAGCCCTGTGGGCTGGGCCGCAGCAAGGCCCGGGATATCTCGGCCTGTATGCGGGTGCTGCGGGATAAATACAACTGCAAAGTGCCCACCACCTTTGAAGAGCTGCTGGCACTGCCCGGCGTGGGCCGCAAGAGCGCCAACCTGATCATGGGCGATGTGTTCTGCAAACCCGCCATCGTCACAGATACCCACTGCATCCGGCTGTGCAATAAAATCGGGCTGGTGGATGGCATCAAGGAGCCGCAGAAGGTGGAGATGGCCCTGTGGAAGATCATTCCGCCGGAGGAAGGCAGTGACCTGTGCCACCGCTTTGTGATGCACGGCCGTGCTGTCTGCAACGCCCGCAAACCCGAATGTGAAAAGTGCTGTCTGAACGACATCTGCCGGTACGCGGCAGAAAATGCCATTCCTACAAAAGAAACCAAGGAGGCTTCTGTATGATCACATTATCTATCCTGATTGTTCTTGCCCTGATCTGCGCTCTGGTGGGCGTGCTGATGGGCCTGTTCTCTCTGATCGGCCTACTGGCTTCCCTGCTCGTGGGCGTGCTGGTAGGCGCTCTGGCCGGTCACATCGCCAACCGCTTTATGGGTACCCAGACTTCCACCGGCCGCAACATTGTGCTGGGTATTCTGGGCAGCTTTGTGGGTGAGTTCCTGTTCGGTCTCATCGGCATCCATGCCACCGGCAGCATCAGCTCCTTTGTTATCTCGGTACTGGGTGCCTGCGTCTGCATCTGGGTGGATAACCGACTGTTCCACGATCGTTGACCGGTTTTCTCTGGTTGTTTGTCTTTGCTCTCCCCTCCGGGAGAGCTTTTTTATTTTCAGCCCCTTGACAGTTATATCGAGAAACGATATAATATATCCATGATATATCGCATAGCGATACAAAGCGAGGTGATATAATGGAAAATCCGGCACTGACGGAAACCACCTACTACATCCTGCTTTCCCTCTATCATCCGCGGCATGGCTACGGCATCATGCAGGAGACCCAGCAGCTCTCCGGCGGAAGGGTACGGCTGGCTGCCGGAACCCTGTACGGTGCCCTGAATGCCCTGTGCGAAAAGGGGTGGATCTCTCCCCTGCCCATGGAAAGCGGAAGCCGCAAAAAAGAATACCAATTGACCTCCGCCGGGCTGAAGGTGCTCAAACAGGAGCTGGTCCGACTGGAGGAGCTTGCTGCCAATGGCCGCGCCATTTTACAGGAGGAACAGGTATGAGTGAAACAAAAACGCTGCATCGGAATTTCTGGGTCTGGGAATTTGAAAAAGAAGAACGCTGGCTCAACGAAATGGCGCAGGAGGGCTGGGCCCTGCAGAATGCCGGGTTCTGCACCTACACCTTTGAAAAGACGGAACCCGGCCAGTACATCATCCGGCTTGCCATGCTGGACAGTTCCCCGGATTTTAAAAGTTTCATGGAAGAGTTGGAAGCACAGAGCGTTGGGCATTGCTTCAGCTGGGGATATTTCCGCCGCAGCGCCCAGCTAGGTTCCTTTGATATGTTTTCGGATGTGGATTCTCGTATCTCCCACCTGAACAAAATTGGACAGATGGTGAGGCTGCTCTGTCTGGCAAACCTTCTCATCGGCGTTACCAACACCTTCAGCGGTGCATCGCTGGCATGGCTGAACCTGCTTTGCGCCACATTTTTGGCCTACGGGCTGGGACGTATCAGCAGCAAACGAGAGAGTCTGGTGGAAGAACGTCAGCTCCACGAGTGATTTTTTCTCCTTGATGCGCAGGATCTTCAGAGTTTTCAAAAAGTTCATTTTTACCCGCTTGCATTCCGATGCAGGCGGGTATATTATTGTCATCAGCAAATAATTATCATGTGTTAAGTATTTGTATCTGTTAAGTGATAAGGAGGGATCGTATGCCGCAGAAGAGCGCACCGGAACTGTTCGCCTTGGTCCATTATCTGCATCGGCTGAGCACAGAAGGCAAACGCGGTGCCAAAATGGCACTGGAAAGCTGCCCCAAGTGTCATTTCATCATGCTGGAAGGCGTGCTGATGACCATTGAAGAGCATGGCCAGAACGGCTCTATCTATGTTTCTGATCTGGCCGCCGCTGTCAAACAGCCCCTGCCCGCTGTTTCCCGCGCGCTGCGCCAGCTGGAGCAGGATGGACTTATTGAGCGGATCACAGACCCCAATGACCGCCGCAAAACGCTGGTGCGCCCCACGGAAAAGGGGCTGGATGCCAGCCGCCAGGTCGAAACTGCCATCAGCCGTTACTTTGAGCGGGTCATCTGCCGCATCCCGGAAGAGCAGCGGGAGCAGCTGTTCTCCCTGACCGGTGTGCTGCTGGAGGCTGTGGAAGCGGAAAATGCGGAGCAACAAGCAAACTTGAAGGGAGAAAACGAAAATGGGTAAAATTTTCAAGCAGCTGGCCCGCCACTGGGCCGCCTGCCTTGCCGTGGTGGCTCTGCTGTTCGTGCAGGCCTACTGCGACCTTTCCCTGCCGGATTACACGAGCAAGATCGTAGACACCGGCATCCAGCAGGGCGGCATTGAAAGCCCCCTGCCGGAGACTGTGCGCCAAAGCACACTGGATGCCCTCTCGCTTTTGATGAGCGAAGAGGATGCAGACGCGCTGCAGAATGCCTACGGATATTATCTTCAGGACGACGGTGTTCTGAAGCTCCGCAGTGACCTGACCGATGCCGAGCGCACGGCTCTGGAGGAGGCCGTCACCACACCGGATATCGTGCTGTATATGGCGGCGGCGCAGAATGCCAATGCCCCTGCCGGGCAGAACGCTGCCGCCATGGCTCCGCTGTCCGGCTACCAGAGCGAAGAGGAGACGGCCGGGGCTGAAGCAGAAACCATGACCGCTGCTCCCACGGCGGAGGATCTGGATGCCGTTTGTGGCCAGTTCACAGCCCTGGCCCAGATGCCCGGTTTTTCCCGGGAAATGATCCAGCAGCAGCTGGCCAGCGCCATGGAACAGGTGGACGAGACCACCCTTTCCAGCATGGCAAGTCAGGCCACCCTGCTGGTCAGCCTGGAATATGAGGCACAGGGCGTTTCCCATGATGTACAGATGGCCTACCTCTTCCGTGTGGGCGGCCAGATGCTGGCCCTGACCCTGCTGATGGTGGTCGTTGCCATTCTGGTGGGCCTGATCGCCTCCCGCGTTTCGGCTTCCATCGGCCGGGAGCTGCGCAGAGAGACCTTCTCCTCGGTCATCCACTTTTCCAACGCGGAGATCGAGAATTTCTCCACCGCTTCCCTGATCACCCGCACCACCAACGATATCCAGCAGGTGCAGTTCACCTGTGTCATCCTGCTGCGCATGGTGGCCTACGCTCCCATTCTGGGCATCGGCGGCGTGATGCACGTCACACAGGGCAACACCGGCCTTGCCTGGATCATCGTGCTGGACGTGGCCGCTCTGCTTCTGCTCATCACGGTTCTGATGAGCATCGCCATGCCCAAGTTCAAGATCATGCAGACGCTGGTGGACAAGCTGAACCTCGTCAGCCGCGAGATCCTGACCGGCGTGATGCCGGTGCGTGCATTCAGCCGCGAATCCTTTGAGGAAAAGCGTTTTGATGCTGCCAGCCGGGAGCTGATGGGCACCCAGCTGTTCACCAACCGCGCCATGGTGGCCATGATGCCCTTTATGACCCTGATTATGAACGGAACCAGCCTGCTCATCGTCTGGTTCGGCGGCAAGGCCATGGATGCCGGAAACATGCAGGTAGGCGAGATGATCGCATTCATCACCTACACCATGCAGATTGTCATGTCCTTCCTGATGCTGGCCATGGTGGCCGTGATGCTTCCCCGTGCCGGTGTGGCTGCTGACCGTATCGACGAGGTCTGCCGCACCAAGGCTTCCATCCATGATCCCGACGCTGCCACCGCAAAGCCCGCCCTCGAAAAGAAGGACTGGGATGGCGTGGTTCGGTTCGAGGATGTCAGCTTCCGCTTCCCCGGTGCCGACAGCGACGCGCTGGAGCACATCAGCTTTACCGCAAATCCCGGCGAGACCACAGCCATCATCGGCTCCACCGGCTGCGGCAAATCCAGCCTGCTCAACCTCATCCCCCGCTTTTATGATGTCACCGGCGGCCGCGTGACCATCGACGGCATCGATGTGCGGGAGATGCCGCAGGAGCAGCTCCACAGCCTTTTGGGCTATGTGCCCCAGAAGGGCGTTCTGTTTAGCGGCACCATCGAGAGCAACCTGAAATTCGGCGGTGCGCAGATCACCGATGCGGGCATGAAGAAGGCGGCTTCCATCGCACAGGCCACCGAGTTCATCGACGCAAAGCCCGAGGGCTATGCAAGCCCCATTGCACAGGGCGGCTCCAATGTATCCGGCGGCCAGAAGCAGCGACTCTCCATCGCCCGTGCCATTGCCAAGGATCCGAAGATCTATCTGTTCGACGACAGCTTCTCTGCCCTTGACTACAAGACGGATGTCACCCTGCGCCGTGCGCTGAAGGAAGAGACTGACAACGCCACCGTGATCATCGTGGCCCAGCGCATTTCCACCGTCCTCCACGCCAATCAGATCCTGGTGCTGGACGACGGCAGGCTGGTGGGCAAGGGCACTCACGCGCAGCTCATGGCCAACTGCCCTGAATATCAGGAGATTGCCAGGAGCCAGCTGAGCCAGAAGGAGCTCAACCTGCAAGACCTGAACACCGGAAAGGAGGATGAGTGATATGCCGAGACCCGGAAAAAAGACCACCGAGCGCGCCAAGGATTTTAAGGGCACTCTGCGGCAGCTCCTCAGCGCATTGCGCCAGTATAAGCTTTCCCTCATCGTTGTGATGGTCTTTGCCATCCTTTCCACCATCTTCAATATCGCAGGCCCCAAAATTCTGGCCAAGGCCACCACGGCCCTTGCCACCGGCTGGATCGCCAAGCTGCGGGGGATCGGCAGCATCGACTTTGCTTACATCGGCAAGATCCTGCTCACCCTGCTGGCCATGTACCTCTGCTCCGCTGCATTCAGCTTCATTCAGGGCTGGCTGATGACCGGCCTTTCCCAGAAGGTCTGCTACGATTTCCGCCGCCAGATCAGCGAGAAGATCAACCGCCTGCCGCTGGCCTACTTTGAAAAGCGGACGGTCGGCGAGGTGCTCTCCCGCATCACCAACGATGTGGACACCCTGGGCCAGAGCCTGAACCAGAGCGTGACCCAGCTCATCACCAGCATTACCACCATGATCGGCGTGCTGATCATGATGCTGTCCATCAGCCCCAAAATGACTCTGATTGCACTGCTCATCCTGCCCGTCTCTCTGGTACTGGTGATGCTGGTGGTCAGGTTCAGCCAGAAATACTTCAAGGCCCAGCAGGCCACCCTAGGCGTTGTGAACGGTCAGGTGGAGGAGGTCTACTCCGGTCACAACGTCATCAAGGCCTTCAACCGGGAGGCCGCCGTGCTGGAGGACTTCAACGCCGCCAACGACAAGCTGTTTGAATCCGCCTGGAAGAGCCAGTTCCTCTCCGGCCTGATGCAGCCCATTATGAACTTTGTGGGCAACCTGGGCTATGTGGCTGTCGCCATCGTCGGCAGCATCTTTGCCGCCAACGGCATCATCACCATCGGCGATATCCAGGCTTTTATCCAGTATGTCCGCAATTTCACCCAGCCCATCCAGCAGCTGGCACAGGTGTCCAACATGCTGCAGAGCATGGCCGCCGCTGCCGAGCGCGTGTTCGAGTTCCTGAACGAGCCCGAAGAGGATCAGCTGGCCGACCCTGCCCGCCGGGCAGACCCTGCCTGCATCGATGGTCAGGTCACCTTTGACCATGTCCGGTTCGGTTATGTGCCCGAAAAGACCATCATCCACGATTTCAGCTGTAAGGTGCAGCCCGGCCAGAAGGTCGCCATCGTTGGCCCCACCGGTGCCGGCAAGACCACCATGGTCAAGCTGCTCATGCGGTTCTACGATGTTGATTCCGGCTCCATCACCCTGAACGGCCACGACATCCGCGACTTTGACCGCAGTGCTCTGCGCGAGGGCTTCGGCATGGTGCTGCAGGACACCTGGCTGTTCAAGGGCACCATCATGGAGAATATCCGCTATGGCCGTCTGGATGCCACCGACGAAGAGGTCATTGCCGCCGCCAAGGCCGCCAATGCCGACCACTTCATCCGCACCCTGCCCGGCGGCTACCAGATGGAGCTGAACGAGGACGCTTCCAACGTCAGTCAGGGCCAGAAGCAGCTGCTGACGATTGCCCGGGCCATTCTGGCCGACAACCGCATCCTGATCCTGGACGAGGCCACCAGCAGCGTGGACACCCGCACCGAGCAGCGCATCCAGACTGCTATGGACAACCTGATGCGGGGCCGTACCAGTTTCGTCATCGCCCACCGCCTGTCCACCATCAGGGATGCAGACCTCATCCTTGTCATGCGGGACGGCGACATTGTGGAGCAGGGCACCCACGACCAGCTCATTGAGGCCGGCGGTTTCTACGCTGACCTGTACAACAGCCAGTTTGAGGATGTTGTGGATTAAGCCACGCTCCCTTCTTTGAAAAAGGCTCAGGTTTCGATCAAAAACCTGAGCCTTTTTCTTTTGTCAATTCCTACCGGATGTGCTATACTTATTTTTGTGTCTTGAAGTAGGAAAGGAGTAACCACTCATGGAAACCACTCAAAAGCCCTACGCATTCAGCCGCAAGGTATTCTGCGAGGGGATGCGGGATGGTGTGCCCATTGCGCTGGGCTATTTTGCTGTCTCGTTCTCATTGGGCATTGCAGCCCGCAATGCGGGGCTGACCCCCATTCAGGGCTTTTTTGCAAGCCTGTTCAACAATGCTTCTGCCGGTGAGTATGCAGCCTTTTCGCTGATCGCTGCCGGTGCCACCTATCTGGAAGTTGCCATCATCACCCTGATCGCCAACGCGCGCTACCTGCTGATGAGCTGCGCTCTGGCCCAGAAATTTGCCCCCGGCACGCCGTTCTTCCACCGGCTCATCATCGGCTACGATGTCACCGACGAGCTGTTTGGCATCACGATCGCACGGCCAGGCTATCTGAACCCGTTCTACACCTACGGTGCCATAGCGCTGGCGGCCCCCGCCTGGGCCATGGGCACAGCGCTGGGCATCATTGCGGGCAATCTGCTGCCGGTGCGTGTGGTCAGCGCCCTGAGTGTGGCCCTGTACGGCATGTTCCTGGCCATCATCATTCCCCCCGCCCGGAAGAACAGGGTTGTTGCCGTGCTGGTGATGCTGAGCTTTGCCCTGAGCTTTGCCTGCGGCTGTCTGCCCGGCATCGCTTCCCTTTCGGACGGCACCCGCACCATCCTGCTGACGGTGCTGATCTCCTGCGGGGCAGCCGTTCTGTTCCCTGTTACACCCGAAGCACCGGAAGCTGCCGGAACTGAGGAGGTGCAGGCATGACCTACAATAATTGGGTCTATATCGCTGTGATGGCCGCCGTTTCTTACGCCATCCGTGTGCTGCCGCTGACCCTTATCCGCAAACCCATCAAAAACCAGTTCATCCAGTCCTTTCTCTACTATGTGCCCTATGTAACGCTGGCCGTGATGACCTTCCCGGCCATCATCAACGCCACCCAGAGCCCCATTGCCGGTGCAGCCGCGCTGGTAGTGGGCATCGCCGCCGCATGGTTCGGAGCCAGTCTGTTTCAGGTGTCCGTTTCCTGCTGTGCCGTGGTGCTTGTGCTGGAACTATTTTTGGTGCACTGAGCTTTCTGCCGCTGTGGTTCTGGGTAGGCCATGGCGGCTTTTTGGTCTTTGAAAATTTTTTCGGAAAACTTGTAACGTTCCGGCGGTTTTGCCGTCTTATGGGCGAACCGGTTCCAAAACACACCAAAAAGGAGGGATGCGCACATGGAGCACCGCAGTTTTGAGCAGATTTATCTGCAGTATTACAAGCCCGTGTACGCTTACCTGATGACATTGTGCCAAAACGAGGAACTGGCAGCAGAACTGACCCAGGAGACCTTTTACAAGGCGCTGGATGCCATTGACGGGTTCAAGGGCGGCTGTGCACTGAATGTCTGGCTGTGTCAGATTGCCAAAAACACCCTGACGGATACATACCGGCGGCAGAAGCGGGAACTGCCCCCGCTGGACGACACTCTGACGGATGTGCCCAGCCCCGCCCCCCTGCCGGGGGAGGAACTGGAGCAGCGGGAAGGAGCACTGAGCCTTTACCAGAAGCTTCATGCCCTGCCCGAACCGTACCGGGAGGTGTTCTGGCTGCGGGTCTACGGCGAACTGACCTTTGCAGAGATCGCCGCACTGCACCACAAGACCGAAAGCTGGGCGCGGGTGACCTTTTACCGCGCCCGAATGAAAATGAAGGAGGCCATCTTATGAAACTACCCTGCTACCTGGTTCAGGACCTTCTGCCCCTTTATAAAGATCACGTCTGCGACGAACAGACTTCCGCCGATGTGGCAGAGCACCTGAGCGACTGTGCCGCCTGCTCTGCCCTGCTGGCTGAAATGGACGCCCCGCCCCAGGAAACTGCGGTACAGGAAGAGCAGGCCGCTGAGGCCGCTGAGGCCCTGAGCACCGTAAAAAAGAATCTGCGCGCCCGGCAGGTAAAAATCACGCTGGCCGCTGTGGGCGGACTGCTGGCCCTGATCTGCGCTTTCTTTGGCTGGCGCTACTGGATGATGCACTCTTATGTGGACCTGCCGGTCGAAGATCTTGTAGTAGAAGAGACCCATGAAGTACTTCCCTCTGATTCCTACGGATCTATCCACACCATTCAGAAAAATGCAGTCAGGAATGCAAAGACAGGAGTTTATTACACCACAGTCGGCTATCAGGTACGTTATTACAGGGACACCCCCATTGTGTTCCTGAGCGTCACACAGACCCGGTGGGAAGCCCTGATGCGCACGTTCAGTAAAAACAACGAGCCTATCTGGTTTGAGGTTTCAAGTCCTTACACGCTGTTTGTTACGCGGGACACCTATTTGACCCTGCGGGCTGCCCGGCTCATGCCAGAGCAGGATGAACTGATTGACATTCTGGCAGATGATGCAACGCTGACCCGTTACGATGGCGGTTTCTCGTGGACTGATACTTCTAAGACCGTCAGCATTCTTTTAGAACAAGTGCGTTTTGCAAAAGTACGCGCAAGGAAAACATCATGAAAAAAATCTTAATTTCCGGATCCTCCGGCTTTGTGGGTTCCCGAGTACTGCACCAGTGGCAGGGCCGTGCAGAGCTTTTCACCTTCCCGCGCGGATCTCTGGCCGCTGCCGATGAATCCGCCATTCGCCGTTTTGTGGAAACCGTGCAGCCTGATGTCATCCTGCATCTGGCGGCATTGTCCGATACCGGCTACTGCCAGCAGCACCCGGAGGAATCCCAGCGTGCCAACGTTAAACTGCCCATCTGGATGGCAAAAGCTGCACGGGACACCGGGGCCAAACTGATCTCATTCAGCTCGGATCAGGTGTACGCAGGTGTGACCCAGCCCGGCCCCCTGCCCGAAACGCTGCCGCTCTCCCCTGTCAATACCTATGGCCGCCACAAACTGGAGGCCGAGGAGCGGGTCCTTGCGCTCTGCCCGGAGGCGGTGCTTCTGCGGGCTCCGTGGATGTACGATCTGCCCGGTGATGGCCTGCCCCTTCGGGGCAATCTGCTGCTGAACCTGCTGCAGGCCGCACAAAACGGTACTCCCGTTCGCTTTTCGCCACACGATCACCGGGGTGTCAGCTGGGTGCGGGAAGTGGTGGAACAGCTCTTCCCCGCCTTACAGCTGCCCGGCGGTGTATACAATTTTGGCAGCGGGAACGATGCCGACATGGTCACAACGGCCCGGCAGTTTGCCGAAGCGCTGGGCGTGCAGGTGCAGATCGAGCCTGCTGATTTCTCCCGCAACCTTGTGATGGACAGCTCAAAGCTGGCCGCACAGGGGATTCGATTCCATGATACATTGAGCAGTTTTGAAGGCTGTTTGAGGTTTTATCAAAAATAAGAACGACCCTCTCCGCCAATGCTCCGCATTGCCACCTCTCCCAAAGGGAGAGGCAATTGCAGCTTCGAGGTAAGATTCTGCAAATCAGCAGTTTTCTTCCTGTCAGATGCGTTGGCTCCCCCTTCGGGGGAGCTGGCACGCGTCAGCGTGACTGAGAGGGTCGTTTTATGTTACAGCAGAATACAGATCAATCCGGTGCAGCCATCGTTGATGACCTGTTCCAGCGTTTCCTGCAGGCGGGTGCGGGCTTCCTGCGGCATGTGGAGGAGCTTGTTCTGCAATCCCTCATTCACCAGTTCATGCAGGCTCTTGCCAAAGATGTTTGATTCCCACAGCCTCTCCGGGTCGGCTTCAAAATCGCCCAGCAGGCTCTGCACCAGATCCTCGCTCTGCTTCTCGGTGCCCACAATGGGGCTGATTTCGGTATGGATGACGGCTTTCATCATATGGATGGAGGGTGCGCTGGCTTCCAGTCGGACACCGTACCGCCCGCCCTGCCGGACGATCTCCGGTTCCTCCAGCGAGAGCTCCTCGATGCTTGGCATCACGATGCCGTAGCCGGTGGCTTCCACCTGTTCCAGTGCACTGCGGATCTTCTCGTACTCCCGCTTTGCCCGGGAAAGCTCAATGATGCAGGGCATCAGGCCCGCTTCGTCGCCAATTTCCAGCCCCGTCTGCTCACTGAGAACGCGGTAGAACACCTCTGGCTTCAACAGAACGGTCACCCGCACCACGCCGTCGGAAAGGTTCATGCCGCTCAGGGCAGACTCCTGCACCGAATCTCCGGCCAGCGCTCCGGCACTGTTCTGGGCCGGAACATCCTTCATCCGGCTGATCTTCTCTGAAAACTGGAGCGCCGCCGTGTAGATCTCGTTCTGGAGCCAGTGGCCCTTTTCCAGCATCGTCACCCAGCGGGGAATGGCAAAATCCAGCTCCCGCACCGGAAATTCGTAGAGGACACGCTGCAGGATGGACAGCAGGTCATCTTTCTGCAGATCCAGACAGCTCACCGGCAGGACCGTGCGTCCGTATGCCTGTTCCAGCTCTGCAGCCAGAGCCTTTGTCTCCGGAGCATCCGGGCGGGTGCTGTTGAGCAGGATGACAAATGGTTTGCCCAGCGCTTCCAGCTCTTCTACCACCCGCTTTTCGGCGGGCAGGTAGTTTTCCCGGGGGATCTCGCTGATGGAGCCATCGGTGGTGACCACGATGCCGATGGTGGAGTGATCCCGGATGACCTTGCGGGTGCCGGTCTCAGCGGCAAGGTCAAAGGGGATTTCTTCCTCGAACCAGGGGCTTTTGACCATGCGGGGCTTCTCGTCCTCCTCGTGGCCCATGGCTCCCTCCACCATATAGCCCACACAGTCGATGAGCCGGATGCGGCATTCCCCGCCGCCCTCCAGTTGGAGCGGCACTGCCTGCTCCGGGATGAATTTCGGCTCTGTGGTCATGATCGTTCGCCCTGCCGCTGACTGCGGCAGCTCATCCCGGGCCCGGAGCTTTGCGTCCGCCGGGCCGATGGCGGGCAGCACCAGCTGCTCCATAAACTGCTTGATGAGGGTGCTCTTGCCGGTGCGCACCGGCCCCACCACCCCGATCAGGATCTCTCCGCCGGTGCGTGCCCCGATCTCCCGGCAGACAGTGGCTTCCAAACACTCCTGTTTTTCCAAATTGCTCTCTCCTCTCTCCCGTCCGCACCGGGCGGCAAGGCCGCACCTTCTGCGTCTGCTTCTCGGAAACAGTCTATTCGGACAGGCGGCAGGATATGAGCGGCACCTAGCGAAAAAGCGTCGGTTGACGGAAAATCCTTCCTACGCTACAATAGAGAAAACTGTATGGAAAGGCGGAACACAGATGGAGTGGAAGGTTTATTTTGAGGACAATCCGGGCTGTCACCGCCCGCATCGGGGCCGCCCCGGGCAGGAAGTGTCCTGCGGGGCACACTTGGTGTGGGGCGGGCAGCATTTCATCATCCCGGCGATTTACCTTTGTGGAAAAGGGCTGGTTGTAGACATCTGCCGCCGGGTGGAGCGTGAAGCGATCGAAGCGCATTACCAGAAGTTGGCCGCTTATGAAGGGATGGATATTGACGAATGCCCGCCGGAAGTTGTCGAACTGGCCGAAGCCGAGGACCCGTTTGGTTCTTTTGACTATCTGCCAAGTGTAGCCATCAACGGCAAAACCGTGGAGTACAGCCGCGGTGCCGGGGAATACTATAACCCCCTCCGCTCCGAAGAGGAGATTGTTTGCAGCGGTGAACAGGCCGCGCGGGACATCGTGAAGCACTACGGGCTTGACCCGGAACAAGGCTGGGATCTCCGGCAGTGGAGCTTTCCCTGGGCGACAAAGCGCAGGCCTACCCACATCACCAGCCTGACACTGACCCTCACCCAGCGGGAACAGCCTGCCGAAGCGGTGCAGTTCACGGCAGCGCCCGGAAAGGTCGTGGAGTTTGCCCATCCCGTCACCGGTGTGCCCTGCGTGCTGACGGTCAAAGACCTGAAACCGGCCCGGCTGCCGGAGAGTGACCTCCCCCACATGGGGCCGCCCATGGAATGGCCCCGGGAATTTGTGGAAATGACTTACACCCTGACCCCCGCCATGACCACCGGCTGGGTGCAGGTGAACGACTGCGCCTCTAGTGATAAGCCCATCCGGAAAAGCGACGCACCCACGGAAGATGGAGCCATTGGCATCATCGGCGGGGCAGACGGCCCAACGGCGATCTTTGTGAGCGGAAAGCAGCAGGGTGATACCCGCACCGCCTGTTCCTCGCTCCACTTTGCGCCGGTGGAACCGGAAAATATCCGGTGGAAGGTGACCTACTACCAGAAGCAGCTCCCGGATGAAACTATAGCGCTCTGATAACGAAAAGACAGGCGGCACCAACTGAAGTTGGATGCCGCCTGTTTTACTATTCAGATCAACTTGATGGCCACCGCCTCGCTGGTGCGGTCCTGGGCTTCGTTGGTATGCTCTGGGTCATCCAGCATATAGCGGAGCAGAAGCACCTCGCCCACATAAAGCACCGCCACCTTGATGGGGATGCTGCCGGAATCCAGCGGGCTTTCCTGCGCGCCGCACCGCAGCACCACATCTGCCATGGCTGCGCCGGGCGAATCCTCATAATGGGTGAGCAGAATGATCTTTGCGCCGGATGCCTTGGCCGTGCGCAGCGTTTCCAGCATATCGCGGGTCGCGCCGGAATAGGAGATGAAGAGCACCACATCCTCCGGGCCCATCAGGCTGGCAGCCAGGATCTGGAGATGACTGTCCCCTGCAGTGCGGAACTTATTGGACAGGCTGGAAAAGCGGGCGCAGATATCATTGGCCAGCAGCATACTGCCGCCCTGACCCAGGCAGAACACCTGCCGCGCGGCACGCATCAGATCCACAGCCTGCTCCACGGCTTCGGGCGAAAGAGAATTCTGGGTGCCGTTGATGGCAGTGAGAAACAGGCCGCTGGCGTGCTCACACAGGCTGGCGGTGGTAGCGCCCGGCTCCGGCTCATGCTGGTTGACCAGCGCACCGGTGGCGTTGGCCTGCGCCAGCGAAATGCGCATCTCATGGTAGCCCTCAAAGCCCAATGCCCGGCAGAAGCGGAACACCGTTGCCTCTGCTACCTTGCATTCCCGCGCAAGGGAGGAAATGGAAAGGTACTGTGCCTCGTCGGCATGGTGGACAAGGTAATCTGCTACAGCACGGCCGGATTTTGTCAGTTCGCCCTGCCTTTGCTGCAGCAGCTCCCAGAAATTTGTGGTCGTAGACATGATGGTCTCCTTTTTCCTGCTCCGTTTCCCGCCGGAAGGGCCGGCCGCACACGCCAACACCATTGTCGGGAAGTTTTCCTTTAAGAAAAGTATAAAAGAATCCCAGCCGCTTGGCAAGAGGGGCTTTGACTACAAATTCGCGATCGTTTCTGTGCAGAGCGCCCAAATTCGCCGCATTAGTATGACTTATTTGTGAAAATCCTTTTCAATTTGCCGGATTTTCCCCTCTTTTTTGAGTGAAAACTATTTTCACCAGCAAAAAGCGTGATTTTTCTACAATGGTTACAAAATAGCTACAACTTTCAAAATTTCCGTGAATCCTGCCCAAAATGCCAGTCTTTTCGCTAAAATTGTGCGACATCCACAAGAAAATCCTTTCATTATTGGGCAGACAGCCGATAGACAAAATGAAAATATTTTTCTATAATAAGGCCAATAGAAGCGGTTCCCACACGAGGGCCGCAGAGCAGAATCGCACTACATCAATGAGTAAGGAGAAGTTTCTTATGAAAAACAGTATCTCTCGCCGCTCTTTCCTGAAGGCCGTGGGTGCCCTGAGTGCAGCCGGTGCACTGGCCGCATGCGGCGGTAGCTCCTCCAGCAGCACTGCTGCTTCCTCCACTGCAGCTTCTGCAGCGGCAAGCACCGCAGCTGGCGCAAACATCAAGCTGTGGACATATCCCATCGGCGGCTGGGGCAAGGACGAGACTGTGCAGGAGCTGATCTCCAGCTTCAACGCAAAATATCCCGACATCAAGGTCACCGTTGAGTACCTGGATTACACCAATGGTGATGACCAGGTCAACACCGCCATCGAGGGCGGCAGCGCACCCGACCTGATCATGGAAGGTCCCGAGCGCCTGGTTGCCAACTGGGGCAAAAAGGGCGTTATGGCTCCCCTGAACGACCTGTGGACCGACGATGCCAAGAAGGACATTTACGCTTCCGTTGAGTCCGCCTGCAGAAACGATGCCGGCGACTACTATGAGTATCCCCTGTGCATGACCGCACACTGCATGGCCGTGAACATGACCAAGGTCAAGGAAGTGGGCGCAGACCAGTACATTGATACTGATAAGCACACCTGGAGCACCGACGGCTTCCTCAAGACCGTTGACGCATTGTACAATGGCGGTTATGAGAATGTTGCAGCCATCTACTGCAGCGGCCAGGGCGGCGACCAGGGCACCCGCGCGATCATCAACAACATGTACGGCGGCACCTTCACCGATGCCGAGCACACCAAGTACACCGCTGACTCCCCCGAGAACATCAAGGCCATTCAGGCTCTGTACGATGCCAAGGGCGTGAACTTTGATGCTTCCATCAACGGCGGCGAGGAGATCACCCTGTTCCGCAACGGCACTCTGCAGATGGCATTCTGCTGGAACATTGCACAGCAGCTGAACTCCGACAACAACGATGCCGGCCTGACCAACAGCGGCGACGAGATCTTCCCCATGGCCTTCCCCACCGAGAGCGGCGATCCCAAGCTGTGCGGCGGCATCTGGGGCTTCGGCATCTTCGACAACGGCGACGAGGCCAAGATCGAAGCAGCCAAGACCTTTATCGACTTCATCGCTGCTGACCCCGACCAGGTTGGCGCAAGCGTTCTGGCTTCCACCTACTTCCCTGTTCGTGAGAGCGTTGGCGACATCTACGCCGGCAACGACATTATGAGCGAGTACACCAAGTTCATGGGCTTCCTGGGCGATTACTACCAGATCACCCCGGGCTGGGCAACTGCTCGTACCGAGTGGTGGAACATGCTGCAGCGCGTTGGCACCGGCGAGCCCGTTGAGCAGGCCGTTGCTACCTTTGTTGAGAACGCAAATGCTGCCGCCACTGCCGAGGCATAAGCGCACCGCCTGAGTTTTTCATCGCAACGTTATAAACCTTGCCCCTTCCTCGATAATCCCGGCGAGGGAGGGGCATTCTTTTTGCAAGTTCCGTCGGGAGCCGGTCATTTTACCGGAGCTAAACGAAAGGTTTGGTGATTTTCTTGGCTGCTACCACCGTAAAAGTCAAAGAGCCAAAGCGCAGCCGCGCACTGGTCCGGCAGGAGACCATCGCATCCTATCTCTTCCTTCTGCCCAGCCTGATCTTCTTTCTGGGGTTCGTCATCTACCCCATGATCCTCTGCGTGGTCACGAGCTTCTTTGATTCCACCATGAACCGCGCCGATGTCTTTGTCGGCCTTGCAAACTACAAAGAACTGTTCGCCGATAAGATCTTCCTGGGCGCTCTGAAGAACACCTTCATCATCGTTATCGTGTCGGTGCCTGTGACCTGCGCCTTCTCGCTGTGGGTCAGCTCCGCCATCGTGGATCTGCCCGAGTGGGCCACCAGCCTTTTCCGCTGCGTGTTCTACCTGCCCGTTGTCACCGGTTCCGTTGCCGTTACCGTTGTCTGGAAGTGGATGTACAACAATTACTACGGCATCTTCAACTATCTGGGCAAGACGCTGGGTCTGATCGACAAGAACATCAACTGGCTGGGCGATGAGCGGTTCGCTCTGGGTTGCATCATCCTCATCCTGCTGACCACCTCTGTGGGCCAGCCCATCGTTCTGTATGTTTCCGCCCTGGGCAACGTGGACCAGTCCATCGTAGAGGCTGCCGAAGTGGACGGCGCGACCGATTTCCAGTGCTTCTGGAAGATCAAGTGGCCCGCCATCATGCCCACCACCCTGTACATCCTGGTCATCACCACCATCAACTCTTTCCAGTGCTTTGCGCTGATCCAGCTGCTGACTTCCGGCGGCCCCAACCACAGCACCGATACCATCATGTACTACATCTACTACACCGCGTTCAAGCTGTACCGCTACGGCTACGGCAACGCCATGGGTGTTGTGCTTGCCATCATCATTGCCATCCTGTCTGCGATCCAGTTCAAGGCTGGCAACCAGAATAATTGAGGAGGTGCGTAACAATGAGTGCAACTGCTGCAACTGCAAAAAAGCAAAAGCCCTTGAAGCGTCACCCCAGCAAGCTCAAGCAGGCCAGCGCCTATACCATCCTGACCCTGATCCTGATCAGCATCGTGGCCGTGACCTTTGCGTTCCCGCTGTACTGGATCATCACCGGTTCCTTCAAAACCGGTGCAGCCATCAACTCCACCACCCCCGAGTGGTGGCCCCATGAGTGGGTGCTGACCAACTACCAGAAGCTGTTTGCCGGAAAGAGCGCTCCGCTGTGGCAGCTGGCCATCCCCTTCAGTGCATGTTTCAGTGCCGACGGCGATCCCATCTACTTCTCGGTCGGACCCACCGCTCCTGCTGCCCTGCGCTGGATGATCAACACCGTGTTCATGGCTGTTGTCTCCATGATCCTGACCTGCATCACCGCCGCCATGGCCGGTTATGCACTGGCCAAGAAGCGCTTTGTGGGCCGTCAGCTCCTGTTCACCCTGATCGTGTGCGCAATGGCTCTGCCCAAGCAGGTCATTCTGATCCCCCTGCTGCGTGAGATGAGTGCCCTGAACCTCTACAACACCATCTGGGCTGTCATCTTCCCCATCGTCGGCTGGCCATTCGGTGTGTTCCTGATGAAACAGTTCAGCGAGGGCATCCCCACAGAAATGCTGGAAGCCGCCCGCATTGACGGCGCAAGTGAAGCCAAGACCTTTATCAGCATCGTGCTGCCCATGGTCAAGCCGGGCATCGGTGCTCTGGCCATCTTCACCTTTATCAACAGCTGGAACGATTACTTCATGCAGTTGATCATGCTGTCCAGCACCAGCAACCTGACCATTTCTCTGGGCATTGCAAAGCTGCAGGCGGAAAACAGCACCGACTTCGGTCTGATCATGGCAGGTGCTGCACTGGCTGCTGTGCCTATCATCATCATCTTCCTCATCTTCCAGAAGTACTTCACCAAAGGCATCGCAATGGGTGCCGTTAAGGGCTAAAATTGCGACCGCCGCCTGCGGCGGAAACAGGAAGCAATTTTTGGCGCAGCGGTCTGCAAGACGCGAGACCCGCCCAAGGGTCGAAGCGGATGCAGGGCACCGCAAGAGGGCATTGATGCAGTTGCCCGGAACAGAAAGCGTTGGAGCTTGATGTTCAGGAAGCAATTTTTGGCGCAGCGGTCTGCAAGACGCAAGGCCCGCACCAAGGGCCGAAGCGGATGCAGGGCACCGCAAGAGGGCATTGATGCAGTTGCCCGGAACAGAAAGCGTTGGAGCTTGATGTTCAGGAAGCAATTTTTGGCGCAGCGGTCTGCAAGACGCAAGGCCCGCACCAAGG